>NZ_CBVJ010000132.1 GCF_000513275.1 Paenibacillus gorillae | reverse complement strand
GCGCTGCGGCAGCGGCGAGGCGCACATGCACCGCACGCGCTGCGCATCGTGCGGGCGCATGTGCGCTTACTGCTCGGCATGCCTCGGAATGGGACGCAGCCGCGAATGCGAGCTGCTAATCCTCGGCATGCCGTCGCTTCTTGGCGGCGCTGAGTCTGAGGCGCCGCAAACCAAATTGGCGTTCGCTCGTTGGGGGCTTAGCCCGGCCCAAGCGGCCGCCACCAAAACAGCGCTTCGCTTCGTCAAATCTACCCTTCATTCTTCTTCAGCGAATGTGCGCCAAAGCGAGTCACCGCCGCCAAGCTTTCTCCTGTGGGCGGTTACGGGAGCGGGAAAAACGGAAATGATCTTTCCGCTTGTGGATTCCGTTACAAGGCTTGGCGGCCAAGTGCTGATCGCTACTCCCCGGAGAGATGTGGTGCTGGAGTTGGACCCGCGCATCCGAAAGGCTTTTCCCGGAGCTAAGGTTGTCACTTTATACGGCGGCAGCGAGCAGCGCTGGGAACGGGGAGAAATTACGCTGGCTACTACACATCAGTTGATGCGATTTTATCAAAGCTTCAATCTCGTCATTATCGACGAATTGGATGCTTTTCCCTACGTCAATGATCCCGTTCTCCACTATGCGGCGGAGCGCTGCTGTTCACCCGCGGCGGTAAGGATGCTGCTTTCTGCTACCCCGCCGATGGAGCTTCAAAGGCAAGCCAGTAAGGGACGCTTGCCCCATGCCCGTGTACCGGCGCGTTATCATCGGCAGCCGCTGCCCGTCCCCAGTCTGCTTCGAACGCCAACTGTCAGGCAAATGCTTATGACGAAAAGAATAACTGCGGGTCTTCAAGCAGCCATGATGAAATCTCTACAGCGGGGCGCGCAGCTGTTTGTTTTCGTTCAGCGTATCGAGCAGACGGAGCCGATGGCGGCACTGCTGCGCAGCGTCCTGAAGCAGCCGGCCATTGGCGGGACATCCTCTAAAGATCCGCAGCGGGCGGAGAAAATTATATGTTTTCGTAACAAGGAGCTGCGCGTACTCGTTACGACTACGATTTTAGAACGGGGAGTGACAATCCCCCGCAGTGATGTGTACATACTGGATGCGGATGGCAGATTGTTCGACGAAGCTTCACTCGTTCAGATGGCGGGCCGGGCGGGGCGTTCGGCAGACGACCCGAATGGGTTCGTCTATTTTGGCGGTAAAGAGCGGACCCGATCGCAAGTTGCAGCTGTACGACATATTCAGAAAATGAATCGAATCGCCCGTGCCAACGGCTATTTAGAACAATAAGGGAGGCTGTTGCTATTTTGTCTATGAAGTGGCTTCTTCAATTTCTGCTTGACCATTCGATTCAATGGTTAGGCCCGAACGCTGTGCCCTGCACGTTTTGCGGACAAATGATCCGTGAGGGCAGTTCTCCATCACGCAATGGATTGCCTTCCGAATTGCCAAAATCATTCACAGGTTCTGTCTGTCATATCTGCCTGCATGCTATCCCGTGGCTCCTTCACCTAAAGTGCCGGATTTGTGGACGAGGAATCGTCTGCGGAGATTGCGCAAGACGAACGAATGCTTATTTTGTTGCAAATCGAAGTGCGGTTCAATATACGAGTGAAATGAGAGAATGGCTAGCCCAATACAAGTACCGGGGGAATGAGCAACTGGGGCCGCTATTGGCTGAAATGATGGTACCGGCGTATCATGCGGTGACAAAGCTTGCCGCAGCCCGCATTATCCTTCAAAATCGAACTCTCCGCATTCCGTTAAATGGAGGGGCAGCATCAACTGACAAATTCCGCTGGGATGCCGTCACGTATGTGCCGGTCAGCTCTGAACGGGCGGAGGAACGGGGGTTTAATCAGGCCGAGCGGTTTGCTGAGCGAATATCCCGTCAATTCCATATCCCTCTTATAAATATGCTATCCCGTGATCGGCACACCGAGAAGCAAAGCTTTCAATCCCGTTCCGAGCGGATGCGCAATACACAGCGCCTTTTCCGGGCGTTACCGGAGGGGTTGGATCATTTGTCACGGACAGCAATAGACCCTGCTATCGGCAATCAAGCCGCGTCTTCCCAGGCCCTGCCAGCCCCTGAGCCTCGCCAGCGCCGGCAAATCCTTCTCATTGACGACATCTATACGACTGGCAGCACCATTCAGTCTTGCTCAGAAGCGCTTCATCGCAATGCTCCCTTTCCTCTTGATATTTATGCCTTAACCTGGGCTCGCTCCTAATCGGCACTAGCATTTATAAGATTAATAGTGAAATCATTGGCACAATCCGCTAGAATAGAGGATAATTAATTGTTAACAGATGGAATTGGGGGATGTTTATAATGAATTTAGACAATTGTCCTCGCTGCGGCAGACTCTTCGCTAAAAACTTCCGTGATGTATGCCCGGCATGCATAAAAGATATTGATAAAGAATATGAGCTGTGCACGACCTACTTGAGAGAAAATAAAGGGGCTATCATTACAGAACTGTCTGAAGCGACAGGAGTGTCCATTCGGCAAATTACGAAATTCGTCCGTGAGGGCAGAATTTCGCTTGTGAATGCGCCTAATATGTCCTATCCTTGCGAAGTGTGTGGTACGCTTATTCGAGACAATCATATTTGCGATAACTGCCGAGCGCGTTTGCAGAAGGATGCAAATAAACTGAAATCGACTTTTGCGAGCAAACCAGATGATGGAAAAACCTACGAGCGCACATAGCGCTTACCGGATAAAAGATCACTAAAGCCAGTAAATAATGGCATTCTACAAATGTTCTATAAAATTTCATTTCATTCAAGCCGATAATACTTGTAAAGAGTTATCGGCTTTTTTGATGCACTGAAAAGATGAGGTGGAGAATTTGAAAATAAATGAGCCCCAGCGCATTGGCGCGTTGAACAATTACTTGAAGCAAAATGAATCCCGTGCGGCAGGCACGAGCCAAAAGCGTCAAAAGGACAACGTTCAAATTTCGGCGGAAGCGAAGGAAATGCTATCTTCGAGTCAAGCACAAGGCACGGAGCGATCCAAGCAGATCGAGCAATTAAAGCAAGAGGTTTCGTCCGGTACGTATCATGTTGAAGCGGGTAAAATAGCCGAAAAGCTAATGGCTTATTTTAAAAGCGATCCCGGCAAATAAGGAAGGATGCAGCTGACTATGTCCGTACAGCCTATTATCGAGATCCTTCAGGCGCAGCTTGCCTTGTATGGCACCCTGCTGGAAATCGAGAGATCCAAAAAACCGTTAATCATAAACAATGATTTTCTTCAGCTTAACGTGGTTACCCAAAAGGAGAAGCTTTTGGTTGCTCAGGCTGAGGAGTTGGAGCGTAACCGCAGCTTGATTACGCTGCGCTATTTCAAGGATATCGGTTTCCGGTACCGGGTGTCCTTACTTTCTGAGGTTATTAAATCGGTTAGCGAGTTGGAAACGAAGCAGCGGCTTACGCGGCTGCATGAGCAGCTAACAGATATTCTTAAGGAATTAAAACAAGTGAATGAGTTGAATCAGCAGTTGGTCCAACAATCGATCGCGTTTATTGACTTTTCCATAGATTTGATGGTAGAGGATCCAAGTGAGGATGTCGTTTACCAGCATCCGATGAACCAGCTTGGGAATTACAAGCGCAACGGATTGTTCGATTCCCGAGGATAAGAAGGAGGATTTAAGATGAGATCAACTTTCCATTCTATAGAGACTGCTAAGCGGAGCTTGTTCACACAGCAGGCCGCTCTTAATACCGTGGGCCATAATATTGCAAATGCCAATACAGAGGGATTTTCAAGACAAAAAGTAAATATGGTGGCATCCAGACCTATGGAAGCCTATGGTATGCAACGCTCGACAGCACCGGGTCAGCTCGGAACCGGGGTAGAATATACTTCCATTACACGAATCCGCAATTCCTTTCTAGATACGCAATACCGCGAACAAAATAAAGGTGTGGGCAGCTTATCGATTCAAACCGACACGCTAAGCAAGCTGGAACAGATCGTAAACGAACCATCCGATACGGGAATCAGAACCGTTCTAGAGAACTTCTGGAATGCCTGGTCTGATCTTAGTAAAGACCCGGAGAATGTTACAGGCCGCGAGATTTTAAGAGAAACCTCTAAAGCGTTGACGGATTCATTCAATGAATTGAGCAGACAGTTGTCCCAAATGAGTTCCGATCTGACAACGAATATTGAGAATAAAGCGGCTGAGGCCAATTCGCTTCTGCAAACGATATCTTCGTTGAATGACGAGATCAGAAAAATTGAGTCTATCGGTGATAACGCTAACGATTTGCGAGACCAGCGAGATCTAATGACAGATAAACTGTCTAAAATTGTAAATATTAATGTGGTTGAAGGGGCAACGGGCTATTCCATTACGATGGGGAATGTCAACCTTGTTGACGGCGGAGATGTTACTCCATTAACCTCCGGAGCTTTGGAGACAGCATTTGCAACCGGAGCGCTTACTGGCGGCGAAGTCCATGGCATGATCGTTTCACGAGATGTAAACGTAGCTGAGTTTTCTAAAAGTCTGGATGCGCTGGCGAACACGCTTGCTAACGGTGAATTTCAGGTTACAATTCCGAAGGGCTCCTTGCTGCCGGGTACAACTACTGAAACAACAGCGGATCAAATCGTTACGGTCAGAGGCATCAACGGCCTGCATAAGCTAGGCTATTCTTTAGATGGTTCAGCAGGGGAGGATTTCTTCACCTTTAAGACCGGTGCCAATGGTATTACTGCAGCTAGCATCCAGTTGAACCCGACTATAGATGGCGATTCGAATAAAATTGCGACCTCTCTGCGCGGTACAATTGATGGGGGCGGAGTAGTTACACCTATTAAAGGCAATAACGGCTTAGCCTTGATTATGGCAGAGCTTAAAGAAGTCAGTTTTACTTTTGATCAGTCGGCCAGCGGTGGCAGCATTACAAACGCTTCGGTCAATGACTTCTACAGTGCTATGGTTGGTACTCTAGGTGTTAAAAGCCAGGAGGCATCCAGACTTTATACGAATACACAAGCGCAGTTGGATCAGGTGGAAGGCAATCGTCAGTCGGTTAGCGGCGTTTCCCTTGATGAAGAAATGTCAGATTTGATTAAGTATCAGTATGGGTATAGCGCTGCTGCGCGGTTTATGACGACATTTGATGAACTGCTAGATAAGTTAATTAACGGAACCGGAACGGTCGGCAGATAATTACGCTTTTAATAGCTAAACAATGGAGGTTGTTCCTAATGTCCCTAAGAGTCACACAAGGTATGATGCATTTGCAGTTGAGCCGAAATATCAATAAAAACCTAAAGGTCATGTCGGATTTACAAAATGTTTCATCTACGGGCATGAAGCTCAACAAGCCCTCCGATGATCCGGTAGGTATTACGTACTCGCTTCGGTACCGTGCCGAACTATCGGCTAATGTACAATATCAAAAAAACGCAGATCAGGCGCTTTCTTGGCTCGACTTTTCGGATACAGTGATTAGTCAGGCAGGCGATGTCATGCAGCGTTTGAAGGAACTTGCTACGAATGCATCCAATGGGACGAATCCGCAGGAAGCATTGGATGCAATCAAAAGTGAAATCGTTGAACTGAAAAAGCAATTAGTCGACATCGGTAATAGCAAGATGAACGGAAAATATGTATTTAACGGGGAGAAGTTTGATCAAGCTCCGTATGATGATGCAACAACGCTTCTCAAAGAAACGCTAACGGACAATGGGTCCGTACGATACGCGTTGGGCGCAAATGTCACAGTCGATATAAATTTGACTGGCAATCAGGTATTTGGAAATGCAGATCTTCCTGCGGGCACAACTAACGATAACGTGTTTTCTGTTATTGATCGTATAATGGCTGCAGTAACGCCTCCTGCCAATTATAGTGCAGTATCCTCCGAGCTATCCAACATTGAAAGCAGTTATGATCGTATGCTTAATGCACGAGCTGAAATTGGGGCAAAAGTTAATAGAATCGAGTTAATGCAAGGACGTTTGGCAGATTTTGAGCTGAGTTTGACTGACCTCCAATCAAAAGTAGAAGATGCCGATTTGGAACAGGTGCTTATTGATTCCAAAACGGCTCAAACCATATACGAGGCCTCCTTGTCGGTAGGCGCAAAAGTCATCAGCAGATCACTGGTTGATTTCTTGAACTAGTGAGTGGAATAATAGAATAAAGCAAGCGGAAGCTATGGAATCGGTAACGATGCTGTAGCTTCTTGTTGTACAAGGAGAAGCTTTAAGCTTGATTCATCAAACAGAAGTGGAGCGTGAATAGAATGATCGTACAAACGACCCGATTTGGCGAACTAGAATTATTAGAAGAGCAAATTATTCTTTTCGCTGACGGAATACCGGGCTTTAAACAATACTCGAAATATATGATTGTTACGATTGAGGACAGTCCATTTGAATACCTGCAGTCAGTGGAGGATGAGGCTCTGGCGTTTATTATTACGGAACCCTTCGGCTTCTTTACTGATTACGAGTTCGATTTGCCTGAGCGGTTTCAAGTCGAAATGAATCTGAAGGACGATAAAAACGTACAAGTATTCAATATTGTAAACGTACAAGGAGATCTCATAACGGCAACTATTAACCTGGCTGCTCCCATTATTATTAATAAACAGGCTGGGGTAGGCATGCAGTACATTTTGCAGGACGCTTCCTATTCGATACATCAGCCGCTGTTTGCGGCGGCGATGTCTGGAGGAGGCAAATAAGATGCTCGTTCTAACAAGAAAACGCGGAGAGTCTGTGCTTATTGGTGATAACATTGAGATTAGCATATTAGAAATAGTAGGAGACAGCATCAAGATCGGGATACAAGCACCTGGAGAAGTAGGCATCCTTCGCAAGGAACTGTATGTCTCTGTGGAAAAAATGAACCAGAATGCGCAGCAGTCAGTCATTACAGTGGACGACTTGAAAAATCAGTTTAAAAAAATCAAAAAAAATAGAAAATTGCTATAAAAGAATGGAGAGAATCTGCCGATAGTAAGTGTAGGGCAATGGAGGGGAACCAAAATTTGCTTTACCACAAGGATGTGGGACTAATTAACCATTCAGGGAGGAATTATCAATGCGTATTAACCACAACATTACTGCTTTGAACACGCACCGCAACATGTCTTTGAACAATGCTGCTGCGGGCAAATCGATGGAAAAACTTTCTTCGGGTCTTCGCATCAACCGTGCTGCTGATGATGCTGCAGGTCTTGCTGTATCCGAAAAAATGCGCGGTCAAATCCGTGGTCTTGAGCAAGCTCAAAAGAACGTACAGGACGGAGTTTCGTTCGTACAAACGGCTGAGGGCGCAATGAACGAAGTTAGCTCCATGCTTTCCCGTATGAAAGAGCTGCTTGTTCAAAAATCGACAGATACTTATTCCTCTGGCGATAAAGGCAACATCAACCTGGAGCTTAAAGAGCTGGGTGGTCAGATTGATAAAATCGTTTCTGACACTACATTCAACGGAATCAAAATTACTAGCTCTGTTTCCATCCAATCGGATGACAGCAAACAAGTAATCAAAATCGCAGGTGTTAATGCATCTGGTTTCAAAGGACTTTCGTCTGTAGGCGCTGGTACTGGTACTGGCGGATTCTCGGCTGACTTGACTAAAATCGAATCAGCTATTAAAAGTGTTTCCACAGAGCGTGCAACGCTTGGTGCGAAACAAAACCGTCTGGAGTACACTTCGAACAACTTGGGTACTACAGTTGAGAACTTGACAGCTGCTGAATCCCGTATCCGTGATACAGATATGGCAAGCGAAATGGTTAGACTTACGAAGAATAACATTCTTCTTCAAGCTTCCCAATCGATGCTGGCACAAGCCAACTCGCAGCCGCAAGGCGTTCTTTCCTTGCTTCAATAATTTGTTTCCTAAGAGAGGAGGCCTTAGATATTCTAAGGCTTCCTTTTTTATTTAGCAGTTAATATAGATGGAATTAATAATTAAATATAACCTAATGAAAATGAACGTGAAGTCCGATAATAATAAGTAGTATAAACTTTATATCGAGGTGGGAATAGAGCGATGAATATTTCATCCATAAACACCACGGGGGGCAATCTGGCAGACAAGAACCTCAGCAGCGGACCGGTGAAAGAGACAGTTGTGAACAACACCATAAATGTAGAGAATGTTCCTATGAAAGGAATCATTTCTACTACCGATGAATCAGAGAAAGTTAAGAAAACAATAGATCGTATCATGCAATCCATTCAAGGTCCAAACACTACGGTGGAACGCTCCGTTCATGAAGCAACAAATCATATTCTCTATAAAGTGAAAGACAAGGAAACAGGTGAAGTCATTCGAGAAATACCAGAAGAGAAGCTTCTTGATTTAGTTGCTAAGCAATTGGAGTTAAACGGAATCCTAATTGATGAGAAAGTATAGGAGGGGAAGTAATTTATGAGACTCTCAGGTTTTGCATCGGGTTTAGATATTGATGCTATGGTTAAAGAGTTAATGAAAGCTAAAAGATCCTCGTATGATAATATGGTGAAGAATCGTACAAAGGTAGAGTGGCAGCAAGAAGATTATCGTTCAATGAGCTCTAAAATTGTTGATTTTAGAAATAATAAGTTGAGTTCATTTAATCTTTCAAAGGCCATCGGTGCTAAAACCTCTGAGGTGAGTGGAGACACTACTGCACTAACTGTCAATTCGACAAACTCAAACGCATCAGGTACCTTAAATGTGAAGGTTGATCAAGTCGCGACAGCAGCAAATAGTATTTATAAATTTACTAATAAATTCGCTGATAACACGGAGAAGAAGCTTAGTGATTTAGGATTCACCGAGATTGGTGCGACTGGTAATGTGAGCATAAACATTAATAATGTAGATATCACCGTTTCCAAAGACGCCACATTAAGCGAATTAGCAACTGCAATTAATGCAAAAAGCGGGACGGCTAATGCTACGGCGCTCTATGATGCAAAATCAGGGCAATTTTCTATTACGGCAACTAAGACTGGTCTAACAGATGCAAGCAAATGGACTGGAATAACCGTTGCGAATATGCCAACAATGGATAATGCGAATAATAATATTCAAGTGAATGATACCAATAAAGGTGCTAACGCTATAATTTCCATTAATGGTATAGAACATGAGCAAGCCAGCAATCGCTTCGCAGTAAATGGTTTTGACTTTACAGTGAAGACTAAGACAGCAGCAAACAGTGTGACGACGATTGCGGCCGTCAAAGATACAGAGACGATTGTCAAAACCATACAGTCTTTTGTTAGCGAATATAATAGCTTAATTAGTTCAATTAATTCCGAGTTGTCGGAAACCAAGAATCGCAGCTATAAGCCGCTTACCGCGGATGAAAAGAAAGAAATGTC
This sequence comes from Paenibacillus gorillae, assembly GCF_000513275.1. Classification (GTDB taxonomy): domain Bacteria; phylum Bacillota; class Bacilli; order Paenibacillales; family Paenibacillaceae; genus Pristimantibacillus; species Pristimantibacillus gorillae. Next base: position 14,853 of record NZ_CBVJ010000132.1, on the reverse strand, counting down.
GGACAAAGAAGTTGAGCTTTGGGAAGAGAAGGCAAGAAGCGGAGCACTACGTAGCGATAGTACACTCACCAAATTAGTAACGGAGTTACGAGCAGCGACTAATGCGCTAGTAGGAGGAATTAAGGATGCCAGCGGACAAAATATACCTCTCGGTATTACTACAGGAAGTTACACGGAGAAGGGCAAGTTAGTACTTAATGAAGATCAACTGCGTAGTGCATTAGAATCCAATCCAGAAGCAATTACTAATCTATTCTCCAATAGTACTACAGGTGTGTTTAATAAAATGACAAAATCTGCAATGACTGCTTTGGATAGTCTTTCAAAGAGAGCAGGCACATCTCTTACCAGTACAGATACGAATGCAAGCTTTCTAGAAAATTCATTGCTAAGTGGACAAATCAAGCAGATGAAGGAAAGAGAAAGTCTTATGCTTAGACGTCTAGATATGATGGAAAAGCAATATTATAAACAGTTTTCAGGGATGGAAACAGCTATAAATAAATTCAACTCGCAATCTTCATCGTTGAACAGTCTATCGAGTTAAAGGAGTGAGACAATTTGCTTAACTCTCCATACCAAGTTTACCAGCAATCCTCCGTTCAAACTGCAACGGGCGGTAAGTTAATTGTTATGTTGTTTGAAGGAGCAATTCGCTTTACAAAGGCAGGTATTGAGGGAATTCATGAACGAAATTTTGAAAAAGGAAACACAAATTTAAAAAAAGCACAGGCTATTATTAATGAACTTATTGCTTCGTTGGATTTCCAATATGAGATTTCCAATGAATTATTTCGGATCTATGAATACATGGTCTTTCAACTTATTCAATCTAACCTTAAGAAGAATGCAAAGTTAGCTGAAGAAGTATTAGAACATTTACAAGGATTGTTGGAAACATGGAGGCAAGTTGTTAAAACTCCTGCGGGTAGTGTTCGAGTTGAGACAGGTACTATATAATGCTGAAAGAATTAACTGAGTTATACGATACTACTCTCTTAATGGTTGAACGTATAGACGAGATAGAACCGGATCAGTTGTTAATGCTGCTGGATCTTCGAAGTGATGTCATTATGAAGTTGGAACTTCAGCCTGTAATTTCGATTGCAGAGAAAGAAAGATTAACGGAAATAGGTAAATTTGACTCTCTAATCACAGGGCGCATGAATGATCTTAAAGAAGAAGCTTCTCAAGCACTTGAGAAAATTAAACAAACTCAAATACAGAAAAAAGTATATGAGCAGGCATATGATAATGCCTATGTAACCGAGAGTTATTTTTTCGACCAAAAAAATAACTGAATGAGTTGAAGAGCTGTCAGGATAGTATTACCTGTCAGCTTTTTCTTATATTATGATGATAATGATCCGATATATAAGTTATAAATGATTACGAGGGTGGTATCATGATCGTGCGGGAGCTAAGCTTAGATACAAAAGAGATAATAGAAGAGTTAAAAGTTTTTTTACCTAAACTACTGACAGCTTGTGATTCATTGTCGGATTTATTTTATGAGAAAATTAGCGAACAATCATGGGAGGTCTTCGGACAGTTCGTAGGCAGTCTTAATGACCTCTATAAAATAATGGAAATAGTAGAAAATGAATTGCAAGCAACTGAAGTTCAGTATGCCATGCATCCTTTTATTATGGAGACTATTTCAGCCTTATCGAAGAAGTATACTGTCTTAACTCAGTATGTAGAGGCAGAAGCATTTGTATCTGTTGGTGATTTAATTAAACATGAACTTGCTCCACTTTTCAAAAAAGTTATGGTTCTTCTGGGTGAAAGGAATGATATCCAAGAGCGCCGTTTCATTGAGAATTTGAACTTTTTAAAAGATACATATGCAAATGTATATGAGTTTATTAAAGATATTAAGAGGGATGAAACCAACTATCAAATTTTCCCTGCTTCAGATGGTTCAGCTAATCTTGTTATCCTAAGTAACAATTCCAATAAAACATACATGTATAGTCAGTATAATCCAAATTACGAGGCTTTCCGTTGGGCACAGTCTATTGTAGACACTACAGAAGAGACAGAGCAAATGCTCATCTACGGTTTAGGCTTCGGTTATCATTTGATTCATTTTGCACAGACACATCCTAATATGGATGTTTATCTATATGAGCCGGATGAGCAAGTACTACTTGCCGCGATGTATGTGATAGATTTGAAAACGATCTTTAGCTTAACTAGGGTTAAAATGTTTGCCGTGGGAGAGAAAGAAGAGGAAGTAGATCGTTTATTGTATTTACTCTCAGACTACTGTGATGACTCAGTACCCATTACTAGTATGCCAATCTATAATCGTCTATACGGTGATCAAAAGAAATGGTTATTCGAACGAATTGAGTCGACTATTATTAGTGATATGATGAATAAACAAACGATAAAGGGACGAGGACTGCAGCATGCTAAAAACATCCTGTATAATGTAGCAGCGAATCTATCCACCCCTTCATTAGCAGTCTTACACAATCAATTGTTTGGAAAGCCAGCAGTGATTGTCGGGGCAGGCCCTTCGTTAGAGTCAGACATTGAGTATTTAAGAACGATAAAAGAGTATGCAATCATAATCGCCGCAGGGACATCTATTCAATCCTTGCAGCATTTTGGAATTGTACCGCATATCGTTGTATCAATAGATGGTATGGATATAAACTATGAAGCCTTTAAAAAAATTAACAGAGAAGATATTATGTTGATTTACATACCTCAGGTTGAGCATAGAATTGTTGATGCCCAATACTTTAATACGATGCATGCATTTTTCGGGAATGATGAGATATCTAATTATGTTATGGGTATATCAGGAGCAGATCCCGTATTTCAAGGTACCTATTCTGTGACAGGCACAGCAATTCAGATCGCTGCCTATATGGGGTGTAAGGAGATTATACTTACTGGTCAAGATTTGTCCTACCCGACAGATAGCATGTATGCAGCAGGCACTGTTCATGTTGGTGAGGAGCAGGGCAAAACCGTGCTTGCGGAGGCAACTTATTGGGTTGAAAATGTTAATGGTTCCATGAATAAGACCAATCTAAGTATGAAGCTTACTTTAAAAAATATTGAAAGTCAGATTGCTGAACATCCTGATGTTTATTTTACAAATACATCTCAAAAGGGAGCTAAAATAAACAACACCAACTGGGAGAGCATGGAAGAAACTATAAAAAGGTTGGCCTCTCAAATGAACAGTAATGATTCTATTAATAAAATTCTTCAAAGCCAATACGAAGGCTATGATGCAGCACGAAAATCTGTCATCGAATCAAAACTCTATGAACTTCCTAGGGAAATTTCTGAATTAGAAAATCGGGTTCATTGGATTGAAAGAAAACTGGCTAAACTTCCTGAATTAAGCCGTATCAATGCAGATAAGTGCCTCAGATCAATGGCAGCAATTGAAGATGAATGGGGAGAAGTGGTAAGCAGCAATCCATTCATAAGCATTTACCAATATGTATTGAAAGTGCCAATTAGCGAGTTTGACCGTAATTTGCCCGAACTCGCAAGCGAGAAGAATATACACAAAAAAGCAAGTCTGTTTGTTCAAATACTCGGCGAACTGGTGAGAGCAATTAAAACGGCCACTCCTGAAATCAAACTTTATGTGGAAGAGGCTGTTCAACGAGTTCAAAAGCTTAGTAAAGATTAAAATAGTCTCCTTAATGGGATAAATTACAAGAGCCGTCAGTGTCGTTTCCTGACGGTTATTCTTATTTATTTGTCGTATTTATCCGATATATAAGATAAGAACTAGGGGGCACGATAATGGATCAACAACTAATTGATGTAGATAATACTATCGAGCAATTACGAATATATTTGCCAAACTTAATTGAAGCCTGTGAATTTGTTTCCGATTTAATAATTCAACCATTAAGTGAAAAGACTTGGGAGAATTTTGGTATCATTGTGGATAGCATGGATGATCTGTATAGGACGTTGAATGACCTCAACGAGAGTATGGAACAGGCTGCAGCCTTTTATGCTATACAACCTAATATTGTAAGAACGATCACTGGTTTGAGCGATCATTTTGGACAAATGAATGCTTGCATGGATAAAGAGAATTATAGAGATGCAAGTGACTCTTTAAGATATGAGTTGACACCGTTATTTCGGCAATTGGCAGCTGATTTAGGCGAGCAAAGATCAGTGCTAGAAGAGCGTTATAAGAAGAATCTTGACTTTCTGAAGTCGACTCAACCTAAATTATATGAGCAGGTTAGTTCGTTTACTAGAGAACGCAATCAGTGTCAAATTATGTATTCTAAAAATGGGCAACCAAATCTGTGTTTAATCACAGATGAAACCAATCCGCTCTATTTATATAGCCAGTATGATCCTTCTCAAGAAGTGAGATATTGGAGAGAGCAATTAGAACTAGAATCCGACAATCACTCGGATACATTTTTTTATGGTTTTGGTCTAGGCTATCATGTTGAAAGCTATGCTGAAATGTACCCAGAACATCGTTTATCTATCTATGAACCCGATGTGCAAGTACTACTCGCTTCAATGGAAGTCATTGATCTAAGTGAGGTATTCCAACGTTTGAATATCATTGATTTTGTTATTGGTACAGACAAGGAACAGAGGGATAGAATGTTCTATCGATTCCTTAAGCAGATGAAGGGAGAACCGGAACTGCTTGCCCTGCCTATTTACGATAAAGTCAAAGGTTTGAACAAAGAGCAATTTAGTAAAGATGCGGCAACCGCTATAATGAACTATAAAAGTGCGGTTAGCATGAATGATAAATATGGCGTGCAATGGGTTGAAAACAGTATGTATAACTTGGCCAAAGTTCTAAAGACGCCATCTATTTTAGGTTTGAGAAATAAACTTGAAGGCAAGAAGGCTGTAATTGTAGGGGCAGGGCCATCTCTAGAAGCGGACATTAAAAGCTTACGAAGACTCAAAAACCATGCATTTATAATAGCAGCTGGCTCAACGATCCAATCCCTGTTGCATTACGGCATTGTGCCTCATTTAATTGTATCTATTGATGGGGCTGAGGCTAACTATAAGGTTTTTAAAGATTTAGATATTAAAGGAATCCCAATGCTATACGCCCCGATGATTCAATATCGTATTATCGACAGCAAAAGTGATCATCTGTTTCATGTGCGTTTGAACAATGATGCAACACTTAATCAGTTGATGGATGTAACGAATGAAGAGCCTGTCTTTCAATCTAACCTTTCGGTAACCGGAACGGCGATCCAAGCGGCGATATATATGGGATGCAAAGAAATTATTTTTACAGGCCAGGATTTATCTTATCCTGGTGAGCTTATGTATGCATCCGGAGCCAAACATGTTGATAGACAGCAAAATGATTTGACGATCCAGGGTGCTGAACGATTGGTAGAGAATGTTCGTGGAACAATGAATCGTACAACCGATGCCATGATGCTGACTTTGGCGGATATTGAGGAGCTCTTAGAAAATAATTCTGATATTCATTTTATTAATACGACTCAAATGGGAGCGGTAATTAAACATACAGTGTCACAGTCCATGGAAGAGATCCTGAGGCATTTAGAGGACAATAGTCGTCTGGATGAGGATTTCTTCTTAAAGGAAATGGATCATTTAAAGCCATATGATGCCGAACGGATTAACAAAATAGAATCCATTATTATGCAATTGCCAGAAGAAATGCTTCTAATTGAGGAGCGTTTAACGAGGGTGAACCTTAAAATCAGTAAATTATCGGAGCTTAGTCGCGTTAACCCGAGAAAATGCGCAGACTTCTTCACAGCAATAGATGCAGAGTGGAAATTAATTATTAATAGCTGGCCATTCAAGGCGATTTATATTACAGTTTGCAGAAATGCTGTTATTGAATTTGAACGTAATTTTTCGGAGTTTGTGAAGCAAACGAATTTAATTAAAAAAGCAGCACTAGCTGTTGAAGTTATGCAGCCATTAGTGAGGCAAATGTTAGAGAAATCGACTGAATTGAAGCTGATCGTGAATGAGACAAAGAGAAGGGTGGAGGAGAGATCATTATGAGTAATTATCGCAAAGTGCTTGTTACTGGAGCAGATGGTTTCATTGGCTCCCATCTAACGGAAGAGTTGATTCGTCGAGGATATGATGTTCGTGCTTTTACCTTGTACAACTCTTTTAATACGTTGGGCTGGCTTGATCAATGTGCAGAAGATGTACGGGGGAAATTTGAAGTGTTTACGGGGGACATTCGGGATCCCTATGGCGTTAAAAAAGCACTGGAGGGCTGTGATGCCGTTCTCCATCTAGCTGCATTAATTGCAATTCCATACTCCTATCATTCTCCGGAAACCTACGTAGATACCAATATGAAGGGAACGCTTAATGTCCTGCAGGCTGCCCGGGAGTTAAATATTTCTAAAGTTATACATACATCAACCAGCGAGGTGTATGGGACTGCACGATTTGTTCCGATTACCGAGGAGCATCCCTTGCAAGGGCAATCACCTTATTCAGCTACTAAAATCGGAGCCGATCAATTGGCGATGTCATTCTATCGTTCGTTCCAGATGCCGGTAGGCATTATTCGCCCTTTCAATACTTATGGACCGCGTCAGTCCGCCAGAGCGGTAATCCCGACAATCATTACGCAAATTGCAGCGGGACAGAGGCAGATCAAATTAGGGGCTACGCTTCCAACGAGAGATTTTAACTATGTGAAAGATACTGTTTCAGGGTTTATAAGTATGTTGGAATCCCCAAATAGTATAGGTGAAGAAATAAATATAGGAAGCAACTATGAAATTTCTATCGGAGATACTGCTACGCTTATTAGTGAAGTCATGAATAAGAACATTGATATTGTAAGTGATGAAATTCGTCTTCGTCCTGAGAACAGTGAAGTAGAGCGTCTATGGGCTGATAATACTAAAGCGAAGCGATTATTGGACTGGGAACCAGCTTACGGCGGATTAGATGGTTTCAGGAGAGGGCTGCAAGAAACGGTGAAGTGGTTTACTAACCCGGAAAACTTGAGTAAGTATAAAGCGGATCAATACAATCTGTAATGATTATGGACGGAGGTAGTAGTGAGATGAATAATAAGCATCTGTCCTTGCGGATTGTTGAAGCATTCCGGCAAGTGTTGCCCGCCGATAAATCATCGTTTGTCCCTTTGCATGAGCCTGCCTTCAAAGGTAGAGAGTGGGATTATGTGAAAGAATGCTTAGATACCGGATGGGTATCTTCTGTAGGTAAATATGTAGATCGATTCGAACGGGATCTTGCGGACTACACAGGCTCCCCTTTTGCTATAGCAGTAGTAAACGGTACGGCAGCCTTGCATATCAGCCTATTGATAGCTGGTATTCAGGCTGGAGATGAAGTGCTTATTCCTTCTCTAACATTCGTAGCAACCGCTAATGCAGTATCTTATATCGGTGCTACTCCTCATTTCGTGGATGTAGCTAGAGATACAATGGGACTGGACCCTTATAAATTAGAGGCCTACTTAAGGGATATCGTACATGTACAAAGCAATGGGCAATCTTTTAATCGTATAACAGGCAGGCGGATAGCTGCGGTAGTGCCGATGCATACTTTTGGACACTCGGTCGAACTGGATTATCTTGTAGAGGTATGTGAACGATTTGGCTTGACCATTGTCGAAGATGCTGCGGAATCACTGGGAACCTTCTATAAAGGCAGGCATACGGGGACATACGGGAAGCTAGCTGCAATAAGCTTTAATGGTAATAAAATTATTACTACTGGTGGCGGCGGGGCAATTTTAACTGCGGATGAGAACATCGCCAAACAGGTTAAGCATATGACGACAACCGCGAAGAAACCACATCGCTGGGCATATGACCATGATCAGATTGGATACAATTACAGGCTGCCTAATATTAATGCTGCATTAGGCTGTGCTCAACTTGAGCAACTGCCTGAGATGTTACATAAGAAGAGACAGCTTGCGTATCGATACGAGGCGATATTTGCTCAAGTAGAAGGTGTGGAGTGGTTTAAAGAGAAGGAAGACGGCTCAAGTAATTATTGGTTAAATGCACTATTGCTTGAGAAGCCGGATGAACAACTAAGAAACAGCATTTTGGACTTCACGAATGATAACGGGTTTATGACTCGTCCTATATGGACACCAATGCATCGTATGGCTATATATGATCACTGCCCTCGAATGGATTTAAGTGTGACTGAGGAATTAGAGCTTCGAGTCATTAATATTCCTAGCGGCTCGGATCTCTTTCATAACTGAGTAACGGACAGGAGGACAGATATGCGGAAGATATGTGTTGTAACCGGATCACGAGCGGAATATGGCTTGTTGTCGCCCCTCTTGCAGGAGGTTAAAGCCGATCCTGAGTTGACACTGCAATTGGTTGTCACAGGTATGCATCTATCGCCAGAGTTTGGCTTAACGTATCAAGAAATTGTGAATGATGGTTTCGAAATAAATGACAAGGTTGAAATGCTCCTATCAAGTGATACTGCAATTGGTATTACGAAATCGATGGGACTGGGGTTGATTGGTTTTGCAGACGTATTTGAGCGCTTAAATCCGGATATTGTGGTCCTTCTGGGCGATCGATATGAAATTATGGCAGCGGCGCAGGCAGCGATGATTGCGAAAATCCCAATTGCTCATTTGCACGGAGGGGAAAGTACGGAAGGCGCTGTAGATGAAGCAATTAGACATTCTGTTTCAAAGATGTCTCACCTTCATTTTGTATCTACTGAAATTTATCGCAATCGAGTTATTCAATTAGGAGAGCAGCCTGACAGAGTATTTAATGTGGGGGCGATCGGCTTAGATAATATTCGCAGCTTGAACTTGCTCTCCAGGGAAAAATTCGAAGAGTCTATTAATTTTAAGCTCGGCCATGTTAATTTCTTGGTTACCTATCACCCGTTAACGCTTGGCCAACGCAGCTCGGAGGAGCTGACGCTGGAACTATTGAAAGCACTGGATCATTTTAAACATGTGAATATCATTTTTACTAAGCCAAATGCTGATGCTGATGGTCGTGTTATTAGTCAACTGATTGATACATATGTGCATGCGAATCCAGAACGAACAGTAACTTTTACTTCATTGGGCAAATTGAGGTACCTAAGTGCATTGAAATATGTGGATGTTGTAATAGGAAATTCATCGAGCGGTATTATTGAAGTTCCAATGTTCCAACTACCGACCGTAGATATTGGCACTCGGCAGAAGGGAAGAATAAAAGGCTCTACTGTCATTGAAACAGCCGAACAAAGTGATGCCATTATTCATTCTATTAACCAAGCGCTCGATCCTAATTTTCTAGAGTCAAACGTTAGGAAGTCTTCTCCTATTTATGGAGATGGAATGACGGCGCCACGAATCATGAAATGTCTTAAAGAACTCAACCTTGAGGGGATACTATATAAACGGTTTTACGATTTAGAACATTGAATAGGAAAGAAGGGAGGCAATCAAATGAGCGTATATATAATTGCAGAAGCGGGTGTGAATCACAACGGTTCACTTCAATTGGCCAAGGAGCTTGTTCATGCAGCGGCAAAAGCGGGAGCCGATGCTGTGAAATTTCAAACTTTTCAAGCCAGTAAATTAGTAAGCAAGCATGCGGCTAAAGCGGACTATCAGAAGAAAACAACGGATGCGGCAGAATCACAGCTTGAAATGATCCGTAAGTTGGAATTATCTCCAGCAGATCATCTTGAATTAATGAATGAATGCCGCGCGGCAGGAATCGAATTCCTGTCGACGCCATTTGATTTTCCTAGTTTGGAGTTGTTAACGAATGAATTGAAGCTTCAAACTTTGAAAATATCCTCTGGTGATATAACGAACTTGCCACTGTTATACCGTGCAGGCCGAAGTGGAGCCAATATTATACTTTCTAGCGGGATTTCTACACTTGGTGATGTCGAAGAGGCTCTGGGTGCGCTGGCCTTTGCATTTAGCGCGAATAATGAGGAACCAAGTCTGGGGGCCTTTAGAAGAGCCTATTTTTCTGAAGAAGGACAGGCTAGGTTGAAACAGAAGGTGGCCCTCCTGCATTGCACCACAAATTATCCAACTGATTTTCAAGACGTTCATTTACAAAAAATGCTCACATTACGACAAGCTTTTGGCCTTCAAACAGGCTATTCGGATCATACGACCGGAACAGAGATTTCCGTAGCGGCAGTAGCGTTAGGCGCACAAATTATAGAGAAGCATTTCACATTGGACAAACTAATGGAAGGACCGGATCATCAAGCATCTATGGAACCGGATGAGTTAACTTTGCTCATTAGTCAAATTCGTCATGTGGAGACTGCACTTGGCATGCCTACTAAAATTCCTGCTGCATCAGAACTTGTTAATGCCGCTCCAGCACGCAAGAGCGTCGTAGCCGCAAAGCCTATTGCCAAGGGTGAAACAATGTCCGAGAGTAATCTTACTTTAAAGAGACCAGGTACGGGGTTACCACCTTCGATGTATTGGAATCTCTTAGGCAAGCCAGCTTCGAAAGAATATGATACGGATGATTTAATTGAATGAATAATAAACCGATAATAATATTAGGCGGCGGTGGACATGCCAAGGTATGTATCGATTTGTTAATGCGTCAAAAAGCTAACATCATTGGCTATACAGCATTGCAGTCTAATGGATTGTTATTCGGAACTATACCGCATTTAGGTGATGACACTGTAGTTGACTCCTATAACAATGAGGAAGCTTTGTTGGTTAATGGGGTGGGGATGGTAGGGGATTCCCAATTCAGAAGCAGTCTATTTGAAAGGTTTCGCTCAAAGCACTATGCATTCGCAACGCTGGTTCATGACTCAGCTGTCGTCTCCCATATGACAGAGATTGAGGAAGGGGCGCAGATTATGGCAGGTGCTGTTATTCAGGCAGGAAGCATCGTCGGCAAGAATACGATTATTAACACAAGAGCGGTTATTGATCATGATTGCCGTATTGGAGACCATTCTCATGTTTCACCTGGAGCTGTGCTTTGCGGACAAGTAACTGTTGGTCAAAATACGCATATTGGTGCCGGCGCAACAATTATTCAACACTTATCAATCGGCAGTCATGTTATAGTTGGCGCCGGTTCATTAGTTCGAAAGCCAGTGCCGGATCGATTAACGGTATATGGAATACCGGCAGAGGAGGCATACAAATGAAACATATTGACCGACTTCTTATTTCGCCAACCTCGACTATTCTTGAGGCGCTACAAATTATTGATGAAGGACATGTTCAAATTGCGCTTGTTACTGATTCCGAGCAACGATTGGTTGGAACTGTGACAGATGGTGATATTCGAAGGGGAATATTGCGCGGAGTAGATTTAAACAGTGAAGTGAAGTTTATTATGAAGACGGATCCCGTGACCTCTCGTGAGGAAGATAGCAAAGAAATAATTTTTGCAAAAATGAAAAACTATAATCTCAAACAAATACCTATTATTAATCGGCAAGGCTTAATTGTTAGGCTTGACTTGTTAGATGAAATTATAAAACATGATCGTTGTAATAATTGGGTCGTTATCATGGCCGGCGGTTTGGGAACTAGACTTGGAGAATTAACGCGGGATTGTCCTAAACCTCTCCTTAAGGTTGGAACTAAGCCAATTCTTGAAGTAATTCTTGAAAACTTTATTTCAAATGGATTCCATCGTTTTATCATTTCGGTTAATTATAAGGCTGAGATGATTATGGATTACTTTGGAGACGGATTGAAGTGGGGAGTAGAGATTATTTACCTTCAAGAGAATAAGCGTCTTGGTACTGCAGGTGCCTTGAGTCTTCTTCCGTTTACTCCGGATGCACCCATTATTGTGATGAATGGTGATTTGCTAACGAAGGTTAATTTTAAACAACTGCTTGATTTTCATACGGATACGAAGGCGAATGCGACGATGTGTGTAAGAGAATATGAATTTCAAGTGCCATATGGTGTTGTGAAGGTGGACAACCATCACCTTCGAAGTATCGAAGAAAAGCCACTTCAACGCTTTTTTATAAGCGGGGGGATTTATGTTATTTCTCCAGAAGTACTGCAATACATACCAGAAAACACGTTCTATGACATGCCTTCTTTGTTTGACGAATTGCTGAAACGAAATGCACCTACCTCTGCTTTCCCTATTAGGGAATATTGGATGGATATTGGAAGAATAGACGATTTCGAACGGGCAAATACAGAGTATCTAGAAGGAATTGTATAATTATGATCAATGACAAGAGGGTATTGGCCATAATTCCCGCTAGGGGAGGTTCTAAAGGTGTACCCGGTAAAAATATTCGGATGCTTAATGGAAAACCGCTTATTGCATGGACGATAGAGGAGGCTAATAAATCTAAATATATAGATAGAGCTATTGTTTCCTCAGATGATGATGCAATTATAAAAACCGCTCTAGAGTACGGGGGGGATGTTCCTTTCAAAAGACCAGAGTACTTGGCTCAAGATGGCACATCTGGCTTGTTACCTGTCGTTCATGCCATTGAAGAACTGCCTGGCTATGATTATGTGGTTCTCTTGCAGCCCACTTCCCCGTTAAGGGACAATAAAGATATTGATGCTTGTATTGAATTATGTGTAAAGTCTAATGCCTTTGCAGTCTCAATAACGGAACCGGATAAAAGTCCATATTGGATGTTCCAACGCGGGACTGAGGAGCAGTTAGTGCCGTTAATCAAAGAAGCTAATGCAACACGCAGGCAGGATCTGCCTAAAGTATTTGTGTTAAATGGGGCTGTATATGTTGCGAGCGTCGAACAATTTATAGAAACAAAGACTTTCTTAACGGAGCATACGGTTGGTTATGTCATGCCGAAAGAGAGATCCATAGATATTGATACTGTAATGGATTTTCAGTTGTGTGAGTGGCTGTTAGAGACAAGATAAAGGGCCAAAAAGTCAATCATAGACTGAATGAATTCGCTTACAAGAAAATGTTGACAATATTGTGTCCTGGGTGTTATATTCGATATGTGGGCCTTACCTTTAAACGCCTCACAGTAATTGATGATGAAGGGACTGTTTATGTATGCAGGGTAAAGTTAAATGGTTTAACGCAGAGAAAGGCTATGGGTTCATTGAAACTGAGCAAGGCGGCGACGTATTTGTTCATTTCTCTGCAATCCAATCCGAAGGTTTCAAAACACTTGAAGAAGGCCAATCGGTGGAATTCGATATTGTTGAAGGCGCTCGCGGTCCACAAGCTGCAAACGTAATTAAACTGTAATCTTCAGGCTTTCATAGCCACCTTATAGATGGTGATAACTGTCTAACTTTAAGCTCCGGGCAACCGGAGCTTTTTATGTTTTTTTGGATGTGAGTGGCTCAATATCGAAAACTAGCAGAATATTATTATTGTCCCACCATACTATTTCTGTTATCGAATGCATTCCTAGCAAGAGTAAATATTCGCAGTAAATCTTCTATTGAATTTTTGAAGTGATAGTTCTGGGTTACACGTCTCTTCATTTCTGTACTTACAATGTTAAAGTAAGCGTTATCTGTGTAAAGCCGATGTAATTCCTGTTCATATGTTTCTATATCCTTACAAGCAAAATTTGCACCGACTACTGCGCCAATATCACTCTTGTTGTATAGCGTTACAATCGGCAGAGACTGGTTCATAGCCATGTAACCGCTAAATCCACCAGCCTGTCTAAAAGGATTGATATATATATTACATATATTATAAAGCGCAGGTAGATCGGATATATAATCCATCATGATGATCTGATTATTGTTTATTAATGTATTATATTTATTGTGAATATATTTATGCTTTGCTGAGCCCACCAATAACCATTTAACATTCGGAGTGTTATTAATAAACTTACAAATCAAATCAATAAAAGATTCGCTCATTTCCGCATCTAGACGATTTCCGACTGTAACCATAACGTAATCCGTTTGAGAAAGTTTATAATCTATTCTTGAGAGTGCTTGTACAGGTTTTGGGAAAGACAACCCCATCATATGTTTATGGTAATTTACATTATCAATAGCGTATTGACTGTATTCTTTTAAAATGACTTCTTTTTCATAACCCCCGATATATACATCAGCATTTGAAGGATTAGCTGCTCCTCCCACTGTATAGTTAATGATGGGGAGCATTTTTCCTAAATATGCTGCAATAAAGCTATAATCGGAACCAATAACCAAGAGTAAATCCGGTTGAAAGTCCACAACAGTATTGATGTCTTCTTGTATTCTAAATTCTCTTTCTTTGGAGACATCGGAATAATAGATATTTGGTTCCATATTCAGAAATTCTGCATGTAGTGGTTTACACGTTCTGGAAACAGCAGAACTATAACAGGACGGGAAAGCGACTTCATTAGTGCTATAATGAAAATGATCCTCTGTAAAAACCTTCACTTCATACTCGGGGGCGTAGGCTATAAAACTCTTCAAATAGTTTAAAGTCAACATAGTAGGAGCATGATTAGGACTAAGCATCTGACCGGCTACTATTGCGATTCGTTTGGGATTTCTTTGGAAAGATTTAATGTCAACTTTAGAGCTGTAATAATCAGTGATATTCTCAAAAACTAACTGACGATCACTATATAGTTGTGGATAACTTACAGTTTTGTTGTGACTTAAATAAAAAAGTGAATTCATTAATAAAGGATAATGGTATTGAATCCATTGTTTATCTGCGATTAATTGATTCATTATCTCCTCTAATAAATTATTTTTTGTATTTAATAAGGCCACTAAAGAAATAAAAATATCTTTTCAAGAAAATCAATAGAGTTACTCGTAATATGACTCATCAATCGATCATATATCTTTTGTTGGATATCATGATCCCATGTACTAATTTGATGAAATATATTAGTTAGAGT
>NZ_CBVJ010000131.1 GCF_000513275.1 Paenibacillus gorillae | reverse complement strand
AGTTAGAGTTGAATCTTTTAGAGACTGAGCAATGTCCATCTTATAAATGTAAAAAATTGCGTATAGAGCGAAGTAAGCATTATCCTTAAGTAAAGCAATCCATTCTGAGTTAATAGTAATATCCTGAATTTGCTTTTCGGTGATGAAGATGTTTTGCGAATTGTTGTTATCCGTAAAGTTAAATTGATACTCAAGCTTATTATAGTAATAATTTTTTGAATCTTTATGTTTTGATGGAGTGTTGTTGTAGTCGAAGTTTTCGATTAGATCAAAGAATATAAAACGATGGTTTTGTATTAAAAAATCTGTTAAATTACTCATCGTATTAATGGAAACAAATATTTTATCTATCATATCTTCGTAATCAATATTGTTGAATTCAGAGAGCTGCTCAATAAAACTCCTATGTTGTAAGTTGGAAGAATAATGGTTACTATATTCATCATCGAAATAAATAAAATCTTGGGCCAGAGTGTTATAGCATCTATACCACGAAAACAGCAATGGTCTAATATTGGATAAAACGGATATCCTATGTATGCCATCGCTATATCGTTCTTGTTCTTTTAAATAAGATACAATATCTACTAGGCTGGTAAGTTGAAATGCATAATTAACTTCGTCACTGAATATCTCTACTTGGAACCCCTCTGCTTCAAATTTGTCGTAAATTGAGTCTAATCTTTCTTGATTATCTATTGTCGATAAAATGGAAATTAATATTTTACTCACTGTTAATTCCCTCTCTTTCGTCGAATATTTGATTTGCTGCCTCAGAGTCGTTACATAAACGAATAGTTATTTGTACAACATTTGATATTTTTAAACACTATGGGAAATTGAAAGACTGGTGTTCTGACTAGAATAGTACTTCCTATTATAAATATAAAGTTATAGCAGATATCTCTATACATATCGACTGCTGATGTCGATTAATAAAGATTTACGTCATTAAATTATTTAAAATAAATGATAATTAAAATTAGATTAGGAAGTCTCACGGCACATGCTTGTATCGTGGATATGCATAAGCTGAATCTGTGCTTTTTCAACAAATTATCAGAAAATTCACAATAAACTAAAATCTGTTTTGTCATAGGCCTTCACCTATGTTATAATAAGAACATGTAAAGGAGGAATGCCCCATGAAATACATCATTCGAGGTCAACGCTTTCAAGTGACAGACGCACTAAGAGATTATGCCGAGAAGAAGCTAAGCCGCTTGGAAAAGTATTTTGAAGCACCTGCCTCCGAAACAACCGTAACATTGTCCGTAACGAAAGGTCAGCATGCCGTAGAGGTGACAATTCCGCTCGTAGGAGTCCTTCTCAGAGCTGAGGATAAGAGCCAGGATATGTACGCTTCCATTGACGTCGTAGTGGACAAACTGGAGCGTCAGATCCGTAAGCATAAGACGAAGCTGAACCGCAAATTCCGCAACAGCAACGGTGTAAGAACAATCTTCAAGGAAGAGGCGAATGGCTCGGCTGTCCGCGTATTAGATGAAGAGGACGAATTAGAGCTTGTAAGAACGAAGCGCTTTACGTTGAAGCCGATGGATGTGGAGGAAGCGATTCTCCAGATGAACATGGTCGGCCATAACTTTTTCGTATTTTCCAACGTGGACAATAAGGAAGTGAATGTCGTTTACAAGCGAAGCGACGGCAAATACGGCTTAATTGAGCAAGGCTGACCGCCAAGCGAATATACAGGATTAACAAGGAATACTTAATGACTCATACAATCAACAGAGCCTTTTTCCTTCACCGGAGAAGGCTCTTTTCATTATCGATAGCATGCCTATTGCTGGAAATGATAGCGACTCATTGCGGCGGTCTCTACAAACTGTTACAATTTAAGGCAAACAGGCGTAATACGAAAGGGGAAGACCATGCTCGGACTAGTGAAAAAAATATTTGGTGACGCAAACGAGCGCGAGGTCAAGCGTCTCACGCGGACCGTAGAAGAAGTTAACGGTTTGGAGTCCCGGATTTCCGGCTTGTCGGATGAGGCGCTCCGCAATAAAACCGAAGAGTTTAAGGCACGTCTTGAAAAAGGCGATACGCTGGAGCAAATTATGCCCGAGGCATTCGCTGTCGTGCGCGAAGCGTCCAAGCGTACGCTTGGCATGCGCCACTTCGATGTGCAATTGATGGGCGGCATGGTGCTGCATGAGGGCAAGATCGCCGAGATGAGAACCGGTGAAGGTAAAACGCTCGTAGCTACCCTTCCTGTCTATTTGAACGCATTGCTTGGCAAAGGCGTTCATGTCATTACGGTCAATGATTACTTGGCATCGCGGGATAGCCAGATTATGGGCCAGTTGTACAATTTCCTTGGCTTGACGGTCGGCTGCAACATGCATGGCTTGTCGCATGAAGAGAAGCAGGAAGCTTATGCTTGCGATATTACGTACGGAACGAACAATGAGTTTGGCTTTGACTATTTGCGTGACAACATGGTGTTGTACAAAGAGCAAATGGTTCAACGTCCGCTCTATTTTGCGATTATAGATGAAGTGGATTCCATCCTTGTCGACGAGGCTCGGACTCCGCTTATTATTTCGGGACAAGCCGCTAAGTCGACAGAGATGTATTTTGCAGCGGATCGTTTCATTACCCGTCTGAAAGCGGAAGAGGATTTCACAATTGATGTGAAGCTTCGTACCGTTATGCTGACGGAAGCGGGCGTGGAAAAGGCAGAGAAAGCGTTCCATATCGAGAACTTATTTGATCATGCCAATGTCCTGCTCAACCACCATATTCAGCAGGCGCTGAAGGCGCATGTCATTATGAAACGCGACGTCGATTATGTCGTGCAGGAAGAAGAAGTCGTTATCGTCGACGAATTCACCGGCCGTCTCATGTCGGGCCGCCGCTATAGCGACGGTCTGCATCAAGCGATAGAAGCGAAGGAACAGCTGAAGGTTCAGAACGAGAGCATGACGCTGGCGACGATTACGTTCCAGAACTACTTCCGGATGTACCGCAAGCTGGCTGGTATGACCGGTACGGCGAAGACGGAGGAAGAGGAGTTCAAGCGGATTTATGGCCTAGACGTTATTCAAGTGCCTACGAACCGTTCGATGATCCGGAGCGACTTGGCCGATGTCGTCTATAAAAACGAGCTTGGCAAGTTCAAAGCTGTTGTCGAAGAAATCGTGGAACGTCACAGCAAGAACCAGCCGGTTCTCGTGGGTACAATCTCCATCGAAAACTCCGAGAAGTTGGCAGAAATGCTCAAGCGCCGCGGTGTTGGACATAAAGTATTGAATGCGAAATTCCATGCCGAGGAAGCAGAAATCATCTCCCGTGCAGGACAAGCTGGATCGGTGACCATCGCGACGAACATGGCGGGCCGTGGTACCGACATTTTGCTGGGTGATGGCGTAGCCGATTTGGGCGGACTTCATATTATCGGTACGGAACGGCATGAGAGCCGCCGGATCGACAACCAGCTTCGTGGCCGTGCAGGACGTCAAGGTGACCCAGGCTCCTCGCAGTTCTATCTGTCGCTTGAGGACGAACTGATGCGTCGTTTCGGCTCCGAGAACATTATGGGCATGATGGAGCGTCTAGGTCTTGAAGACGATCAGCCTATCGAAAGCCGCATGATCTCCCGTGCAGTGGAATCCGCGCAAAAACGGGTAGAGGGCAACAACTTTGATACCCGTAAAGTCGTCTTGCAATATGACGATGTGATGAACCAGCAGCGTGAAGTCATCTACAAACAGCGCCGAGACGTGATGAGCTCCGAAAATATCCGTCAAGCTGTCCTGGATATGATCACGCCTGTTATCGACCGGATCGTCGATGCGCATACATCGGAGGATATTCCGGAAGAGTGGGATCTGCAGGCGATTGTGGACTATGTCCACGCAACGCTCTTGCCAGAGGATACGTTTACGAAAGACAACCTGTGGGGCAAAGAGAAAGAAGAAATCAACGAGCTTATCTACAACAAGGTCATTGCTTACTATGACCAGCGTGAAGAAGAACTTGGTGAAGAGACCATGCGTGAGTTCGAGAAGGTTGTCGTGCTTCGCGCTGTAGACAGCAAGTGGATGGATCACATCGACGCGATGGACCAATTGCGTCAGGGCATCCACCTTCGTGCTTATGGCGGTACGGATCCGCTTCGCGAGTATCAATTCGAAGGCTTCGAGATGTTCAAGGAAATGATTGAGCATATTCAGGAAGAAGTCGCGAAATATATTATGAAGGCACGCGTTGAGAGCAACCTGGAACGCCAAGAGGTGGCGCAGGGCCAGACGACGACGAACAGCCCGGGCGAAAGCCAGGAGAAGCGTCCAGTGAAACGCAATGACCGTGTAGGCCGGAACGATCCTTGTCCTTGCGGCAGCGGCAAGAAATATAAGCAATGCCACGGCGTTGAGAAATAAGAAGCCGTTAAAGAACGGAATACTGTTCAGGCGCATACGGTAAAAAAGAAACAGACGCGTCAGTCACTGTCGCGCGAGGCGTGGTTCTTCCGCCCTCGCGCAAGGGACGGCGCGTTTATGCGGTTCAAACTTAAATTGAGGTGAAGCAAACGCTATGATCGATATAACGGTAAAACAGGATTTGCGTGAAACAGCGAAGCGTCTCCAAGAACTTAGGGGGTCTCTTTGACTTAGACCTTAAGCAAGAGATGATTGCCAACTATGAAGAGAAAATGACCGTTCCCGACTTCTGGGACGATAATGAAAAAGCTCAAAGCTTGATCGCTGAGCTGAACGCTGTCAAATCGGTCGTTGAGCAATATGAGCGTTTGAATAGCGATCAAGAGGATTTGGAGACGATGCTGGAGCTGGCGGAAGGCGAAGACGATGATTCGATCGAAGCCGATATTGTTGAAGGCACCGCCGCATTAGTAGCGAAGGTTAACGATTTCCAGCTGCAATTGCTGCTTAATCAGCCGTATGACAAGCTGAACGCTATTTTGGAGCTGCATCCGGGCGCTGGCGGTACAGAGTCTCAGGACTGGGGCCAAATGCTCTACCGCATGTATACGCGCTGGGCGGAGAAACGCGGCTTTAAGGTCGAAGTTCTGGATTATCAGGACGGCGATGAAGCGGGAATCAAGAGTGTAACGATAGCTGTAAAAGGCTACAACGCCTACGGGTATTTGAAGGCGGAGAAGGGCGTGCACCGATTAGTGCGGATTTCACCATTTGACTCGTCGGGCCGTCGCCATACGTCTTTCGTTTCTTGTGATGTCGTACCGGAGATTACGGATGATATTGAAATCGAAATCCGCAGTGAGGATTTAAAGGTCGATACGTATCGCGCCAGCGGCGCCGGCGGACAGCACGTCAATAAGACGGAGTCGGCCATCCGGATTACGCATATTCCTTCCGGCATCGTCGTTGCCTGTCAGCAGGAGCGCTCGCAGATTCAGAACCGCGAGCGTGCGATGAACATGCTCCGGTCAAAGCTTTATGAGCGTAAAATCGAGGAGCAACGGCAGCATTTGGCTGAAATTCGCGGCGAGCAATCTGACATCGCCTGGGGCAGTCAAATCCGTTCTTACGTTTTCCATCCGTACAGCATGGTGAAAGATCATCGCACGGATGTGGAGACCGGCAATGTGGGCGCCGTAATGGACGGCGACATTAGCGCCTTTATCGACGGTTATTTGCGCCATCAAATTCGCAAGGAATAGCCGCTAATATGCACGAATGCGCATAGGCTATAAGAAGAGTTCCGATACTGATTGGAGGAGCTCTTCTTTTTTTGCGTCATACATAGGCAAAACAGACACACCAGAACTGGAAAGGGGATATGAACTTCGTGGCTATTGCAACCGAAAGTGCCGTCAGGCAAAAGCAGCGGAAACGGCACAAGAAGCCGATGAGCAAAAAACAGCAGGCAGCTTGGGGCGTCATTCAAGTCATATTGGGCTCGCTGATTGTTGCGATTAGCTTTAACCTGTTCCTGCTGCCTAACGGAATTGCATCTGGCGGTGTCTCCGGCGTTTCGATTCTGGTGCAGCGGTTGACTGGCATTACACCGGCCATTTCACAATGGGCGCTCAACATTCCCTTGTTTTTCGCAGGCTGGTGGCTGATTGGACGCAAATTCGCGCTCAATACGCTAATTGGCTCCGCATTGCTGCCCTTGTTCGTCCTCATGAGCTCCCACTGGCAGCCGCCTACCCACAATGCGCTGCTGGCGGCAATCTACGGAGGTATCGGCGTAGGCCTTGGTCTTGGTCTCGTATTCCGCGGACGCGGCTCAACTGGTGGACTGGCTCTTGCGGCGCAAATTCTTCATCGGTTTACGGGCTTGCCGCTGGGTCTCGCAGTCGCCTGCTTTGACGGCTGCGTCATTGTAGCTGCTGGCATCATCATTTCGCCGGAGGTTGCGCTTTATGCGCTTATTGGTCTGTTCGTGACCAGCAAGACAATCGATATCGTACAGAGCGGTTTATCGGTCTCGAAAGTAGCCTTTATTATTAGCGAGCATACAGAGGAGCTGGCGGAAGCGGTCTTGCATGATTTGGACCGTGGACTGACCAAGCTGGATGCCCGTGGAGGGTATACGGGAGAAGGCCGGACGGTGTTGATGGTCGTCGTTGGACAAACCGAGGTTGCGAAGCTGAAACAGCTGGTTAAGGCCATCGATCCGGATGCTTTCGTTATTATTAGCGACACGGCGGAAGTCGTTGGACAAGGGTTTAAATTAGAGTAAGGAAACGTCTGCCATCGGGTTATTTTTGCGTTGTATTATTATGAATACGACTGTATAATAATACGAAACAAGACGTTATTTCCATGGGCTATTGAATCATGTAAAATATAATGATAGATCTCATAGGGAGAGAAGAATCATGACTAATAAATTAAGAGCAGCCATCGTTGGCTCTACGGGTTACGGCGGCGTTGAATTGATCCGTCTACTGGCATCCCACCCCTTGGTTGAAGTCACATCGGTGATTTCCTCCTCTAGTGCGGGCACGCCGATTACGGAAGGTTATCCTCATTTGACGAACATCCGGACGGAGCTGCTAGACGATGTAGATCCGGCAGCCATTCGCGAAAAGGCCGATGTTGTATTTACAGCAACACCTGCGGGAATCGCATCGAAGCTGGCTCCGCAATATCTGGAGGCAGGCCTCAAGGTTATCGACCTGTCGGGCGATTTCCGTCTGCAGGATACAGCTTTATACGAGCAATGGTATAAGAAAGAACCGGCTGACAAAGCGTATTTGGAGCAGGCCGTTTACGGCATGTCCGAAGTATATGGCGACAAGGTGCGCGGCGCATCGTTGATTTCCAATCCGGGCTGCTATGTGACAGCGACGGTATTGGGTCTTGTGCCGGCTTTGCAGGCGGGCTGGATCGATCCGTCGACCATTATTATCGACGCCAAATCGGGCGTTTCGGGAGCGGGACGCGGTGCCAGCCTTGGCACGCATTACTCCGAGCTCAACGAAAACTTCAAAGCTTACAAGCTGAATAAGCATCAGCACATTCCTGAAATCGAAATGGTGCTCTCCGACGCGGCTGGACGCGAGGTAGTGACGACATTCACGACACATCTAGTGCCGATGACGCGGGGCATTATGTCTACGATGTATGCGACGGTGCAAGGCGGCCGTAAAGCGGCTGATTTTATCGACCTATATCGCAGTTACTATGCGGGCCGTCCATTCGTGCGCGTACGCGGCGAAGGCAATTGGCCGACAACGAAGGAAGTATGGGGCTCCAACTATTGTGATATCGGCTTTGCGGTGGATGAGCGCACAGGACGGGTAACGGTCATTTCGGTCATCGACAACCTTGTCAAAGGGGCGGCTGGCCAAGCGATTCAAAACTTGAATTTAATGATGGGCTGGGACGAGACGCTCGGTTTGCAATTCGTGCCGGTATATCCATAAACAGATTTAGCAACGTGCAGCATACTTGAAATAGATGAAGGAGAAACGATTCAATCATGGGACTGGAGCAAGGTTCAAATGCGACAGCCGCGCCGTTCACGGTCGTGGCGGAGGGCTCGATTACGACACCTAAAGGCTTTACGGCTGGCGGGCTGCACTGCGGTTTGAAGAAATCAACCCGGCATGATCTGGGAGCGATTGTCTGCGAGGTGCCTGCCGCAGCGGCTGGCGTCTATACGACGAATGTGTTCCAGGCTGCACCGCTTAAGGTGACGCGCGAGAGCATCGGTTCAGACGGGAAGCTTCGTGCCGTACTGGTGAACAGCGGCAACGCTAATGCTGTAACTGGCAAACAAGGGGAAGCAGACGCCTACGAGATGCGTTCAAGGTTTGCTGAGCAGATCGGCGTGGAAGCTGATCAGGTTGCGGTAGCTTCGACCGGCGTTATCGGCGAGCTGCTCAAGATGGACAAGGTACGCGGCGGTATTGACGCATTGCCTGCGGCGCTGGCGTCGGATCGTGCGGGCTCGGACGATTTTTGCCAAGCGATTCTTACGACCGACCTTGTTCAGAAAATGGTCTGCGTATCGGTTGAAATCGACGGCAAGCTCATTCACGTTGCCGGCGCTTCTAAAGGCTCCGGTATGATTCATCCGAATATGGCTACGATGCTTGGCTTCGTAACGACGGATGCGGCCATTGACAGCGAGCCGCTGCACCAGCTGCTGCGTGAAGTGACGGACCTTACCTTTAACATGATTACGGTCGATGGCGATACGAGCACGAATGATATGCTCGTTGCAATGGCGAGCGGCCTTGCAGGTAATGCTGAGCTTACGCCAGAGCACCAAGGCTGGGCGGATTTCGCGGCGGCAGTTCGTTATGTGTGCGAAGTACTCGCGAAAGCGATCGCCCGTGATGGCGAAGGCGCAACGAAGCTGGTTGAGGTTCAGGTGAACGGCGCAGTCAGCGATGAATCGGCACGTGCAATAGCGAAGACGATCATCGGATCATCGCTCGTAAAATCTGCCGTATTTGGCGCGGATGCGAACTGGGGACGGATCATTGCGGCTGCTGGTCGTGCAGGCGAGCCTGTTAATCCGGAGACGGTAGACGTGAGTCTCGGAAGCATACTGACACTGGAGCAGTCACGCCCTGTCGCTTTCGATGAAGACGCAGCGCTTGAATACTTGAAGGGCGATACCGTTCTAATTAAAGTAGATTTGCACTTGGAGAACGGCTCCGCGACGGCATGGGGCTGCGATCTGACCTATGACTATGTACGCATTAATGCGGCTTACCGCACGTAACGGAATGCGGGTAAAGGGGAACGATTCAACATGGCACAACGATTTGTAATGAAATGCGGCGGAAGCACGCTGGCGGCGCTGCCTGATTCTTTCTTCGGTGAGCTTAGGGAGCTGCAGCAGTCCGGCGTACATCCCGTCATCGTACATGGCGGCGGACCGGCGATATCGGAGACGCTGACCAAGCTTGGCATTGAGACGGGCTTCGTCAACGGCTTGCGCAAAACGAATGAAGCGGTGCTTGATGTCGTGGAGATGGTGCTTGCCGGCCGGATCAATAAGGAAATTGTCCGCAAAATCCAATCCAATGGAGCACAGGCGCTTGGCTTGTCCGGCGTCGACGGTTTGCTGATTCAGGCAAAGCCGGTGGCAAATGCCGATGAGATCGGTTTTGTAGGTGATGTAACGGACGTAAATGCGAACGTTATCGAAGGCGTTATGGCGATGGGCTATATGCCGGTTATCGCGCCGATTGGCATTGATGGCAGCGGCCAGCGCTACAACATCAATGCGGATACGGCGGCGGGAGCGGTCGCTTCGCATCTGGGTGTTGAGCAAATGATCGTGGTGACGGATGTGCCGGGCATTATGAAGACGGTTGATGGCGAAAAGGTTGTTCTCCCGTCGGTAACGGTCGAAGAGATCGAGGCGATGATTGAAAGCGGCGAGATCTACGGCGGCATGATTCCGAAGGTACGAGCTGCTGTGCAGTGTATCCAGGGACGTGTGCAAGAAGTAGTCATCGTGAGCGGTGAGCAGCCAGGCGTATTGACGCAAGCCGTGCGAGAAGGCGGCGTAGGCACGCGAATCATCCGATAACATAAATGACGAAGAGCAAGTCAGAAAACGATAGAAGGGCGGGTATCATTAATGAGCGATACGAAAACGGCGGCGGTTGACGCCGGTCAATCGTTGCTGCCTACATACGGCAGATTTCCGATCGCGCTGGTTAAAGGGGAAGGAAGCTACCTGTGGGATGATCAAGGCAAGCGCTACCTCGATTTCATGAGCGGCATTGCCGTGACGAATCTGGGCCATGCTCCCCGTAAAGTAAAGGAAGCTTTGGTGAAGCAGCTTGACGAGTTGTGGCATGTATCGAATTTATTCCGCATTCCGAACCAGGAAGATGCGGCGAAGTTGATTACGGATAACAGCTGTGGCGATGCCGTGTTCTTCAGCAACTCTGGCGCGGAAGCGAATGAGGCAGCGTTCAAGCTGGCCCGCCGTTACAACCAGAAGGTGCTGAACAATGGACGTTACGAGATTATCACGTTCGAGCAGTCCTTCCACGGACGGACGCTGGCGACACTGACTGCTACTGGTCAGGAGAAGGTGAAGGAAGGCTTTGCCCCGCTTCCGGAAGGCTTCAAGTATATACCGATTAACGATATCAGCGCAGTTGAAGCAGCTATTTCGGACAAAACCGCAGCCATCATGCTGGAAATGGTTCAGGCTGAAGGCGGCATTCTGATGGCTGATCCACAATTTGTGAAAGACTTGGCACAGCTTTGTGAGAAAAACGGCATTCTGCTCATCGTCGACGAAATTCAGACGGGAATGGGACGTACCGGCAAGCTGTTCGCTTATGAGCATTACGGCATTGAACCGGACATCTTCACGCTGGCTAAAGGTCTTGGCAGCGGCTTCCCGGTTGGAGCAGCTGTTGCGAAGGAGAAGCTGCGCGAAGCGTTTGGGTCTGGCAGCCACGGCTCGACGTTTGGCGGCACACCGATTGCGACGGCCGTCGTAAAAGCGACAATCGAAGAGATCGTAGGCGAGAAGCTGCCGCAGCGTGCAGCAGAAGCAGGCGAGTATCTGATCAGCGAGCTGCGCTCCAAATTGGCGGGCAACTCGTTTGTGAAGGAAGTGCGCGGCCTCGGACTAATCGTTGGCATCGAGTGCGCAGAGCCGGTGGGTTCGATTATTACAGCGGCACAGGAACAGGGCTTGCTCGTCATTACAGCGGGGCCGAATGTTATCCGTCTGCTGCCGAACTTGCTGGTTACGAATGAAGAGATCGATTCGGCGGTAGCGACTTTGACAGAGCTGCTGGCCGGTTACAATCGTTAGAATAAGGCACATAGAAGAATACAGGGAGTGGGCAGCTCCGGGGGCATCATCGCATCGAATGAATAGAGCGATGAGACGCTGCCGGGCCGCCGCATTCGCCGAGGAGGAACTTCAATGCAAGATGTAGTGCAGGAAGAACTGGCTTTGAGCTTGAAAGGCCGCGACTTTCTTATGCTGGTCGACTATACGCCGCAGGAAATTCGTTACCTGATCGATTTGGCGATCGAATTGAAGCGCAAGCAAAAAGCAGGCGAGACGCATCATTTGCTGAAAGGCAAAACGCTGGGCATGATTTTTGAAAAATCATCCACGCGTACGCGTGTATCGTTTGAGGTTGGCATCTATCAGTTGGGCGGCCAAGGGCTGTTCCTGAGCGGCAATGATCTGCAAATCGGACGCGGCGAGCCGATTCTTGATACGGCGCAAGTGCTGTCGCGTTATCTGGACGGCATTATGATCCGTACGTTCGCTCACCGTAATGTGGTGGAGCTTGCCCGCGGTGCGACGGTTCCGGTTATTAATGGTCTGACCGACCTTTCCCACCCTTGTCAGGCGCTCGCCGACTACCAGACGATTCTGGAGCACAAGGGCAAGCTGGAAGGGCTGAAGGTTGCTTATGTCGGTGACGGCAACAACGTCGTTCATTCGCTGATGATGGGCGCGGCTAAGCTTGGCGTTAACATTTCGGTGGCGACGCCAGAAGGCTACGAGCCGGATGCGAACATGATTCAGCAATCGAAGGAGCATGCTGCTGAGACAGGCGCGACGATTCACATTTGCCGCGATCCCAAAGAAGCGGTTGCCGATGCTGACATCATCTACTCCGATGTATGGGCGAGCATGGGGCAGGAAGCGGAGCAAAAAGAGCGCGAGCTTGCTTTTGCAGACTACCAAGTGAATGAAGAGCTGATGAAATACGCAAACAAAGATTATATGTTCATGCACTGCCTCCCGGCGCATCGCGGTGAAGAAGTGAGCGAGGGCGTTATCGATGGCAAGCATTCCATTATATTTGATCAGGCGGAGAACCGTCTGCATGCGCAAAAAGCGATCATGGCAGCAATTATGTAATACCGTTTTACATTACAATTAAGGGGTGCAACCAAGCACATGGCAAAAGAAAAAATCGTATTGGCCTATTCCGGCGGACTGGATACGTCCGTTATCTTGAAATGGTTGAAGGAAACATATGACGCAGAAATTATCGCGTTCACGGCTGATATCGGCCAAAAGGAAGAGTTGGACGGTCTGGAAGCAAAGGCGCTGGCAACAGGCGCTTCGAAAGTATATATCGATGATCTGCGCGATGAGTTCGCAAGTGACTTCATCTATCCGATGTTCCAATCGGGCGCATTGTATGAAGGACAATATTTACTCGGCACTTCGATCGCTCGTCCGCTTATCGCTAAGCGTATGGTTGAGATTGCTCGCGCTGAAGGCGCTACAGCAATTGCACACGGCGCAACGGGCAAAGGCAATGACCAAGTCCGTTTTGAGCTGAATGCAGCAGCACTGGCTCCGGACATTAAAGTCATCGCGCCTTGGCGTGAAGAAGCGTTCCGCGACCAGTTCCCTGGACGTGCAGAAATGATCGCTTACGCAGAACAACATGGTATTCCGGTAACGGCATCGGCTGCTAAGCCGTATTCCACAGACCGCAACCTGCTGCACATCAGCTTTGAGAGCGGCATGCTGGAAGATCCTTGGTTCGATCCAAGCTCCGAGGAAAACGAGAGCATGTACGTGCTGAGCGTTTCGCCTGAGCGCGCTCCTGACCAAGCGGAATATGTAGAGCTTACGTTTGAAGCCGGCAACTGTACGGCAGTTAACGGCGAGCAGCTTAGCCCGCTTGGCGTTATGGATAAGCTGAACGAGCTGGGCGGCAAGCATGGCATCGGCCGTGTTGACATGGTTGAGAACCGTTTTGTCGGCATGAAGAGCCGCGGCGTGTACGAAACTCCGGGCGGTACGATCCTGTTCTCTGCTCACCGCAAAATGGAATCACTCACAATGGACCGTGAAGTGATGAATCTCCGCGATTCACTGCTGGCGAAATACAGCCAGCTCGTATACAACGGCTTCTGGTTCGCACCTGAGCGTATTGCACTGCAAGCGCTCGTATCGGAGTCGCAGAAGAACGTAACAGGCGTCGTTCGCTTGAAGCTGTACAAAGGCAACGTTATCGGCGCAGGCGTGAAGAGCCCTGTGAGCCTGTACAACCCGGACATCGCAACAATGGAAGCTGATCCTTCCCAAGCTTACGATCAAGGCGATGCAACCGGCTTTATCCGTCTGAACGCTTTGCGTCTGAAAGTTTCTTCCGGCGTACAGCAAAACAATAAATAATAATCCGGATCAAATTGGGATAGGTCGCTGTATGTTCGCTTTGCGCGGAGACGGCGGCCTATCCGCACGCTTGCATCCGTAAGGGAGTGTACGAACCAGTGAGTAAACTATGGGGCGGACGGTTCACGAAAAAGACCGACCAATTAGTAGAGGAATATACGGCATCCATTACATTTGACAAAGAATTGGCCGAAGAGGACATTCAAGGCAGTCTGGCTCATGTAACGATGCTGGGCAAGCAAGGCATTCTGCCTGCTGACGATGTAGAGACGATTAAAGACGGTCTTCACCGTGTGCTGCAAAAAATTAAGCGCGGCGATCTGGAATTCTCCATCTCCGATGAAGATATTCATATGAATATTGAGAAAACGCTGATTGATGATGTAGGTCCGGTGGGCGGCAAGCTGCATACGGGCCGGAGCCGTAACGATCAGGTAGCGACTGATATGCACCTGTACTTGCGCAAGCGCGTCGTAGAATTTGTCGACCTGCTGCAAAAGCTGCAAACGGCGCTTATCGAGCAGGCGAAAGCGAATATCGATACGATCGTACCGGGTTATACGCATCTACAACGGGCGCAGCCGATTCTGTTCGCTCATCATCTGATGGCTTACGTATCGATGTTCGGCCGTGACTTGGAGCGTCTGCAGGACAGCTACAAGCGGATCAATGTACTGCCGCTCGGAGCGGGTGCACTGGCGGGAACGACGTTCCCGATCGATCGTCATTTCGTAGCCAGCCAACTGAAGTTCGACCGTGTATACGAGAACAGCCTGGACGCTGTCAGCGACCGCGACTTCATTCTGGAGTTCTTGTCCCATGCTTCGATCATCATGATGCATCTGTCGCGTCTCAGCGAGGAGCTTATCCTGTGGTCGAGCACGGAATTCCGTTTCGTGGAGCTGGATGATGCGTTTTGCACAGGCAGCAGCATTATGCCGCAAAAGAAAAATCCGGACGTGCCGGAGCTCGTTCGCGGCAAAACAGGCCGTGTCTACGGCAACCTTGTTGGCTTGCTGACGGTGCTGAAGTCGCTTCCGCTTGCTTACAACAAGGACATGCAGGAAGATAAAGAAGGCATGTTCGATACGGTGAAAACGATGCAGGGTGCACTGCAGTTGTTCACGCCGATGATCGCGACGATGAAGGTCAACAAGGACCGGATGCGCCAAGCGGTCAACCAGGACTTCTCCAATGCAACGGATATTGCCGACTTCCTCGTTGGCAAAGGGCTTCCTTTCCGTCAAGCGCATGAAGTTATTGGTAAAACGGTGCTTTACTGCATCGAGCAGAACAAATATTTGCTCGATCTTACGCTGGAAGAGTTCAAACAATTCTCGACGTTGTTCGATGACCGCATTTATGCGGTGCTCCAGCCGGAGCAAGTCGTTGATGCCCGCAACGTATACGGCGGTACAGCGAAGGTGCAGGTGCAAGGCGCGATTGAGCGCGCGGAGCAAAACCTCTCCGAAGCTGCGGCTTGGGTAACGGAATACGCGGAGCGCAGCCAGTAATTCAAATAGAATGGATAGAAGCCTCAAGGGTCGGTTACGACAGACACCTGAGGCTTCTTTTTACGTTATCCGCGCAATAGAGATTCCGCTCCGTCGATATAGACAGTCGTCCCTGTAATATGGCTGGATTCGCTGGAAGCGAGAAAGAGAGCGAGGTTCGCCACTTGCATTGGACTGCCTGGCGCTTTTTCAAGCGGGTGATTACCCTCGGGGTATTCTACCGGTATCGTGACCTCTTCAAGCTCCGGCGTCTTTTCCGTGCTTTGGCCGATATTTGTATCGATTGCCCCTGGGCAAATCGCGTTGACGCGGATGCGGTAGTCAGCAAGCTCCAGAGCCGCCATTTGGGCAAAAGCCGTCTCCGCCGCTTTGGAGCTGCTGTAGGCGCTGAATCCAATATTGGAAAACACGCGGTTTCCGTTGATGGAGCTAGTAATGATGATACTGCCGCCTTTATTTTTCATGAGCGGGATTGCGTGCTTCACGGTAAGGAAAGTGCCGGTCAGATTCGTTCCGATCGTCCGGCTCCAGTCATTCAACTCCATATGCTCAATAGGTGTAATGACGCCATTGATGCCCGCATTGGCGAAGACACTGTCCAATTGTCCGAATGACTCCTGTGCTTGTCTAAATGCGGCAGCAACTTGCTCCTCGCAGGAGATATCGGTTTCAATAGGCAGGCAGCGCACACCATAATGCTCTGTAAGCGAATTTACACCAGCAAGTGTGTCGCTGTGCAGGTCGAGAAGCACGAGATCAGCTCCTTCCTGAGCAAAACGAATCGCGGCGGCCCTGCCGATGCCGGAAGCTGCTCCAGTAATGAGCGCAGTTGTGCCTTGAAGCCTTTTAGTGCAGTCCGGAGCAGGGTTTGCGGTTGTAGAATTGAAATCATTATTCTCATTGGACATGAGGATGAGCCTCCTTTTCCAAATTTAAGCTTTGTATTTGGTATTATCCTGAAATAGAGCATTCTAAACACATGGCATTGCTTTTCGCAACGGATGTCCGTTGTTGGACGCTAGTGGTGAAACGGGCGATTTGTTTACAAGTTGGAAACAAGTTGGAGATGGTTCGCATATATTCTTTGTTTAAAATAGGAACCATATGGTTATTTAATGGATGAATAGAGAAAGCGTGGTGTGGCTAGGGTGGAGCATCGGCTGCTGGTGGTGGATGACGAGGCGAGCATTGTGAATGCAATCGCCTACGCCTTTCGGCGGGAGGGTTATATCGTGGAGACGGCATACGATGGGGAGGAGGCGCTGGCGAAGGCAGCTTCCTTCCGGCCGCATGTCATTGTACTGGACGTCATGATGCCCCGTATGAATGGCTATGACGTCTGCCGCCGGCTGGAAAACCGTAAAGGCATCGGAATCATTCTGCTAACGGTTAAAAATGACATCGTCGATAAGGTGCTTGGTCTGGAGCTTGGAGCCGATGATTATATGACCAAGCCGTTTGATCTGCGCGAGCTGACAGCGAGAGTGAAGGCACTGGCGAGGCGGGTAGAGAAGAGTGCAGCAGAAGAGCCAGAGAAAGCGGCGTTGATTGAGCTGGGCGGGGTGAGAATCGGAGTTCTGCAGCGGACGCTGCATGCGCATGGTGAACTCATCGAGCTGACGCCGAAGGAATTCGATTTGGCCGTGCTGCTGCTCGGACACCCCGAGCGCGTCTACACGCGCGAAGAGCTGCTTGAGCTGGTCTGGGGAATAGAGTATGCAGGAGGAACGCGGACCGTCGATATTCATATTCAGCGGCTGCGTAAAAAGCTTGGCGATCAACAGCAGCAGCTGCTCCAGACGGTTTACGGCATCGGCTATAAAGCATCTGGAGAACGGGCATGAGATTTCGATTTAGTCTGAAGCTGAAAATGAGCCTGGTGCTGGCCATCCTGTTGATTTTGACCGTCGGAGTACTGAGCGAGCTTGTGCTGCGGGGCATCACGCTAAATCAGCAGCAGCGGATGGAAGAGGCATTGGCTAAGCAGAGCCAGGTAGCTGCTCAATATGTACGGCAAAATTATATTACCGGCGAGGAGCGGCTGCCGGCAGCGACGTTTATGTCGCAGAACGGCAAACGGCTGTCGCTTTACCTTGCGATGCTTAGCGGCTTGCCAACGGCGCTTTACGATGCCAGCGGCAAGGAGACAGGCAGCTCACTAACGATACCGAGCTTGCCCGATTATAGTGATACGCTGGAATATGCCTTGAAAGGGAGCATCGCCTATCAGACGGCGGGTGATTCTGTTGTCTATTTTGCCCCCATTCGGAGCGATGACGGCGGCGTGCTCGGCGTACTCCGGATGCATTATTCGACGGGGCGCGAGCTTCATTTCGTGAAGGAAATTCGTGATTTATTCCGCACAGCGGGGTTAATCGTGCTCGCAGCCGGCTTTTTGATCGGGTATGGCTACTTTTACCGGCTGGCCGCCGTTATTTCCAAGCTGCGCCGTGCATCGAGAGAAATTAGGGAAGGGCATTACCTGAAGCGTACACCGGTACGCCGGCGCGATGAGCTTGGCGACTTGGGCAACGACATTTACTATATGAGCGGCTCGATTGAAGCTAATATCGCAGGTATGCAAGAGGAGCAGCGCAAGCTTGAGCTGGCAATTCGGAAGCTTCAGGAGCTGGAGCGCCAGCAAAAGCAATTCATCGGCAATATCAGCCATGAATTTAAAACACCATTGACCGCCATTCGCGCATATATCGATTTACTCGGCATGTACCGGGATGATCCAAAGCTGACGGAGGAAGCGATCGACAGCATGGACAAAGAGTCGGAGCGGCTTTATGAGATGGTGGATAAGGTGCTGCATCTGGCGGAGCTGGAAAAATATGATTTTGAACATCAAGCGGAGCCGGTCGCATTAGATGAGCTGCTGCTCGATCTTTCGGGACGAATGCGCGGCAAGGCCGCGAAGTTCGATTTGACAATCGAAACGATACTTAAACCCTCTGTCGTATGGGCAGACCGCGAAAACCTGATTCATATTTTCATCAACCTGTTGGACAACGCTATTAAATACAATTTGCCGGGCGGACGAATTGTCATTCGTACAGAAGCGGATGAGGATGGCCAGGTAATCGTTACGTTGGAGGATACGGGCATCGGCATTCCGGCGGAAGCCCGGGATAAAATATTTGAACCGTTCTTCACCGTCAACAAGGATCGTGCCCGCCGTTCAGGAGGGACGGGGTTAGGATTGTCGCTGGTGAAGCAATTGACAGAGGCGCAGGGCGGAGTAATCGGGCTGTTCCCGGCTGCGGGAGGCGGAACTGTGTTTCGTATCACCTTTCCAATGTTTCGGAATGAGGCGTGAGGATGCAATTGTTTTACACGGTTGAAACATATCGGAAACAACTGGAGACGGCGGCGAAACATTAGTTGTGTACGATACAGCTATACCGACGAGAGGGGCCTTAACATAATGAAAGCAAATAGGAAAAGAAACAGCAAATGGATAGCGGGAACGGTGGTGCTTAGCTGCTTTGTCATGCTGGCTTCCGCTTGCTCCAGCGGAACGGGCAAAGAGCTTGGAGGACCTTCGGGACGCGAGACGGTTAACAAGCCGGATAAGACCATTACCGTTATTAATGAACCGGTGCAGAAAAACACAAAGCTCACGGTTAGCGGAATCGCAACGATTGATAATGCGCGCGGTATGAATTTTATCGGCGACGGCAAGCTGGTCATCAGCCGTCCGAATAAGGATGTTGAGCCGATTCAGGGTGAAGGGGAAAAGGTTCAGCCTAACAACATTTACCTATACGATCTGCAGACGAAGACGGCTGACGCGCTGGCTCCGGCTTCGGAAAATCAAGGATTCTCTGAAGTGTCGCCGGACGGCAAATATTTGTTCTACAAAATGACAGAAGAAGCAACTGCATTTGGCCGCATTCTGAACCTGGAGACGAAGCAGTCAGTCATGCTCGGTAAAGAGCCTATTGATCCCAGTTCCGGACAATGGATCGACAACAGCCATGTTTTTTTCACCACATTGTCAGGCAAAATGCTCTTGGCGGACACGAATGGCAGCCTCAAGACGATTGCACAGGCTAACGGATTTATTCTCACAGCAGCGATGGGGAATGGCGGTATCTATTATGTAGCTGGCGGCGACCAGATGGAGCTCTACTTCCAGTCCCTGGAGGAAGGTGCAAAGCCGGAGAAGATTGCCGATGGCGTGGAATGGATCATTCCATCCCCGGATATGAAGCAGCTGGCCATGGTGAAAAAGACGTCGGAAACGATGCGTGAGCTATCGGTTGTGGATCAGAAGGGCAAGACGCTGCTCAAAATTACGAAGGCTACGCAAATTTTCGGAACACGCTGGTCGCCTGACGGTACGAAGCTGGCCTACAGCCTGACTTCCGAGAATGGCGGAGACAACGGGATTTTCGTTGCGGATGCGTTGACGGGCGAGACGACGTCGGTGCTTGTCGAACAAGCGGCTGATACGCTGAACTGGGATGCAACGGGCAAGAAGCTGGTCACTTCTACGTTTAAAGAAGATCAATTCCGAACATCGATCATTTCTTTGAACTAATTTCAAATAATAATGAACTTTTTCCATGCAGTATTTGTCTAACAAAGGGAACCAGAACAATCCAATCAAACTTTTGTAGAGAGGCGGGGTGAAGGAAATGGATAAAACGCAGCGGATCAAGCGTCTGAGAGAACTGGAAGAGATGTGTTACAGGTTTTGCTATGCATTGCTGGACAGCGAAATTTTGGCCCATGGTGCGGCTAAGGAGGCGTTGTGCCGGATTTGGCGCGACGATCAGTTTTTCGAAGGCGAGGCCGATCAGACGAAGCTCTTGAGACGCCATGCATCCGCTGCGTGTTTATCCTTTTTCAAGCGGGCGAAGACCCACACCATTGCTTAAGCTGGTTTTCATGGTAGGATAGAACAGCCCCTTTCCGTTGCGAAAGGGGCTGTTTTTGTTTGTGTTGAGTTTTGGAGGCGGTGAGGGAGAATTGCCAAATCAGGTTCGTTAGAGAGCGAAGGTGCTTCGTTAATCGGGAGTGAGTGGAACTACAGCGAAACGATTTCGCTAAAGAGCGAAGGTAAGTTCGCTTCAGATTGGCTAGTTGGGGCCGCTGCCCAGAATAGCGAACTGATTTTCGCAGTTGGTGAACCTAGCTTCGCGGATAGCGAAAATTCGTTCGGTGTAGGCCGTGCAAAGGCGGGGATGAGGCGGAATAGCGAAAGCAGGTTCGTTAGAGAGCGAACCTGCTTCGTTAACCATTAGTAACTGGGTGTACAACGAACCATCTTCTCTAAGTAGAGCATGTAGGCTCGTTCGAGGTTAGGCTGGTTGGGCGCACTGGACAGAAGAACGAAAGTTGGTTAGTTGTAGGTCGTAAATAGGCTGGAATGTGGCGCAATAGCGAAAGTACGTGCGTTAGAGAGCGAATCTGCTTCCTCAACCAAGAGTAAATAAATCAATAGCGAATCACCTTCGCAAATTAGCGAAGGTAAGTTCGCTCGAGAGTCGCTAGTTGAGGTCGTGGCCCAGAACAGCGAACCGATTTTCGCAGTTGGTGAACCTAGCTTCGCGGATAGCGAAAATTAGTTCGCTGTAGGCCGTGCAAAGGCGGGGATGAGGCGGAATAGCGAAAGCAGGTTCGTTAGAGAGCGAACCTGCTTCGCTAGTAGGGGGTTACTTAGGAGCCAGCGCCCAGTTACGCTAGTTGAAGGTTACTTAGGTAACGGTCCCTCAGCTACGCTAGTTGAAGGTTACTTACATAACGGTCCCCCAGCTACTTTAGGCGAAGATTCCCTAAGTTACAGCGTCCCCGCCTCTCAAATCCCGTCCTCGACGATTTGCTCGGATGACTTCGGCGTTGGCGTCGCGGAAGGCGCGTTGCTGCCTGGACCGACGTGCACGATCGTCGGCTGAGCGCGGTACGTGTCGCGGGTGATGCGCTCGCGAGATACCGTCTTGCCGTCTTGAATGAGGCTGCGGTAAGTCTCGACGACAGTACCGCTGCGTCCCTGTTGAATGACGACACGTTGGCCCGGCTTCAGTGATTTGTCAGTGACTTGCTGCACCGTAGCAGGCAGCTCCTTCACGGTCATGGATTCGATATCGTAACGGA
Source organism: Paenibacillus gorillae (assembly GCF_000513275.1). GTDB lineage: Bacteria > Bacillota > Bacilli > Paenibacillales > Paenibacillaceae > Pristimantibacillus > Pristimantibacillus gorillae. The sequence goes on along the minus strand of NZ_CBVJ010000131.1, from coordinate 37,606 downwards.
TATCCTCCGGCATCGTGCCGAACAGCTTCACCGTCAGCTTTTGCCCCTCAACGCTGGTGCGGATAATAAGATGCTTGCCTGTCGAGTTTTTGAATCGGAAATCAATTGCGCCGGTCGCGAACGTTGCATCTTGACCCTTGGGCAAGTATGCGACCGGCAGCGAGTGGTTGCGGCGCTCTACAATTTCGATGCCGGTACGAATGATCGTATTGTACAAGGTGCTGGATACTTGGCAAATGCCGCCGCCGATACCGGGAACCAGCTTGCCGTTCTGAATGACGGGAGCTTCCTTGAATCCGTATTTTTCCTCCGCCAGCTTGATGACTTTGCCGTAAGAGAAAATTTCTCCAGGCGCGAGATGCCAGTCGTTCAAAGCGTTAGCCGCAGCCGTTACATTGTAGGCGCGTCCTGAAGCACTCGTTCGGAAATCGGTCGTATACTCGAAAATTTTCCGTTCGATACCTTCATCCTTCAATTGCTCCAACGTCACTTTTGGATGCAATACCCCAACGGGCAGCTTCGCATTAAGCGAAGAATCCGGCGCTTTTCCTAGCTCCTCCACAGGCACAATAATCCATGAGCTGACCTCATCAGCTAACGCGGCGACGTCAATCCGAAACGCATCGACATGCGGCGTATAGATGACCTCATCTTTGTTGGTAATCGTTCGGGTAGCATCCTTAGGCTCACTCTTATCAATCCAGCCCCACTGCTTGTTGACCAGATCCTCAAAAACCGCCCGGTCAAAGGTTTGTGCAAGCTCATATTGCTTCGGAAAATGGTAGCGGTACTTGGCGCGTTCCCAGACGCTGCCCTGCCGCAGCTGCTCCAAATCATTCCGCACGCCAACCCATTCGGCATTGTAGCCGATCTGCGTCACTGCCCATTGCTTGCTGTCCGCCGTCTCTCCGTTGGCTTCTACCTTCACCGTACGCTGCTCCAGCGTGTTCTCGTATTGATCGAGCAGTTCCAGCGCTTCGTTAATACCCATGCCGCCTATGGAGATGCCGCCGGCCGTGACCTCATCCGGTACAGTGTTCTGCTGAGCATAGTACCAGATTCCTCCCCAAGCAACCGAGGCGATGAGCAGCAGCGAAAAAATAATAATCAGACCAACATGCATTTTCTTCATTCCTTGACCACCCACCCTTCTTCCTGTCCCACAATGACAATATTTCATATATATGCAGCGGCCGGCCCATTCTTGTCATTCTTAAAGCGGACAATCCGCGAAATACCTTGTCGAAAATAGCTCTTTTTTCCCTTGCTCAAAGCCCAAATTACTTTATGAGAATTGTGAAAATATGAGGGAAAAATCCCCATTGTGGAGGAATTAGACTATCCCTGTCGAATTAGTAACGCTGGCAAGTTGAGAGTTGTGTCGCACAACCTCGTCCCTTACTCCGTAATCGACCGTTCCTTTATATAAAAAACAGGATGTGACTTTTGTGATAGAGATGCAAGACATATGGAAGACCTACAAAGACGGCACACATGCTCTCAAAGGTGTGTCCGTACGCATAGATCGTAATGAATTCGTATACCTGGTCGGACCGTCAGGCGCCGGCAAATCAACATTTATGAAACTTATTTACCGGGAGGAAGTGCCAACCAAAGGGCAAATTTCCGTCAACGGATTTAATATCGGGAAGCTGAAGCCACGTAAAATTCCGTACGTCCGCCGCAATATCGGCGTCATTTTCCAGGATTTCAGACTTCTCCCCAAGCTTAGCGTTTATGAAAATGTCGCCTTCGCGATGGAAGTGATCGAAGCGCCGCGCCGCATCATTAAGAAGCGGACGATGGAGGTGCTGGATCTGGTCGGCTTGAAGCATAAGCACGCCAGTCTCCCGGCCCAGCTGTCCGGCGGCGAGCAGCAGCGTGTGGCCATCGCTCGTGCGATTGTGAACAATCCGTCCGTTATCGTAGCGGATGAGCCTACTGGCAACCTCGACCCCGAGACATCTTGGGGCATTATGAACCTGCTGGAAGAGATCAATTTCCGCGGTGCGACGATCCTGATGGCTACGCACAACAAAGAAATCGTCAATACGATGCGTAAACGCGTAATCGCTATCGAGGACGGCAACATCGCTCGTGATGAGGCAAGAGGGGAGTACGGCTATGAGATTTAGCACCCTGATTCGCCATATTCGCGAAGGCTTAAAAAGCATACTCCGCAATGGATGGATGTCCTTTGCCTCTATGAGCTCCATGTTTATCTCCTTGTTCCTGCTTGGCGTATTTCTCATCGTTGCGCTCAACATCAACAGCTTGGCGGCGGACTTCGAGAGCCAGGTTCAGATCCGCGTTTATTTGCAGACAGATATCGATCAAGAGAAGAAGAATGAGCTGCAGAATAAGATCGGCCGCATGACAGAAGTCAGCAAGGTAACTTTCGTCTCCAAAGAAGAGGGGCTGGAGCTGCTGCGTGAAAACTTGGGCCAGGACGGCGATGATCTGCTTGACGGCTACGACAAGGAGAGTAATCCGCTGCCTGATTCCTTTACTGTAGAAGTGTTCGATCCGCAAACGATCGAAGCGGCTGCCGCGCAAATTAATGAAATCAACAAGTCGGATGATATGAAGCCGATTACCAAAGTGAAATATGGACAAGGCACCATTGAGACGCTGTTCAAAATAACGAATGCGGTTCGTAATATCGGTCTCGTAATCGTAATCGGGCTAGGTGTCACGGCGATGTTTTTGATCTCCAATATGATCAAAATGACGATTGTCGCCCGCAGGCGGGAAATCGGCATTATGAAGCTGGTAGGCGCGACCAATGCTTTTATTCGCTGGCCGTTCTTCATTGAAGGCGCAATTATCGGCGTCGTCTCTTCGGTCATAACGACTGCGGCTGTACTGTTCTCCTATTCGGAGCTGGTACGATTGACAAAAGTAGATATGGGACTGATGCTGCTGAAGCTGGTGCCGGTTGAGGAATGCGGTTTGCAGGTGAGTGTGCTGCTAATCGGTCTGGGTACGCTGCTCGGCATTTGGGGAAGTACAATTTCGGTTCGAAAATATTTGAAAGTGTAGGTGACCGCTCGGGTGAAAGGAAAAAAACTGCTTATTGTCATAACGATGCTGACGGTTTTTATGTTGCAGCCTGTAGGCGGTTACGCCGCTTCCTCTATCGATAAAATCAATAAGGATCTCGCTGCCGCGAAAAAACAGATCGATCAAGCGGAGAAAAACGCAGCTTCTGCGGAACAGCAGAAGGCTAACATTAACGGACAGAAAGCCGATGCACAGAAATCGATCGAGACGATTATGAAAGAGCTCGACACGGTGACGGTTAATCTGGTTCGTGTGCAGACGCAGGTGGATGATAAGGAAGAGGAGCTTCAGCAGGCTGGCGAGGATCTGGTGGAAGCGGAGCAGCGCGTGGAATCCCGCGATCAGCTGCTTCAACAGCGTCTTCGATTGATGTATGAGAATGGGTTCGTCTCGTACCTGGATGTTTTGCTGAGCTCTACCAGTTTTATGGATTTTCTCGATCGATTCGATTCGCTGCAATCGATTTTGAGCCAGGACCGCAACATTTTGGAGCAGCATAAAAAAGACAAGGCTCTCGTTATTGAAAAGCAAGATAAAGTTGCGAAAGCTTTGGATGAAGTTAAAGTATCCTACGCCAAGCTTCAGACTTATAAGTCGGAGCTGAAGAAGAAGGAAGAGCAGAAGGAAGTTTTGATCGCTAACTATAACAAAAAGATCGAGGAACTGGATGAAATCAGCGAGGAGCAGGAAGCGCTGCTGATTGCACTGGCGAAGAAGGTTTCCGATTTGGAGAAAGAAAAGAAAAAAATTAAAACCCCATACAGCGGCGGTAAGCTAGCGATGCCGATTCGCGATAACTACCGCGTAAGCTCCAACTTCGGTTATCGGATTCATCCGGTAACGGGCAAGAAAAAGCTGCATGCCGGAATGGACTTTGCCGTACCGCAAGGGACTCCGATCTACGCGGCTGAGGGCGGCGTTGTTATCGTCTCGCAAGTGTGGAGCGGCTATGGCAACTGCATCATTATCGATCATGGCAACGGTCTGTGGACGCTTTACGGCCATATTAAAAACAACGGCTTGCTGGTAAGCAAGGGCGATACGGTCAAACGCGGCCAGAAAATCGCGGAAAGCGGCAATACCGGCATCTCGACAGGGCCTCATCTTCACTTTGAAGTGCGCAAGGATCAGACTCCTGTTAATCCGAGCGGATATTTGAAATAATCGGATCAGTAATGAGGCAGCCTAACGGCTGCCTTATTTTTCAGCTGTTGAAAAGTGAAAAGCTGATTTTATCAATAAAGATGGACGGCTTGTCATATACTAGTGTGGTTAGCGAAATTTGACGCATGGCCTGTATGTGCGATTATGCGTACTGCGGCCATCATGGCAAAGGTGGTGTCGAGGTGCAATTTAGAGGACGTACCGTAGTCGCATTCGTCCTGTTGACGATGATTGCCACAATGGCGATTACATTGACCTGGGCGGACCAGCAAATGCTGCGGGATGCGGGGAAACGGCCTGCTGTTTCGGCAGCCGCATCCGAAGGAAAGGGCTTCTCCAAAGAAGAGTTGTCCAAAATGAATACGGTGCTCGATCTGATCGAGACGAAATATGTTCATGAAACGGACCGGAATAAACTGGTGGACGGCGCGGTACGGGGCATGATGACCGCATTAAACGATCCTTATTCCGTGTATATGGAGAAGGATGTTGCGCAGCATTTTTCGGAGACGATTGAAGGCTCGTTCACAGGCATAGGTGCGGAAGTAACGATGGACAAGGGGCGGATTATGATCGTATCCCCGATCAAAGGCTCTCCTGCAGAGCGCGCCGGTCTGATGGCTAAAGATGTTGTGGTGTCAGTTAACGGAGAAAAGCTGGATGGCTTGAGCCTGAATGAGGCCGTAGGAAAGATTCGCGGGCCGAAGGGATCGAAAGCGAAGCTGAATATTATGAGAAGCGGCTTTTCCGAGCCGATCGAGCTTATTCTGGTTCGCGACGATATTGACGTCGAGACGGTGTATGCCAAGAAGCGCGACGACGGAATCGGAATTATAGAGATTCGTCAGTTCTCTTGGAATACGGCAGAACGCTTCAAGGAGGAGCTTGCCCGTCTTGAGGAAAGTAATGGACTGAAGGGTCTAGTTATTGATGTGCGCAACAACCCGGGCGGCGTTTTGCCTGTCGTTGTGGACATTGCGCAATCCTTTGTGCCGAAAGACGAGACGATCGTACAGGTCGAGGACCGGGACGGGAAGCGGGATGCGTCCAAATCGAAGGATGGCATAGCGAAAAACTATCCGCTCGTCGTCCTGATGAACAAAGGGAGCGCAAGCGCATCTGAGATTTTGGCTGGCGCGTTGAAAGAACGCGCAAACGCCGTGCTCGTTGGAGAGACGACGTTCGGCAAAGGGACCGTCCAAGTGAGCTACAATAAGTCGCTTGGAGACGGAAGCTTGGTGAAGATGACGATTGCGAAATGGCTGACGCCGGACGGCAACTGGATTCATGAAAAGGGGATCAAGCCGGATATTGAAGTACAGCCTCCGGCATTATACAGTGCAGCTAGACTGTCATTAGCTGAACCGCTGCGCAAAGATACGATCGGGGAGCAGGTGCGCAGCGTACAGGTTATGCTGAGCGGCTTGGGGTATGATCCGGCGCGCAAGGACGGTTACTTTAGCGATGAGACGGTTCAAGCGGTGAAAAGCTTCCAAAGCGACGCCGGTCTATCTTCGACCGGAGAGGTGGACGCGAAAACAGCTGAAGCTTTGGAGCGGGCTGTTATCAAGTGGCTGCAGGACGAAGGTCATGATCTCCAAATGAAAGAAGCAATCCAAGCGGCCGGCAGGAAATAACCGGGCCGTGTCGAATGAATAATAGGTTGGCTCTGGTTAGTCGGAGTCAGCCTTTTATTTTTGGCGGCACAGGTTTTGCAGATTACATAGTTTACAGGAGAGGAGACGGTCGCAACGGTGGATACAGCTTTAACCTTATTAAAGCAACTGGAATCGGCAGCGGTGCACTTGCTTGCACAGCCTTTTTATTATATAGCGGTTTTATTTATTGCCCTGCAGTATACGAGGCAAATCCGATTGGAGCGGCAAATGTTTGCCGTACGTCTTCATTATTGGCCAAGGCTGCTCGGCCGGGCTATGCTGGCAGGTTTGCTGGCCGGCTTATGCTTCTCAGTCATTGGAGCGTTTATTGGAGCTGCGATAACCCAGGAGGCTGTGTTATGGCTATGGGGCTCAGCAGCAGTACTAATGCTGTTTCGTATACGTTATTTATGCTTTGCTTATGGAGCGGGGATTCTGGCTTTGCTGCAATGGATTGCCGGATTTATTCCGTTGGCCGGTCAAGGCGGGACGATTGCCCGCATGGCGGCATCGCTGGATCAGATCGACATGCCGGGTCTGCTTATGCTCGTTGCCCTTCTGCATTTGGCTGAGGCACTGCTCGTAGCCCGGCAAGGGGACAAGCTTGCAACGCCGCTGTTCCTGGAGGGCAAGCGCGGGAAGCTGGTCGGCGGCTATATGCTGCAAGGCTTCTGGCCTGTGCCGCTGCTGCTGCTTGTTCCGGCAGCAGGAGGTGAACAGACGGCGCTGCCTTGGGCGCCGCTGCTCGGCGCCGACTGGTCGCAAGGCTGGACGGTCATCGCGCTGCCAATGGTCATTGGCTTCAGCGAATTGACCCGTTCTATGCTCCCGAAGGAGAAGGCGAAGCATGCGGCCAAAGGGCTGACGCTATTCAGCATCGGCTTGATGGCAGCTGCTTTGTTGGCTTGGTGGCAGCCGGTGCTGCTGCCTCTTGCGGCACTTGTCTCTCTGCTTCTGCATGAGGTGATTATATGGCGCAGCCGATCGGTGGAAGCGGCTAGAAGCCCGTTATTCGTAAACGATCGCCGCGGTCTGCGTATTTTTGGGAATCGTGCCGGAAACACCGGCGGAGGCGATGGGGCTACAACCCGGCGAGATTATCGCTAAGGTAAATGGCGTTCGCGTCTATAATAAAGAAGATTTGCATGCGGCTCTGCAAAGTAATTCGGCGCTCAGCAAGCTGGAAGTTCTGAATCATGCGGGGGAAGTGAAATTCGTGCAGCGGGCCCGTTACGCCGGCGACCATCATCAGCTCGGTGTCATACTGGCGCCGGATGAGAACGCGAATTATTATGCCGCCGCAGGACCAAGCTCTTTGCTGGAGCTGCTTCGCAGCACTAGAACTTCCAATCGCCGTTCAGTGCCGGAGGAGAAGGCATCCGGCGAAAAAGCATCGCTCTAAACGCATGAAATGGCCGTTCTCGGCATAACTGGAAGGCTCCTTCCTAAACTGCAAAGTTTAGGAGGAGTCTTCTCTTGTTTTCCCATTGCAACACGCCCTTAATGAAGCTATAATAGACAGGAGAACATACATTCTTATATGTATTATTAAGATATAGAATCGGGACTTGCATGACGATTCTTTTCTGCTTGTTTTGAGAAAATTTGACTATAATGATAGATAGGCGCGGAGGGCTTCCGCTCAGCGGTGGCGCCGCCTGTGTTTATCCTGATATTTATAGCGGTTATAAGCATATATGCAACATATGGTTTTCAAAGAGCCGGGAACGGGGTGGAGGAAGCAAGTGAAAGACAAGTTTGTGTTGAAGTCGGAATATAAGCCGCAGGGTGATCAGCCTGGGGCAATCCGCGAGCTTGTGGCGGGCGTTAACGCAGGCGTGAAGCATCAGACGCTGCTTGGAGCGACAGGGACGGGAAAGACGTATACGATCGCCAATGCAATTGAGCAGTTGAACCGTCCAACACTCGTCATCGCGCATAACAAAACATTGGCAGCTCAACTTTGCAGCGAGTTCAAAGAGTTTTTCCCCGACAATGCCGTTGAATATTTCGTCAGTTACTATGACTATTATCAACCGGAAGCCTACATCCCTTCCACCGATACGTATATTGAGAAGGATTCCAGTATCAATGATGAGATCGATAAGCTGCGGCATGCATCGACCAGTTCTCTGTTCGATCGTCGCGACGTTATTATCGTTGCCAGTGTTTCCTGTATTTACGGTCTCGGTTCCCCTAATGAATACGGCAGTCTCGTGCTGTCGCTCCGTGTAGGCATGGAGAAATCACGCGATGCGATACTGCATAAGCTGGTCGATATTCAATACGCGCGCAACGATATCAGCTTTACCCGCGGTACGTTCCGCGTGCGCGGCGATATTATCGAGATTTTTCCGATAGCGAACAATGAACGGGCGATTCGGGTCGAGCTGTTTGGCGACGAGATTGAGCGCATTACGGAAATTGACGTGCTCACTGGCGAAATTGCCGGGGAACGTGAGCATGTCGCGATTTTCCCTGCCTCTCACTTCGTGACCAAGGAAGAGACGATGAAGGTTGCGCTCGTCAACATCGAACGCGAACTGGAGGAGCGTCTTGCGGTATTGCGGGAAGAAGGCAAGCTGCTTGAAGCGCAGCGGCTGGAGCAGCGTACCCGTTATGACCTTGAGATGATGGCGGAAATGGGCTTCTGTTCCGGCATTGAGAATTATTCGGGTCCGCTGACGTTCCGTGAGCGCGGCGCAACCCCTTATACGCTGATGGACTATTTTCCAGAAGATATGCTGATCGTGATCGACGAGTCGCACGTGTCCCTGCCGCAAATTCGCGCGATGTACAACGGTGACCGGGCGAGGAAGGAAATGCTGGTCAACCACGGCTTCCGCCTTCCGTCTGCTATGGACAACCGGCCGTTGAAGTTCGAGGAGTTTGAAGGAAAGGTCACGCAGGCTATCTACGTGTCGGCGACGCCTGGTCCGTATGAGCTGGAATATTGCCCGACGATGGTGGAGCAGATTATCCGGCCAACCGGCTTGCTGGATCCTATTATTGAAGTTCGTCCGACGAAAGGGCAAATCGATGACTTGCTCGTGGAAATCCGCGATCGGATCGCGAAGGATGAGCGTGTGCTGGTCACGACGCTGACGAAGAAGATGGCGGAGGATTTGACGGATTATTTCAAAGAAATCGGCATTAAAGTCCGTTACCTGCATTCCGACATCAAGACGCTGGAGAGGATTGCAATCTTGCGTGATTTGCGGCTTGGTACGTTCCATGTTCTCGTAGGCATTAACTTGCTGCGGGAAGGCTTGGACTTGCCGGAAGTGTCGCTCGTCTCGATTCTTGACGCTGATAAGGAAGGATTCCTTCGCTCGGAGCGCTCGCTCATTCAGACGATCGGCCGCGCAGCGCGGAATAGCGACGGACGCGTCATTATGTATGGCGATAAAATTACCGATTCGATGGACAAAGCGATTAAGGAGACGGAACGCCGTCGTGGAATCCAGATCGCACATAACGAGAAGCATGGCATTACACCGCAGACAATTAAGAAAAAGGTGTATGACGTTATTGAAGCGACAAAGGTCGCAGAAGAGAAAGCAGATTATTTGACCGGCGTGGGGAAAGGCAATATGTCGAAGAAGGAGCGCCAGTCGCTGATTCAAAGACTCGAGGCCGAGATGAAAGACGCAGCGAAAAACTTGCAGTTCGAAAAAGCTGCAGAGCTTCGCGACGCATTGCTTGAGCTTCGTGCCGAAATGGGATAGAGAGATGAATGGGATAGGAGGGCTTTCGATTGGCTAGTGATAAAATCGTCATTAAGGGCGCCCGCGCCCACAATTTGAAAAATATTGACGTCACGATTCCGCGCGACAAGTTTGTTGTGCTTACGGGGCTTAGCGGCTCCGGCAAGTCCTCGCTTGCCTTCGATACAATTTACGCTGAGGGACAGCGTCGTTATGTAGAATCTTTGTCGGCTTACGCCCGGCAATTTCTCGGGCAAATGGAGAAGCCGGATGTCGATTCCATTGAAGGTCTCTCACCGGCGATCTCGATCGATCAAAAAACGACAAGCCGTAATCCGCGTTCGACGGTAGGAACCGTTACGGAAATCTATGACTATTTGCGGCTGTTGTATGCCCGTGTAGGCAAGCCGCATTGTCCGGACCACGGCATTGAGATTACTTCACAAACGGTTGAGCAAATGGTTGACCGGATTATGGAGTATCCGGAAAGAACGAAATTGCAAATACTAGCCCCGCTGATCTCCGGCCGTAAGGGCGAACATACGAAGCTGCTTGCTGATATTCAGAAGCAGGGTTACGTACGTGTACGTGTTAACGGTGAGCTTCGTGAGTTGAGCGAGAAAATCGAGCTGGAGAAAAACAAGAAGCATACGATTGAGGTCGTCGTTGACCGGATCGTTGTAAAATCGGATATCCACAGCCGATTAGCCGATTCCTTAGAGACAGCGTTGAAGCTATCCGAGGGTCGCGCTCTCGTCGATATTATCGATCAGGAAGAGCTGTTGTTCAGTTCGAACCTGGCATGTCCGGAATGCGGATTCAGCATTGAAGAGCTTGCGCCGCGGATGTTCTCGTTCAACAGCCCGTACGGTGCTTGCCCGGAATGTGACGGCTTGGGTGTGAAGATGATCGTCGATCCGGATCTGCTTGTGCCTGATATGAGCAAATCGATTAACGAAGCGGCATTTGAGGCATGGGCGGGCAGCACGTCCAACTATTATCCGCAATTTTTAAGCGCAGTGTGTGAGCATTACAATATTCCGAAGGACGTACCGGTTGCAGAGCTGTCCGCTGAGCAGATGAAGAAGCTGCTCTACGGTACAGGAGGCGAACGAGTCAAGTTCGTCTATGAGAATGACTTCGGCCATCGCAAAGAAGCATACGTTCCATTTGAAGGGATTGTCCACAACCTGGAACGTCGTTATCGCGATACCGCATCCGATATGATGCGCGAGTATATAGAAGCCTATATGAGCGCGAAGCCTTGCAGCAGCTGCAAAGGTCACCGGTTGAAGAAAGAAAGTCTGGCGGTGACGATCGGGGCGCAAAGTATTTCCTATGTGACTTCGTTATCGATTGGCGAAGCGCAGCGGTTTTTCACAACGCTGAACCTGAACGACAAAGAGCGTCAGATTGCCCATTTGATTCTGAAAGAAATCAACAGCCGTCTTGGCTTCTTGGTCAATGTAGGTCTGGAATACTTGTCGATGAGCCGGGCTGCCGGTACGTTATCCGGCGGTGAAGCACAGCGCATTCGTCTCGCTACACAGATTGGCTCCAGTCTAATGGGCGTCCTGTACATTCTGGACGAGCCAAGCATCGGACTGCATCAGCGGGATAACGATAAGCTGATCGAGACATTGGAGCATATGCGTAATCTCGGCAATACGCTGATTGTCGTAGAGCATGATGAGGATACGATGCTTGCTGCCGATTACATTATCGATATCGGTCCTGGCGCCGGTATCCACGGTGGACAGATCATTGCCGAAGGTACGCCGGAAGAAGTGATGGCGGATGAGAATTCGTTAACCGGTCAATATTTAAGCGGAAGAAAATTCATCGAAGTACCGTTGCAACGCAGAGCGACGGGCGAAAAGTGGCTTGAAATTCGCGGTGCAAAGGAAAATAACCTGCGGAGCGTGAATGTGAAAATTCCTCTAGGTATTTTTACAGCGGTAACGGGTGTTTCCGGTTCCGGTAAATCCACGCTCGTTAACGAAATCTTGTACAAAACGCTAGCTCGCGATTTGAACAAAGCGAAGACGCGTCCTGGCCAGTATAAGGAGCTTCGCGGATTAGAGCACTTGGAGAAGGTCATTGATATTGACCAATCGCCAATCGGGAGGACGCCTCGCTCCAACCCTGCTACCTACACCGGCGTATTCGATGATGTTCGCGACCTGTATTCAACGACAAATGAAGCGAAAGTTCGCGGTTATAAGAAGGGCCGTTTCAGCTTCAATGTGAAGGGCGGCCGCTGTGAGGCTTGTCGCGGCGATGGCATTATTAAGATTGAAATGCATTTCCTGCCGGATATTTATGTTCCTTGCGAAATCTGCAAGGGCAAGCGTTATAACCGGGAGACACTCGAGGTTAAGTACAAAGGCAAAAATATTGCTGAAGTACTGGAGATGACTATCGAGGACGGCTGCAGCTTTTTCGAGAACATCCCGCGTATTCATCGGAAGCTGCAAACGCTGCTTGACGTTGGATTAGGTTATATGAAGCTTGGACAGCCGGCAACGACATTGTCTGGCGGCGAAGCGCAGCGGGTGAAACTGGCTTCCGAGCTTTATCGCCGGAGCACGGGAAAAACGCTGTATATTCTTGATGAACCAACGACCGGATTGCATGTCGACGATATCGATCGGCTGTTGAACGTTCTCCATCGTCTCGTTGATTCCGGAGAATCTGTACTTGTCATCGAGCATAATCTTGATGTAATCAAGACAGCCGACTATTTAATCGATTTGGGACCAGAAGGCGGCAATGGCGGCGGCATGATCGTCGCGTCGGGCTCGCCTGAAGAGGTTATTAAAGTGTCGGGTTCTTATACCGGCAAATATTTAAAACCGATTCTCGAGCGTGATCGTGAACGTACAGCGAATAAGCTGCGCCAATCGGAAAGTGTTGCAGCAGGCGCGGTTGAATAATAGATGGAAACGAAGACCGTTCGAATGAGTATGCTCATCCGAACGGTTTTTTTGCGTCAGGAATTGATGGTATGGAAAAGGTGGTAATAAACAATGGAAGAGATGGACATTTTATTGTTAGAGGAATGCTCGCTGCGGCAGTTTACAGAACTTCGTGCAAAAAATTGCTCCATTAATAAGGAAACGCGAAAACAGGTGACAAAGATAAGGAAACGAGAAAACAGGTGACAAAGATAAGGAAATGAGAAAACAGGTGACAAAAATAAGGAAATGAAAAAAAATGGTGACAAAGTTGTTACGAAATTCAGTTCGGACTTGCATCGGAGCGCGTCAGAAGATAACATAGAATTAATATAGGCTACGTGTGAATAAAAGGAGGGTACCCGATGTTTTTGGCAGAAGAAGCAGCAAAAGCAACCAGCAACATCAACCATTTTGACTGGTTTATGCTTGCATTTACCATTCTGATTGGGATCGGATTCGTACGACTGGTGATGACGAAACCGAAGAAGAACGTTTTTGCAATCGGATTCACAGCTGTCTCGTTAGCGCTTTTCCTGTACATAGATTACATTATGATCTTTAAAGTATGGATGGCGTAAACTAGCTAGCCAAATACTTATCAAAAGTAAAGTCTGCTCCCGGAGCAGGCTTTTTTTGTGCGTTCATTTAGGTAGTTCGACATTGTTCAGATTATGTATAGTGCTATGAGACATAATGTACAGTGCATATCTATTTTTCTGCTAAAAAACGACAAGCCGCCCTACCTACATAGCATGAATGTAACTGAATGCAGGCTGATTGTCATAAACGGAAAAGGAGGGAATGTGAAGTAACATTTATTCATTATTTCATTCATCAAGTTGGAGGTTCAAAGCAATGAGAAAAAAATCAGTGGCAATGATACTGGCTTTTCTGCTTATCTTTCAGTACATGAATTTTAACGGTTATTTCAACAAGGTTGAAGCCGCAGGAACGATTCCCGGTACGATCTTGACGAAAATGACGCTTACCCCGAAAGACCAGGAGCAGACGGTTATCGCGTCCGTCTATCAGGGTGATGATTACGTAAACACTGAATATCGCGTACAGCTTGAAAAAGAGCTCAAATTAAGCTATGAGTGGGCGCTTCCAGAAAATCATTCATACTCAGCCGGCGATACCTTTGTATTCCAGCTGCCGGATGAAATGGAAATGTACAACGACATTCCTGTAACTAATCTAGCCGGTGATCCATCGGTAGGCACATTCCAGATGGATAAAAATACGAAAACCGTCACGATGACGTTCAACGATGAAATTAATGCAGGTACGCCATCGAACGGTACATTAAGCTTCTGGAGTAAATTTACAAGCACAAGTGTGCAGCAGAAGACGGAAGTAAAAGTGAAGTTCGCGATTGGCGATGAGATCACAATTCCGATCGCGCCTAGCAACGGAACGCCTATCAATAAGAATGGCCAAGCGGATAAGCCGTTTAATGCTACCAAAATTACTTGGACTGTAGATGTTAATACAGACCTGAAAAATATTAAATCCGGGGTAGTTACCGATAACATACCTGCGGGGCTTACTTATGTTCCTGGTTCTATTAAAGTGTACCAAATGGACATCAATACGAACGGCACATTGTCGAATCCGATGTTGATTACTCCTAACGCGGTAACAGAGCCAGCAGGAGCTTCTACAGAGCTGAAAGTGGAGCTGGGTGATATTAACCGTCCTTACCGCCTCGTATTTGAGACGGACATTACGGATATCACCAAAGCCAACTTTACGAACACAGCCAAGTTCACCGGCAATGTTGGCGGCAATAATTTTAACGTCCAAGCTCCAGCTACTGTTCAAAACCAACGCGGCAAATTTCTGGATAAGTCCGGAAGCTACAATGAAAGTACACAAGAGATCAACTGGACGGTCAAATACAATTTTGGCGAAGATCCGCTTGCCGCAAATACAGTACTGACTGACTTGTTCGACAAAGAGCATTCGATTGACTTGACTTCCATTCATGTTTATCCGGTGGCAAACCCTGTAGCTGGCACGAAAGGGACAGAACTGAACAACCCTGCTGATTACACTGTGAATACCAATGTATCCAGCCATCCGAATTATAATGCCAATAAAAACGGATTTAATGTTGTCATTAATGCTGCGTCAAGCTCCGCTTATATTATTGAATATAAGACGAAACCAACAGGCAACATTTACAACAATGACACAATCTCTAATAAAGCTTATTCGATTGGCAAAGAGTCGAATGGCGTCAATGTTGACATTAAACAGCATTTCTTGAGCAAAACTCATGGGAATGTCAATTATGCAGCTCGTACAGTGGATTGGACCATTCATTTGAACAAGGACAAGTACGTCCTGTACAATACTAAATTTAAAGATGAATTTCCTGCAGGACTGAAGCTTGTTCCAGGCAGTCTGACTGTGAAGCAGAACGGAACTACGGTTACAAACTCTGTCTACACACTCAATTATCTAGACGCTTTGAACGAAGCAACGGAAAAAGGATTTGAGATCCTGCTTCCAGATGGCAACAGCACGTACACAATTACGTATACGACGCAGTATGATTTCATCCATACAAGCTATTTCTCCAACTCCAATTTCAACTTTGGCAACAAAGGAACTTACTATTGGAGCGAGAACAGCGACGGATCTAATGGTCAAAATCAAGTTGTAACGGAAACCTTCACCCCTAATAACCAAACGCAATGGAACGGTTATAAAGAAGGGGCTTATAACGCAGTCTCCAAGACGCTGACTTGGGGAATCGGTGTCAACTACAACAGTAAAGCGATGTCGAATGTCAGCGTTGCAGATGAACTGCAGCATAAGCAAGCGATCGATTTGAATACTTTAAAAGTGTTTGAGCTAACCGTTAATGCGAACGGCGGCGTGACGAAAAGCAGCACCGAGTTTACAGACTACACGCATAATGTGGTGACGCTAGCTAACGGCAATCAAGAGCTCACTGTTACATTCAATAACCCGATTAATCGGCCTTATTACATTACGTTCGATACAAGCATGAGCGGTGTGCTGATTGATCAGAACGTGCCGAACAAGGCGATTCTGAAGGGTGACGGTTATGCGAATAAAGAACTGGACAGCACCGTAACGATCAAGCAAGCTGGTGAATACGTTGCGAAGTCAGGCCAACAAAGCGGCGCAACGATCAAGTGGAAAATTGACATTAACCGCGGTCAATCGACCGTTGACGATGCCAAAATTATTGACGTGCCTGGCAAAAAACAGACGCTGATTAAAGAGTCGTTCAAGCTCTATCAGACGGTTGTCGATGCGCAAGGTAATGTGACCAGAGGGGCTTTGATTACAGACCCTGATGATCCGCAGCATGGGTATACACTTACCTTCACACCAATCACGGATGGCTCCGTCAACAGCGACGAGACTTTCGAGCTTAGCTTTAAACACCAGATTACAAAGCCGTACTGGCTGGAGTATGAATCGATGATTGATGCCACTAACGGGGAAAAAGTGACGAATAACGTCAAGTTCACTGGTTCGGGCGGTATCGAGAAATCGATCAGCAATCCTTCTGAAGTAACAGTCTCCTTATCCGGAGGCGAAGGTACAGGCAATACGTATCGCGGCTCGCTTAAGATCGTGAAAGTGGATAGCGAGAACAATGCGACTAAATTGAATGGTGCAAAATTTGAACTCATCCGAAACTCCAATGGACAGAAAGTAACGGGTGAAACGACCGGAGCAGGAGAATATGTGTTTACTAATTTGCTTTATGGCAAATACACATTAAACGAAACCGGTGCGCCAAGCGGTTATGCTATCGATACGGTAAGTAAAGCTGTTACGATCAACTCCACTACGGAGCAAGAGCTGATTGTAACGAATACCAAGTTGAAAAGCAGTCTGGAAGTTACCAAAGTCGATACGGACAATACGAACGTGAAGCTCGACGGCGCTGTGTTTGAGCTCTACAACAGCTCAAATGCTCTTGTTGATACGCAAACGACGGTATCGGGCAAAGCAGTGTTCTCTAACCTTCCTTACGGTACGTATACGTTAAAAGAAGTTACTGCACCAACCGGCTATGACATCATTGCATCGGAGAACAATAAAAGCATCACGATCAATGCATTGACAGTCAAAGCCGTAACGGTGAAAAACAGTAAATCAAAAGGCAGTCTCGTCGTTACAAAAGTGGATGCTGACGACAGTAACGTCAAGCTCCAAGGTGCTGTATTCGAGCTGTACAACAGTTCGAATGTGAAAGTCGATCAGCAAACAACGAACGGAACAGGCAAAGCAACCTTCTCGGGTCTGGAATTCGGTACGTACACGTTGAAAGAAACTTCTGCACCTGCAGGTTACGAAATTAATGCTTCACAGCAAACGAGCACGGTAACGATTACTGCAGCAGCTGCTAAAGACGTTACGATAACAAATAGTAAGTCCAAAGGCAGCCTGGAAGTGACGAAAGTGGATGGTGATAACACCAATACGAAGCTTTCGGGTGCCGTATTCGAGCTGTACAACAGCTCGAACGTGAAAGTTGACCAGCAGACGACCGATGCAAACGGCAAAGCAACCTTCTCGGATCTCGTATATGGCACATATACGCTGAAAGAAACGGCAGCGCCAGCCGGTTATGACATCATCGCATCGGAAAACAACCAAAGCATTACGATCAATACACTTGCCGCCAAAACGGTAACGGTGAAAAACAGCAAGTCTAGAGGCAGTCTCGTTGTAACAAAAGTCGATGTCGACGATAATAGCGTCAAGCTTGCCGGCGCCGTATTCGAGTTGTACAACAGCGCGAATGTAAAGGTTGATCAGCAGACTACGGATGCAACTGGTAAAGCGGTGTTCAGCAGCTTGTTGTTTGGCACCTATACGCTGAAAGAAGTCTCGGCACCAGCGGGCTATGAGATTATTGCTTCCCAGCAAACAAGCACGGTGACGATTGACTCAACAACAGCAAAAGACATCACGATTACGAATACGAAGCCAAAAGGCAGCTTGGAAATTACGAAAGTGGATGTTAATGATTCCACTAAGAAACTGGAAGGCGCTGTGTTCGAATTGTATAACAGCTCGAATGTGAAGGTTGGGCAGCAGACAACCGACGCCTCCGGTAAAGCAACCTTCTCGGGTCTGCTCTATGGAACGTACACGCTGAAAGAAGTTGCAGCGCCGGCTGGCTATCGGATTATCGAAGCGGAGAACAACAAGACAGTGACCATTAATTCACATGCGTCAGCAGGAATTACGGTTACGAACAGCAGAATTATTCTCCCGCCTAATCCAAGCCCGAGTCCAAGCCCAAGTCCAAGTGCTTCGCCTAGTCCATCGCCTAGCGTAGATCCAAGTCCAACGCCAAGCGCAACACCGGGTCCAAGCACTACGCCAAGCGTGACACCAAGTACAGCACCAAGCGCTACGCCGGGCACGCAGCCAAGTGCAACACCGAAGCCAAGCAATGGACCTTCGACTACGCCTCCGGTAGAGAGAGAAACAACACCGAAGGATACGCCGATTGAGGGTGAAATCGAGATTCCAGACGGCAGCATTCCTACACAAGGCATTCCGCCTGAGCATGGCAAAGTAACGATTGGTCTGGATGGTAAGTGGGTGTACACCCCAGACAAAGGCTATGTAGGAAAAGATAGATTCTCGATTATTGTTACAGATGAAGATGGCAACGAAGAAGAGATCTGGATCGAAATCGATGTTCTTAATCCGCTTGGCGGGCTGAACGGATCGCCAGATGTGAATCAGCTTCCGAAAACAGGCGAGTCCAGCTACTTGGGCCTGCAATTATTCGGTATTGCGCTTATCGCATTAGGAGCCATTCTGTTCTTCAGAAGAAAATCAGTACGCGGCAATCGTTCATAAGCCGATACTCATAACAAGCAAGCGACCCCGGCGTCAGGGTTAACGCCGGGGTCGCTTTTTTTCATTTCCGGTTTAATTCCTAGTAACCGGCTTGACAATGTGGTAGTTATCCGATAGGATTTAATTAAAACTGACTGACGAGTCAATCAGTTTTCTTAGAATAAGGGAGGCGATCGTATTCCACCCAAAAACCAAAGTGCGGAACGAAAGAAGCAAATGATGGACGCTGCTTTAGTGCGTTTTGCAACGAGCGGCTACCATTCCACTAAAATATCCGATATCGTCGCCGATCTTGGCGTTGCGCAAGGAACCTTCTACTGGTACTTCAGCAGCAAGGAAGCGATAGCTATCGAGATTGTCCAGCAAGGGCGCGAGCAATTGCTTGAAGTCATTGGCCAAGGCTACCGCAAAGGTACAGGTACCGTGCAGGATATGGTGCTCGCATCAGAGGCGTTGCTTGCCGAGTTATTCCGGTTTGCGCAGAGCAATCGTTATTTGATGGGCATGCTGCTTGACGGGACGGCATTCAGCGAAACGGTGCGCCAAGAAATTGCTGATACCAGCGCAGCGATGGAGCAGGCATTTCTCCGCAATATCGAGCGGGCCATTGAACTTGGCATGCTGCCGGAGACGATCGATGCCAGGCTGAGAGCAGCTTTGCTTATGAGCTTGATTGAAGGTATCATCGCTAGATGGCTGTTCCAAAGGCAAGGAACGGACAACAATCCGCTTGCCGATTATCCGCTGGAAAAATTAGCGGCCGAAACAGCGCGATTTGAATTTTTCGGATTGCTGGGCATTTAAGAAAATAGATGCAACGAAACACGGACACATTATTAGAGAGACAATTATAAGGAGAGAGACAACATGACATCTAACAAAAAACGATTTTTTCCAATCGCAGCGGCGATTCTGGTATTGGCACTGGTTCTTGGTGCATGCGGTGCGAACAATACGAATAAAGGCTCCAATAGCCCTACACCTTCCGCAGGGACTTCAAATTTGCTGGATCAAGTGAAGGAGTCGGGTGTACTCAAGGTTGGTCTGATGGGCACTTACGCGCCTTACAACTTCACGAATGAAAAGAATGAGATTGACGGCTTCGATGCAGATATTGCGAAAGAAGTAGCAAAACGTCTTGGTGTAAAAGTGGAATTTACGGCTCAAGATTTCTCCGGACTGATCAGCAGTCTGCAAGCGAAGAAGTTTGATGCGATCATCAGCCAAGTCACGATCACAGATGAACGCAAGAAGGTAATCGACTTTACCGAGCCATACATTACGAACGAAGTGAAAATTATTGTGCCGGAGAAAAACACGACGATTACGAAGCTGGAAGATTTTAAAGGTAAAAACATCGGCGTTGGTCTTGGCACCAATGATGAGACTTACCTGCGTGACGTTGCGATCCCGCAAGTCGGCAAGTTCACGATTAAAACGTATGATGATGTCATTACTTCGCTTCAAGATTTGAATGCTGGTCGGATCGACGCAACGATCAACAATATTCATGCCCTGAAACCGATCGTTGATAAAAACGGCTTTAAAATTAAAGCGGTAGGCGAAGCGATCAAAGCGGACAGCGCCGGTATTGCAGTACGCAAAGACAACCCGGAATTCCGCGATGCGCTGGACAAAGCGTTGAAGGATCTGAAGGCTGACGGCACCTACGATACGATTTTTGAAAAATGGTTCGGCGAAAAGCCAGCCGCGCAATAATAGAGCTTAAGCGTTAAGCGAGAAGGGATTCGGCCTGTTATGGAGCTTGTCTTTGAGAATTGGGAGTTATTGTTCAAAGGGGCCTACTATACGCTGTATATCGCCGTCATATCGATGTTCTTCGGTCTTTTTATCGGGGTTACGGTAGCCTTGGCCCGGTTGAAGGGCAATCGTCCTGTGCGCTGGGCGGCGCGTGTATACGTCTCTGTCATTCGCGGCACGCCAGCGCTTGTGCAGATCGTGATCGTCTATTACGGACTCGTCGATTATGGTATTACGTTAGGCCCGCTAACGGCGGCTTGTATTGCCCTAAGCATCAACATTGGAGCTTATTTGTCGGAAGCGATACGCGGTGCGATTCTCTCGATTCCAAAAGGGCAAACCGAAGCAGCGCTTGCTACGGGAATGACATCATGGCAGGCCATGTACAGAATTGTGCTTCCGCAAGCGGCCCGCGTTGCGATACCGCCGATGGGCAATACGTTTATCGGCATGCTGAAGGAGACGTCGCTAGTTTCTTTTATAGCCGTTCCGGAGCTCCTTCGTTCCGCTCAGCTTCTCATTGCCAGATACTATGTCAACATGCCTTTTTACATCGGCATTGCGATCATGTACTGGATTATGAGTACGGTGTTCTCGGCTATTCTTGAGGCTGTGGAAAAACGTCTGTCCAAAGCATACTGAGGTGACAACAAACGATGACGATGATCCAAACGAAAAAGCTGTCAAAGGCTTATCATGACAATGAGGTTCTCAAAAGCATTGATCTCGAAGTCCGTCAGGGTGAAATTGTCGTATTGCTAGGGCCAAGCGGTTCCGGCAAAAGTACGCTGCTTCGCTGCCTGAATGGCTTGGAGACATTGACTAAGGGTGCTGTTGAAATAAACGGCGTAAGGCTGGAAGCCGGCATGAAGAATCGTGCCTTCAAGACCAATCTGCTTCAAATCCGTAAGCAGACGGGCATGGTGTTCCAGCAATTTAACCTTTATCCGCATAAAACGGCGTTAGGCAACGTTATCGAATCCTTGCTTATCGTCAAAAAAATGCCGCGCACGCAAGCTGAGCAGCTCGGCATGAAAATGCTGGAGCGCGTCGGACTGGCGGACAAGCGGGATGCTTACCCGTCCAAGCTGTCCGGCGGCCAGCAGCAGCGTGTTGCTATCGCCAGAGCGCTGGCGATGGAGCCGGACATTCTGCTGTTTGATGAGCCGACCTCTGCGCTTGATCCTGAGCTGGTAGGCGAGGTGCTGGATGTGATGCGGATGCTCGCCAGAGATGAAGGAATGACGATGCTGGTCGTCACCCATGAGATGAGCTTCGCCCGCAACGTCGCGAACCGCGTTTTGTTCATGGACGAGGGCGTTATTGTGGAAGAGGGCGAGCCCGAATCCTTTTTCCGTCAGCCGAAGACAGAGCGGGCACAGCGTTTTCTCAATAAAATTAATCAGCATTAATACAGATTGTACAATCGCTGTACAACACTAACCTCACGAGAGAAAGCGGGATACAGATGAATGTAACGACTATATGGCATGGCAAACGAGCCTTTGAATCGACGGGGCCTTCCGGTTATCCGGTAGGGATGGATGCTACGGCAGCCTATGGCGGAGACGGCAAGGGCGCTACGCCGATGGAGCTGCTGCTTGCTGGCTTGGCAGGTTGTATCGGGATCGATGTCACGATGATTCTGGACGCGTTCCTTGGATCGATTCAGTCCATCGAGATCGAAGCTAACGGCACGCGCAAGGAAGAAATGCCGAAGAGCTTTACTCATATCGAGCTTGTATTTAAAGTAAACGGCGATTTGCCGGATTACCGGATTTGGAAAGCGATCGAGATGGGCAAGGAGAAATATTGCGCCGTATCCGAATCGTTAAAGGCGGATATCAGTTACCGTCTCATCCTGAACGGTGAAGAAGTCGTTCGCTAAGCTAATTCCCTATTCGAATAGATGTGCAAAAAAAGCCCGGAAAGCGATATTGCATCGCTTTCCGGGCTTTTCGTCTAGCTTATACCCACCACATTTCACCCAGCGGCTCTTTGATCAATACTTGCTGCAGGTTTGCAACGGCTTTCGAGAAGCCTTCGTCTACCGACATCAGGCCGTCTTCATGCTCGATGCTGACAACATAGTCGTAGCCCACAAGACGGAGCGCACTGATGATGTCTGCCCAAGTCTTGAGGTCATGGCCGAAGCCGACAGTACGGAACTGCCAAGCGCGGTCAAGCATAAGCGCGTAAGACTGCATGTCCGTTACGCCGTGACGGTTGACGTTGATCGGGTCGATTGTCGTATCCTTCGCGTGGAAGTGATGGATCGCACCTTCACGGCCAAGAATTTGAACCGCTTGTACCGGATCAATACCTTGCCACCACATGTGGCTAGGGTCAAGGTTCGCGCCGATTGCTTTGCCTGCTGCTTCGCGAAGGCGGAGCAGTGTGCCCGGGCTGTGGACTGAGAAGCCGCCGTGCAGCTCAAGGCCGATCTTCACGCCGCTGCCTTCAGCGATGCCGCCGATTTCAGACCAATATGGAATAACTTTTTGTTCCCATTGCCAAGTGAGAATTTCTTGGTAATCATTAGGCCATGGCGCTACCGGCCAGTTGGGATATTTAGCATCCTCATGGTCGCCAGGACAACCGGAGAACGTGTTGACAACCGGTACTTCAAGACGATTGGCAAGCTCGATTGTTTTGCGGATGACTGCGTCATCTGCAGAAGCCAGCGCTTTTTGCGGGTGCAAAGGGTTCGCGTGGCAGCTGAGTGCGCTGATAATGAGACCGCGTGAATCTACTGCTTGTTTAAACGCTTTCAACTTTCCTGCATCCGCGAGCAAAACGTCCGGATCACAGTGTGCGTTGCCTGGGTAACCGCCTGTTCCAAGTTCAACGGCTTCCAGTCCTTTGGCCGCGATATAGTCGAGCGCCTCCTCGAAAGGCTTTTGAGCAAACAATACTGCGAATACTCCCAATTTCATCTTTATTCGAACCTCCTCAATATAGTGGGTCAGTTAATATATTAGCCACTATCAGTATAGCATCCTGCTAACCGATACACCTAATTTTTAAGCAGAAAAGCCAATATCGCATAAGAAGTAAACAAATCGGAGAAAGCGAGTGAAGAGGGAGCAAAACTTTCAATTCCAGATTGTAATATATGGATGCGCGTGCTACTATATATTATTAGTTGTTATATTTTGGAATCTATGAATTTTGCAATTGGGAGAGTGAGAGAGTGCGAAGAAATATGCTTCGTGCGGTTGTCTTAGGTACGGCTGGAGCACTGTTGTTGGCAGGAACAGCATTTGCGGCGGGATCGGCCAGCTCAGGAGGGGCTTTTCAGCTAAGCGCTACAAAAGTTAACGGTGAAGTTTACATCAAAGCATCATCATTGACTAGCCAGCTTGGCGGAGCCGGGAGCTACAATGATTCAACCAAAACGTATGCTTATACGCCGGCGGATATTCCATCCGTTATCGAGAAGGCATCTCCATCGGTAGTCGCCATTATTGGCAACTATGACGGCGGAGGGGACAAGCGGTACGCTTTGCAGCACGGCACGGGCGTCATACTGAAAGCCGATGGCTGGATTTTGACGAATGCCCATGTCGTGAAGGATTTGAAGACCATTACGGTCGTAACCGCTGACGGCAAGAAATATAGCGGGAAACGGTCGAATATCGATGAAACCAGCGATCTGGCGCTGGTGAAAATCAATGCAACGAAGCTGCCGGTCGCCAAATTCGCTCCTCTGCCATTAAAGCTGCGGGTGGGTGAGAGCGTTATTGCAATCGGTACACCGGTATCGTTCACGCTAAGAAATTCAGCGACAACGGGTGTTCTCAGCGGCATGAACCGTTCCATCTCCTCGGCTTACCGGCTGCTGCAGACGGATGCGGCTATTAATCCGGGCAACAGCGGAGGACCGCTCGTTAATATGAAGGGCGAGATTATCGGCATCAATACGCTGAAGTTCGTAGACGAAGGCGTTGACAGCCTCGGCTTCTCCGTGCCGGCCGATACGGTAAAATACGTCACCGATCACTTTTTCAAGTACGGTTATGTAAAGCGGGCGTCGCTTGGATTCGAGCTGGAGGAAAGCTGGGAGGCGATTGTAGGCCTGCCAACCTCGGAGCCGCTCACCGTTACTTCGGTAAAATCCGAATCGGCACGTAAACTCGGTATTCAGACTGGGGATGTGCTTTACTCCGTAGCTGGCAAGCAAATTTCATCGATCGTGGAGCTAAATGAGCTGCTGAAGTCCTATTTGCCGGGGCAGCAGGTGAGCATCATGCTGATGATCGACGGCGATCTTGTTACGCGTCAGATTACGCTAGCCGCTTCGGATGCGAAATAGCATTATGAATATGAAATAGAAGAGGAGAATTGAAAACGATATGGCGGTTAAAATGAAACGTTCTTTCCTTATGCTGCTGGCTGTTCTAGTTGTAGCCGGCCTGCTGCCTGGAGCCGTATTTGCAGCAAATGAATCAGCGGCGGTGGAGGTTCGATTTAAAATCGGGAGCGCTGCTGTTAACATCAACGGTGAAAGCCTGAAAGTACAAGCCCCTTACGAAGCGAACGGAACGACCATGGTTCCGCTCAGCGTCATTACGAAAGCATTTGGCGCCTCTTTGCAATTGCAGGACAACAAGATTATTACACTGACCTATAACGACAAGAAGGTCGTTGTGACGATCGGCAGTAAAACCGTGAAAGTAAACAACGTCTCCAAGACGGTAACGGTTGCACCCGTCATCGTTAAAAATACGACGATGGTGCCGGTACGTGTAATTGTAGAAGCGTTTGGCGCGACGATTGGCAAAGATACCGCAACGAAGGAAATCGTTATTAAGGGTAATCGCGCGAATAGCACAGGCGGAGGAAACAGCATCGACACCGACTATGGCAAGACGAAAGTTGGCGACAGCTATCTGGGCTGGTCGATGAACTACCCGTCGGGTCTGGTGCTGGCAAATCAAAGTGATGATGGAGCGATCGTCTTTTGGGCAGATGCGAAAAGCAGCAGCCATGTTGTCGTGGCTACGATTAAAAATGTCGGAGAGCTGACAAGTGAAGAGGTTCGCAAAGAAATACAAGCATGGTTTGATACCGACGAAGTAACATTGGATAAACGTACGTTAACGGTCGGGGGCTACAACGTTGAAAAAATCGTGACGCGTACAAAGGAGCGGGAACAGCTATTCGAATACCGGGGTATTCTGAAGGGTGAAGATTTGTACCTGGTCATTGTCGGTACTGCAGGCAAGGAACGTGCAGTGCTGGATTCGTATCAAACGCTACTGAACAGTTTTAAGCCTAGCTTTGACAAGTCCGACAAGCAATTGAAGGATATTACGAAAGTTGTAAATGGCCTTATTGAGTTCCATGATAAAGATTACGGCTTGAAAGTGAAGCTGCCGTCGGGCTGGTATCGCGACACAGATTCTACGAATCCTTTCTTCTTCAGTAAGGATAGCTTGTTCCAATTAGAGATCACATCTCTCACTGAAGGGGATACGGCGGAAAAATGGCTGCAGCGCAGACAGGCTATTCTAAAAGAGGATTTTCTGCCAAGCTATTTGCGCAATGAGAAGGTTTCGGAAATAACGCTTAAAAATGGAAAGGCGCTTGTTCTGTCTAATGAGTTTACTTACGATCAGAAGACGTGGCACCGGTCAAATGAAGTGTTCCTTATTGTAGGCAACTACCGCTATGCGCTAGATTTCAATTATGATGTGAAGCTGGGCTCGGAAGGCGAGGCGTTGTTCCAGAAGACGATGGCTAGCGTTGAATTGGATACAGCATTCGTAGAAAGAGAGTTTGGCCTGATTGAAGATGAGAATGATACAGCTATTCGTACGAAGAAGCTAACGAAAAAAAGCAATACGTATAAATATTCCATTGAGCTTCCAGCGTTTTGGAACGGTAGCGCAACCGATTTTGAATCTGACGAGTTTCTCTACTACGATAGATTCGGCAGCTTTGGAGGTTATATCTATGAAGATGACACTGTGCTTAATGTATCGAGCAGTATCATCAAGGATATCAGAGGAGACAAGCGGAATACGATTACCAGTTCTTCCTCAACGACTATTGGTGGCAAATCGGCAGAAAAAATAGTTTTTAAATACTTAGACAACAGCAATGTTCCGTCCACCGACTACGTGTATTTCGTCGAGCATAACGGCAACGTGCTGCTGCTCGTATATTCCATTACAGATGCGAATGCGACAACAACGGCGCTTGGCCGTTTGGATGCTGTCATTCAGTCTATCAAATTTTCATAGCACATTTTGAAGTCTTTCCCAGCCGGTTCCTTGATGGAGCCGGCTTTTTTCTGCCGAGTATTCAGGCTCTGCCAGTATTGGGTGGTGGCATATGCGGCGGCGGTTTGTTACACTAGCAATAGTAGTTTTACTATTGGAGGAATGAAATTCGAATGAATATGAATATACAACGAGGAGATATCGAGCTGCTGGCTCCTGCTGGCGACTGGGATTGTATGCGCGCCGCTGTTGCCAACGGAGCGGATGCAGTTTTTTTTGGTGTGGAGAAGTTCAATGCGCGCGCTCGGGCCAACAATTTCCGCAGCGAGGAGCTGCCGGAAATTATGGCGTTTCTTCATAGCTATGGGGTACAGGGTTTTCTGACGTTCAACATTCTCGTCTTTGAGGATGAGCTGCGGGATGCCAAGCTGTTGATCGAAATGTGCATTAATGCAGGTGTTGACGCGGTAATCGTACAGGATTTGGGCTTGGTGAAGCTTATTCGTGAGCTGTCGCCAGATTTCCCGATTCATGGCTCTACCCAGATGACAATAACTTCGCCGGAGGCGGTCGAATTTACGAAGCCTTTCGGACTGGAGCGGGTTGTGCTGGGCCGTGAGAATAACCTGAAGCAAATTAAGAAAATCGGCGAGCAGGCGAAATTGCCGATGGAAGTCTTTGTTCACGGCGCGTTATGCGTATCCTATTCGGGTCAATGTCTCACGTCAGAAATGTGGGGCGGACGTTCGGCCAACCGCGGCGAATGTGCGCAAGCCTGCCGCTTGCCATACGATCTGATGGTGGACGGCGAGCATAAGCCAATGGGCGATGTGGCGTATCTGCTGTCGCCGAAGGATCTGGCAGCGATTGATCTTGTGCCGGAACTCATTGAAGCGGGAGTCGTTTCGTTCAAAATCGAAGGCCGGCTCAAAAGTCCGGAGTACGTTGCGAACGTGGTTAGCAAATACCGCAAGGCGATCGACCGTTACTTCGATGGCGACCGTACTGCTCCTTCGAAAGAAGAAGTACGCGAGCTGCAGCAAAGCTTCTCCCGCGGCTTTACGCATGGCTTCCTGGACGGCACCAACAATAAAATGCTCGTGGAAGGCACGTTCCCGAAAAGCCGCGGCGTCTACATTGGCCGTGTTGAACGTATTCTTCGCGACGCGGTGACGGTTCGTCTGGACGCACCGTTGAAGCGCGGCGATGGTATCGTATTCGATGCCGGCGATCCGACGAAGAAGGAAGAAGGCGGGCGCGTATACGATTTGCGCCGCCAAGGCGTGAAGATCGAAGGCGAAGCGCAGGAAGGAACATTGCTGGAATTGGTTCCTGGCCGTAATGACGTCGATCTGCGGAAGGTTCATGTCGGCGATCGTGTATGGAAGACGAATGACCCTGCGCTTGATAAACGTCTGCGTGCAAGCTATGAGACGGAGAAGCCTTATCGCGTATTCCCGCTTCATGTAAAAGTAGAAGGCGTACTGGGCCAGCCGCTTCGTACTTGGTGGACCGACGTGCAGAAGGGTAACACAGTTGAAATTGCTTCCGAGCTGTTGTTGGAGCAAGCGAACAAGCGTCCGATGGATGCAGCATTACTGGAGGATCAGCTAGGCCGTTTAGGCGGAACGCTATATCAATTGGATCAGCTTGAAATTGCGCTGGAAGGTGATCTGATCGTACCGGTGCGTGAATTGAACCGGATGCGCCGCGAAGCGGTAGAGCAATTGACAGGCGAGCGTCCAAAGCCGCCGATCTACGTGAAGACGATGATTGATCCGCTCGACGATGCCCCGGCCACTGACGAAGGACCAGCGAACAAAACGGTTACTGCACCCGTATTGACAGCTTTATGCCGCAACTTGGAGCAAGTAGAGGCAGCACTACAGACTGACGTCGAGATGATCTATGCTGATTTCGAATTCATCAAGCAATTCCCTGCAGCAATTGAGGCGGCAAGAAAAGCCGGCAAACCGATCGCGCTGGCTACGCCGCGTATTCATATGCCTGGGGAGAATGGCTATCACGCCAACATCTTGAAGCTTCAGCCGGATGCAGTGCTCGTGCGTAACACAGGTGCTTTATACTATTATCTGCGCGCGCGGGCTGAAAATCCTGATAAGCCGTTTCCGCGGCTGATTGGCGATTTCTCGCTCAACGTAGCCAATCATATGGCGGTTCGCCTGTTTAAAGAAGCGGGCCTCGATATGATTACACCGTCTTACGACTTGAATATTCAGCAAATGGTCGATATGCTGACGCATTCGGATACATCCTCGCTGGAGATCGTTATTCAGCAGCATATGCCGATGTTCCATACGGAGCATTGCGTTTACTGTACGTTCATGAGCGAGGGCACCGACTTCACGAACTGCGGACGTCCGTGCGAGGATCACCGGGCATCGCTGCAGGACCGGATCGGCATGTCTCACCCGGTACGGGTTGACGAAGGCTGCCGCAATACGGTCTATAATGCGATTGAACAATCAGGCGCGGAATATATCCGTAACTTCATGGAGCTTGGCGTACCTTCCTATCGCGTCGAGTTTCTGGAGGAGACACCGGATAAAGTCCGCGAGGTACTTGCACTTTACCGCGATGCGCTTGACGGCCGGATTACCGGAACGAAAGTATGGAAAACATTGAAGGCGACCAATCAGCTTGGCGTTACACGCGGGCAGTTGGTTAAATAATAATAGCAACAGCAGAGCCGGAAACGCCGATTGGCGGTTTCGGTTCTTTTTTATTTTCTGGAAAATGCAACCTTATTAGGAGGTCAACGCATCCATAGGTTATAGAGAGGTGAGGGGATGGGCGCGGAGCAAGAGATGATCGACCGGTTGAGAAGCGGAGACGAATCCGCGCTGCGTCAACTGATGGAGAGGTATGGCAATGAGGTGCTTCGAACCGCTGTGCTGCTGCTGAGAGATCGTCATCTAGCGGAGGATGTAAGTCAGGACGTCTTTATAGACGTTTACCGGAAAATAAATCAATTGAAGGCTGATCGAAGCCTTCGGGCCTGGCTGATCGCGATGACGGTCAATCGCTGCCGGGAACGAATGAGGCGTGCCTCTTGGAAACGTTTGTTGTTCCGGGAACGGCTGGAGGAAGAAGCAGGTGCCGCGATTGGCCCAGGCTCGGAAGGCTGGGCGGTGTCGGCCACTATACAAAGTATAATAATGGCGCTGCCTTTACGGTATAGGGAAGTTATCGTACTGCACTATTATCAGGATATGGCGATAGCAGATATCGCCGAAACGCTTGATGAACCGGAAGGGACGATAAAGAGCAAGCTTCAGCGCGGCCGTAAGCTGCTAAAGACTAGCTTGGTGGAAGGGGGATGGCGGGATGAGGCGTTATTTGAAGGACAATCAAATTCGTAAAGCGCTGAATGACGAGATGGATGATGTTCGGCTCAGCGAGGCACAGATGGAGAGGGTACTGAAACATGCAAAGCATATGCCTTGGTGGGAGATTGAGCTGCGTATTCCGTGGTCAGCTGCCGCTGCGGCATTATTGTTGATAGCAGCCATTCCCATAGCCGTCTGGCTGCACTTGGACCAGGTCGAGGGAGAACCATCTATACTCGCGCAGCAGGAAACGAAACAAGATTCGCTTATTGCCATGGGAGGCGGCCTTTATTTGGAATCCGAGCTGCTGGAAGGGTGGAGTGACTCGGATGATTAAAGTGAAGGTGAAGACGTTGCTTGGGCTGACGGTATTACTCATTGCGGGTGGCATTATAGGCTATTGGTCGCTGCCGTCGATTCTGTACGACAACAAGAAATACGATGCGCTGCTGAAGCTGTTCCCCAACGATTCGCGGGCGGAGATGGCACTCTATTTTTCAGCGGGCGATGCATTCGATATTCAGCAAGGTGATTATCGGATTTTTATTTATCCCGGGGGCAGCAGCTATTCTGGGGGAAGGAGCAATTCGACTGCTGATCAAATGGCCTATGCAACCCGGCAGCTGGAGAGACTCAATCGTGATTATGGAGCATCGCCTTATATTTACCGGATAAAATCCTCATTGGCGAAAATATATATGTGGAACATGGAATGGGACAAAGCGGAGGGCATGTTCAGAGAACTCAAAGAAATGAACGGCAGGGAGACTTTTCAACATCTTGCCAAAGAAACGGATGATTTTCTCAAGGTTCTGGCAAGCCGGCATGCCGATCCTGTCCGACAGCCTTTGCTGACGGGTAAAGTGACAGTTGGAGACAAGCCGGCCAAAGATGTCTACGTCGTTCTGCATCCGAAAGACAATAACGGATGGCATTCGCCTCCTTTCGGTTATTATCCGATCGCATTAACGGACAACGAGGGGGGGTACCGCTTTTACGACACGAGTGGAATTCAGGGGGATTATGAGGTAGGCGTAGGCGTTACGCCTGAGCAGGTGAACGGCAGTTATTTGGGCGATCCACAAATACGTTATGTCTCGTTGAAGGAAGGGGCAACTGAAGTCTATGATCTTACCTTCGCTCCGCAGGTACAAGTTGTTTCTCCTACTAATAAAGAAGTAATTAAGGGCGACCGGCTGGACTTTACTTGGGAGGCATATCCGGGAGCGAGCTATTACGAGCTGTCGATTACAGACTTCATGCGGGATGAGAAGGGGAAAATAATCGGCTCCACAGGTACGACTTTAGATGGCCGATGGAAAGAGACAAATGCTGTCTACTCGGTAGAAGCTCTTCGGCAGCAGCCGCACGGGTACGGCAAATCCGGAGGGGGAAAGGACCAGAAAACAGCTATTGGCAATAGCGGCATATTAGGCGCGGTTTATCCCGGCGGAGACTTTATATGGTCGGTGCAGGCATACGATGCGGGTGGAAAGCTGCTCAGCAGCTCAAGCGGATATAATACGCTTCTAGACGGCATTCAGCCTTTCTTCAGCTTGGATTCGAGAGGGATACTGGCAGGGGACCGCTTCGTTATGAAAGGGGATTATGAGAGCGCGATTCGTTCTTATGAGGCAGAAAAAGACTCAGATTACGCGCTGCGTGCGCTTGCGTCCATGGCTATGAATGGTGTAACGATGGAAGATAACGGAGATGTCGCCAAAGGTCTAACTTACTTGAAGCGGATTGCCAAGCCTAGCCGCTATGATCAGGACAAGATTAGGAGCGCGGAGGAAATACTGGATAAAAGACTTGCCCAGCCGTAATCGTTTGACAGCCGGCACAAGCCTGTCATAGCATAGAAGTAATGACGGGATAAGCGAGGTAAGCGGCAATGAACGGAACGGAAGCATGGTACGGGAGCTGGCGGCATGTGTTCAAGCTTGATCCCGAGAAAGATATATCCGATGAGGCGCTGGAAGCCGTCTGTATGTCAGGCACGGATGCTATTATTGTAGGCGGCTCTACCGGCGTAACGTTTGAGAATACGGTTGATCTGATGGCGCGTATTCGCCGGTTTGAAGTCGACTGTGCGCTTGAAGTATCGACGATGGACGGCGCGGTGCCCGGCTTCGACGGTTATTTTGTACCGATTGTACTGAATACGGACCGGGCGGAGTGGATCAATGGCGCTCAGACGAAAGGGCTGCAAGAATACGGTTCTTTTGTTCCCTGGGAGGAGACCGCGGCCCAAGGCTATATTATTCTGAACGAAGATGCGGCAGCAGCTCGCATTACCGGAGCTCGCACAGGGCTGGACGAGGATGAAGTAGCTGCTCATGTAATGATGGCCGACAGGCTGATGCGGCTGCCGGTCGTCTATATCGAATACAGCGGCACATTCGGTGATATGTCGCTGCTCCGCACAGTCCGGGAGACTGCGCAAGGCGGTGCTCGCGTTTTTTACGGGGGCGGTATTGACAATGCCGACAAGGCCCGGCAAGCGGCAGAATTTGCACATACAGTAGTCGTGGGTAATGTCGTTTATGAGAACTTGGCGTCGGCATTGTCTACCGTAGTGGCTGTTCATAGCCGGGCATAGTATTTTGTACAGCAGCGGCAGACGGGAAAAAGCTATTCTGAGAGACGGGCCGACCGTCGATGGAATAGCTTTCTTTTTTGCCCTTGAGCTGGAGACAATAGGAATGGTCTCTATTCCCTCCATCCATCGTTCCCATTATTTTTTACAGCTTTCAAATTGACACTTTGCAGGGCGTTGTCTACACTGGAAGTTAGGCGAACAAATGCGAACAAAGGAGTTATTTCATGTATAATCCGATCAGTATCGAGCAGGCGGTGCAGAAGCTTAATCCCCCGCAAAGGGATGCCGTGCAGGCGACCGACGGTCCCCTATTGATTATGGCTGGAGCGGGAAGCGGCAAGACGCGTGTGCTGACGCACCGCATCGCATATTTAATCGAGAAGAAGCGGGTCGCTCCTTGGAGCATCCTTGCAATTACATTTACCAATAAAGCGGCACGGGAGATGCAGTCACGCGTTGCGACACTCGTCGGTCCATCCGGGCAAGACATCTGGGTGTCCACGTTTCACTCCATGTGCGTCCGTATTTTGCGCAAAGACATTAGCCGAATCGGCTTTACATCCAATTTTTCAATCCTGGATTCGGCAGATCAGCTTTCGGTTATCCGCAATTGTATGAAGGATTTGAACATTGATACGAAGAAGTTTGAACCAAAGTCGGTACAGGCTGCGATGGGCGGAGCGAAAAACGAGCTGTTGACACCTGAACGGTATGAACAGAAGACCGGCGATTATTTTACCGACATTGTGTCCAAAGTATATAAAATGTACCAAAAACGGCTGAAAGCAAACAACTCGCTCGATTTCGACGATTTGATCATGACGACGATCGAGCTGTTTAAGGAAATGCCGGAAGTGCTGGAGTTTTATCAGAACAAATTCCGTTATATTCACGTCGACGAGTATCAGGATACCAACCGGGCGCAGTACATGCTCTGCCGGATGCTGGCCGATAAGCACCACAATATTTGCGTCGTAGGCGACAGTGACCAATCGATTTATCGTTGGCGGGGAGCCGACATTACGAATATTTTGAATTTCGAAGGCGATTATCCTGAAGCGCGGACGATCATGCTGGAGCAAAACTATCGTTCAACGGCCAACATTTTGGATGCGGCTAACGCGGTAATTAAGTTGAATACCGGCCGGAAAGAGAAGAAGCTGTGGACGGATCAAGGTGCTGGCGACATGATTAGCCTCTACCAAGCGGATTCGGAGCATGATGAAGGTTATTTCGTCACCGGCGAGATTCGTAAGAATGTGAACAATGGCAGCCGGAAGTATGAAGACCATGCGATTTTGTATCGCACAAATGCGCAGTCCCGGGTAATCGAGGAAATTTTGATCAAGTCGGATATCCCGTATCAAATCGTGGGCGGCATCAAGTTCTACGATCGTAAAGAGATTAAGGATCTGCTCGCTTATTTGCGTCTGATCTCTAACCCGGATGATGATATTAGCCTGCTGCGTATCATTAACGTTCCGAAGCGGGGTATCGGCGATACGACAATGGGCAAAATTGCAGAGGAAGCCGTTCGAAGCGGTACGTCGATGTTTGGCGTTCTTGGCAATCTGCAAGGACTGGACATTAATGCAAGGACGCAAGCACTCCTTATGGAGTTCCGCGATATGATTGATAATCTTACGCAGATGGTCGACTATTTGTCGGTTACCGAGCTGACGGAGAAAATATTGGAAATGTCGCAGTACCGAATCGAGCTGCAGCGGGAGAAGACGCTGGAGTCGACTGCCAGACTGGAGAACATTGACGAGTTTCTGTCGGTAACACTGGATTTCGAGAAGCGGAACGATGATAAGACGCTCGTAGCTTTTCTAACGGATCTTGCGTTGATCGCAGATATTGATTCAATGGACAAAGCCGACGAGGAAGGAAAAGCGCAAGCGAAGGATTCTGTTGTTCTGATGACGATGCATAGTGCCAAAGGTTTGGAATTTCCGGTTGTCTTTATCATAGGTATGGAGGAGAGCGTCTTCCCTCATAGCCGTGCATTGAATGATAATGAAGAGCTGGAGGAAGAACGGCGTCTTGCTTACGTTGGGATTACGAGGGCAGAGAAGCAGCTTTACTTGACCTGCGCTAGAATGCGGACGTTGTTTGGACGGACGAATCAGAATTTGCCTTCGAGATTTTTGCAGGAGCTGCCGGATCATGTGAAGACCGGCGTATCGCCTGCCGGTACGATTGGCCGTTCTGGCAGTTTTGGCGGCGGCGGTTTCGGTTCTGGCTCAAGTCGGAGCAGCTTTGGCAGCGGAAGCGGATCTTCAGCGGCTGGGCGGCAGCCTGCATTTGGTTCGCCAGGCGCGGGAGGACGTTCGCTTGGGGTATCAGGCAGCGGAGCAGGTGTGCGTATTAGCTCTCCGCTTGATGCAGCGGCTAAAGCGGCAACCTCAGGCGGAAGTGCAGGCGCTGATGCAGGGGGCGCGAAATCATTCGCGGCTGGCGATAAGGTCGCCCATGGCAAATGGGGCGAAGGCACGATTGTCTCAGTTAAAGGTACAGGCAATGATATGGAGCTGCAAATTGCTTTCCCAGCTCCGGTTGGCGTCAAGCGGCTGCTCGCAAGCTTTGCGCCTATTACGAAAGTTTAA
This sequence comes from Paenibacillus gorillae, assembly GCF_000513275.1. GTDB lineage: Bacteria > Bacillota > Bacilli > Paenibacillales > Paenibacillaceae > Pristimantibacillus > Pristimantibacillus gorillae. Next base: position 2,634 of record NZ_CBVJ010000131.1, on the reverse strand, counting down.
CAATTAATGGACTTGGCGAAGGGATGGGAGCTATCGGTGGATGCTCATGTAGAAGGAACGGTTCCGCTTGCTACGGATACGCAGCTTGCCCGAATGAGGCAGCTTGCTGCGGAGATTGCCGCGCATAACTATCAATACTATACGCTTGATCAGCCGTCGATCAGCGACGTCGATTATGACAAGCTGTATGACGAGCTTGTTCGGCTGGAGACGGAGAGCGGAACGGTGCTGCCGGAGTCGCCGACGCTTCGTGTTGGCGGCGAGCTGCTCAAAGGGTTTGAGCAGCACCGACACCGCGCGCGGCTGTGGAGTCTCGATAAGGCGCAGGATGCAGAGGACCTGCTCGCATGGAATCAGCGTGTGCTGAAAGGAATTGCCGATTACAACGCCAAGCATCCGGAAGAAGAGCCGCTGCCTGCGCCGAGCTATGCCATTGAACTGAAGTTCGATGGTCTCACGCTTAACCTAACCTATGAGAACGGTGCGCTTGTTCAGGCTTCAACCCGCGGGAACGGTACGGTTGGCGAAGGGATTCTCGCTCAGGTACGCACAATCCGCTCAGTTCCGCTGCATATTCCATATACGGGCGGTGTGATTGAAGTTCAGGGCGAAGGCATTATGAACTTATCCGTTCTTAGCCGCTACAATGAGACAGCCGCGGATCCGCTCAAAAATGCACGGAACGCTGCGGCAGGAGCGCTTAGGAACTTGAATCCTAAGGTGACGGCAGAGCGGAAGCTTAGCGCTTACTTCTATAATGTAGGCTATGCGGAGGGCATATCGTTTGCAGATCATCAGGAAATGCAGCAGTTTTTGCGCGACAACTTGTTTAAAGTAAATCCGTATACGGCATACTTCGATACGATTGAAGAGGTGCAGCTGGAGCTTGCACAAATTGCGGAGCGCCGTCTGGATCTGGATTATCTTATCGACGGTGCTGTCGTTAAGCTTACAGATATGCGTACCCGGGAAGCTCTCGGCTATACCGATAAATTCCCGCGCTGGGCAGTTGCCTTCAAATTTGAAGCGGAAGAGACGACGACGGTTCTAGAGTCCGTTTCATGGGAAGTGGGCCGTACGGGTAAAATCACGCCTGTCGCACGGGTTGAAGCTGTAGAGCTGGCAGGCGTGACGGTTCAAAACTGTACGCTCAACAATATCGGAGATATTGAGCGAAAAAACTTGAAGCATGCTCTGGGCACGCTTGTTGCGATCCGCCGCTCGAATGATGTTATCCCGGAAATTTTGGGCAAGGCGGATGACGAGCCGGGCCAAGAGATTATTTTTCCGGAGCAATGCCCGGCATGCGGAACTGTTCTGGAGCAGCGGGGCGCCCATTTGTTCTGCAACAATAAGCTTGGCTGCCGCCCGCAGATGATTGGGCGTATCACGCATTTCGCTTCGCGGGATGCGATGGATATCGAGGCGTTCAGCATTATGACGGCGGAACAGCTCTATGCGGACACTGACGTACGCGATCCTGCCGACCTTTACGCGCTGACATATGATGATTTGATTAAGCTGGACCGTTTCGGCGAGAAGAAGGCGAATAAGCTGCTCGAAGCGATCGAAAAATCCAAAGATCGTGATCTTGCCGCATTTTTATTCGCGCTAGGCATTCCGAATACAGGCAAAGCAACGACCAAAATGCTGGCCGACCATTATGGCAGCCTGGATGCTATTATGTCGGCTTCGGCTGAGGAGCTTGTCGGCCTGCCCGATATCGGCGGCATTGTAGCGGATAGTATCGTTAACTTCTTTGCCGATCCTATTATGGCCGGAAGCATTTCGCGGATGCGGGCGCTCGGTGTTAAAGCAGAAGCGGAGCAAGCACCAGCGGTTCGTGTGGATAGTATTTTCACCGGTAAGACAGTTGTGCTTACTGGCACTCTGCCAACTTTGTCCCGTGATGAGGCGGCAAAGAAGCTGGAGGCTTGCGGCGCGAAGGTGTCGGGAAGCGTATCGAAAAAAACCGACTTTGTCATTGCCGGGGAAAGCGCCGGCAGTAAGCTGACGAAAGCGCGTGACCTTGGCATTACCGTCATTGACGATGAAGCGGAGCTGCTTCGTTTGCTAGGCGAAGGATAAACAATACCGTATGTATGGAGCAGAAGAGCCAATTCCTTTTGAGGGGATTGGCTCTTCTGTTGTACCTTAATACATTTTCGTCTCTAATAACCAGTCTCTTTTTAATCAGTGTTAAGAGGTGACATAGTATTGGTAGCAGCGATGCAGTGCGGGGGATGCTGGCGGCAGCTGCGTAGTAGTACTGATATATAGAAGAAGAGGATTGCAGATACTCTATTTGCAGCCATGTTGTTTCAAAGAATGTTAGGGGTTCTCGTGAGTCAATTATATGCTGTTCCTTCATTACTCGAATGCTGCAGAAAAATGTTAAAAAATACATGTTGTAATTTGTAGACGGCCATGGTATATTATTTCTTGTCGCTTCTGAGACATGCCATCAACTGAAAGAAACACAGGACATTAAAAAAGAATGTGAAACAAACGGTTGACAAGCTTCGAAGAAGCTGGTAACATAACAACTTGTCACGACAAAACGTGACGACAAGTTCTTTGAAAACTGAACAAATGGATCACGTCGAATCCAAACAATGTTTTAAATAGCTAGTT
>NZ_CBVJ010000130.1 GCF_000513275.1 Paenibacillus gorillae | reverse complement strand
CATTCTTTTTTATCTCTTCTATATAAACTCTCTATATTATAGAAGATCAGTCCAATCCGTCCTGTTAACAGGTAGCCTTTGTGCGCCGCAAATACCACTCCCTCTCAACAAATGATCTCCTTAAACCCTGCTGTCATGCCTGCTTCTAAATCCGACTTATTCGTAATTACCCAAACCGTCTAACCATGAAACACCTAAACAATGATAACGCCGTATAGGTTCTGACATCTTTTGTACCAGACAACGCTGGATAGTAAAGTAAGGAGCCTTACAATAACCATGTTGGTATAAACCAACCCAGCCACAGAACTCTCTCCTCAAGGTTTACGGCTGACCTAAGACCAAGCACCGCATGCCGGGAGGCGCACGCGATCATGCAACACTATAAACAGATACAACAAAACAACCCGCCAGAATGAATTCTGACGGGTTGAAAGGTTTTATCGAACGACGTCAGTTATATGCAGCTGCCGCTCAATAGATAGATTAATGATTTTCCCATTGATGTTGACCCAAGGCCGGGTAGGGTGCATCGCATCCGAAAATACAATCTCACCTACCCTATCATCACTTAGGCGAACGAGCGTACCATTATGGAACTGTGTAACCTTCTCAATAAAGATCCGCACATAAGACGGCTCCAGCTTACCGAAGGAATCACTTTGTATTTGCTCGAGAACAACATACGGCGAAACTGCTTTACGGTAAGACTTATTCAGCGTCATCGCGTGGAAGATATCTGCAATCGCCACAACCTTCGCATAGGGATGGATCAAGGAGGAATCGAGTCCTAACGGATAGCCGCTGCCATCGACGCGTTCATGATGCTGCAGAGCAGACAGCTTAACTCCATCGTTAAGCGCCGCGACATTTTTGAGAAGCTGATTGCCGATCAGCGGATGCCGCTGAATTTCTTCCTGCTCTTCTGCTGTCAGCTTGGTAGGCTTCATCAATATCGAACGATCGATGCGGATATTGCCGATATCATGCAGCAAACCGGCAAGCGCAACCTGCATCCAATCCTTTTGCGGCAGCTTCACCCATTGGGCGATTAGAAACGACGTCATCGCACACGCAACGCTGTTATGAAGCCAATAATCGTCCTCATTAAAGCTGCGCGGCGCAAAGGTTAGTACGTTATAGCTCGGCAATTGCTGAAGCAGCTTCTCAAGCTGCGTCCGAATATCCAGAATCGGAAAAGGAAACCCTGGTGTGAATTGGTTAAATGCCCGCTTCAGCAGCACAACCATGTTCTCGTATTCATCCTGCAGAGGTGATGCGGCTGCCTGCTTCGAATGATTCGACTCTGGCTGCGAGTCTCCCTTAGGTTTGACTGCAGCGCCTATCGGCGAATCAACGATGACTGCCATAACAAGAAATGCCTGCATAATGTCTAGCTCGCGAGACGTAACGATCTTCCCTTTATGAAACAAAACACCGCCATGCGGGGTGAGGACATCTTCGCCAAGTTTATCGCCTAACTTCACCTGTGATAATGGTACGTTCATCATACCGGTCCCCTCCCCGTAATCATTCTGTCGCTATTGGACCGTTTATTCGGCGGAATCGTTATCCGCGTCGGTAATCGTTTCTGTTCCGTCTTGGGCCGAAGCTTGACCTTCCTGTTCAGCACCCTCGATTTCGTCGATTTCCTCATCTGTCTCTTCGCTGCGGGCAACACGCGTTACCGTCGCTACCGTATCGTCCTCGCGGGTATTGATCAGCTTCACGCCCTGCGTGTTGCGGCCCATCGTGGAGATACCTTCCATGCTTGTTCGGATCATCGTGCCGAATGCAGTCATAATCATCAGATCCTCATCGTTCAAAACAACCTTCAGACTGACGATTGGCCCGTTCTTGTCGGTAACATTAAGCGTCTTAATCCCTTTACCGCCACGGTTCTGGATCCGGTATTCGCTCATCGGCGTCCGCTTGCCGTAGCCTTTGGACGTAACGATCAGCACGTCGTTGTCGTTCACGACAACATCCATATCGATTACAACATCGTCGTCGTCGAGCTGGATGCCCTTCACGCCAGTTGCTGAACGTCCCATGGAACGAACGTCATGTTCGGAGAAGCGGATCGACATACCTTGCGCCGTACCCATTACAATTTCCTGGTTGCCGTCGGTCAGCTTAACGCCGATCAGATCATCGTCTTCACGAAGCGATATCGCGATCAATCCGACTTTACGAATATTTATATAATCATCGAGCGGTGTTTTCTTCACGACGCCTTGACGGGTAGCGAAGAACAGGTAATGCTCGGCATCGAACTCCTGCACCGGAATAACGGCATTGACCGTCTCACCCTGCTCGATCTGAATCAAATTAATAATTGGCGTGCCGCGAGCAGTCCGGCTAAGATCCGGAATCTCGTACGCTTTCAGCTTGTACACCTTGCCTTTGTTCGTAAAGAACAGCAAGTAGTGATGCGTATTGGATACAAAAAGATGCTCGACGAAGTCGTTCTCCTTCGTATCCATGCCCACTACGCCCTTGCCGCCCCGTTTCTGGCTGCGGTAAGTCGTAACCGGCAGACGCTTGATGTAGCCGCTGTGCGTAACCGAAATAATAACATCCTCGCGCGGAATGAGATCCTCATCCATGATCTCTTCTTCGCTAATCGTAATTTCAGTGCGGCGCTCGTCGCCGAAACGTTCCTTCAGCTCGGCAAGCTCTTCGCTAATAATGTTAAGCACGAGCTGCTCGTCAGCAAGAATCGCTTTGTATTCAGCAATCTTCTTCAGAAGCTCTGCATACTCGGCTTCGATCTTGTCGCGTTCCAGACCAGTCAGACGCTGAAGACGCATATCCAGAATCGCTTGCGCCTGCTCATAGCTCAGCGAGAAGCGCTCGATAAGTCCTTCACGGGCAATATCAGCTGTTTGTGACGCACGAATCAATGCGATAACTTCATCGAGATGATCAAGTGCAATCCGTAAGCCCTCTAAAATGTGGGCGCGGGCCTCCGCTTTTTTCAAATCGTATTCCGTACGACGACGGATAACTTCGATTTGATGCTGCAAGTAGTAATACAGCATTTCGCGAAGGTTGAGTGTCTTCGGCTCGCCGTTTACAAGCGCCAGCATGTTGATGCCGAAGTTGGCCTGCATTTGCGTTTGCTTGTAAAGATTGTTCAATACGACGCTAGGCGTCACATCACGGCGAAGCTCGATAACAACGCGCATGCCGTTGCGATCGGATTCATCGCGGAGATCGGTGATCCCGTCGATTTTCTTCTCGCGCACAAGCTCGGCAATCTTCTCTACCAGACGGGCTTTATTGACTTGGTAAGGCAACTCGTACACGATAATACGCGCCTTATTGTTGCCATTCTCCTCAATCGTCGCCCTTGCCCGCATCGTAACGGTACCGCGGCCGGTCAAGTAAGCTTGACGAAGACCATGGCGGCCCATGACGAACCCTGCAGTCGGGAAGTCAGGTCCTTTTACATATTCAATCAGTTCAAGGGGTGTAATATCAGGATTCTCGATCAACGCTTGAATGCCGTCTACGACTTCTCCCAAGTTATGAGGCGGAATATTCGTCGCCATACCGACTGCGATGCCTGTTACGCCATTCACCATCAGGTTCGGGAACCGCGATGGCAGAACGGCAGGCTCTTTCTCTTCACCGTCATAGTTCGGTATGAAATCAACTGTTTCTTTGTTCAGGTCACGAAGCATTTCCATCGCGATTTTGGACAGACGCGCTTCCGTGTACCGCATTGCTGCAGCCATGTCGCCGTCGACCGAGCCGAAGTTGCCATGTCCGTCAACGAGCATGTAGCGCATCGAGAAATCCTGTGCCATCCGTACCATTGCCTCGTAAACCGAGGAATCGCCGTGCGGATGGTACTTGCCGATAACTTCGCCTACGATCCTTGCTGACTTCTTATACGGCTTGTCTGCGGCCATGCCGAGATCCGACATTGCATACAAAATACGGCGATGCACGGGCTTCAAACCATCCCTTACATCGGGCAGAGCGCGGCTCACGATGATACTCATCGCGTAGCTCATAAAGGAATCACGCATCTCTGTTCCGATTTCACGGTCTTTTATTTGCGAACGTTGTTGTTCTTCCGCCATGTTTTACCTCCCTGACGTCATCTATCTTCCATCCTTAAATCACGATAACCATTATATTACTTTCACAAACTGGGTGCTGTTAAACCCTCGCACGCCATATTTCGCATTGCGAAGCGGTCTAGCTCTCTATCAAAAACGGCCTAACTTAGTAAATCTTATACTTTTTCATCAAAAAAATAGGTAAATCACAGTTTTCGATAGCTTAATGCTGCCATAAAATAAACAGACCCAACTTCCATTATACCACTCAATCCAAAGTCTGTCTCTGTCTGATTCGCAATAACGTCGCATAAAACGGCCATTTGCCGTCCTCTTGCAGCGTTTCGCAGTTTGCAGATCTACAGGTAATTACGAGAGGAGAAAGCCGCTTGTCCATCCAACGCGTCACTAGCAAATGGGCGAAGACGAATGCGCTGTTGAAGCTCGAAGAGATGAAAGAATATATTCCCGAGACGCAGCACTACAGCCGGGAGGCTCTGTTCGTCATGCTAGAGCATTATCAGATGATTTATGTCAAGCCTAACAACGGCACTTATGGCAAAGGCGTTATCCGTGTGGAAAAGCTCCCCCCGCCGGAAACTGGCTATAAGTATCAGCTCAATACGACGGTCCGCAGCTTCTCGAATTTCGACCAGCTATTCTGGAGCCTCAAACGGCACACGGTCAAAAAGCGTTATATTGTTCAGCGCGGCATTCATCTTCTAAAGCACCAGGAGCGACGCTTTGACATCCGGGTTATGGTGCAGAAAAACTTAAGCCACAACTGGGAAGTAACAGGCATCATTGGGCGCCTCTCCCATCCGGCCAAAATCGTCACTAACTATCATAGCGGCGGGACACCCATGTCGTTTGAAAAGCTGATGTCGACGCATCTTAACGACAGTGAGCAGCAGCAATACAGAGAACGTCTGAATACGCTAGGCTTGACTATCGTTCGGACTTTGCAGCAAACCTATCCCCGTATTAAAGAAATCGGCATCGATATCGCCATCGACACCGACTTCCACCCTTGGATTCTTGAGGTCAATACGTGCCCGGACCCGTTCATCTTCCGCAAATTAGCGGATAAAAAGATTTTTCGCCGCATTTATCGCTATGCGGTGGGCTACGGCCGGTACCGCCGTAAAAGCACTCGTAAAAAATAGCCGCCCGCTACTCGCGGACGGCCTTGTCAGAAAGGCTTCGCTTCTCTTATGAGAATGGCGGGCCTTTTCGGTTTATTTTTAAACATCCAGGTCTTTAACGCTTTTAGCAAACTCTTGAATGAAATCGCGACGCGGTTCAACGTTGTCGCCCATCAGCGTATCGAAGATGACGTCTGCTTCAATCGCGTCTTCGATTGTCACTTGGAGCATCGTGCGGCTCTCCGGGTCCATCGTCGTTTCCCACAGCTGGGTCGCGTTCATTTCGCCAAGACCTTTATAACGCTGAATATTGATTTTCGTGCCTTCGCCGAACTCGGCGATAATATCATCGCGCTCCTTCTCGGATTGCGCGTAACGAATTACTTTGTTGCGCTCAATCTTGAACAGCGGCGGCTGTGCGATGTAGATATAG
>NZ_CBVJ010000129.1 GCF_000513275.1 Paenibacillus gorillae | reverse complement strand
CCGGCCTCGATGATTTTACGCATGTAGCGGAAGAAGAACGTCAGCATCAGCGTACGAATATGTGCGCCGTCAACGTCGGCATCGGTCATAATAATGACCTTGTGGTACCGTGCCTTCCCCAGATCGAAATCGTCGCCGATACCGGTGCCCAGCGCCGTAATAATCGCACGAATCTCAGCATTGCCTAAGATACGATCGAGTCTGGCCCGCTCTACGTTCAAAATTTTACCCCGCAGCGGCAAGATAGCTTGGAAGTGACGATCCCGGCCTTGCTTAGCCGAACCGCCGGCGGAGTCACCTTCGACGATATACAGTTCGCTGATCGCCGCATCCTTGGAGGAGCAATCAGCTAGCTTGCCTGGCAAGGAGCTGACTTCAAGCGCGCTCTTGCGTCTTGTCAGTTCGCGAGCCTTCCGCGCCGCTTCACGAGCACGGGCTGCCTGCAGACCTTTCTCGACGATTTTCCGCGATACGGAAGGATTCTCATCAAGAAACTCTTGCAGCTTCTCTGCCAGCAATGATTCGACAATGCCACGAACCTCGCTGTTACCGAGCTTCGTCTTCGTCTGCCCTTCGAACTGCGGCTCGGGAATTTTGACCGATATAATCGCCGTCAAACCCTCGCGCACATCATCGCCGGAGAAGTTGTTGTCATTGTCTTTGATCAGATTCGTCTTGCGCGCATATTCGTTAATAACGCGCGTCAAGGCGCTCTTAAAGCCGGATTCATGCGTGCCGCCTTCATGAGTATTAATATTATTCGCAAAAGAATGGAGGTTCTCGCTATAGCCATCGTTGTACTGGAGCGCAACCTCCACTTGAATGTGATCCTTCGAGCCTTCCACAAAGATCGGATCCTCGTGCATAGCTTCCTTGTTGCGGTTCAAATATTCAACGAACTCGATGATACCGCCATCGTATTTGAACGTATTGCTGACACCAGTACGCTCATCCGTTAAGACAAGCTCGATGCCTTTATTCAAAAACGCAAGCTCGCGGACACGAGTCTGCAGCGTTTCATATTCGTAAATTGTCGTATCTGTAAAAATCTCAGGGTCCGGCTTAAAGCGCGTTGTCGTTCCGGTATCCGTCGCATCGCCGATCACTTTCACATCGTATTGCGGTGCGCCGCGGCGGTATTCCTGCTGATACATATGACCGTCGCGCTTGATCGTAACGGTGACGTGCTCGGACAAGGCATTCACAACGGATACGCCGACGCCGTGCAAGCCGCCGGATACTTTATAGCCTTCGCCGCCGAATTTGCCGCCTGCATGCAATACGGTCATGACGACTTCCAGCGTCGATTTTTTCAGCTTGGCGTTCTCGCCGACAGGAATACCGCGCCCGTTATCAATAACGGTAATGCTGTTGTCCTCATGTATGAAAATTTGAATTTTGTTGCAGTAACCGGCCAGTGCTTCATCGATACTGTTATCGACGACCTCCCAGACCAGATGGTGAAGACCTTTGCCGCTTGTGGAGCCAATGTACATCCCTGGACGTTTCCGTACTGCCTCTAAACCTTCCAGTACCTGTATCTGACTCTCATCGTACGAATTTTGCTGCTGATTTACTGACATTCGTGCTCTACTCTCCTCTCAACTGCTCTTCCTGTTCGCCAAGCCTACACGTCAATACCGGCTTGAAAAGCGGCAATCCCGTTCGGCATTAATCGTTAAGCGTCAGCCATTCGCCGCAAAATGATGGGCTCGTTTCTTCAATGTCGAGGATGATATCGGCGAATAATAGATTTTATTCTTCGTAACGACGATTGATTTCGGCTCTTCCTCGCCAATCGTCTCTACGTCTTTTCGTTTACGGGCTCCAGCAACGAATTGCTTGGATAGCTTGGAGGATTGCTCTATAGATATATCGAAAATAGCTACCAGCTCGGCAGCCCTGATAATTTTCTCGCCGCCCAAATGGATGTACATATCCTCCGCCTCCCCCATGTATGCGCCTAAGTGCGCGTGGCGTGACCTGCCCGCACATCATAGATGCCGGCATCCTTCAGCTTGCTAATATTGACGCTCTCCAGTCCCGTCGTGGTGATGAACGTCTGCACTTTGCTTTGAAACGTCTCAATCAACTGCGTCTGGCGGTGCTGGTCCAGCTCGGACAGCACATCATCCAGAAGAAGCAGCGGATATTCCCCGATTTCCTCGCAAATCAGCTCGATCTCAGCCAATTTCAACGAAAGGGCGGTTGTACGCTGCTGTCCTTGCGAACCGTATACGGCCGCTTCTTTGCCGTTGATGAAGAAGGCCAGGTCGTCCCGATGCGGTCCGACAAGGGACATGCCTCTCCGAATCTCCTGATCTTTCACTTGTGATAACTTTAACATAAATTGTTCAAATAAAACAGTTTCATCTTCCGATCCGCCGCCGTCAAAGGACGGGCGGTACTCAATAGTGAGGCGCTCGCCGCCCGCCGTAATGCCCGAATGAATCTGCTCGGCCCAACGTTGCAATTTATGAATAAAGTGTTTCCTTTTTTTCATAATTTTAACACTATGTTCCGCAAGCTGCGCGTTCCACACCTCCAGCATCGTCTGCTGATGTCCGCCCGGGGATGCCGTTTTCAAGAAATTGTTGCGCTGCACGAGCACTTTATTGAATTGCTGCAGCGTATGCAAATAGCCGGGCTGCACTTGGCCGATTTCCATATCGAGAAACCGTCTCCGTACCCCCGGCGTTCCTTTTACAATTTCCAGATCTTCCGGCGCGAACATGACGACATTCAACGAGCCGATAAAGTCGCTGAGCTTCCGCTGCTCCAGACCGTTAATCTTCGCTTTCTTGCCTTGCGTGGAATACATCAAGTCCAGCTTGACGGTTCCATATCGTTTCTCGACCTCACCCTGGATGCGGGCTGAATCGGCTTCCCAGCCGATCAGCTCCTTATCCTTGGAGGTCCGATGTGATTTGGTTAATGCAAGGGCGAAGATCGCCTCTAGCAAATTTGTTTTCCCCTGTGCGTTTGGCCCGACGAACAAATTGACCTGGTTGTCCGTTCGAAGCTCCAATTGTCCATAATTGCGGTAATTTTGAAGCTGAATGCTGTTTAGAAACAATTTCGCTCGTCCTCCCGGTTCACTGCCCGCTTACGCTCCAATAACCGTAAAGACGCCACAGCCTTCGACTTCCACACGGTCGCCTACATACAGCTTTCTGCCGCGCCGATTGTCGGCCTCACCGTTAATATGAACTTCATTCTCCTGCAAAAAAAACTTCGCATGTCCGCCTGTTGCTATGCAATCCGCCAGCTTCAAAAACTGGCCGAGCGTAATATATTCGGTCCGAATGGCGACTTCCTTCATGGCCTGCCACCTTCCTTTCTGTCTCTCTCCGTAGCCTTACTTGTACAGCGATTAGCCTGTTGTACGGTAAGGAAGAATAACGTACGTATTGTAAGCATGATCCGTCGGCTTGATCACGATAGGACTCATTGCACCGTTGAAGCCAAGTGAAATATTTTCGCTGTCGATGACTTTAAGCACGTCCAGCATATATTTGGAGTTGAACGCGATGCGCAGCGGATCTCCAGTAAATTGCGATGCTTCGAGCTGCTCTGTTACACGGCCAAGCTCTGTCGAGCTCGACGAAATTTCGATCGTGCCGTCTTCAAGCGTCGTAAGACGAACGATATTCGTCTTCTCTTCCCGTGACATCAAATACGCACGGTCGATTGCATCGGTTACTTTTTTCGTATCCAGGACGAGTTCTGTTTTGAACTGCTGCGGAATAATCTTAGAAGTATCCGGATAAGTTCCATCCAGCATACGGGTGTAGAACAATACGTTGCCGATTTTGAACAGCACCTGATTATCGGCCACGACGATATCAACAAGTGTGTTTTGCTCTGGAATGAGCTTAGACAATTCATTCAGCGTTTTTGCTGCAATAACGACATTGTGGAAACGGTAGTCCATTGCCGTCTCCGCGTGAGCGGTTCGGCTGGCCAAACGGTGGCGGTCGGTCGCTACGAATTTGAGCTGCTGCTCATGCAGTCCCCAAAGCACGCCTGTCAGGATCGGCGTCTGCTCATTGGTAGAAGCAGCCAGAACGGTCTGGCGGATCATCGATTTCAACAAATCGCCAGGCATTTGGAATAATTCATTTTCTTCGATGGAAGGCAGAACTGGAAATTCCTCAGGATCGAGGCCAACCATTTGAATATCAGTTGATCCGGAACGTATCGACGTTTGGAATTGGGCGCCAACCTCAATCTCCACATTGTCGGAAGGAAGCTTCTTAACGATTTCCACAAAGAACTTAGCAGGAAGAACGACGTTTCCGGGCTTATCCACATGTGCATTAACGACGTTATCGCGTTCTACCGGAATGAAGCTTTGGATCGAAATGTCGGTATCGCTCGCTGTCAGTGTAACGCCTTGATGGGTAACTTCGATTTTGATACCGCCGAGAATCGGAATCGTTGGTCTGGAGGACGCTGCTTTCGATACTTGTTGAATTGCTTCGTTTAGTTCATGTTTGGAAATCGTTAATTTCATGTTTTCACTCCTAAATCGGGGGATAGGTTGGGCGGATCGCCGTAGGCTTCTTCTAAAAGCAACACTACGCTGCGCGTTTCGGTCCATGTGCCATTCTTGATTCCATTCTGTTTATTCTTACGAAACTTATGGAAAGAATCTTCAAAAAGTCACCTGAACTCGAAACGCTGCACTTTGTTTTTTGTAAAGGCGAAGCCTAAGGGCGTTTTCGCCCCTTATTGATGTTCTTTTTATTAAAAAAATTAGTAGTAGAAGTAGTAGGCGGCGTGAATATGTGGATAACCGCCTAGAACACGGATAAAGCAAGCCTATCCACATGTGCATATCGTGTGCATAGGCTTGCTTGGTTGTCCCTATAGGCGTGCATAACTTTTACGTATGATTTTTGATCTTCTCCGTAAGGTTCTGCAGTATTTTGTAAAGATCCTGGTCAATCTTCAATTGCTGGGTGATTTTCTCATGCGCATGTATAACCGTCGTATGATCACGGCCGCCGAATGCTTCGCCGATTTTCGGAAGCGAATAGTCAGTCAGCTCGCGGGAGAGATACATCGCAATTTGCCTTGGATAGGCAACGGCTTTTGTCCGCTTGCGCGCTTTGAAGTCCTCCATGCGCAGGCCGTAGAATTCCCCGACCTTTTGCTGGATGTCGTTCATCGTAATCATTTTCGGCCGGCTTGAAGGAATAATATCTTTAAGCGCTTCCGCAGCCAAATGCGACGAAATATCCTGGTTGATCAGCGACGAATAGGCGACGACGCGAATGAGCGCGCCCTCCAGTTCGCGGATGTTCGTATCAATCTGATTGGCGATGTAGACCATCGCTTCATTCGGAATGTCGAGGTTTTCCGCTTTCGCTTTTTTGCGTAAAATGGCGATCCGCGTCTCTAAGTCAGGCGCTTGGATATCGGTGATGAGTCCCCATTCAAAGCGGGAACGCAGCCGTTCTTCAAGCGTCGGGATTTCTTTCGGCGTCCGGTCGCTGGAGATGACGATTTGTTTCCGTTCCTCATGCAGGGCGTTGAACGTGTGGAAAAACTCTTCCTGCGTTCCGTCCTTTCCGGCGAGAAATTGAATATCGTCAATGAGCAGAACGTCGATGTTGCGGTATTTGTTGCGGAAGCTTTCCCCGCGGTTGTCGCGAATCGCGTTAATGAACTCGTTGGTGAATTTCTCGGAAGAAATATACATGATTTTGGTGCTCGGATTATGATCCATAATATAGTGTCCGATAGCATGCATCAGATGCGTTTTGCCGAGTCCAACACCGCCGTATAAAAAGAGCGGATTGTAGGCTTTTGCCGGCGCTTCGGCGACGGCAAGCGACGCAGCGTGCGCAAAACGGTTGTTCGCGCCGATAACGAATGTGTCGAACGTATATTTGGGATTGAGCATATGGGAATGGGTTTCTTCCTGTATGACAGGCGATTCAACGATTTTCGGAAAAATAGGGGCAACGGCCTCTGGGCTTCTCGCTTCTTCTATAGAGAAACGAACATCGACCTGCCGGCCTAAAAATTCGAAAAGCGTCGTGCGGATTAATTTTGTGTAACGGCCTTCCAGCCATTCCGCGGCAAAGGTTGTCGGTGCCGTAACTTCCAGCAGAGAGTCATCAACAAAAGAAGCTTTAGTCGCTTTGAACCAAGTATCAAAACTCGGCTTGCTAAGCTTCGTCTGGATGATTGACAACACTTGTTGCCATAAATCATAGGTATGGCTGTCCACAGACGTCACTCCTTATCAAAAATCGCCCAGCGGGCGCAGTTAAGCCAAAACATGTCGAAATAACCTTTATTAGAACGAATACATCCACAATATGCAGGATCATGAATGGAAGAGTTATAAATAGGGGATTGTTTTGTTCACAATCTTATCCACAGGTTGTTGATAAAAATGGGGATGGAATGATCATATCCACATCGAAAACATATTAATCATAGCAAAAGATGCCTTATATTTCAACGAATTGCCGGATTTTATCCACATATTCAATAGCTTGTGTATAGAAGTTATATACAACACTAGATATTGTTTATATCTTGTTACCATTTCGACAAGGTTCGCCTAAATACCTAAAAAATTATGCACATGTTATTAATTTGATAAGAATTCAGACCTATGCTCTTTTTTATCCACAATATTTGGCTGGGAAGCATCGGATTGACTTTTCATGCTTGACGTGGTTTAATAAAAAAATGCGTATTTTGTGCGAACGGTGATGTTTTCGGACTTGGACGAGGGCTGAATGCCGATCGTGATATACAGGAAATATGTTGTACGGGAGGTGCAGAATAATGAGACCTACATTTAGACCGAATGTTAGCAAACGCAGCAAAGTTCATGGCTTCCGCAAACGGATGGCTTCGAAAAACGGACGTAAAGTTTTGGCGGCGCGTCGTCAAAGAGGAAGAAAAGTTCTTAGCGCATAAGCAGAAGACCACGTCAGGTGGTCTTTTTTTTTGCCCTGATGGCGATACTGCAGAGGATTGGGGCAGAAAATCATCATTTCAGGGATAAATAATAGCGAGCAAATGGATATGCAAGTGAACCATGCAGGCAGGCGGAGGATTGGGAGTCGTGCAAAGAAAACTGCGTCTTAAAAACAGAGCGGACTTTAACCGGATCTATCGCTGGGGCAAGTCGTTTGCGAACGGTCAATTCGTCGTTTACTGGTCCAGGCAGCCGGTGGCAGAACCGTTTCGGCTTGGCGTATCAGCCAGCAAGAAAATCGGCAATGCCGTCGTGCGCAATCGGATGCGCCGCGTTATTAAGGAAATCGTACGGTTGAATGGCGATAAAATCGTCCCCCATATCGATTTCATTCTAATAGTAAGAAAACCAGCGGTGGACATGGAAACGAAGCAGCTGGAGAAGAGCATTTTGCATGTGCTGAAAAAGGCAGGTTTATTGCGTAAGGAAGAGCGGTTTCATTGAAGCCGGACAAGGAAAGAGCACTGTTTCTTTGTCCTATAAATTATGGTATAGTTTAAAAGATCAGAAAGTGTAGGCTTGGGCAAGTTGTGAGCCTGCAATTTTTTTGGTGAACGCATTGGCCTTCAGAGAGGAGATTTCATGTTGGTTCGGAAAGTTAACCGCAAATGGCTAATAGTTCTCGGCCTCGTGCTTATGGTTGTACTGCTCGCTGGATGCGGCGGTCAAATCAATCAGACGACAAGCACGGAAGATTTGCAGAACGGGAACTTCTGGCAAAAGAATGTTGTGTACTATTTTGCGCTGACCCTTGATACGTTCGCGGATTGGTTCCATGGCTCATACGGTCTGGCCATTCTGTTGATTACGATAATTGTAAGGACAGCCATCTTGCCACTAACGCTGAAGCAGTATCGCAGCTCCAAAGCGATGCAGGCTCTGCAGCCGCAAATGGCCGAAATCAAGAAAAAGTACAAGGATAATCCGCAGAAGCAGCAGGAAGAAACCATGAAGCTGTTCCAACAGCATAAGGTGAATCCGATGGCAGGCTGTTTGCCGCTTATCGTGCAGATGCCGGTGTTCATCGCGCTGTATAATGCAATTTATATGAACCAAGAGGTTCGCACGCATGAATTTTTGGGCTTGGAGCTCGGGGAGCCGGGACCGTGGTACATACTTCCGCTGATCGCGGCAGCAACGACCTTTATCCAATCCAAAATGATGCAGAAACAACAAACACAAACGATGCCGGGCATGGGCATGATGCTGGCGATTTTCCCAGTGCTGATTTTTGTAATGGCACTGAATTTCCCGTCGGCTTTGCCGTTGTACTGGATTTTCTCTAACCTCTACACAATTGTTCAAAACTACTTCCTGTACGTTCGTTCATCTGACAAGGGTAAGGAGGCCCTCGCGAAATGAAGAAAATCGTAGCATCAGGGAAAACGATTGAAGATGCGGTACGTAGCGGTTTGGCACAATGGAATGTAACCGAGGAACGTGTGAAGGTATCGGTCCTGGAGCATCCTGCAAAAGGGTTGTTCGGATTAGGACTGATTGGCGTGAAAGAAGCGAAAGTCGAACTGGAGCTTATACCTGATCCAACGAATGAAGCCGAGCAGTTTCTTCTTGAAGTGGCAAGTGCGATGGGACTATCGGTCACCGTTGAACGGAAACAAACGAGAGAAGGAACGCAGCTGTCCATTTCGGGCGGCGGCGATCTCGGCATGCTGATTGGGCGCCGCGGGCAAACGCTCGATGCGTTGCAGTACTTGGTTAATATTGTTGCAAATCGTTACTCCGATTCCCATCTGAGAATCGTACTTGATGCTGAAGATTTTCGCGAGCGGCGCCGCAAGACGCTGGAGGAATTATCGGAGAGGCTGGCTGGCAGAGTGATCCGCACGAGGAAAGAAGTTGTGCTGGAGCCGATGTCGCCGCATGAGCGGAAGGTTATCCATTCGCAATTGCAAAACCATCCGAGAGTGAAAACCTACAGCAAGGGCGATGAGCCGAACCGGCGCGTCGTCATTGCCTTGAAGGAAAAGAGCAGTATAGCTGAATGACATCGATTCGCAGCAATGGCTACTATGGTCATTGCTGCTTTTTCCATTTGAGAGGTGCTGAAACACGTGGTATATGATACGATAGCCGCAATTTCGACGGCAGTTGGAGAAGGCGGCATAGCCATAATACGGATTAGCGGACCGGATGCGATCGAAGCGACAGCGCGAATATTCCGTTCGCGGATCGATTTGCGTGAGGCGGAATCACATACGCTGCATTACGGGCATATTGTTGATCCGAAAACCGGGGAGCAGGTTGAGGAAGTTATTGTGACGCTGATGCGGGGCCCAAGATCGTTTACGGCAGAGGATGTCGTAGAGATCAATGCCCACGGCGGCGTCGTTGCGGTGAAGAAGGTGTTGGACGTCGTTCTGCTGCAGGACGGGCTGAGGCTCGCTGAGCCTGGAGAATTCACGAAGCGGGCGTTTCTGAACGGCAGAATCGACCTCATGCAGGCTGAGGCGGTTATCGATTTAATCCGTTCCAAATCGGACCGCGCTTTTTCAGTGGCCCGCAAGCAGGCTGAAGGAACATTGTCTAAAAGAATTAAGGCGCTACGGCAGACAGTCATTGAATTGCTGGCGCATATTGAAGTAAATATTGATTATCCCGAGCATGACGTTGAGGATTTGACGAGTGCTTATATTCGCGAGCAAAGCGACAAAACGCTGGATGAGATCGGCAAGCTGTTAAAAACGGCAAACGAAGGCAAAATATTAAGAGAAGGTATTATGACGGCGATTGTAGGTCGGCCGAATGTAGGCAAGTCGTCATTGCTTAATATGCTGGCACAAGAGAATAAGGCGATCGTAACCGATATTCCGGGGACGACGCGTGATGTTATAGAGGAATACGTGACGCTCGGTCCAATTCCATTGCGGCTGCTTGATACGGCAGGCATTCGTGAAACGAATGATATAGTGGAGAAGATTGGTGTTGAACGTTCCCACACGGCGTTAGAAGAAGCCGACCTCATTTTGTTCGTTCTGAATTATAATGAAGAAATGCATGAGGATGATCGGATACTGCTGGAGAAAATGGCGGATCGTCCGGTTATCGTCATTATTAATAAAATGGATTTGAGCGGCAAGCTGGATATGGATGAAGTTGAGCGGCTGTGCAAGCCGGAATCGATCGTCCGCATGTCCGTGCTGGAGGAAGAGGGACTCGATCTGCTGGAGAAGACGATCAGCACGATGTTTTTCGAAGGGCAGCTGAGTTCCGGCGATTTGACATATGTCAGCAATGTTCGGCATATTTCTTTGCTGAAGCGGGCGCAGCAGTCGCTGGTGGATGCAATTGATGCGACTCATTCCGGCATTCCGATTGATCTGATCCAGATCGATGTGCGATCCGCTTGGGAGTCATTGGGTGAAATTCTCGGCGATGAGGTTGGCGATTCCCTGATTGATCAAATCTTCTCGCAGTTTTGTTTGGGCAAGTAAGGTAGCTAGGAAGTGGAGGGATAGAGATGAATTACGAAGCGGGACAATATGATATTATCGTCGTGGGCGCGGGGCATGCCGGAAGTGAGGCGGCGCTGGCGGCTGCACGGATGGGCTGTGAAACACTGCTGCTCACGATTAACTTAGATATGGTCGCATTCATGCCATGTAATCCGTCAATAGGCGGACCTGCAAAAGGGCATGTCGTACGTGAGGTGGATGCGCTTGGCGGCGAAATGGGACGGAATATTGATAAGACGTTTATTCAAATGCGGATGTTGAATACAGGCAAAGGTCCAGCTGTGCACGCCCTGCGGGCGCAAGCGGACAAATTTGCCTATCAGCACGAAATGAAAAAGACAATCGAGGAAACCGACCATCTGACGCTTCGCCAGGGCATGGCGGAGGAGCTCATTGTAGAAGAAGGTAAAGTTGTTGGCATCGTAACGAGTACAGGCGCGATTTATCGTGCCAAAGCCGTAGTCATTACGACAGGCACTTATTTGCGCGGCAAGATTATTATGGGAGAACTGATGTACCAGAGCGGCCCGAACAATCAGCAGCCATCGCTTAAGCTGTCGGCAAGCTTGAAGGATCAAGGATTTGATCTGGTACGCTTTAAGACAGGAACGCCGCCGCGTGTGCATAAGGATTCGATTGATTTCTCCAAGACGGAGATTCAGCCTGGCGATGATAATCCGAAGTTTTTCTCGTATGAGACCGTTTCTTCCGACAATGAGCAGCTGCCTTGCTGGTTAACCTACACATCGGAGAAAACACATCAAATCATTAACGATAATTTGCATCGGGCGCCAATGTTCTCAGGGGCGATTGAGGGAACAGGTCCTCGCTATTGCCCATCAATAGAAGATAAAATCGTCCGTTTCGCTGATAAACCAAAGCATCAGATCTTCCTGGAGCCGGAAGGCAAGAATACGTCCGAATATTATGTGCAAGGCTTATCCACAAGCATGCCAGAAGATGTACAGCTAGGCATTTTACGTTCTATTCCAGGTTTGGAAAAAGTTGAGATGATGCGCAACGGCTATGCGATTGAGTATGATGCGGTGAAGCCAACACAGCTTTGGCCATCCCTGGAGACAAAGCTAGTTGACGGGTTATTCACAGCTGGACAAATCAACGGTACCTCTGGTTATGAGGAAGCAGCAGGCCAAGGCGTTATTGCTGGCATTAATTCTGCGCGCAAAGTACAGGGGAAAGAACCTGTTATTATTGAACGCTCGCAAGGCTATATCGGCGTGATGATTGATGACCTGGTGACGAAAGGAACCAATGATCCTTACCGCCTGCTGACTTCACGCGCTGAATACCGGTTGCTGCTTCGTCACGATAATGCAGACTTGCGTCTTACGCCAATCGGATATGAGATTGGTCTGATTACAGAAGAGCGTTATCAAGCGTTTCTGAATAAGAAGGAGCTTGTTTCTCAAGAGGTGGAGCGCCTCCGGACGACAAAAATTCGTCCTGATGCTGCAGAAGCGATGCTGGTTGCAGCAAACTCGGCCATTACGAATAATAGCATTGATGCGATGACTTTGCTTCGCCGTCCTGAAATTACGTATGCGATGCTGGAGAAGGTGTCACCTTCAGAGTTACCGTTGACGGATGAGATGATGGAGCAAGTTGAAATTCAAATCAAGTATGCCGGTTATATTGAAAAGCAATTGATTCAGGTAGAGCGTTTGAACAAAATGGAGAAGAAAAAGATTCCGGATGATATCGATTATTCCGATGTCCATGGTCTTGCTTCCGAAGCGAAGCAAAAGCTGGCATCCATTCGTCCGTTGTCGATTGGGCAGGCTACTCGTATTGCGGGAGTAACGCCAGCTGACATTTCCATCCTAATTGTCTACTTGGAGCATTATAATCGCGTTATCGCGGCGAGAGGATAACCATAACGAATGGAAGAGACGCATAAATGGTTTACTCAACTGATGGAGGAGAAGGGGATAACAGTATCACCTCGTCAGTTGGAGCAATTTGATACGTATCACCGGTTATTGGCCGAGTGGAATGAACGAATGAATTTGACGGGCATTACGGAGAGAGATGCTGTATATGAGAAGCATTTCTATGATTCGATCTCGCTTTCCTTTTTCGTCAATATTAATGAAGCGGGAAGCTTGGCAGACATCGGATCGGGTGCAGGATTTCCATCCATTCCGTTAAAGATCTGTTTTCCGCATTTGAAAGTGGTCATCGTAGACTCCTTAAATAAACGCATTCAGTTTTTGAGTCATCTCGTGGAACAGTTGGGTTTAACCGACGTGGAATGCGTTCACGGAAGAGCAGAGGATCTCGCGAGACTGCCAAAGCACCGTGACCAGTATGATATTGTTACAGCAAGAGCGGTTGCACGGTTGAATGTGCTGAATGAGTTTTGTCTGCCTTTCGTACGCAAACATGGAACGTTTGCTGCAATGAAAGGCTCGCAAAGCGGAGAAGAGGTTCGCGAGGCAGCAGCCAGCCTTCGTGAATTGAAAGGGAAGATTCGTGCAGAGCATGATTTCAAGCTTCCTTACGAGCAATCCGAACGTCATATCGTTCTGATTGAGAAGCGAGACTCGACGCCGAAGAAATATCCGCGTAAAGCGGGTACGCCAATTAAGCAGCCTATTATATAAGAAATAAAGATGCTGAGCGAAGAGAGCGATGTTTCACGTGAAACATCGTTCTCTTTATTTTTATTTTGCAATATTTTCTTTAGTTACAGAGTACAGACACCATTTTCGAATAGTTATTTGGTATGATTTCGGTGATAAAAGCGGTTGTTAAGGGATGTCAAGCAGGAAATGACAGGATGCAGGTCGAATTTTTAATGAGCAAGCATGAACGGTGTTGCCGTCTGCCGTAGGCGGAGTTGAGTTTACGTTGGAAATAGAAGCGAATGCATAATCGGGATTCGAAGAAGCTCCCAAACTCCGTCAGTTAGCTTTGTTTCTGTAAACAGTTCTATACATAGTTGCAGTAAGAGGGTATTAGCCTCAACAAGCCCTCTATTGATTGAATACTCTCATACGTATAAAATGGTATAAGAGCTCATTCCATTGTTGAGGCGGGCACAAACATCTTTGAAACGATAATCTCGCAAGGGATTCGTTTCGTGATCGGGTGATAGTAGATACGATGAAAGAACAACTTTCCCGTTTGTTTGGTCTGAATGACCAGCGCAATGGACAAGAAGAAGTTAGACAAATTCCAATTAACGAAATTGATACGAGTCCGTTTCAGCCAAGAACGATTTTTGATGACGACCGTATCGAGGAATTATGTCAAACGATTAAGACACATGGCGTGATTCAACCTATAGTCGTTCGTCTTCGCAATAACCGTTATGAGATTATTGCCGGCGAGCGTCGTTGGCGTGCGGTTACGAAGCTGGGTCACGAGACAATTCCGGCTATTATCCGGGAATTCAATGATTCACAGACCGCTTCCATTGCTTTGATTGAAAATTTGCAGCGTGAGAATCTGACGGCGATTGAGGAAGCAATTGCTTACCAGAAGCTGATAGAGCTTCATCAATTGACGCAAGAGAGTCTTGCACAGCGGCTCGGCAAGAGTCAATCGACAATTGCCAACAAACTGCGTTTGCTGGCGCTTAGTGATACGATAAAAGGCGCATTAATGGAAAGAAAGATTACGGAAAGACATGCGAGAGCATTGCTTTCTTTGGATACCGAAGAATTGCAGCATCAGGTGCTGGAGGAAATCATTGCTAAGGAATTAAACGTCAAACAGACCGAAGTACGCATTGCTTTTTTGAAGGAATCATCTAAAATGAAGAAAGCGAAACGTATTTCCTTTACAAAAGATGTGCGTTTGGCTGTAAATACGATTCGCCAATCGATTGAAATGGTCGTTGGGTCGGGATTGCCGATTAAGACGAATGAGAAGGACCATGGCGATCACTATGAAATCGTCATTCAAATTCCGAAGCGACAATAGACCGTTTCCTCTTATATTAGCGTTGAAAAACGCTCTAAAAAGCCGTCCTCAACTAGAGGGCGGCGAATCCATTTGTACAAGAATAGGTTGATAGAATGCCTGGCAGCATCAGTGACAGGCAGGTAGCGACAACGGGGATTCATACATCTATTAAAGTTTGCTAGAGGCAGAGGTGAAAACGCTTGACTAAGATCATTGCAATAGCCAATCAGAAGGGCGGCGTCGGTAAGACGACGACGACAGTCAATCTTGGTGCTTGCCTGGCTTCGCTCGGCAGAAGAGTGCTGCTTGTCGATATTGACCCGCAGGGCAATACAACGAGTGGAATTGGCATCAACAAAGCGGATGTCGAGAATTGCATTTATGATATTCTAATTAACGAAGTGCACCCTAGTGAAGCAATGCAGGAAACGGAAATTCCTGGATTGAAAATAATTCCAGCTACTATTCAGCTGGCTGGTGCTGAAATTGAGTTGGTTCAGCGAATTTCACGTGAGGTTCGTTTGAAGCAAATGCTCCATATGATTAAGGATCAGTTTGATTACATACTGATTGATTGCCCGCCGTCGTTAGGCCTGCTTACAATCAACTCTTTGACAGCGGCAGATTCGGTTATCATTCCAATTCAATGTGAATATTACGCATTGGAAGGATTGAGCCAACTGCTTAATACGGTGCGTCTCGTTCAAAAGCATCTGAATACATCTCTTCAAATTGAAGGGGTATTGTTAACGATGCTGGATGCCAGAACGAATCTGGGTATTCAAGTGATCGAAGAAGTGAAAAAATACTTTCAACAAAAAGTGTATCAGACCATTATTCCGCGCAATGTACGTTTGAGCGAAGCGCCTTCCCATGGGCAGGCGATTATCACCTATGACCCGCGTTCCAAAGGTGCGGAAGTGTATCTTGAACTCGCGAAGGAAGTGATCTCGTATGAGCAAGCGGCTAGGTAGAGGGCTTGATGCGCTCATTCCATCGCTGTCGGTAAATGAAGATGATAAGGTCATTGAGATTAATCTTAGTCAATTAAGGCCGAATCCATACCAACCGCGTAAAACGTTCGATGAAGATTCAATTCGAGAACTGGCTGAGTCTATCAAACAGCATGGCGTCATCCAGCCGATTATCGTCCGGACCGTACTTAAAGGCTTTGAAATTATTGCAGGGGAACGTCGATTCCGGGCTTCGCAGCTTTGCGGCAATACGACTGTTCCAGCAGTTGTTCGTTCCTTTACAGATCAACAGGTTATGGAGATTGCACTCATTGAAAACCTGCAGCGTGAGGATCTCAATGCAATAGAGGTAGCGATTGCTTACCAAGGGCTGATGGACAAGTTCAAGCTAACGCAAGAAGAGCTTTCGATGAAGGTCGGCAAGTCCAGATCGCATATCGCAAACTTCATTCGTCTGCTTGCACTGCCGAATGAAATAAAAGACAATGTTTCACGTGGAACAATTTCGATGGGACATGCTCGTGCACTCGCAGGTATTAAACAAACAGCTGTACAGAAAGAGCTGGCAGACATGATCATTACACATGGCTGGAGCGTGCGGCAGTTGGAAGAGGCTGTGCAAAAGCTGGAGGCGAAAGAATCAGCCGAGGAAGCACCGGCTAAAGCGAAGTCTAAAAATCGTGACCCGTATATTGAAAGCTTGGAAGAGTCGTTACGAGAGAGATTCAAGACAACGGTTAAAATTAAGCATCAAAAAGATAAAGGGAAAATCGAGCTGCAGTACTATAGCAAGCAGGATTTGGAGAGGCTGCTGGAGCTTCTGCAATCGATGGCCCAATAGAGGATAAATAGAGTAGCATACCCATGTTGTAATCTTTGATTCGAAAGATTAAACTAAGGTATGCTATTGTTGTGTCTGCATGAATATAAGCTGTGAGTTGAACAGTGAATATAGAAATATATAATACGAAAGAGTTCAAAATAAGATGATTCCAGTAAAGGAGGTTGAAAAAATGAGTGAGGAAACATTTATCTATATGGACCATGCGGCTACTTCTTGGCCGAAGCCGTTGGCAGTCGTTGAAGCGGTACAGCATGCTATGCTGCATGATGCAGCCAACCCAGGCCGTGGCAGCCATAGGATGGCGGTTCGGGCGAGTCGCGTACTGTTCGATACAAGGAAACGGTTGAGCAAGCTATTCCATATCAAAAATCCGAATGACATTGCCTTTATGCCGAATACGACAGCTGGTTTGAATCTTGCGATCAAAGGGCTCCTTAATCCAGGGGATCATGTGATTGCTACATCGGTTGAACATAATTCAGTCAGAAGACCGCTTGAGTATTTGAAACATGCAGGCGGTATAGACGTAACGTATGTAGATACGGATGAAGAAGGCAGCTTGAACATTGACCATGTTGCGGAAGCGATAACAGGCCGGACCAAATTGATTATCGTCAATCATAGTTCGAATCTGCTAGGGTCGATTATACCCGTTGATAGAATTGGAGAACTGGCTAAAGCGAAAGGGATCAAGCTTCTGGTGGATGCCGCCCAAAGTGCAGGTATTCTAGAGTTGGATGTGGAGTCTATGGGGATTGATCTGCTGGCCTTTCCTGGACATAAAGGTTTGCTTGGCCCACAGGGCACAGGAGGGCTGTATATCCATCCGGACGTCGATCTGGTACCGCAATTGCATGGAGGCACTGGGAGTCAATCTGAGGCGCCTGAGCAGCCTAACGTTCGGCCGGACAAGTATGAGGCGGGAACGCAAAATACACCTGGCTTAGCTGGGTTGAAAGCCGGCGTCGAATATGTGCTGAATGAGACGGTTCAGAAAATCCATACTAAGGAATGGTTGTTAACACAGCGGATGATGGAGGGTTTAATAGCTATCGATGGCATCAAGCTGCTGGGTCCAAAGCTTGGGCAGCAACGAACAGGCATTGTATCGTTTGTAGCAGAGGGGATCGATCCTTCCGAGATGTCCTATATTCTGGACCAGCACTACGGGATTGCTGTAAGGGCAGGATTCCACTGTACGCCATTGGCGCATGGACGGGCCGGTACTTTGGGGACAGGGGCTGTACGTGCCAGTGTAGGCTGTTTCACTGCCGAATCGGAGGCAGATGCGCTTGTGGATGCCGTGAAGGAGATTAGAAAGCAATATTAAGCATGTGATGCTTGAAAGAACATCTGGGGGCGGGACGGAATATGGATGAGTGGATGTACAACCCGATGAACGGGGTTACGGTCGTTTTGGCTATTATTGTGATTATTATCGGTATACGCATTATGGTAGTGGGGAGCCGATTGAAGAAGCTTAGAAAGCAGTATGTTGAAGTGATGGGCAATACAGGCGTGACTGATCTGGAAAGTGTCATCGTCGATTTAAAGCAGACGATCGCTGCACAAGCCGAGCATACACAGCACATCCAATCGCAGATGGAAATCATGCAGCGCGTGCAGATGCAAGGGAAGGGCCGCGTTGGCATTATCCGCTACAATGCGTTTGCCGATCAAGGCAGCGATCTCAGCTTTTCTATTGCGGTCGTAAACGGGGCAGACGACGGTATGGTGATCTCCGGCATTCATAGCCGTGAGAATACGTATGTGTACGCAAAACCGCTTGATAAAGGCGAGTCCAGTTACCCGCTCACTCCTGAAGAACGGAAAGCAATCGAGCAGGCGAAGTAACGGCGGAATTATTGAGGGAAACGTCTGCTGGCATTTTCAAGCGAAGCTGCGTGCTCCCGCGTTCTTGCATGGATAGGAGCGCTGTTCACGACGGCAGAGAATAAGCTGCAGGTAATAATGTCGGCCATCTTCATGACGAGGTGCAGACGGGTGTTTTGCAGGACAAAGTATTCCATGAAACCGCCGACGTTGACGATGCCGGTGATGTGAATATCGCCAACAGGGGGAAGCTCCTTATTAACGCCTGCACCAGGCCGGACAGGGCCCATGCCGACTTGAATCGAGCCGATGCTCGATACTTGTCCAAGGCAAGCGTCAATGCCGATAACGAATGGCTTGTGAAAATTGCGGTTGATATGCAGGAGGGTGTCTTCTAGATTCATGGCATGAACAGGCTCTTCGAGCGTGCCGTAAATGGAGAAATGGGGACTTTGATATTTGGCGAGCGATGTGCCAATAATAGGTCCAAGCGAATCGCCGGTGGAGCGGTCGGTCCCAATGCATACGATGACGATGGGCCGGTCGGCAGACATCTCATCGAGGATGGCGGATAGCCGGTTCACCAATATGCCAACTACATTCAATTCGGTGTAGGGTACTTTGAGCGGTATATCCTTCGTAAAAGATAGTTTCATAGAATCCCCTCCGTAAATGCCAATCTTTCGCACTGCACATCACATGCTGCGAAATATAATACTAGTATATGGATAAGAGAGCCATTTTATACGTCACAAACAGCGTAACTTCGTTTTGCGAACTGAGGGAGAGAGAAAATTATGCTGATTGCCTTCGATTCCACGCAGCAAGCACTTCGTGCGGAGATGCTGCTCGAATATGCAGAAGTAGATATTGATATTCGTCCAACGCCGAAAGAAATAACAGCAGGTTGTGCATTGTCGATTGAATTTCCGGAGGATGCTTTACATACAGTTAAGGAAGTCATCGTACAGGAAAATGTGGAAGTGCGCGGAGTGTTCAGGCTGCTTGAGGCAGGCGGCGGTTACGAGCAAGTAGAATTGTAGGCCTGAATTTGCAGGAACGATACGAATGCTCTAATGTCTATGACAATGAAGCCCGTGCAGCGGTTTAAAATAGGGTAGGTGGTAAGTGTGACGGGAGATGGACTTGCACTGTATGAAAGTGTAACGGCATGGTTGTCCATCGATGGCATATGGGGGCAAATCGGGGAGTCTGTGCTGCGAATTGCTGCTATACTCATCGCAGGGCCGATCGTGATCTGGATTGCCAATAAAATGATTGATCGCGTCATCTTAAACCAAGCTGCCAAAAGGATGCCGAATCAGAGCCGGAGA
The DNA here is from genome assembly GCF_000513275.1 of Paenibacillus gorillae. Taxonomy (GTDB): domain Bacteria; phylum Bacillota; class Bacilli; order Paenibacillales; family Paenibacillaceae; genus Pristimantibacillus; species Pristimantibacillus gorillae. The sequence continues at coordinate 118,295 of NZ_CBVJ010000129.1, read as the reverse complement.
ATGACGACGGTAGGCAAGCTGATCAAAAATGTATTTTCCTACGTAGGTTACTTCATCACATTGATGATTATTTTATCGGAATTCGGCATAGAGCTTGCTCCGCTGCTTGCCGGAGCAGGCGTCATTGGCTTGGCAATTGGTTTTGGCGCGCAAAGTCTGGTTAAAGATATTATTGCAGGGTTCTTTATTATTCTGGAGGATCAATTCGCCGTAGATGACATTATTCAGACGGGGCAGTTCAAAGGCAAGGTTGAAGTCGTAGGGCTGCGGACGACGCGAATATTGAGCTGGACGGGCGAAGTGCACATTATCCCTAATGGAATGATCAATGAGGTAACGAATTTCTCGGTCAACAATTCCGTCGCTGTAGTAGACGTAGCAATCGGCTACGATGAGGATGTTGAACGGGCGACTGCCATTATCCGGGAGGCGGTAGGCAGGCTGGAGGACCCGAATCTTGTGAAAGAGCCTGAAGTGCTAGGTGTACAGCAAATAGGAGCCTCTAACGTGCTGCTTCGAGTGACAGCTGAGTGTTTGCCTCACACACACTTTGCTGTGGCAAGATCGATGAACTTATTGATTAAGAAAACAATGGACGAGCATGGGATTGATATTCCTTATCCAAGAATGGTCACTTATCATCGAGCAGAGGGAGGCACTAAAAGTGGAGCGTAAACATTTCGAGCTTGGAGATATCGTTCAGATGAAAAAGCAGCATCCTTGCGGTTCCAACGAGATGGAGATCATCCGGATGGGGATGGATATTCGCATTAAATGCGTTGGCTGCAAGCATAGTGTGCTGATCCCGCGTGCGAAGTTCGAGAAAAACATGAAAAAAGTGCTGCGGTCGGCAAGTTCGGCTGAGGATGGCGATCTGCAGCAGTAATAGCAGCAATATATTGCTGCAGTAGTATAGAACAGCAAAAAAGACGCCTAAGGCGTCTTTTTTGCTGTTTGCTGTTATTTAGCCAGCCATGCATCCACCTTGTCAGGGTTAGCTTCTACCCATGCTTTAGCTGCTTCTTCAGGTGATTTGCCTTCTTGAATTTGAATCATAACGGCTGCCATGTCATCTGGCGTCCAGCTGAACTTATCGAGGAATGCATAAGCATCTGCATCTTCAGCTTTAAGTCCTTGACGAACAACGGTATGAATTTGCTCGTCGCCGCCGTATACGTTCTTCGGATCATCCAAATACTTCAGATCCATCTTGGCGAACATCCAGTGCGGTGTCCAGCCGGTAACTACGATAGGCTCTTGGTTGTTATAAGCCTTCTGAAGCTGCTGCGTCATAGCGGCAGAGGAGCTCTCAAGCAACGTCCATTTATCGCGAAGAGCGTATTCATCGAGTGCTTTCTCCGTCGATATCATAAGCCCTGCGCCGGGCTCAATGCCGATGATCGTATAATCAACCGCTTTGCCAGTTGCATCATTCAGATCATCGATACTTTTGATATCCATATAAGCTGGTACGACGAGTCCAGTTCGAGTGCCTTCCAGATTAGGACCGAGGTCTTCGAATTTGCCTTCATACTTCTGCACATAAGAAGCATGGGTTGTCGGAAGCCATGCAGCTACCATCGCATCAGCGCTGCCGTCGGATACGCCTGCCCACATCGGGCCGGCATCAACCTGAAGCATTTCTACTTTATAGCCGAGTTTTTGCTCGAACACTTCTTTGACTACATTCGTGCTTGCGATCTCCGAGTCCCATGCGACGTAAGCGAGTTTGATCTTTTTGCTGTCGCCGCCAGAGGCAGAGGAGCAGCCAGCAACGACTGCTACCAATAGCAGAGCGGATAGTGCGGTAAGCCAAGTTTTTTTCTTCAAATGGAACAACTCCTTAATTTGTTTTCGTTTTGTTCATAGACTGCTGAGTAAGACGGTCGAGAATAATGGCTAAAATAACGATGGCAAGCCCTGCCTCAAAGCCTACGCCGGTATTGCCCTGCGTTACGGCTCTATAGACGTAGGCGCCTACCCCTTGTGCGCCAATCATCGATGCGATGACGACCATGGAGAGCGAGAGCATAATGGTCTGATTAATACCCGCCATAATCGTTGGCATAGCGAGCGGGAGCTGAAGCTTAAACAGCTTTTGTGCCGGTGTGGAGCCAAACGCATCGGCTGCCTCCACAAGCTCAGCCGGAACCTGCCGTATACCCAAATTCGTCAGCCTGATCGTAGGCGGAATCGCAAAAATAATCGACGCGATTACACCGGGAACGACGCCGAGCGAGAAGAACGTAACGGCAGGAAGCAGATAGACGAACGCAGGCATCGTCTGCATGAAGTCAAGCAGCGGCGTCACAATGCGAAGCACCGTCTTGCTTCTTGCACATAGGATGCCAAGCGGTACGCCGATCAGAATCGAGATAAAGGCGGCTGTAATGACGAGAGCCAGCGTCTGCATCGTTTGGCTCCATAAGCCGAGATTGTCGATGATGGCAAGGCCGATGAACGAGAATAACGCCATTCGCCATTTGCCAATAAACCATGCAATTGCAGTGAAGATCAGAATAAGAACGAGCGGCGGAAACCATTGCAGAACCGCTTCAAGACCGCCTACGGTCTCGCCGACGATAAGCCGGATGAATTGGAAGAGCGGATCGAAGTTCGCTTCTAGCCATGCTTCGAGCCATTCAATCCAGTCTGCGAGCGGGATTTTGGGAAGATTCATATCGCATGGCCTCCTTCCTCAAGCGAGTTGCCGGATAGAGCCGCCAGAACGGCTCCCTTAACGACGACACCCCTGAGCCGGTTGTTTTCCCCGATCACAGCGACGGGAAGACGGATTTGGCCCATCATTTCGAATAAATCGTTGAGTACGGTGTCTGGAGATGCTGTCGGCACATCGGTCTGAATAATCGATTCAAACGGAAGACCTTCTTTGATGGATCGAACGGCATCCTCGGCTGTAATAATGCCAAGCAGCTGCATCCGCTTGTCGACGACATAAAGGCTGGACACGCCTTGCTCCCTCATAAATTGCAGGGATACACGAGGGCCCTTCTCCGGCGTAATCGTCGCCGCCTTCTTCATGACATGGGAAGCGGTCAACACTTTCGATAAGTCGACGTCTTCAACGAAACGCTCTACATATTTGTTGGCCGGCTGCATTAGAATTTCTTCCGGCGTACCGATTTGAACGATGCTGCCGTCCTTCATCAAAGCGATCTGATCGCCGATACGCAGCGCTTCATCCAGGTCATGGGTGATGAAGACGATCGTTTTTTTCATTTTCAGCTGCAGCTCAATCAATTCATCCTGCATATCCTTCCGAATAAGCGGATCCAGTGCGCTGAAGGCTTCATCCATAAGCAGAATTTCCGGATTGTTCGCTAAGCCGCGAGCCAACCCGACACGCTGCTGCATGCCGCCGCTAAGCTGCTCGGGATAGCTGTTCTCCCAGCCCTTCAGACCAACAAGCTCCAGCGATTCCATCGCCATTTCCCTGCGTTTCTTCTTATCGATGCCTTGGATTTCAAGGCCGTATTCGATGTTCTGCACGACTGTGCGATGCGGGAACAGCGCAAATTTCTGAAAAACCATGCCGATATGCTTGCGTCTATACTGCCGGAGCTGCTCCGGCGACATCTTTAGTACATCCGTGCCGTTAAACAGCAATTGGCCGGAGGTTGGCTCGATTAACCGGTTAAGCAGCCGTACCAGTGTCGATTTGCCGCTGCCGGACAAGCCCATAATGACAAAGATCTGGCCAGGCTCTATCATAAAGTCGGCTTGATTAACGCCAACGGTGTGCTTGGTTTCGGCTAGGATCTTTTCCTTGGACCAACCTTTATCTAATAAAGCAGCTGCTTTCTTGGGGTCGGACCCAAATATTTTTGTAAGCTTTTTGGCTTCTATAATCGCCATAAGTGCGCCCCCTTTGTATGTGGTCTCACCTGTAATAGTGTATCTGGTTAACTTTGTAAGGGTCAAAACGGGTGAGAGACGATATAGAACGTACAGTTTAAACTTTACGTACTGTACATGCCGAATACTCTTGATAACTCCTTTTTCCGGTCGAGAACGAATCTTTACATGCGGATAAGCTCTGTTTACAATACAAGATGTAGGATTTATTGGGAGCAATCAGGTTCCCTCAGGAGGAAAATCATGAATGAACTTGCAGATCTGACAGACGAGCAACGGGAACAGCTGCTGCATACACGTCGTCGCGCGATCGAGTCAATCGGTAAAAATATGGACTTATATGGCATTACATTGTCTATTGGTCATTTGTACGGCAATATGTACTTTAATCAGGAGCCTGTTACCTTGAATGAAATGAGCGAGGCGATGGGGCTCAGTAAGACGTCGATCAGCACAGGTATGCGCACGCTCCATGATTTGAAAATGATTAATAAAGTATGGGGAAAAGGCTCGCGGAAGGACTTATACGAAGTGGAGCCGGATTGGCATCAAAACTTCGCCGATTTCTTCTCCATTAAGTGGAGAAAGGCCGTTGAGCAGAACAGAAGCGCTTTGCGCAAATGTATGAAAGAAATTGAAACGCTTGAGGAGAAATATAGCGAGGACGCCGTCTTTATGAAAGTGCTGGAGCATGATCGGTTGAAGATGCTGGAATCGATGAAATATTATAAATGGCTGGAGCGATTGATCGATTCCTTCGAAAACGGGGATATTTTCACACTTATTCCTAAGGAAGAATAGCAGGGCTCCAATTGAAAAAGCGGATGATGCGAGGGCATCATCCGCTTTTTTTCGTACATAATGCGCTTAAAGGTCGGCAGAAACAGGGGGAACTGGCTTGGACTGCGGGACATTGCGCAGCTTTCCGTTAAGCGAGAAATACGTTCCGATGCGAAGCAGCATTTCGAACGGGCCGTGCTTCACCCGTTTGAGCAGCAAAGCTGATCCAATGGCTTGAAGCGCATAAATCACGATGGCGAGCAGTGTGCCGGTGATAACGCCCACTTTTCCGAACCAGCCTAAGCCATAGCCATAGAACAAGGTGGTGCAAATAACGGTCTGCATCAAATAGTTCGTCAAGCTCAAGCGGCCAACGGATTCAAAGGCTCTGAGCAAGTAAGACGATCTAGACAGATGAGAGAGCACCAACGCGAATGCCGCCAGATAACCCAAGGCAAGCAGGGGGCCGCCGATTTGAGTAAGAACGGGGCCGATTTGCGTCTCGGACATCCCTACCCCAAATCCCTTCAACAGGAGGCCTACAGGCAGAAGTACAGCAGCGCCGTACTGATAAGCGGTCCGCTCCTGCCGGGGATTGCGAAACCAGCCTTTTTTAGCGGCGGCAATACCGAGCAGGAACATCGGCATCAGCATGAAAGGAAGCATAAGGGCTACAAATATGAGGCCGGCTTCTGGAATATCGAGCGGGCTTTCTTCACGGAATTTGGCAATGTCGGCGTAGCTTCCTTCACTTAAAATAGGGATCGAGCGCTGCACGTATTCTGTTGTTTTTGGGTCTTCGCCTTGGGAAGGCTCATACATGCCATAAGTTGCAGCAGCGAATAGAACCCCTAATATAACCGCCCAGATCAGCAATGTCTTAGGCTTGCGGTTCACAAATAGAAGAAGAACAAAGCCGGTAATGCCGTAAGGAAGTAAAATATCGCCGTCCCACAACAGAATCGAATGGAGAAGACCTGCTCCTGCCAATAAAGCAAAACGTCTGAAAAGCGCCCGCCAAGGCTTTAGCCCGCTCTGTACCAAACGCTCTCTAAGCTTAAGTAGGCTGTAGCCAAACAGGAACATAAAAATCGGCATAAAGCTGCCCTCAGCCACAACGAGCAGGACGTTATGAGCGGCAATGTCTACGGGGGACGCATGGAACAGCTCCAGCATTCCTTTTCCGTACATGCCGTATTGGAAAATAAGTATGTTGCATATCAGGATGCCTAATAAACTAAACCCTCGAATCGCATCGATTATACGAATACGATTGACTGAATCGGTTGTCTCCTTCATATCTCCATCACCTCAATAAACAGGTTATCAGCGGAGATTGAATAGGAAACAAACAATACTGTAACGATGGCTTAATTTTTGCCAGTTTTGTTAAACTGCTGTTAAGGTTTATGTGGTAGCCTATTGGTGGGTGATGAATAATGATGACGAGTAAAATATTAATTGTAGATGATGAGCCTTCCATTGTGAAAATGCTGCGTATGGTGTTGGTTAAAGAAGGCTTCGAGCAAGTATATACAGCGGGCAGCTGCCGGGAGGCGCTGGAGCAAATCGAACGCTATGGAGCGGATATCATTATCCTGGATGTCATGCTTCCGGATGGCAACGGCCTAGAGCTCTGTTCCAAGCTTCGCACTTATGGCAATCCTTATATATTATTTCTCACGGCAAAAGTATCGGATCTAGACGTGCTTAACGGTTTCGCGGTAGGGGGAGATGATTATATTCTAAAGCCGTTCAACCCGTTAGAAATCGCAGCGCGCATTAAAGCCCGAGTACGGAGGATGGGGGAGACCTCAGAGCCATTAGCGAGAGCGATAAAGCCTGTCTACAGCTTCGGACGCTTCCAGTTGAATGAGTCGGAGGGAGAGCTGTTAGTCGATGGCAAGCCTGTCAGCTGCCCGGCTCAGGTATTCCAGCTGCTGCTGCACTTCTGCAAGCATCCTGGCATCGTATTTTCCAAAACACAGTTGTATGAGGCGGTATGGGGCCTTGACGGCTTAGGTGATGACAACACAGTCATGGTGCATATCCGGCGAATACGCGAGCGGATTGAGCATGATCCGGGAATGCCCACACATCTGCTGACGGTGCGCGGGCTTGGCTACAAGCTGGCGAAGGAGCCGGAGATGCGATGAAGCTTCAGCGGAGATTGGCCATTCATTTTACATATCAGCTGGCCGCTTATTCGATTGTGGTCTTCGGGCTGATGGTTGCAATGGTGCTTGTGATGGTTAACGTGATGACCCGGGAAGAGATTAAACGGAATTTCCCGGCCAATGGGCTCGGAAGCATCGTTGCAGGAACCTTTTACACCAATGGTGAAATTCAATTGTCCAAGCAGTGGCAGGATGTAATAACCGAGCGCAATGCCTGGCTCCAGGTGGTCGATGTGAAGGGAACTGTCATCTTCGAAGTCAATACGCATGGGGAACAGCCGCAAACGTACACGCTTGCCGATCTGGTCCAAATTCAAGACGGGAAATCAAACGGCCGCTACAACATAAAAGGTGTATTGGACGATACGTTTTCAAGCCCGTTGTTCTTTATTTTTGGGTATAAGAATGCAGGGCTGGAGAGTCTTGCCGGACTGCACGCGCAATATGGTGGGAGCAGCGGGCTCGTGCTGGAAGCGGACATTCCTTCATTAGAGCAGAAGCTTAAGGAGACCGGAAGCTATTTGACCATTGTGGATGCAAAGGGAGAAGAGCTGCAGGCAATCGGGAAGAAAGCAGAGGAAACCGGTCATTACGATCCGCTTGATATCATTGCGATGCGACAATCGCCGGGCGCCTACGATACGAACATTACAATCTACTCTTCAGAAGAGGGATTTCCGATCTGGATTCTCCATGCGCCTAATGTGGAAATTAGCGGGTCGAGCAAGTGGATGTACAGCACTCAGTTATGGCAGTTTTCGCTTCTTGTAGCGGGCATTCTACTATTTGCCCTGGCGCTGTCGGTGTGGCACGGCTACCGTTATGCACGGCCGCTGTTGCTGTTCACTGGGTGGTTTGAGCGCATGGGGAAGGGGCTGTATGAAGAGGTGCTTACACCGCGGGACCGCCGGAAGTTATTCCGCCGCAGAGGCCAGTTGAAGCTGCGCTACCGGCTGTACAAAGAGGTGCTGCAGTCCTTTTACAGCATGGCCGAGCAATTGGCTCAGACGGAGAAGGACCGCAAGAAGCTGGAGCAGATGCGCGAGGAGTGGATGTCCGGCATTTCTCATGATCTCCGTACACCACTCTCCACGATTCAAGGGTACGGCTATATTCTAGAGAGCAGCGCCTCAGGAGCATGGTCCGAGGACGAATTGCGCGACATGGGGACGCAAATTCGCGAGAAAGGCGAATATATGCTGGAATTGATCACCGATTTCTCCCATATATCCGAGCTGAAGCAGCAGCATACTGCTGGTATCGTCCGGAGCCGGATCGAGCTGAATGAGCTGCTTCGTGTATCTGTACTTGCTTATGTGAATGATGCTACGCTTTCTTCCGCGCAGTTTCGTTATGAGAGCGAGGATGTTCCTTTGTTCATTCACGGCAATGAAAAGTGGCTGCAGCGTCTTTTTGGCAACCTGATCTCCAATGCGGTTAAACATAATCCCGCCGATGTCATCGTCACGGTATCCAGTGGAATGGTAAATGATGAAGTGTATATCCGGGTTGAAGACAACGGCGTGGGAATGGATTCTGTTACGCGCCAGAAGCTGTTCGATCGTTACTACAGAGGGACGAATACAGAGGAGTCGACGGAAGGGACAGGGCTCGGCATGAGCATTGCCAAAATGGTCGTAGAAGCCCATGATGGCCGGATAGAGGTTCATTCGAAGGCGGGAGAGGGAACTCGCATTACGGTGTATTTGCCGGCTATTTGAACCCTTCAAAAAAAGTTAGCACAAGCCCTTGCAAAGGGATATCCGCTGTGCTATATTATTTATTACATGCGGAGAGGTACCCAAGAGGCCCAAGGGGGCTGACTCGAAATCAGCTAGGCGTGTCAAAGCGTGCGTGGGTTCGAATCCCACCTTCTCCGCCATTAACTTTTAAATGACAACCTTCTACAGTTTGACTGTAGAAGGTTTTTTTGTTGTCTTTTTATATATATCGTTCATTCCACTGCAGCCTTCATCAAACATCAAACAGCATGAGCTTGATGGCCCAGACCTCCAAGCTTCCACTGCCTTCTGTTAGTCAAATCATCCCTCTTAATCTGTATCTATATCACTATTCAAAAGGCTATCTTCTAATAAAATCGGATAATTTTGGAACATTTATCGTTGAAATTAATTCTTCTAATGGTATTATTGTACTATTGGAAAATTTACTATTTTTCAATAAATCATCATAAAAGGAGTAATGATTATAGAATTTTGCAAATAAGTAATGGGGATGTCAGCTAGTATTTTTCTAAAAAGAAACAAAACAAAAGGGAGAGATTGTATTTTGTTGAGAAAACAAGCACGAAGAAAAATTTCTATTCTACTCGCTCTAGCAATGGTTCTATCTATTTTCTCTACCAACTATTTCGCTTTCGCAGCGGAGACAGCAGCAGCAACATCGTTATCGGATATTGACCAATCGTATGCTAAAGCAGAGATTACTGCACTTGTTGAAAAAGGAATTTTGGCCGGATTCACAGACGGAACCTTCAAGCCTGGTGACTCTTTGACCCGTGCACAGCTGGCTAAAGTGCTCGTATTATCGTTGAATAAAGAAGAAGATTTATCGGGCGCAGCTTCCTTCAAGGACGTAGCAAGCAGCGACTGGTTTGCCGGCTATGTTGGAGCGCTTGTTAAATCCGGCATTACGCAGGGCACTTCGGCGAGCAGCTTCTCCCCTAACCAGACGGTAACGAGAGAAGAATTGGCTGTTTTCTTCATTCGCGCTTTCGGATGGGAAGAGCAAGCCAAAGCTGCAGCTTTGGAAACCAGCTTGTCTGATTTAAATAGCGTATCGGTATGGGCAAAGCCTCATGTATCCTTCGCTTACAAAATCGGCTTTATTAAAGGAAGCACAAATAACGACGGTTCCATTAGCTTTAACCCGTCGGGCAAAGCAGACCGTCAAGCGCTTGCGCGTCTGGCCTATGAATTTGCCGTTAATAAAGCGGCTTATGCTGATAAAGTAAGCGCGCTGGGCACCAAAAAGCCTGAGGACGACAAAAAACCGACGTCCCCTGGCGGCAACAGCGGCTCGGGCAATGGCTCTAATCCGACGCCGACGCCAACAGCAACGCCTAACCCTGAAACGACAACAACGATTAACGAGCCTGGCACACGCAGCTTGGGTACATTAACTGGTAATGTTGTCATCAGCGCAGCAGACGTTACGCTGAAAGATACGACGATCAATGGCAACCTTACGCTTACTTCGGCAATCGGCCTCGGTGATGTTACGCTCGATAATGTCACGGTAACAGGTACGACTAACGTTCAAGGCGGCGGTCCTAACAGTATTCATGTGTCTAACTCAATTCTGGCTACTGTAGTTGTGAACAAAAGTGACGGCAGCATTCGTCTTGTTCTGGAGAATGGCACTGATGTACAGCAAGTAGAATTGCGTTCCGGCGGCATTATTCAAGCCAATGCTGCAGGCGAGATCGGTCCGATCAGCCTTACGAACACGATTCCGCAAAATGCTACGGTTACTTTGAACGGATCATTTGATACGGTAAATGTGAACGCTCAGCAAATTAACATTAGCTTGGCAGAAGGTGCTTCGATAGGCGACCTGAACGTATTGCAAGGCGCTGTAAACAACGCTTTTCAACTGTATGCAGGCTCGTCTGTCTCGCGTCTGATCGTTGATGCCATCGCATCGTTTGCTGGAGCGGGTATCATTTCTTCTGCTCAAGTGAATGTGAATGATGTTGATTTTGGCGGTCTTACTACGCCTCCGGTTATGGCTGCAGACCCTTCGGTTACTGCCGTTGTTCATAACCCGCAATCCCTGGATTTAACGGCTGCAGGAGCAACGAAGCAAATTGTGCTGATCGGCGTTAGAAGCCAAGGCGACATCGACCTTACCCAGATTGCTGCTTGGAACAGCTCCTCGTCTTCCGTAGCTGAAGTTGTTTATGGTGTGGTTAAAGCAGTAGGTGAAGGTACAACAACAATCTCCGCTAACTACGGTTCTTTCAATGTTGAAGTTCCTGTAACGGTATCCGTCTATCAGCCGGTTACACATCCTACAATTACGGGCATCGTAGTTACAAATGGCCAAATCGATGTTCAATTCGATCAACAGATTGAAGATCTGTCTTTGGAGCATTTTAAGGTGACAGCATCGTTAAACGGTGTAGAAACGCAGCTGCGCGGCTTAAATTATTCGAATGGTAAAATTAACTTCCAGCCTATCAGCACTTACGGCAAAACATTGTATGTAACGGTTCAGCATGATGCGAACTTCACGAAATTCGCTGGCAGCCAAAGCGGCTCCATTAAGCTCACAGGCTTCGGCGGTAAAATTACCGATGTTCACGAAGATGCAGTTGCAAACCTGACAATTAAATTTCGTAAAGGCTTGAATGCAAAAACAGGCGATGTCGTCGCAATCGCAACAACAGATGCAAACGGCAAGTACTTCGTGAATCTTCCTGCCGGCATTTATACAGGTGAGCTTGGCGGCGAAGGCACGGACTACATCAAATCGTATTTAATTGGTGTTGCCGCAAGCAATGTGGTGAATCAGAATGAGAACTTCACAGCCATCAAAATTCCACTTGCATCCGAAACTCGTATTGTACTGACGTGGGGGCTGCAACCTAAAGACTTGGATTCTCATTTAATCGGACCTGCAGTTGATGGAAACGGACAATTTCACACATGGTACAGTAAAAAAGATTATACGGTAAACGGTGAGCTTATTGTTGATCTCGACTGGGACGATGTAAACTCGTATGGTCCGGAAACAACGACACTTCGTAAAAACGTTCCGGGTACGTATCTGTTCTACGTTCATAATTTCTCACAAACACCAGCAATGACAGCTTCGGGAGCAAAAGTTCAAGTGATTCAAGGAACAGATTGGGAAAATCCAATCGAGTTCACGATTCCGACTGGCGCTGACGAACTGTATTGGCTCGTATTCGAATTCACTATCGATGAGAATGGAATCATTACGATACATCCGATCAACGAATTGACTAACGAGAATCCTGCTACGGGACGCTACGTCAATGAACGATACTATGAAGAAGAGAACCTGGAAGAAGAGTTTTAAGAAATTTTCCATGTATTCTACTGGCTAATAAAAAGGGTTGGCTCTCAGATGTTACGTCTGAAAGCCAGTCCTTTTTTCTGTCATATAGAATTCGCCTACGCCAAATCCGCTAAAATCGCTGATTCCAAAAACAGGTGACGGGTCACTTAACCACGAACAGTGGTCCAATCTGATTTCTAATCTATTCAATATTTCAATCTCTGTTTGCGGCGTTTACTCCTTTGCTGCCTACTTAATCGAATTACGGAAAGTTCGATGCGAGTGTGGCAAATCATGAAAAAGCTACCGTTCTTGCTGGTTTTCGTCCTTCTACTCTCCAGTTGTTTAAGTAGTAATGCCGTAGATCCGATAATTAAATAATCAGCTCTCCATGTCGAAAGGAATCTCGCCGCTGCCGAAAGCACTCCGACATCTGTAGCGGAGGAACAGCCGGCAAGTTTCCCGGTATCCACCCTCATTCCTGGAGGTCTCTATTCAAGCGGTGGGCCTCTATCACGAAAGACGAAGGCGACGATCCCGGCCGTCGAGGACATTGAATGGTACAAATTCGGGGCAATGCCAGGGCAAGAAGGAAATGCGATATTAGCCGGACACCGGGATTGGAAAGGGTCTTTCGGTAATTTCCGGGACATTGAAAAGTTGGACGTAGGTGACGTTGTAACAATTCGCTTCGATAAAGGAAGCAAGAAAATCTTTAATGTCGCCTTAAACAACACGTACCGCCTAGACGATGTTCCAGAAATGGTCATGGATCTTGCAGGAGATTCGCGCGTTACGTTGATTACATGCGGCGGGCGATTTGATAAAAAGTTTGCGGGTTATCAAAATACGATTGTTATCGTTTTGAAAGGGGAAGGACAGGCTTGAAGGTAATAGTAAAAGTTATTACATTTCCGGCTGTATGGCCGATCTATCTCCGAAAAGCCCTCGAAAAAAAATATGGGACGTATCCCCCAAACCCTGCTAATGGGGTTTATCGTTAGTACGTTGATGGGGCGATCAGTTTAGGAATTTTGTTCGCCTACTGGTACCTTAGTGGACAGTTCGGTGCTTTAAGCGAAGAATCCGGCGTGGCCCTGAAAACTCCCCAATCCATAGTCTATATTTTAGGCGCTGCTTCTTTTTACTACGGTATATTGTCGTTGCTCTCACCATGGCTTCCCGGATCGGCGGCAATTCATCGGGAAGGAAACCGTTAAAAGACGCATGGTGACGCTCGGTTCTCAACCTTAGAAGAAGTTACCGCTAAGGGACTGATCGGTGCAGGAATTGTTTTTGGCCGCTTAAAAGAAAAGCTAATTGAGAAGCCGCCAGAAGCAGAAGGACATGTTTTGGTTGCAGGCACACCCGGCACTGGAAAAACCACAGGCGTTGCCATACTCACGCTGTTCCGGTTTAAAGGCGGCGCAGTAGTCGTTGATATTAAAGGAGAGCTATCAGCATTAACAGCTAAGCACCGAAGCCAATATGATCCGATCTATTTGCGGATTTGGCCGGGCAGGCTACCGTCCATTCCAAGAGCGTCACGATCTGAGCTGGTTGGGTTCCTAATATGGTCCGATCTGAAACAGGGGTTCACCTCATTCGGCCCGAAATTTGGGCACGGCTGCCCAAGCCAATTCTAATGGTGCTCAGTATGCAACCAACAGAATTAGAGCTAGCGTATTGGTTCAAAGACAAAGACTTCAAGCAATTCGCATTGCCAAGTACCAAAGACGCCGGATAGAACATGAAGATACACTCCTTTTCGATTTCGGAAAGTCTTCCAACTAAAAGAAGCAGGGCATCCACCGCCGCTACTTCTTTTTTTATTGTCCGAAGAAAAGCTATATTTATCCTAAGAGGTGATTAAACATGAAGAAGAAAAAGTGTCTTGAAGATGTTGCTCGTCGATATGCAAGCGGTCAGCGATGCGTTAGCTAAATTAAAGCAGGCACGTCTTGCCGCAAGGTTCGCCAATAAGGCGAACTTTTTTTATTGGAGGTATAAAATATCCTCTCTCAATGATCGAACGATACTTGTCTGAGAAGACATGCCATGAGCAAATGAGCCAACAATTTATGATGGCTTATTTTTTGAAAAAAATTTAAAAATGTCCCGACACGAAAATGGGTATCGTGCCACGCAACCTGTGTATTATTCGCCTATGTTATTATATATTATTATTAGTATATTGTTATTATCGTATTATTTATACGAAACTTATCGCACAAAAATCAGCGTTCCGTCGCATATATTATTTAAAACTTATGCGCCATTTCGCATTTTACAGATCGAATGGATTCGTATAGACTACTTATAGATAAAGAAGGGGGCCTTATAATGGCAAGAATACCTATTTTGGGAACAAATTCAGATGGTTTGGATGAAATAGAGGCGCTGAAGAGCTATTATAATCAATGGCGTCAGAACAACACCAATATGAAGGAGCCTTTCTTTGGAGTGCTACGGGCATTCAAAGACAAGGAGCTGCTCAAGGATCTGGATGAAGGAGCGCTTCGCCTTTATCTATATTTGGGGTTCGTATCTAACAATGAGACCGGCACCAGCTGGCATAGCATTCAAACGATAGCGAATTACTTCGGGAAGCAGACCCGGACGATTGATTTTTGGATTCAAAAGCTGGGTGAGGCTGGCCTTATTTATCGCACGCGGCATAACAAAAAATCTGCAACCACATTTTTGATTCCTTTCACAGATTCAATCATTAATGTACAGCCAGCCAAGAAACGCGAATTCGATGATCAGGAATTACTCGATGATCTATTGGAATCGCGCGAGCAATTGGCTGCCGTCTATGGCGAAATCATCAAGGTCTATCATATTTTCCACTGGGGATTAGACCAGAAGAAGAATCCAGATATAGACTCATCCACTACTAACTTTTTGTTCATTATTACGAAGAGAGCGGATGGCGTGCTTGTTGGCCATCGGCATCATCTTCGGAAATCGGTCAATTACGCCATTAGTCAGCTTTATGTTGATGACGTAGTGATATTCGAGAGTCCATTTGTATATAAGGATCATCCAGTATCGGGAATCGCCGTTAATCACATGCAACGACTAAGGCAAAAAGATAGAACGGAAACACTTATAAATATGATGAGGGATTTAGCTGTTGCCGATGCCGAAATACTACTACAACATCCAACGGCTATATATGGATCTATCGACGAAGTGTTGGAAGCTGAAGATGATGGTGAGGAGGCTGAGACAGATAAAGGGGGAGAGGATTAATGCCAGAAAAAATAGGCATAATAAAGACAAAAGAAGTTCAGCATTTAGGTTTGATTGTCCCTGTGGGAACTCCGATTTTTATTGGTGAGCCAAACAGGGAGCATATGAGGGAACAACACCCAGAAGACTACAGAAAGTATGGGCATTATCTTAATGAAATCATCGCACAGCCTGATTATGTTGCGAAGCATCCCAAGGACGGATCTATTCAATACATTAAGGAATACGGTTCCCCAGAGGACCGTGTATTAGTGGCGGTGAGAATGACAGCAAAGGGAACGTTTTTTGCTCGCACGTTGTTCGTCATGTCCAAAGAGAAATGGACGAGCTACAGAGAAAACGAGTATCTGTTCCCGTATATCTAAGCGAAAACGACTGGAGACCTTGTATTTCAAGGTTTTTCCGGGTTGCGCACTTCCGAAGCATAGTCTATAATAAAAGAAGTTCAACTGCATATACTACTGAAGAGAAGGATCTGAGGTTGGAACAGGCAGCCAGCGCCCCGTGAGTAATCACGGTTAGGAGATCCGGGAATGTCACCCCGGCTATCCTTCTCTAAGGTATATGAGTCCGTAGCTTATAGCTACGGCTTTTTGCTGTATTTCTAATATGTTTCGTCTACGCAGATGCCTCTGGCATCCTCAAACAATGCCCTTGCGGTTTGGGCCGCAACTTACACAGACTTTTGAAAACATCATCTGATAAAGGAGTATCGTTCACGAAGTAAGATATAAGCTGGCTGGCACTTTTCACGGTAAGTTCATCGAACCCGATATTCAAGAGATACTCGGAACGGGGAAGCAACGTGTTTAGATACCTGACTTGTTTCTCGGTTGCTGGAACAACGTCACTGTTCCATGCCTTAGCTTGATCCTTCACGAATTGTTCCAGGTCCGCATTCTCCGAAAACTGATAGATCAAGCCTAGCCCAGATGCCGACCAATCCGCTATATCTGTATTACCATTTTACTGTATACCTGTACTTACAGGAAAACTGCGCCATGTTGCATAAGCCTTTGGGATACGCTGATCAATGTACTGAGCTATATCGTCCAACATCTTTTTAGGATCGGGAGTATGCCTTAGATCTCGGTCGAAGTATTGGCGTTCATCCGAGGACAAAAACGATTTGGCCAGCTCGTACCGATTCATGCGGCTTAGTTCATCCGGAGAACGAACGATTTTACTGAATGGCCGCTCTTGCACAATATGATGCGCAACTTAGTTGCCAATTCACGCTTTTACTTTTCGTTTATCTGCGTATTCAAACATTCACCATCACCATCACCACCCCAAACCTTTTCCCTGCCCCGCTCCTTCTACTCACTATAAAACTGGAAAGCCATATCTGGCCGCTTTTCGATAGCACTCATACTTGCTTTACCTCGCTCTCGGGAGTGTTTTTATCTTGCTTAGTAGCAACAAGCGTAGATTCGGATTTCAGAAGGCCAGAATCGGCCTTTTGCGGCTCGATCTCCTGACGCACAGCCTTTCGCCGATATGCTTCCAACTCAACGACAATCGCGTTATGCTCTTTTGCTGCACGGTTCAAGTCGCCACGATCCGTCTGAATGCCTCGTTCTTCCATCTCACGAACATTCGGCCCCTCGTGAACCGTAGGAACCCGATCCGTCGGACCTTGTACTTTCAGGCTCCTGTGATCGATTCTAGCTTCAATGCCTTCCCGCTCTAAATATCTATTTGCATATTCAGCCCATTTGCCCCGCCATTTCAGGCGAATTTTCAGCGTTGACGTTATTACGCCATCCTATACCGACTTCTTCAGCTTCTTTGTATGTAACAAAGTCCCCGTTCCATTCGCGGTTTTGTTCCCGAGACCTTCCGGGGTAATTTCCCTCATTCGCAACATCACATGAGCATGAGGATTCTCTGAATCGTTTCTATGAATACAAACATCGGCGATCATACCCCGATCTACAAATTCCATTTGTACAAAATCAAGAAGTAGTTCCCGCTGAGACCCATAAGACATTTCCCGGGAGTAGTGCTACGGCAAATTCCGGGCAAGTTGTGCCGTCGCCCGCAGGGTGCTTTTGTCTTCTGCCTTTTCAACTTCATTCCGCCGTTCACGGTCATAAACCCAATCAGGGGCATTCTCTGGCGCAAGGATCCCGCTTTCGATCAAGTACCGCTCTTTACGGAAACCCCTATGCTTCTCATCATACAATTCTTCACCGCTCCGATAGGAAGGGGCGACGACCTTCGGATCGGCGAATGACCTGCATACGCAGATGGAAAATCGCCATATGAGATGTCCCCCTTTCTTGGAATATTTATTTAGCAAAGCGAAGCGTATAAACGCCGAAGGCGAAAACCAGGTGCAGGGTGGAATCCAGCCGCACACATTACGAAGTAATGTATAAATCCACTCAATAGGTTATTTATTGTCGACAATGGTATAATCATGAGCAAAGATTCTGCATCATGGATTACAAAAAGCAAAGGGGCATTACAAGCTCATGAAATTAGGACATATTATGATTTTCGTTAATGACATGACCAAAGCCAAATGGTTTTATTCTGAATTGTTGGGTATGCAAATCGTGTTAGAGGAAGAAAATAAACTTATATTTGCCTTTGACGGTTGTCAGCTTGTAACGTATAAGTGTGAAAAGACAAAAGAGGTTGGCGATTATTCAAACGAGGCTAGAACCGTTTTGGTGTTTGATGTTAACTCTGTTGACCAAGCATTTAAGGAAATGAAGGAAAAGGGCATCCCATTTCTGCACGAAGAGCCTACGCAAGGGCGATATGCCGCTTTCGTTGATCCATTTGGCAACGTGCATGAAATTGCGGAACGGTTAACTTATCTTTAATAAAAACAAGGGACTGGCTCAGACATCATTTCTGAAAGCCAGTCCCTTGTTCTGTCTGTCTGAAGACAAAAGAAGAGAGCTCTTGCGAGCTCTCCCCCTGTGACGGCGCTTGATCGTTGAGTCATGAATTCACACTTCGTAAAGAAATTAGGAGCTAACACTCTTCAATACGGCAAACCCAATTCCACAAAAGCTTCATCGTTTAAGCCGTATGAATGATCAGGAGCTTAAGCGGCTGTATCTAACAGCTTATATTAAGTCTGATCTTGAATGCGCTTGTGTTACAGATAAGTGTCTTTGGCACAACCCTCCGCTTCTATGCTGAGTGGACCAATTCCTCTTGCAGCCATTGCACCATTTGGTTCAACGGAACCACACCTCTCTTCGCGCCGTCGTTTAGTATGATGTCCGATGCTCTAATTCCTTATACATCACTTATGCAAAAAAATTAGTGGCCCATCCTTTTCCATTTACGCTCATGGTTCGTTGTATCCGGGAACCGCTCGCCTTTGCGAAGCTGAACCTTTTTCGGATTGTTGATACCCATATGAAAGGAATTAACTCCGTCTTCAATATAAGTGCCGTCATTCGGAGCCTTGTCGCCAGGGGAAAACATCGTCCATTCACCCATCCTGTTCACCTCCTTGAAACCGTGTTGCTCTATTATTCGCCAACGGGGGAGGGAACATGAACGGCATAAAACGCCAATGCGAAGCGACTTGTCAGACGATGGGCGATTTGGTATAGTATAAAGATGCGAGTATGATCTAATCATAACCGCTCCTTGCTCCCTAGTGGAGCCGCTTAGTCCAAAAGGAGGTGAAACAATATGCGCAAATATGAAGTGATGTACATCATTCGTCCAGACGTTGAGCAAGAGCAAGTTCAAGCCCTCGTTGACAAATTCAATGGCATCATCAACAACGGCGGTGAAGTCACGAAATCTGACTTGATCGGTAAACGTCGTCTTGCGTATGAGATCAATAAGATTCGTGATGGTTACTACGTTCTGGTTCATTTCAATGCAACGACTGAAGTTGTGAACGAACTCGACCGCATCATGAAGATTACGGATGAAGTTATCCGTACTTTGATCGTCAGAGACGTTGCCTAAGCCATGCCAGGATTGATCGATTGGGAGGTCTGTAACGATGTTGAACCGTGTAATACTGATTGGCAGATTAACGAGAGACCCCGAGTTGCGTTATACGCCCGCAGGCGTAGCGGTCACTCAATTTACGATCGCAGTAGACCGTCCGTTTACGAGCGGACAGGGCGAGCGCGAAGCGGATTTCATTCCGGTCGTAACTTGGAGGCAGCTGGCTGAGACTTGCGCCAATTACTTGCGTAAAGGCCGTTTAACAGCGGTTGAGGGACGCATTCAAGTGCGGAATTACGAGAACAACGAAGGCAAGCGCGTCTATGTGACGGAAGTTATTGCCGATAACGTTCGCTTCTTGGAATCCAATCGTGAGGGCGGAGCTCCGCGCGAAGATAATGGCAATAGCTATAGCGGCGGAAATAACAGCAACACCGGATCTTTTGGCGGCGGTGGTGGCGGCAGCGCTTCATACAGCGGTGGCGGCAACAACAGCGGCGGAAGCCGGTCCGGTAACTCCGGCAACTCACGTAACGACAGCCGTGATCCGTTCTCGGATGATGGTCGACCGATCGATATATCAGAAGATGATTTGCCATTTTAATTGAAAGGATGGGTTCGAATGAGCTTTAAGCAAAGAGAAGGCGGAGACGGAGAGCGTCCAGAACGCAAATTCGGCGGTCGCAAAGGCGGACGCAACAAACGCCGTAAAGTTTGTTACTTCACTGTTAACAAAATCACTCACATTGACTATAAAGATACGGATTTGCTTCGCAAATTCATCAGCGAGCGCGGCAAAATTTTGCCACGTCGTGTAACTGGAACAAGCGCGAAATACCAACGCTTGCTGACTGTTGCGATTAAACGTTCGCGTACAGTAGCTTTGTTGCCATACACAACTGAGTAGTTATCTGCTCAGAAAGGCCTGTTAGAGATTATTCTCGGCAGGCCTTTTTCTTGAGAAAAATGTACGATTCCTGAAAATAGGAATTGAACATTTGGTGAAAGAGGAATACAATGAACATATTGAGGAGCAACGAGCCGTCATAGTTTGTCCGGATTGTGAATGTTTTCACAAGAAATTGGCACATTATTAAGGAATGGTTCGTGAAAGCAATACACAGCTCATAATACACAGCATGCATAAGGGAGGCTGCAATTCGTATGTCCGAAACAGTAACGAAACAACTCGAGAGCGGTGAAGAAGCCGTATCTGTACGTGAACTGGATGTGCTTGAACAATTGTTGAAGCCGGAGGTTCAAGCGTCGCTTACCGTATTGGTAGAGAACCTGCCGAAATTGGCTGAGATGGTAACACTGCTTACAAAAGCGTATGACGTTGCATCGACAGTAGCGAACGACAAAGTATTGGTTAACGACATGATTCATGGCGCAGGAGACTTTATTAAACCAATCGCCGACAAGGCTAAAGGTTTGGCTTCCGCAGCAGTAGAAGCTAATGATCGTGCACAGGCTGACGCTTCGGCGACTATCGGTCTGTTTGGATTGTTGAAAATGCTGAAAGATCCGCAAGTGCAATCGTCATTCCGTTTTGCACAAGCATTTCTAGCGGTATTGTCCGAGCGTAAAGGCGCTAACTAACATACTAAGGACGGAGGATTAGCATGGCTAAACAAATTTTAATTCTAGGTGGCGGCTACGGCGGCTTGCTGAGCGCTCTGACTGCCCGCAAACACTTCTCGGCTGAAGAAGCTAAGATTACGCTCGTTAACCGTGTGCCTTACCACCAAATCGTAACCGAGCTTCACCGTCTGGCTGTAAGCGGCCTGGATGAGAAGAACGTTGCGTTGCCTTTGAACAAATTGCTGAAAGACAAATCGATTGAGCTGATCATCGACAACGTTGAAAGCATTGATCCGGAGAAAAAACAAGTTCGCCTGCTGGCAAGCGGCAACCTGGGCTACGATAAGCTCGTTGTAGCGCTTGGCGGCGAAACAGCATTCTTCGGCATTCCAGGTCTGGAAGAGAACAGCATGACGCTGAAATCGGTTGAAGAAGCGAAAAAAGTATCCGCACACATTCAAGCTCGTCTGGATGCTTATGCAAAATCGAAAGACGCGAAGGACGCTACGATCGTTGTTGGCGGCGGCGGCCTGACTGGCATCGAGCTGATCGGCGAAATCGCGGACATGCTTCCAAAATGGTGTGAAGCTAAAGGCGTTGACCGCAATGAAATCAAGCTGTACAACATCGAAGCTGGCCCGTCGATTCTGGCTGGTTTCCCTGCTGAGCTGGTTGAACGTGCGAAAGCTAGCCTTGAAAACCGTGGCGTTACGCTCATCATGGGCGTTGCTGTAACGGAAGTACAAGGCACGAAAGTATTGCTGAAAGACGGCAACGCGATCGATACGAATACGTTCGTATGGACTGGCGGCGTAACAGGCAACCCTGTTGTAGCGAATTGCGGTATCGAAGTTAACCGCGGCCGTGCAACAGTTAACGAGTTCCTGCAATCCACTTCGCATGCTGACGTATTCCTCGCAGGCGACAATGCGGTTGTATTTGGTCCAGAAGGCCGTCCATTCCCGCCAAGCGCGCAAATCGCATGGCAAATGGGCGAAGCAATCGGCTACAACCTGTATGCGAACCACAAAGGTCTGCCAATGAAATCGTTCGAGTTCGTGAACTCCGGCGTATTGGCAAGCTTGGGCCGCAAAGATGCGATCGGTACGGTTGGCGCTAGCCAGCTTCGTCTGAGAGGCCTTACGGCTTCCCTGATGAAGGAAGCGAGCAACGTGCGTTACCTGTCGCACGTCAACGGTCTGTTCTCCCTGGTTCACTAATAACGACGAACAAGAAGTCCTCTCTGTCGGAGCTAAGTCATTAAGGTTTACTTAATGACTTAGCTCCCTGGAGAGGGCTTTTTTTTACGCGTAGATACAGCTCCGTAAATTCGCAATCGGTCAAGTCTGAATGCTATAATATCCCTTATAGTGCAAGCATAGCTTTAGTTATGGATTATATAGATCAGGGAGGAAACGATATGGAACCGACGCAAACGGGCCCCAGCCGGTTCAAGCAATTATTTCTGAACAACAAGTTCGTCATCTTTCTGTTCGTGCTTCTGCTCATCGGGCTGAATATTATGGTATTTACGAAAATATCGTATATATTTACGCCGCTGACCGTGCTGCTCAAGACGATATTACTGCCCGTCTTATTAGCGGGAGTAGTCTACTATTTATTGAATCCAATCGTCGATTATCTGGAACGATGGAAGGTGAAGCGGGCCTATTCCATCCTGCTGCTATTCGTCATTATTATTGGCTTGATTACGATCCTGCTCGTATCCGTCATTCCGCTCATAACCGACCAGATTACTGGTTTTATTAATAACTTCCCGGACTATGCGGAGCAAATCCAGAAACAGTTCGATTCCATTATTGGGAGTTCACTTTCCAGTCAGGTTCAGGAATGGCTCAATATTAACACCACTGAATTGACCAGCAATGTAACGAGTAAGGTTACTTCTATACTGAACAATGTGTGGTCCAGCGTCGGTGCGTTCTTCAGTACGCTGAAGGAAGTTGTGCTTGCCATCATTACACTGCCGTTCATTTTGTTTTACTTACTGTACGAAGGCAAGAAGCTGCCGCGCACCATCGTCGGCTTCCTTCCGACTAAGGTTCGTGGCTCGTCGCTGCGCGTGTTCGGCGAGATGAATTCGCAAATCAGCAGTTACATTCGCGGACAAATTATTGTCAGCTTTTGCATCGGCGCCTTGCTCTATCTGGGCTATATCATTATCGGGCTTAAATACTCGCTTGTACTGGCTCTGATCGCGGCTTGTACGGCTGTTATTCCATACTTGGGGCCAGCTATTGCGATTACGCCTGCGCTTATCGTGGCACTCGTAACGTCACCGATTATGCTGGTGAAGATGATTGTAATATGGACGATTGTCCAACTCATCGAAGGGAAATTTATTTCCCCGCAAATTATGGGTAAAAGCTTGCGAATTCATCCCATTACGATCATTTTCGTTATCCTGACCGCAGGCAATTTATTCGGCATAGTAGGAATCATATTAGCCGTTCCTGGCTACGCGGTGTTGAAGGTTGCCTTTATGAATCTGTTCAACTACATCAAGGGGAAATCTACATTGTATAATGAAGAAGAAGTCACCCCGCCGCCGGTTTCCATTGAACCTAAAGCGTAATTTCTGTATAATAGAAAGCAATAAATGAATAAGCACGGACTGGAGGAGCCTGTCAACGACGGGCTTTTTCTGTCTTTAACTGACAAGAGGAGCCTGTATAGATACAGGCTCCTCTTGTCATAATAAAGCCATTTTACTGTTGGAGGGGAATATGACTTTTATTTTGTATTTGATGTTGATTATTCTATGTACCAAAGTTGCAGGAGCAATTTCAGTTAAGCTGGGACAGCCTTCGGTGCTTGGCAAGCTGCTGGCCGGTATTTTGATTGGACCGGCTATACTCGGCTGGGTTCAGCCTAACGAGTTTATCGGTCATTTTTCAGAAATTGGTGTGCTGCTGCTAATGTTTATCGCAGGACTGGAGACTGATGTTGATCAGCTGCGCAAGAATTGGAAAGCCAGCTTTTCGGTTGCTATTGGGGGAATCCTATTACCATTTATCGGGGGATACGCTTTGGCGGCAGGCTTTGGCCTAACGAATAATGAAGCGCTATTTCTCGGCTTGCTGCTATGCGCAACTTCGGTCAGCATTTCTGTACAGACACTGAAGGAGATGGACCGGCTTAGATCGAGAGAGGGAACGACGATACTTGGTGCGGCTGTAGTGGACGATGTACTCGTCGTTATTTTGCTGGCGGTCATGATGAGCTTTCTAGGTACGGCGGGTGATGTCTCTATCGGTCTATTGATTGGCAAGAAGGTGTTGTTCTTTATCGTTGTCATCGCTGCTGGCTGGTTCATCGTGCCAAGGTTCATGAAGTTATTCGCACCGTTCAAGGTAACGGAGGCGGTGATGAGTGCAGGTTTAATCGTCTGTCTCGCCTTTTCTTACTTTGCGGAAATGATGGGCATCGCAGGCATTATCGGCGCATTCTCCGCCGGGATTGCGATTTCGCAGACGTCCTTCAAGCATCAGGTGGAGTCGAAAATAGAGCCGATCGCTTACACGTTATTCGTACCGGTCTTTTTCGTCAGCATCGGCCTGAACATTACCTTCGATGGCGTCGGCAGTCAATGGCTGTTTATTGTATTGTTGACAATCGTGGCTGTTGTTACGAAACTCATAGGCGGAGGCGCGGGGGCGAGGCTTACGGGCTTCGATAACCGGTCCTCCATCGTTATTGGCGCTGGCATGGTGTCTAGGGGGGAGGTAGCGCTTATTATCGCGTCAACGGGATTACAGGCAGGTCTGCTGCTGCCTGACTATTTTACCTCCGTTGTATTGGTCGTTATTCTTACGACGCTTATTACCCCTCCGTTGTTAAAAGCGGTTTTTAAAGAAGATCGTCAGTTAACCTCGAAATAAGGTGAGAATAAGGAGATGAAAAAAGAACCCGCTGCTACCAGCGGGTTCTTATCTTTATAAAGGGTGTATAGAGGTTAGGCCGTTTCGACTACGGCTGTCTCTTCAGTTGCCTCGTTCTCGATGATCAGCTCAACCTTCTTAATCCGGTGCTTGCCGACCTCGCGAATAATGAAGCGCATGTTGTCATGGCGAAGCTCTTTGCCTGGCTTCGGATCTTGAATGACGCTGTACAGCCAGCCGCCGACTGTGTCGACTTCATCATTGTCCAAGTTGGCGCCGGTCATGTCGCTGATCTCATCGAGCGATACTTTGCCGTCGAGCAGGTAGCAGTTATCGGCCAGCTTCTCGATCTCACGGCGTTCGTCGCCATCAAATTCGTCGCGGATTTCGCCGACGATCTCTTCCAAGATATCTTCAATCGTAATGATGCCGGAAGTACCGCCATATTCGTCCATCAAGATGGCGATATGAACGCGTTCCTGCTGCATCCGTTTGAGCAAGGTTTTAACCGGAAGTACTTCGGATACCGTCAGTACCGGATGAACAAGCTTTTTGAAATCAAACTCGCGATTGTCTTGGAATTCAAGGAAAAGCTGCTTCGTGTTGATCATGCCGACAATGTTGTCTTTGCTGTCGGTCGCAACCGGGAAGCGTGTATATTGTTCCTTACGGATAATGTCCATGTTTTCCATTAAAGAATTGTTCGTGTACAAGCAAATCATGTCGGTGCGGGGCACCATAATTTCTTTGGCAAGCATTTCGTCAAAGGCAAAAATCCGGCTTACATAACCGTATTCGGTATTGTTGATTTTGCCGCTTTGGAAGCTGTCATTCAGAATGATCTGAATTTCTTCCTCGGAATGCGCCTCTTCATGTTCTTTGGCCGGCTTCAGTCCAAACATGCGGGTTATGGCATTCGCAGAGCCGTTAAGCGCCCAGATGAACGGATACATGATTTTATGGAACAAAATAATCGGCCGTGCAACCTGAAAGCTGATAAACTCGGCTTTCTGAATTGCCCATGTTTTCGGGGCCAGCTCGCCCACCACGACGTGAAGAAATGTAACTGAAGCAAATGCAATGATAAAGGATAAAATATGGCTGATTTCATTGTTGATATGCATGCCTTCAAACAGAGGAAGAAGGATCTTCTCTACTGTAGGCTCGCCGAGCCAGCCTAAGCCGAGAGCAGTAATCGTAATACCTAATTGGCAGGCGGACAGATACGCGTCCAAATTACTCGTTACTCGCTGTACGAACTTCGCGTTTTTCTTGCCTTCGAGGACCAACTGATCCACACGGCTTGTGCGAAGTCTGATAATTGCGAACTCCGTCGCCACAAAAAAGGCGGTTAATACGATCAACAACGCAATCAAAAATAAATTTAATCCTATACTACTGTCCATTTCGGTTCTTCACAATCCTTCGTATTGTAGATTTTTGTAATATATATATGCTCTACTATACTGAATATTATAGTCGCTATGCAAATTCGCTATATTGCTCTGCAAGTCGGTAACGGAGTGTTTTAGGTTGGAAACCGGAATCAGGAGGGTATTATCTGCGATTATCTCGTCTTTACAAGGCCTTGTTCATGGGCGTATGATAAGTTCAAATGAACTCCAAATGAGATAATTGCTCTTTTATTTACGTCTGAGGAGGAAAGCGACCATGGAGACCTTCACGCTTACTCGCAAAGAAATGGCAGGTCTGCTGCTGGCACTGCAAGGCAGCGGCCAGGATAATCCGCTGCAGGTTCTGCAGCAGGCATGGAAAAAAACACATTGTGAGGCTTATGCCGCAGGATCGCCGCTGCCGGCTTTTTTATCGACTGCATTGCCTCCTGTACTGGATAAGCTTATTAAAGGAAACAAGGTGAGAGGTTTTTCGCTGCAGGAAATATCCGCACTGGGCCAGCTTATCGAATACTCTCAAATTTCAATGACCTCGATGCAAAATTGGGTTAAACGAGATTTTAAAGCGTACTTTGAATGTCCGCAGGTGGGCAAGAAATATTCGCTTAAACAAGCGGCGCTTCTGTATATCATCGATGATCTGAAAGCGAATCTCGATTTCGATTCGATCCGCAAGCTGTTTGATCTCTTATTTTGCAAACCGCAGGGTGAAGGAGCGCAAGGCGACTTGATTGATCCGCTGGCTCTCTACGCGGCTTACTCTACGCTGTTTGCTGAGCTCGAAGGAACGAGGCAACCGATGCTGGAGCAAGCGATCCGCACGGCTGCTGACAAGCTTGCCGGTTCGTTCACGCATTTGACGGATGAGCAGGGCAAAGCGCTGCGCAACATCTTGTTCATTGCCGCGTTGTCGATCCAGTCCGCGTATTTTCACTCGCTTGCGAAGCGGTATTGCAGCGCAACGTTGTTTCTAAAAGGCTGATTAGGGGTATGAAGGAGAGAATCTAGTGACGGATCGTGTTACAAGCAGCATTGAATATTGCGATAACAAGCCCGGTGCGGTTCAGGAGTATCCGTTTGGTCCGCAGCCGCTTGTTATGAAGGTGGGAGGCAAGATGTTCGCCTTCTTTTCGAAGGATTCGATTACATTGAAATGTGATCCGCATATTGCAGAAAATTTGCGCGAGCAGTATGCCGACGTAAAGCCGGGCTACCATATGAACAAGAAGCACTGGAACACAGTGATGCTTGAAGGCACGCTTACGGAAGAGGAGCTGCAGAGCATGATGGATCATTCCTACGAGCTCGTAGTTGCGGCTTTGCCGAAGGCAGTCAGGCAAGCTTTGCAGACATAGCAAAGAAGCAGGCCGGATCATTAGTCCGACACTGCCTCTTTTTGCTGCTGCCTAGAATTTGTTAGCTTGCTGCTCGGCCCAGTCTCCGATATACGGCACTTTGAACTGCTTGCCCTGCAGCGCAAGGAGCATCAGTGCAATCCAGAGAATGAAGCTGACAGGCGCCAGAATCGCGCCAAGGATCCAACCGATAAACGGAAGAATGCCGAACAGAATGTTCAAGACGATCAGTACGACGGATACGGCTATCGATTGCATCGCATGAAACTTCACGAATCGGCTCTGCTTTTCAATGGCAAGAAATATAATTCCGGTCACGAACCAACCCAAATAGACCAGCAAGCCAGCGATTTTCGGGTCGAGTCCGGTCGAGGAACGATCCGGCTCAATACCAGGTGTGTTCATCCGAAGAGTCACCCTTTCTATATGTAATCCTGCCTTGATTGTATTCGTAGCGATAGGTGAATATTCCTCCCAAATCTTTCAACTTTACTAAAAATAAAAGAAGATTTCGGCGAGTGTTGTATAAATTGGTAGAGTCCTGTTGTAAAAGTTTTGTAACTCTTCAACCAATTCGCTCGTTTACAATGGAGAAGGTGCACTTATGTGCTCATTAGACTATAGTTAGGGGTATCTGATGAAAAAGAACATGAAAAAACGCTGGACTTATACAATAACGATAGCCGTTGTTCTGCTTGTGCTTGGAACGACCGCTTATGCAAACCGGACTTCTCTAGCTTTGCTTGGCTTCAATCTGTTTCTATCCGATTCGGTAGAGAAGAGCTTGGAAAACAGCTATAAACCGCTCGAAGGCAGAGAGCCGGTCAATGTCACGAAGACCAATCAAATGCAGAAGCCATTCTCCGTTCTGCTGCTCGGAGTTGACCAGCGCGGCAAGGAAACCGGACGCTCTGACACGATGATCTATACGGTCGTCCGTCCGAAGGATGGAGCGATTCTGATGGTGTCGATACCGCGTGACGCATATGTCGAAATAGTAGGCAAAGGTACTGAAGATAAAATTACTCATGCCTATGCATTTGGCGGCGCGAAAATGGCGGTAGAGACGGTAGAGAAACTATTCGATGCTCCGGTCACCCACTACGCGGCTATTAATTTTGCCGGATTTCGTGATGTAATTGATGCTATGGGAGGAATCTCGCTCCCGATTGAGAAAGATTTAGTGAATAAAGATCCAGACCATGAGCATTTCATTGTGAAGGCTGGCCAAGATTCCTATAACGGGGTCGACGCATTGAATTACGTCCGTTACCGTGAGGATGCAGGCGGCGATATGAGCCGGACTGAGCGCCATCAGACGTTTTTGAACGCGATGATGGAAAAAGCATCTTCCATCGGGCAATGGACGAAGATTCCTGAATTCATGGACATTATGGGCGGAAACTTCAATACGGATATGCCGCCTAGCCAAATGATCGATTTGGCGAAGGCCATGCTGCAAACGAATAACCGCACGATCTACAGCCACACGCTGAAAGGCGAAGGACACCGGCTGAAGCCAGGCGGTACGTGGTACTTTTTCAATGATGAAGATGATTTAAGCCAAACCAAGACGATGATTCAAAGCTGGCTGAACGAGGATACAGCGAAGAGCTCGCTAACGCTGCCGGACAAATATGTCTCCAAGACAATGAAGCCGGTACAATCGCTCTCGGCCACCGTTGAGACGGAATCGTCCAAATAAAGAGAGACGGAGTTGAATGACGGATGAATATTGCGATTTTTTCTGCTGCCCAAGCAGGAGGTAGTCACCGTAACGCAAGAAGCAACGCTCAGACAAACCCTTGAGAAGATGGAGCATCACCGCTATACAGCCGTACCCATTATTAATCATGATGGCGGCTATGCGGGAACCGTGACAGAAGGCGATTTGCTCTGGTTCATGAAGAACCGGCCGGGCATTACGTTCGAGACCGCCAATCGGGTAGGTCTTTCCGAGGTGCCGCTGCGGCTTAACCACCGCTCGGTGCGCATTGATTCCAATATGGAAGACTTGATCAGTCTAGCCAAGATTCAGAACTTTGTGCCGGTCGTGGATGATATGGAACGGTTTATCGGGATTGTAAGAAGAAGTGAAATTATCGATTATTGCCAGACGATTATGCAAGGTGCTGCTGCAGTAGAGGCCTAGTTAGGCAAAGCTGCGAAATGTTGATTCAACCGCTGGTCTATTTTTCCAAACAATAGGGGACAATAGGGCCATACCATACGGTTTGAACTTCAGGAGGGGCTTGCATGTCGGATAAAAAGCGCCAAAGAGACGGAAACCGCGGACGGTTCCGTCTCTTTGGCTTATTGGCGGTTATCGTCGTCGCACTGTACCCGGGCTGGTACGGCCATGGCGGCGGGAATGAGAGCAAGGGCAGCGTTACATCTGCAGATAAGGTGAGCAAGCCGGTTTCGGTCGTCCAGCAGCAATGGACGGAGGAGGAGCTCGCAAGAGAGTATGATATCGTCATCGCGGGCGGACGTGTCATTAATCCGGAGACGAAGCTTGATGAGACGGGCTGGAATGTTGGTATTAAGGGTGTGGAGATCGCGATTGTAACGCCTAAGCCGCTAAAGGGGAAACGTATTATTGATGCGAAAGGGATGGTCGTCGCGCCGGGCTTCATCGACAATCTCTCGTATGATCCTAACCCGCTGGGTGTCTGGCAAAAAATTGCAGATGGCGTAACGACTAACATCGCCATGCATGGCGGTACTTCAACGCCTGCGAAATGGTATGACTATTATGAGCGCAATGAGACGCCGTTGCACTATGGCGCCTCATTCTTCTATACGCAGGCGCGGAATCAGTTCAGGCTCGGCCGTTACGACAGCGCGCAGCCCGACCAGATTGGCGAGCTGGCGCTGCAGGCTGAGAGGGCGCTTAATGAAGGGGCGTTGGGTATTTCGTTCAGCCTGGAATACGTGCCGGGCATATCCTCTGATGAGATTATTCCGCTTATGGAGCTGGCACATGAATATAACGTACCCGTCTATTTCCATGCCCGTTATTCCGATATGGAACAGCCGGGCACGAATATTGACGCAATTGAAGAATTGATCGGCTATGCCGAGAAAACAGGTGCTGCTGTTCATATTGACCATATCAACAGTACGGGCGGCACCTTCTCAATGAAGCAGTCACTGGCGCTGATCGATGCGGCTCGCGCTAAAGGGCTGGACATCACCTCCTGTGTCTATCCGTATGATTATTGGGGGACGTATCTCAATTCGGCGCGCTTTGATGAAGGCTGGCAATCCAGATTCCGGATCTCCTTCACCGACCTGCAAATTGCAGGCACGATGGAGCGGCTGACGGAGCAGACCTTTGCCCGGTACCGGTCGGAAGGGAAGCTTGCCGTCGCTTATGCGATACCGGAGCAGGATGTGGTCGATGCGCTGAAGGCGCCGTATGTCATGATCGGCAGTGATGCGATATTGGAGCCTGGCTTGAACAATCACCCTCGGGCTTCTGGCACGTTCGCAAGAACGGTAGGACTGTATGTTAGAGAGCAGCAAGCGATATCACTCATGGATGCGATAGCGAAGATGAGCCTGCTGCCGGCACAGCGGCTGGAGAAGCAGGCACCAGCGCTTCACCGGAAGGGCCGGCTGGCAAAGGGAATGGATGCAGATATCGTTGTTTTTGATTACGATACAATCATCGACCGTTCCACGGTGGAAAACCCAGACCGGTTGTCCGGGGGGATTCGCGATGTCATTATTGACGGCAGGCTTGTTATGGATGACGGGAAGCTGAACAAGCGGATTCGGGTCGGTGAACCGATTCGCAGCCAGTTCGTCCGGGTGAAGAGTACGGCCGGACAATTGCAATGGTCGAAACAGCACTACCCGGTAATTTCCTTCTACGGCCAGCCTTACGCGGACCTTGGCTTGCTAAGCGAGCATGGCTATAACGTGAATTGGGATGTGGTTCAGCATACGTATACGGTTCGTTCAGGTAAAGGCGCGTTCTCTGGCCGAGAAGCGGACAAGTCAGTTGTTGAAGAGAGTACACCTGTTGGCGAGTTGCTTCTGGAGCGGGGTTATGAGGCGGAGTTAGACAGTGGGGAACGGGTGCAGCTGCTGTCGGTCGGGAAGCGGGATTATATACCGCTGTCGATGTTGGAGCAGCTTGGCTACACCGTGAAGAATGATAACGGCAAGTGGATTGTAGGAAGTTAAGCGAAAGCGGCGGCGCAGCCGGGCATAATGGAGCTCGGCAGTGCCGCTTCTTTATTTGCATAATGGGGTTATTGAATGTGCTTCCCGGCTGCCAGGCAACCGTTCCTGTATCTCATTCACAGGGAAAGGTAAAAATAAAGGCATCGGGCGATGGAAGAACGAACCGTTTGCGGATGGGGATGCGGGGCGGAGCTTTTGTGTTATAATGGAATGTGCAAAGCTTATAGGCTTGATTGTAAATTAATGTTGCTGATGATTACGCGTGCAGAGGTGAAAGGTTTGAAACCCGGATTGAAATCGGTTTTATGGAGCGGAGCGGCATTGCTCCTTATTTTGTTCCTGGCAGTGCCTGGTCTTAATTTATTGTCTGTTCTGCTGTTGATGGTGCCTTATGTCGTGTTGTTCAGCACGCTGTCGGCGAGATCCTTCTTGCTGCATCTGGTCCCGGTGTGGGTTATAGCGGCCATTGTATTGGGGCCGGGAATTTTGATCGTAGCGTTGTTCTTCTTAATCCCGTCTGTTGTGATGGGACAGCTGTATAAGCGGAAGGAACCGGCCTCTAAGGTGCTTAAAATGACCTTTGTGGCGGTACTGGCTTTATTGCTGCTTGAACTGATCGTATTCGAGTACGTGCTGGACTTGTCGGTATTTGACCAAATGCGTACCGTGGTGCGAGATATGGTGTCAGATCTCCGCAGCAACAATTTGCTGCCGGCGGTATGGACGGATGATTACACCGATCTCATGATTCGCATGATGATCAACTCGATTCCAGTCGCTTTCATGATGATTGCGTTCATGTATTCGGTTATCACACATTTTATTGCCCGCCGGATATTGAATGCCAAGACATACGGCATGGAGCTGCCGGGCACACCGGAGGCAAGAGAGTGGAAGCTGCCGCGTTCGCTCGTCGTGTTTTACTTAATCGTATACGTGCTGGATCTGTTTGTATCCGTAGAGAGCAGCTCGTTTCTACCCATCGCTTTAATTAACCTGATGCCGCTGCTGCGGCTTGCGTTTGCGATTCAGGCTGTCGGATTTTTCTTCTTCATTGCCCATGAACGGGGTTGGCATAAAGTGGTTCCCGTACTGATTGCGATACCGGTACTGCTGTTCCCGCCGCTGAGCATCATTGGCGTGCTGGACGCCGCTTTCCCAATCCGCAAGTCGTTTAAGAAAACATAGCACGGGAGCGAAAAGGAAATGCCGAAGTTTCTTGTCACGCGATGGCACGGAATGCATCAGGTCTGGGCTTTCGCATTAATGGTATTGATGACGGTGGCGCTTGCCTGGTTTCAGTGGATACTGGGTCTGGCCGCCCTGCTGCTGACGATTGCCGCAGGCGTCTACACGGTGCTTGCGGAACGGGCGTTTCGCAAGGATTTGAAGACTTATTTAGGGACGTTGTCCTACCGGGTGAAAAAGGCGAGCAACGACGTCATCACCGAGCTGCCCATTGGCATCATCCTGTATAACGAAGAGAAGACGGTCGAATGGCATAATCCTTATATCTCGCAAATGATGTTTCAGGATTCGGTCGTGGGGCTGCCGCTAGGCGAGTTGTTTCCTACGCTGCAGCAGGCCAAGGATCGCGAGGGAGCAGTAGAGGCTACTTTCGGGGGCCGGATATACCAGCTGCTGTTCAAGCAGAAGGAACGTATTCTATATGTAACGGATATTACGGACAACTGGCAGTTGAACAAAAAGTATGATGATGAGAAGCTGGCGCTTGGCGTGGTGATGATCGACAGTCTGGAAGAAGTAACCCAAGGCATGGACGATCACCAGCGGAGCTCGCTTCAAGCGAAGGTGACGACAGAAATTACGGAATGGGCTCAGCGCTTCCATATTTACTTGAAGCGGCTGACGTCCGACCGGTTCCTGCTCATCACCGATCAGAAAACGCTGCGTCAGTTGGAGCAATCCAGATTCGTCGTACTGGATGAAGTACGTGAAATGACCGGCGATCAAAAGATTCCGATTACGCTCAGTATTGGCTTTGCGGCCGGAGCGGAAAGTATCGTAGAGCTTGGGCAATGGGCCCAGTCCAGTCTCGATATCGCACTTGGCCGCGGCGGCGACCAGGCTTCCGTCAAGTTTGGCGGAAGACAGTCCTTCTACGGAGGCAAATCCAATGCTGTGGAGAAACGGACCCGTGTCCGGGCCCGCGTCGTGGCACATGCGCTGCGCGATTTGATACGCGAGAGCAGCAACGTCGTCATTATGGGGCATAAGATGCCGGATATGGATGCGATCGGAGCCGCGATCGGCGTACTGAAGGCAGCCCAGATCGGCGGCAAGGAAGCCTATATCGTACTGGAGGGCATTAATCCCGCCATTCAGAAAATGATGGAGCTGCTGCGCGAGGACGACAAGTTCGCCAAACGTTTCGTCACACCGGAGCAAGCACAAGGGCTGATGGATTCGGGAACACTGGCCGTCGTCGTCGACACGCATAAAGCTTCGATGGTGAAAGAGCCGAAGCTGCTCGGCTTAACGAGTAAAATCGTCGTCGTCGATCATCATCGGCGGGGCGAGGAATTCATCTCCAATGCGATACTCGTCTACATGGAGCCGTATGCCTCATCCACCTGCGAACTGGTAACGGAGCTACTGCAGTACATTCATGACCGCGTCACGCTGGATGTGCGCGAGTCAACGGCGCTGCTCGCAGGCATTACCGTCGATACGAAAAGCTTCTCGCTGCGAACCGGCGCGAGAACGTTCGAGGCCGCGTCGTTTCTGCGCCGTAATGGCGCAGACTCCATGATGATTCAGCGTATGCTGAAGGAAGACCTTGAGGAGTATGTGAAAAAAGCCGAGATCATCAAGCACGCGGGTGTCTATTATGAGCATATTGCAATTGCGGTGGCGGAGCCGGGCCGCAAGGTTTCGCAGCTGCTGATCGCGCAGTCGGCGGACACGCTGCTGAATATGACCGACATCTTAGCTTCTTTCGTTATTGGCGAAAGACAGGACGGCTTGATCGGCATTAGCGCCCGTTCACTGGGTGCGATGAACGTGCAGGTCGTGATGGAGCGAATGGGCGGCGGCGGACATTTGACGAATGCTGCTTCCCAACTGGAAGGTACAGTAATGGAAGTAGCCGAGAAGTTAAAGCAAGTATTAGAAGAAATCGAAGCGGAAGAGGGGTTATTTGAATGAAAGTAATCTTTTTGAAAGATGTGAAGGGTCAAGGCAAAAAGGGTGATATTAAGGATCTGTCGGAAGGTTATGTGCGTAATTTTCTGCTGCCGCAAGGACTTGCCAAGCTGGCTTCTGACGGCAACCTGAAGACGCTGGAGGTTCAGAACGCCTCCGAAGCGAAACGTAAGGCGCAGGAGAAGGCCGATGCTCAGGAGCTGGGCAAGAAGCTGGAAGAGTTAACAATCGTTATTAAGGCGAAAGCTGGTGAAGGCGGCCGTCTGTTCGGCGCAATCACAAGCAAGCAAATCGCTGAAGCTCTGGCGGACCAGCAAGGGATTAAGGTCGATAAACGCAAGATTGAGCTGGACGAACCAATCCGTACGCTGGGTGTAACACAAGTGCCGTTGAAGCTTCATGCAGACGTGAAAGCGAAGCTGAACGTTCAAACCACGGAAGAATAGACTTGTGTCAATGAAGCCGTTTATGGAAGCGGCATGAATAGAACATTAACAGCAAAGGTGCAGTTGAAAGCGACTGAAAGTTGGGCTTTAGAGCTTTTTGAGCGATCAGGCTGCACTTTTGTTTTTTTACTAGACGATAGAGTTGGAAACAACCTGCACGATGACAGGCAGGGCATGATCCTGTAAACTTTATAAGTTGCATGACAACCTTTAGGAGGGAACCATGAGTACAGAGCTGATGTTTGATCGTGTTCCGCCGCAAAATCTGGAGGCGGAGCAAGCCGTTATCGGTGCCATCTTGCTGCAGTCCGAGGCGCTTATTACAGCGATGGAACGGGTACGCAGCGAAGACTTCTACGGCGTCCCCCATCAACGCATCTATGAAGCGATGGTCGAGCTGGCGGAGAGCAACCAGCCGGTTGACCTTGTCACGCTGACCGCGCATTTGCAGGATCAGCAGCTGCTTGAAGAGATCGGCGGCGTGTCGTATTTGGCCAAGCTGGCCAATGCCGTGCCGACAGCAGCCAATGTCGATTACTACGCTCAAATCGTCGAAGAGAAGTCCATGCTTCGCCGCTTGATTCGTACAGCTACGAATATCGTCTCAGATGGCTATGCCAATACCGATGAAGTGAGCGTGCTGCTCAGCGACGCAGAACGCAAAATTCTAGAAATCTCGAACCGCCGCTCCAGCAGCGGCTTCATCTCTATTCGCGATGTGCTGATGGAAGTATTCGAGAAGGTCGAGACGCTTTATAATACGAAAGGCCAGGGGATGACTGGCATACCTTCGGGCTTCACTGACTTGGACAAGATGACTTCGGGCTTCCAGCGAAGCGACTTAATTATCGTGGCCGCTCGTCCATCCGTAGGTAAAACGGCGTTCGCGCTCAACATCGCGCAAAATGTCGGCGTCCGCGCCCGCGAGACTGTGGCGATCTTCAGTCTCGAGATGTCCGCGGCTCAGCTCGTCCAGCGGATGATCTGCGCAGAAGCGAATGTTGATGCCGGACGGATGCGGACCGGCTATCTTGAAGGCGATGACTGGGAGAAGTTGACGATGGCGATCGGCGCTTTGTCCGAGGCGCAAGTCTATATCGATGACACGCCGGGCATCACCGTCGCGGATATCCGCGCGAAATGCCGCCGTTTGAAGAAGGAACGCGGACTCGGCATGATTCTGATCGACTACCTTCAGCTCATTCAAGGACGCGGCAAAGCCGGCGAGAACCGGCAGCAGGAAGTATCGGAAATTTCCCGTACGCTGAAGCAAATTGCCAGGGAGCTTGAAGTGCCGGTAATTGCTCTGTCCCAGCTTAGCCGGGGTGTAGAGCAGCGGCAGGACAAGCGACCGATGATGTCTGACCTTCGGGAATCCGGCTCGATCGAGCAAGATGCTGATATCGTCTCCTTCTTATACCGGGACGATTATTATGATAAAGAATCCGAGAAAAAGAATATTATCGAGATTATTATTGCTAAACAGCGTAACGGTCCGGTCGGAACGGTAGAGCTGGTCTTTCTGAAAAATTTCAATAAATTCGTAAGCCTTGACCGATCGCATGAAGATCCTTCACAAGCCTCATAGATTGATAGAGTATATCCGAACAATTGCATGGGTCCCTGTGCAATTGTTCGTTTTTTGTTTGACTTCTTATCAGTAGACTGCTACACTAATATTGCTGTCTTTCTGACAATTGACGGGCTGCTCCTCAGTCGGGCAACGCGTACTATGTTCACAGACGGTAAATTTCGATGTGCTCAAACATCGGACGGGGGTATGTTTTATGTCTACGGTAGTTGTTGTCGGTACGCAATGGGGAGACGAAGGGAAAGGCAAAATTACCGACTATTTGGCGGACGGTGCAGACGTAGTCGCTCGTTACCAAGGCGGTAACAATGCCGGGCACACCATTCTCATCGACAATAAAAAGTACAAATTAACGATGATTCCATCAGGTATTTTCAATCACAATAAAATATCCGTAATCGGCAACGGCATGGTTATTAACCCGCAAGCGCTGATCGACGAAATTAACTATATTCATGACAACGGTTTTTCGACCGACAACCTGAAAATCAGTGACCGCGCGCATGTCATCATGCCGTATCACCTCGTATTGGACGGTCTGGAAGAAGAGCGCAAAGGCGATAATAAAATCGGCACGACCCGCAAAGGTATCGGCCCTTGCTATATGGATAAAGCGGCACGCAACGGCATTCGTATTGCCGATCTGATGGACGCTGAAGAATTCGAATCGAAGGTTCGCCGTCTCGTTATTGAGAAGAACCAAGTGATTCAACAGGTTTATGGCGGCGAGCCGCTGGAAGCCGACACTATCGTTACGGAATACTTGGGCTATGCTGAAGTGCTTCGCAAATACGTAACGGATACTTCCGTTGTATTGAACGATGCGATCGATGCTAACAAAAAAGTGCTGTTCGAAGGCGCGCAAGGCGTTATGCTGGATATCGACCAAGGCACTTATCCGTTCGTTACTTCGTCGAACCCGTCCGCGGGCGGCGTATGTATTGGATCGGGCGTTGGCCCATCGAAAATCCAGCAGGTTATCGGGGTAGCCAAAGCTTACACAACTCGCGTAGGCGACGGTCCATTCCCAACGGAGCAAATCAATGAGATCGGTGATTTGATCCGTGATAAAGGCCATGAGTATGGTACGGTTACAGGCCGTCCACGCCGCGTTGGCTGGTTCGACAGCGTTGTTGTCCGCCATGCACGCCGTGTTAGCGGCATCACTGGCTTATCGCTCAACTCGCTTGACGTAATGAGCGGCCTTGAAACGGTTAAAATTTGCACAGCTTACAAATACCGCGGCGAGACGATCGAGCACTACCCGGCAAGCCTGAAAGTATTGGGCGAGTGCGAAGCAGTATATGAAGAGCTTCCGGGCTGGTCGGAAGACATCACGGGTGCGAAGACGCTGGAAGACTTGCCGGTTAATACGCGCAACTACTTGAACCGCGTATCCGAGCTGACAGGTATTCCAATCGCGATCTTCTCCGTAGGCCGCAACCGCGAGCAGACGAATCCAGTCGTATCGATCTACGGCGTATAATAGCATACAGCTCTCATTAGATAGGATGGTCCCCCTGGGGCCATCCTATTTGATTTGTAATGGCTATGATCAAGGTGAGACCGTTGTCCAATCCATCAGTTCCCCGAAACACAAGAGTTAGACTGCGCAGTTCCCATCCCAAACATGCAATCCATTCCAATAATGTCGTTAGTGAAGGGAATGTATGCTCTTATTGTTGACCATAATGGTTGATAGAGCATAGAAGAGGGTAAGGAAGGGTGAGTGCAATGTGGAAAATGACAGGCTGGCTGGCGAAGACAGTGGCGGCCGGGCTTATCATAAGCTTTCTATCGATTTGGACGACGGGCTATATTGTGAATAGCTATGTCGAAACGCTATTGAAGCAATATAACTTGCCGCTAGAGGTGCAGCCGATGGCGCTGTCGGGCGTATGGGGCAAGCTTTGGGGTGCCGGGCCGGCAGCTCCTGCCGGTCAGAAGCAGCCTGCAGACAGCGAGGCAATCGATGGCGGGGACGGAAGCGGCAAAGGCAAAGGCGACTCTCCGGTTGCCATTGATGCATTCGGGAGGGAGGAGCCGGAGTCAGAGACTCCTCCGTTAACCGATATTGGCATCGGGGGCGGCAGCAAAGCAGAGGGCGGAGCTGCAGGTGAAAGCGGAGCTGGCGGAATGGGCACCGGCCAAACAGAAGGGAAGGTTGAAGCGGGCGAGGAACCGGTAGATGGAACCGAGACAGCCGTTACGACTGAAGATTTGAATCAAGTGAAGGAACAAATGAGCGAGGCGGACAAGGATGAATTGTTCGGATTATTAATGAGCAAGCTTCCCCAGGATGCTTGGCAAACGATCTCCGGTTATATGGAGAGCGGCCTTACGGAGCAAGAGCTGACGGCTGTTCAACAGATTATGGCCCAGCATCTGGATACGGAACAATACGAACGAATGATGAATATTCTGAAAAAATATTAATCATTTACTCTATCAGGAATCCTTGCCCGTGTTAATAGGCTTATGTTAAAGTATTAGGCGAATGATCCAACAGGATTTTCGCCTTTTTTTTACTCTCAAATCTAGGAAGAAAGTGGCAGTACCACTCTCGAAAAGGAGACGATCATGAGCGAGTTTAGGCCTAAAGATCGAATCCGAAAGTCATGGAACGCAACCGTTCAATTCTTTCGGCAAGCTCGACCGCAACAAAAGCAAGGCATGATTCAGCAGCAATCGTCAAGCGAGACCGCGCCATGGTGGCGTACGAAGACGGCAATGATTACGGCAGGAGTTGTCGTTATCGCTGCAGCGGCCGGCATCGGCGGAACCCAATATGTACAAGCCAACACCGTTGATTACTATAATGTATATAGAAATGGAACAGTCGTCGGATCGGTAAGCGATCCATCTGAAGTAGAGCAATTGATAGCGAAACAAACGGAAGTGGTCGAGAACAGCAATCCGGAGCTGCGGATGGTTCTGGACGCAGGCACAATCACATATACCAGTGAAAGTGCTTTCAAGGCAGTGCCGGAGACGGCAGTGACGCTGGACAAGCTGGCGGGGATGTTCGATTCCCATGCAGTAGGCGTAGAGCTGAAGATTGACGGCAAGACAGTAGGGATTGTGAAGGATCAGGCAACAGCCGATGCTATTCTGACCCGCGTGCAAAGCAAGTATGCGCCTCAGCTCGCAGCAGCTAAGAAGAAGTCTGGCGAGGTCACGACGCTTTCTTACAGCGGCGCGGCAACGAAAGCAAGCGGTGAAGGCTCCGCTAAAAGCGGTGTTGAGCTCAAGGCCGTGCAGTTTGTAGAAGAAGTAAAGACAACAGACGTCTCTATCGATCCGAGCAAGATTGCGAATGCGGATGATCTATACAAGCAGCTCATCCAAGGCAGTATTCAACCAACGAAGTATACGGTTCAGCAAGGTGATTGCATCGGCTGTATTGCGGAGAAGTTCGATATTTCCCCGCAAGTGATCTATGACAACAACCGATGGATTGAGGAAGATAAGATTAAAGCCGGTGACGTACTGGATTTGACCGTGCTGCAGCCGGAAATAACGGTGAAGACGATTGAGAATGTCGTGGAGACGGTCAAGATCGAGCCGCAGGTGGAAATTCAGAAGAATGCCAGCATGCGGGCGGGAGAATCGAAGACGATCCGTGAGGGTACAAGCGGACAGAAACGCCTTACATACCGCGTTGTGAAGCAGAACGGTTATCTGGTCAGCGAGGAGCTGGTGGATAGCGAGGTGCTTGTAAAGGCTATTCCTTCTATTATCGTGAAGGGCACGAAGGTGATCCTTGGCGAAGGAACGGGCAAATTCGCTGTTCCGGTCAGCAATTGGTCACTATCGAGCAAGTACGGCCAGCGCTGGGGCCGTTCACACAAAGGCATTGATATAACCGGCAACAAAACGATTAAGGCAGCGGACAACGGCGTCGTTACGTTTGTTGGTACGAAGAACGGCTATGGCAATACGGTTATTATCGATCACAAAAACGGCTATGAAACGCTTTACGGGCATTTAAGCTCCTTCGACGTGAAGGTAGGCGACATTGTAGAGAAGGGCGACAAAATCGCCATTATGGGCAGCACCGGCCGTTCGACCGGCGTCCATCTGCACTTCGAGATTCACAAAAACGGAAGCGTACAAAACCCGTTGACGTACTTATAAATTTTATCATCCGGAATACCGCTCGGGCTGAGGCCTGCGGCGGTATTCTTTTTTTATGCCAAATGCTGCAATGAAGGAACTTTAATTGTGAACGCGAGGCATCCATATGGTAAGATAGAAGCATATTTATGAGGACAAGCGACAGGCGGTGTGACGATGCACGGTAAAATTTTGGTGGTCGACGACGAACAGCCGATTGCAGATATATTGAAATTCAACTTGGAGAAGGAAGGCTATGAGGTGATTTGCGCTTTCGACGGCGGCGAGGCCGTTCGGCTCGCGACGTTAGAAACGCCCGACCTGATGCTTCTTGACTTGATGCTTCCCGTGAAGGACGGCATGGATGTGTGCCGCGAGGTACGCTCGAAGCAGCTGCAGATGCCGATTATTATGCTGACAGCGAAGGATACCGAGATCGACAAAGTACTCGGTCTGGAGCTGGGCGCAGATGATTATGTGACGAAGCCGTTCAGCACGCGAGAGCTGCTGGCACGGGTGAAAGCGCATTTACGCCGCCAGCAGAAAGCGGCAGAATCGGCTGCAGCTTCCGCAGAAGCGGGACAGTCAGGCGATGGCGCTGCGCAAGCAGAGCCGGAGAAGCAGGGACTCAAGCTGTTCAACCTTTTTATCGATACAGATATGTATGTCGTCTACAAAGACGGAGAGCCGCTCGATCTGACCCATCGGGAGTATGAGCTCGTCTACTATATGGCGCGCAACAGCGGCAAGGTGATGACGCGCGAACACTTGCTTCAAGCGGTATGGGGCTTTGAGTATTTCGGTGATGTCCGTACGGTGGATGTGACGATCCGCCGGCTGAGAGAGAAGATCGAGGATGATCCGAGCCGTCCGGAGTATATTATGACGCGTCGCGGCCTTGGCTATATGATGCGCAATCCGAAGTCGGGAGGGTTTGGCTGACCATGAACGGCAAGCGTTTTTTTCGCACCATTCAGGTCAAGCTCGTTATCATCTATTTGCTGCTGATTCTGGTTGCGATGCAATTGATCGGCGTCTATTTCATCAGCACGATGAAGACGTCGCTGACGGATAATTTCACGAACAACTTGAAGGAGCAGGCCGATATTCTATCGAAGCTGGCAGCCCGCAATTTGGCGATGAAGCCGAGCAGCGACAGCGAAGCCAGCAGTGAGAGTGCGGAGGACCTTAGTCTAGTCGTGCGCAATCTGTTCAGTATCAGCGGTACAGAGGTGCAGGTGCTGGACGGAAATGGACGGGTTGTCGCGACATCGTTGCAGGTGGCGGAATCGTATATCGGCAAAAAAAATACGTCGCTTGCGGTTAGCCGGGCTTTGCAGGGCATTTCGGACAACGAAGAAGAAGTAATCGACGAGAATGGCGTGCGGAAAAAAATTATTGCGCTGCCCGTAACGTACAACGACAATGAGCGCGTTGTAGGGGCCGTCTATATGGTCGCGTCTATGGACAGCTTGTATGATACGGTAAACCGGGTTAATCAGATCTTTTTCTCCGGTTTGCTTATCGCTTTGGGTTTAACTGGTTTGCTGGGCATTCTGCTTGCGCATACGATTACGAGTCCGATTCAAGGATTGACACGGCAAGCGGCGGCTGTAGCCGAAGGGAAGTTTGACTTGCAGGTGCCAGTGCTGGGCGATGATGAGATCGGAAGGCTTAGCATGGCCTTTAACGATATGACGAAACGGCTGAAAGAAGCATTGTCTGTCAATGAGGAAGAGAATGAGAAGCTGGGCTCTATTCTATCGAATATGAGCGATGGTGTGATCGCGGCTGATGAGCACGGACAAGTGATCATCTGGAACCGGCGCTCGCTTGAAATGCTTGAAGTGCAGAGCTGTGAGGGCTGCAGCCTGTCTGAATTGCTGGGTTTGACGGAGCCTATGCTTCGCGAGCTGCAGCAAGGCAAGCAGCAAACCGTTATTTTGTCTCGTGAACAGGAGACGGATGAGCCGGAGGGTGTACTTCGGGCTACGTTCACGCCAATTCACAGACGGGACAAGGGCATCACAGGTACGATTGCGGTGCTGCAGGATATTACGGAGCAAGAGAAACTGGAGCAGTCGAGGCGGCAATTCGTTGCCAACGTCTCGCATGAGCTGCGGACACCGCTGACGACGATCAAGAGCTATGCGGAGGCGCTTGATGACGGGGCGCTCGCGGAGCGTGAGCTGTCCGAACGGTTCGTTGGCGTCATTCGCAATGAGACAGAGCGGATGATCCGCCTCGTAACCGATCTGCTGCATTTGTCACGGCTGGATTCCAATCAGGCGCCGCTGCGCAGAAGGCAGACGAATGTCCATGAAATGCTGGACGAGGTCGCCGACCGCTTCTCCTTCCAGCTGCGGCAGAAGTCGATTCGGGCTTCCATCCGGGTGGACCGGAGCTTGAAAACCGCTTGGCTGGACCGCGATCAGATTGATCAGGTATTGGATAATCTGATGTCCAATGCGATTAAATATACGCTTGATGGCGGCACGATTGAGCTGGGGGCGCAAAAGCCCGATCCGGCATCGATTGCAATTAGCGTCAAGGATACGGGCATTGGCATTCCGAAGAAGGATTTGTCGCGTATATTTGACCGCTTCTATCGTGTGGATAAAGCCAGATCACGCAATATGGGCGGTACAGGCCTTGGTCTGTCCATTGCCCGGGAAATTGTAAAAGCGCATGGCGGCACGATCTCGCTGAACTCGGAGCTGAACGAAGGCACCACTGTGACCTTCACGCTTCCGGCGCTGCAAGAGGACGGTGAATCCGCATGATCGAGAGAGCGAAGACGACGCTGCTGGTGCTGCTCGTAGGGCTCAGCCTGCTGCAATCCTATCTGCTGGCTTATAGCATGCCGGGTTTAGGCGCGACAGTAAAGACTGAGCAGGACTATATTAATGCGGAACCGCTTGGCGAAGAAGCTTCTGTGGAGGATGTTGTGTTTCCAGAG
This sequence comes from Paenibacillus gorillae, assembly GCF_000513275.1. Taxonomy (GTDB): domain Bacteria; phylum Bacillota; class Bacilli; order Paenibacillales; family Paenibacillaceae; genus Pristimantibacillus; species Pristimantibacillus gorillae. The sequence continues at coordinate 74,495 of NZ_CBVJ010000129.1, read as the reverse complement.
GAACTGGTGATTCACTTCGGCGGGGACAAGCATACGGTGCTGTATCCGGGCTCGACGTTCTATGACATGATTCTGAAGGAACGGATTCAGGGACGTGAGTTTAAAGGGTTCCAGCGTAATCCGGTTAACGTCCTCAATTGGGATGATGTACGAAGAAATGATATCGGCGTGGAGCTTCGATTCCATAATGGCATTCCCGTCGATTTGCTGAAAAAGCTCTTGAAGGTGCAGGGCGATCTGCTGTTTCTTAATGAAACCATCGACCGGATCTGGATTTTCAAGACAAAGGACACCGAGGATGTGCGGACCTTCTTCTTCACCGCTGACGGGGAGAAGGTGTATGAATCGGCGCAAGCTGACTTGACAGTTCGCGACGTGCAGGACTATGTCGGCTTCGGTGAGTTCCAGACGAAGTACATCGTGACTGCGGACGGCATTTACTTGCCGGATAAGCCGATGCAATCTGTGGAGATGGTGTTTCCTTACGAGACTTATTCGCCGGATTTGATGCAGCGCAACCTGTTCTTCGATCCCGGCACGACCAAAGCGCTGGAGGATCGGAACGGCTCGCAAATTTTCACCGACGGTAAGCGGGGATTGCAGGTGGAGCAGAACGGGAAGTGGATTACGTATACCAACCCGGCGGCATCGCAAAGCAAGGATAATCTGCTAGGTGACAATGTGTATGCATCCGTCGAATTCGTTAATGAGCACGGCGGTTGGGATGGTGTACACCGTTTCGTTAATGCCAGTCCGGATAAGGATGGCAAAGCAGCCAAAACGATTATGTTTCAACAATATTTAAACAATTATCCGGTGATTGAAACGCGGAATTTCCAATATGGCACAATCCGGCTGACCTTGCAGCAAGGCACGGTAACGGGTTATACCCGGTCGTTGATTACACTGGCGGACAAGGCGAAATCCCGGCAGGCGAGATGGCTGCCGGGCGGCGAAGACTTGCTCAAGGCGTTCGAGCATTATGAGCGCCGCTCGGAAGCAGTACGTGTCTTCCCTGCACTGCAAGCGCAGCCGATGGAGGACGACGAGCTGCGGTTCGTTCCTGTATGGGGCGTACTGCTGAAGGACGGCACGAATGATGTGCTGCTTCAAGCGTATCCGGCGGGCTACACGCCGCCCAAGACGGAAGATGAGACGACGGCCCCGCCAGCTGGGAAAACGGGAACCGATGGTAAAGCCACAGATGGTAAGGACGGGAAAGAAGCTGCCGATGCATCGGGCAATGATGATGCGAAGGGGAATACCGTATCCGGCAAATCGGCTGTCAGCGGCGAAACGGCGGGTATGGATGCGATCAGCGGCGGGACTGCTGCTAAGGGAACCGCTGCTGGTCTGAAGGCAGGTACGATGAAGATCAAGCTTGGGAACAATGCGGCACTGCCGCGTTAAGCGGCAAGCAAGCGGAATGATTGAAGCGGAAGCGGAGGTGTTGACCGTTGGATTGGGGCAGAGCGAAGAGTGTGCTTATTATATCGTTCCTGTTGCTGAATATATTGCTGGGCTATCAGCTCTGGGGAGATATTCGGGAGCAGCTGAACGCAAATAAAAATACGGCGGAGCTGCCGCCGGAGACGGTCACGATCATGAAGCAGAAGCGGATTGAACTGGATGCGACGCTGCCGCCGGAGACACCAAAGCTGCGTGACTTGACCTATTCCTTAACGAACGGCGGCCCGGAAGCCCAGAAAGAAGTGAAGCTGGCGCAGCCGGTGGATAGTAAAATTATTTTCTCGCCGTCAGAATTGCAAAAGACGCTGGGCCATATTATTCCCGATCTTGATCAATACCGGTTCGATATTACGATGAGTACGGATAAGGTATGGATGCTATACCGGGTGGCGGATAACCGGCCTATGTTCGATGTGAAGCTGGAGCTGTTCTACAGCAATCAGAAAATTACGAGCTACAAGCAGGTACGCGTCGATGTATTGGGCCCTGGGGAATCCAAGGAGCAGACGGTGCTTCCGGCATCCAAGGCAGTGGCTCCGTTCATTGAACGTAATTTGCCGGACGGCTCGGTTATTCGTGACATTCAGCTTGGCTATCACGGCCAGACGTTTGATACGGAGACGCAAGTGTCGGCTCCTTATTGGCGGGTGCTGATGGATGATGGCGTTGTCTATTATATTCATGCGATCAGCGGGGAAGTTGCGCAGGATAAAGAGCAGCAGCTAGAAAAGTAGACTAGCAGCGGCGGGTAGGGATCGGCTTGTCATGGGGCCGGTTCTGATGCAGGGCAGGGGAGAAAGGACAAGAAGGCAAAGATGGGACTTTCGTTTACAGTATTGGGGAGCGGCTCGACAGGCAATGCGACTGTCGTTAGCAGCGGGGATAAGATGGTATTGGTCGACGCCGGCCTGAGCATGAAAAAAATGGACGAGCTGATGCGCGGGCAAGGCGTATCCGGCCATCAGATTGACGCATTGTTCGTGACGCACGAGCATTCCGACCATATCAAGGGGCTTGGCGCTTTTGCACGCAAGTATGAGCTCTCGATCTATGCCAATGAGGCGACATGGGGTGGTATGGAGCGCCATATCGGGACGATTGCGCCGGAGAAGCGGGTTATTATGGAGACAGGTGAGAGCTTCACCTTCGGCGCGATGAAGGTACAGTCCTATCCGATCTCGCATGACGCGGCAGAGCCCGTCGGTTATACATTCGAGTGCGATGGCGAAAAGCTGAGCCTGGCGACGGACCTTGGTTACATGAGCGATAAAGTGAAACGGGAAATCATAGATTCTGACGTGCTTGTACTAGAGTCGAATCACGATACGGAAATGCTGCGGATGGGGCGGTATCCTTGGAATATTAAACGCCGTATTTTAAGCGATGTCGGGCATCTCTCCAATGTGGCAGCCGGAGAAGCGCTTTGCGAGCTCATTACGGACCGGACGAAGCGGGTTTATCTGGCCCACCTCAGTCTGGATCATAATATGATGGAGCTTGCGATGCTGACGGTGAATTCAATCTTAGAGAATAACGGTATGTTTTATAAAAAAGAAGAGCATCCGCTCCGCCCGACTTATCATGACCGTCCTACGGCATGGGATGAAGTGAGGCGGAAATAAGCGAATCCAGCTCGGCGTCGAGCTGTTCGGCTTTCAGAGCAAGCTCTTCGCGGGTCAGCAATCCTTTGTCGACAAGCAGCTCCAGCATGGCGCTGAGGGTGAGAACGGTACGGTAATGCTCGTCCTTCAGATCGGCGACTTTTGCAGCTAACTGTACTTGCTCCCAAGCGGATGGCGAGACGGATTTGGAACCGGATTTCGTTATTTTCATAACTAGAAAATGCTCCTTTCATAGTGAGGAAATAATTATATAATGAAGTGATGGAATCTATTATTATTTTAGTCAGATCATCCGAAAATATTCCTAGAAAGAAAGATTCGTATTCGCTAGCGGCAATAGCCTATTGGAGAGCGCGATGGCGGAGATTTATTTTGCGGAAAACGTTTCAAAGAAGTGCAGATTTGGGTAAGAGTTAAGAGAAGGATTGTTGCTCTGAAATTCGGCTGACCCGCATAGTTTAAAGTAGTTAAGGCATGGCAGGATCAGCGATTTGTCAGGATAGCCTGACCGTAAGAAAGGTACATACTAGATTGATGGAAACATTATCGGGTTGCCAGGTTGAAGTCCGTTCATTACCTTGAGAGATATTTGATCTAACAACAACATAGCAAGACCGAAGAAGTCGTCACATTGGCTGATTATAGATATACAAATAGTCTTGATGCCTCGTCCGGCATCGAGAGGAGCGATCAAATGGGATTATTCGATGACGATTTCTATTCCACGAAAGTATCAAGGCGCGCGCGTTCTTCCCATCGGAAGGACGACCGGCTTTTTTCCAATAGACGCGGCAGCCGTAATTGGTCGAATGTCCGCATAGCATTTATTTCTTCTTTTACGAGCGCAGTAGCTGCAGTGCTGCTGTTTTCTGTGTTTTTCGGAGGCGGTCATAACGGTGGCGGTACTGGTACAAGTGCGACTGCTGCCGCAACGGTAGCGGCCAGCGATTCGCTGGAGCAGCGGACGATTCAGGCATCGGCCAAGGTGAGGCCGGCGGTTGTCAGCGTCGTTAATGAGCAGCGCTTCCCTTATGGATTTGGTTCAGTGCCCGAAGATGGCGTTGATGGGGGCGATGGTGCTGGTGATGCTGATGATTCAAAGGGGAATAAGGGATCAGGTAACGAAGGAACGCTACAGGAGGCGGGCGTAGGCTCTGGCGTTATTTTCAAGAAGCAGGACGGCAAAGCTTATATTATTACGAACTATCATGTCGTGGTCGGCGCGGAGTCGGTGAAAGCAATTCTCGTGAACGGTGAACGCCGTGAAGCCCGCGTAGTTGGCGAGGACCAGATTACGGATCTTGCGGTGCTGGAGATCGATGCGAAGGGCATCGATGTGGTGGCGGAGATCGGTGATTCATCCGGTTTGCATGCTGGGGAGTTTGTCATCGCAATCGGCAATCCGCTTGGACTTGGTGATTCACTATCGATGGGCATTGTGAGCAAGACGCGGCAAATCGTGCCAGTGTCCTTGAACCAGGATGGCGTCTACGACTGGGAGCAGGAAGTTATCCAAGTGGATGCTTCCATTAACCAGGGCAATAGCGGCGGACCGCTGATCGATCTGAACGGGCGTGTCGTCGGCATTAACAGTATGAAGATCGCTGATATTGGTGTAGAGGGACTTGGCTTCGCTATCCCGATTAACAATGCTATGCCGGTCATCGACAGTCTGCTGGCTAAAGGCTATGTGCCTCGTCCGTATTTGGGCGTATATACGATGGATTTGGAGCAATACTTTGCTCAGCAGGGGTCTGCTGGCTCTGAGGGCGGTTCCGACGATGCGGAAGGCGGGTCGAAAGCGGGGGAGCAGCCGGCGCTGAAGCTGCCGGATGAGATTTTATCGGGCGTGATTGTGCTGGAAGCAGTAGGACCGGCCAAGGATGCTGGACTGAAGTTCAACGATGTGATTACGAAGCTGGATAAGCAAAGCATCGGCAGCACGATGGAGCTGCGCAAATATTTGTACGGCAAGAAGAAGATCGGCGACGAGATTGAGATTACGTACTATCGCGACGGCAAGGTGAAAACAACGAAGTTTAAGCTGAGCGAGAAGACGAATGAAGATGATTAAGGGCTGAAGCGGGCAGGCTAGTTGTAGAGAAGGCATAAGGTTAAGCCGGGAAGGAAAAACGTATGAACGCGATAGAGAAAAGAATTGAGGAGCTGTACCGCTATAATCCGGATTTGACGCCGCCGGTGGATCTGGATGCGTTCTGGCAGCGCACCTTCCAAGAGGCGGCGATGCGGCCGCTCCACGGGACGAGAGTGTTGACGGAGACGCCTTTTCCGGCGGTTGATGTCTATCATGTAACTTATGAGGGTTATGACGATACTCCGTTGAAGGGCTGGTATATCGTGCCGAAGTTCATGGCGGGTATGGGTCCGCTGCCATGCGTAGTTGTCTTCCACGGCTATACAGGCGGTAAAGATTATCCTGAGGCGTACGCCGACTGGGCGCTGCTCGGCATGGCAGTGTTTGCTGTTGATGTTCGCGGCCAAGGCGGCGAAACCGGCAACCGGATGGATAGCGAATACGGGATGACCAAGGGCTGGCTGACGCAGGGTATTTTGGATAAGGACCAGTTCTACTACAAGGCGATTACGGTCGATGCATTGAAGGCGCTGGAATGGGTGGCAGAGCAGCCTGAGATTGATCCGTCGCGGATCGCCGTATATGGAGATAGCCAAGGCGGAGGGCTCAGCCTGATGATGGCGGCGCTAAGCAATGTGCCGGCGGCTGTCGTGGCGAACATTCCGAATATGTGCCATATGGATTTTGGCATCTTGAACTCGACCAGCTCCTTACAGGAAGCGGCTGAATTCGTTCACCGTTCCCCGGAGCATCTGAACGCGGTGCTGAATACGCTCAGCTACTTCGACATGGTGCATCTCGGCGAGATGATCGAAGTGCCGGTGATGATGTCGGTCGGCTTGAAGGATACCGTTTGCATGCCGGAGACGATATTTGCGGCGTATAACCGCATCCCGTCGGAGAAGGTGCTCAACATTTACCCGTTCACGGGCCATCAGGTGAGCAGCTATCAGAAACGGCAGGCGATGGAGTTTTTGAAGAAGCATTTGTGAGGATGGCTGCGAAAGCAGCTGTGAGAGCAATTGTAAGTGCACAAGCAAATGCAAGAGCAACAAGTGCAAGAGCAACTGCAAAAGCAGCTGAAAGAGTAGCTGAAGAGCAACTGCAAGAGCAGCTGTGTGGGGCGCGTCCTGGGGGACGCGCTTTTTTGTTGGTTGTTGGCTGGCGGGCGGTGTGATACAGAAGTGGTGTGGATGCAGGATGTAGGAATGATGGGAGAAGTGGGCAGGGTTACAAGTAGATAAGAGGGGTGGAGACGGAGCAAAATGTAAAAGTGCATTTTGTTTGAGATGAAATGGGCTGTTTTGGGGCTCAAAATGCAAAAGTGCATTTTGATTGGCCGTTTTGGCGGGAAATGGGCTATATTTGGCCGTTTCACCTGCACTTTTGCATTTTGAACGGCAAAATCGGCGATTTGAGAGAGTTTGAAATGTATTTTTACATTTTGAGGCTGGCGAATGGCAAGGTTGGCGTGCAGAAATGCCGGGAATAGGCGAGTGGAAGTCTTTTTCCCTTCACAGGCATATGGAAATTCTGCTATGCTTGGGGGAGATTAATAAACCACGGCTAAGAAAGAGGAATCGACATCATATGTATTGTGTATGCAAACAACATGTAGAGCTGGCTATTGATAAATTTGTGGACGAGTATGAGGATGCGCCTGATATCGTTGACTTGGAAAAAACCGAATTTGCGGACTGGGATCCTCCGCGCAGCTGTGATATGTGTGAGCAAGGCGCCGAGTTCCTGGTGGTGTAGCCGGGATGCATATTCAGATAGCGGCGGTCGGGAAGCTGAAGGAGAAGTATCTTGTGCTTGGCATCGCGGAATATGCCAAGCGTCTCGGGCCTTACGTGAAGCTCACGCTCACGGAAGTGCCCGATGAGAAGGCGCCGGAGACGATGAGTCCGGCGGAGGAAGTGATTGTGCGCGAGCGAGAGGGAGAGCGGCTTCTGGCGCAGCTGAAGCCGGACGCCCATGTTGTCGCGCTCGCGCTGGATGGCGAGCTCTGGTCAAGCGAGGACCTCGCGACCCAGCTCGATAAGTTAGCCACGTATGGGCGCAGCCACGTGGCTTTTGTTATTGGCGGGAGCACGGGACTGGCTCCCGCCGTGCTTCAGCGCGCCCAGCAGAAGCTCAGCTTCGGGCGCATGACACTGCCGCACCAGCTCATGCGGCTGGTGCTGGTGGAGCAGGTGTATAGAGCGGTGAAGATTAACCGAGGGGAACCATACCATAAGTAGGGCGTAATTGTTTGTCATTTGTTAACTATATTGAATTCAGTTTCTCGTGTTATGTTCATATTGGCTCTTGATAAAGTTAATTAACATCTCAGTGTTTTTCACTGACCATTGTGCAAAACTGGGAGTTAAAATTTTTAGTGGCCAAGAGTTTGCAACTTCTCTAAGTTGTATACTTGCTTCTAAATTCTTTATAAATGGAGGCATAGACTTCTCGGGAGGTATTATTTTAATGTAGTTTAGAGTTTTAGAATGCACTAACTCATTTCTAATGGTTATTAACTTATTAACATTCGACCATAGACTTCCCTTTTCGGGCGGCCACGTGTCACCGCAGAAAAGGGATCCAATGGCTGAAACTTTATCTATTAAGCGTTCATTTTTTTGATATGAAATATGGTCGGAGCTGATTTCTAATGGTATTCTATTTAAAATGAAACCAGGCAGTTCATTTTTGTTTAATGTAGATATAAAATAGATAAGCTGATTTACGAATGCTTCAAGTGCACTAACGCTTATCATTACTGCTCCTAGACAGTTACTAACTTCTTCAAATAAGTCACCAGTAGATGCAGAAAATGCAAGTCTCCTTGCAGAATTAATGTGTAGGCTAGCCATATCCATAAGTTCAAATATTTCATGCCAACCATTGTGTTCGATAATCTCGACCCATGATAGACGGATATCAGAGTCATTCATCTTCCTCATAATATTATCAAGCTTTTTTATGTTGGGCTTTGTGTCTTCTTTTACCCCGGATACAATTTTTGCAAAAGGTATTAGATTGGGCATACCAAGGATTTGTTCCATAGAACCAAAATCGAAGTCAACCTCACCGCAACAATCTCTGTATTTTTTATTGCTTCCACAAACGCAAGTTGCTCCAGGACCAATGACCTCGCCATTAGTAGCCAATTCTCTTGAATCATCTTTTAACTTACTGATTAGGTTCATTATATGAAGCACCAAAGCGGCGTTTTCAATTACTTCTGCTAACTTTTTGGCTTCATAAAGAGTTTTTCTTGCTTCAGACATCTGTTTTGCTTCCGCGTATATTAATGATAAATTAATAAGAGTTGAAATCTCTCCCCTTAATGAACCAAACTGTTTAGTTATTAATAGATCCCTTTTTGTGTATGCTATAGCTTCAGCAATTTTTTTTCTTCTCAAATAATATAATCCTAGAGTGCTATAGTTATTCGACACACCTAAAATATAACCTTCAGTTAGCTTTTCATGAGTATTTCTATTTAATAAGTTTATGCCTTCATTTTGAATTATTTTATCGTTACTTTTTAATAAAAAAACTGCTTTATTAGACTGAGCGCCTAAGTAATGATCAATATCTTCATCTCTTGATTTATCAAAATTTTGAAGTACCTTATCGAAGATGTTGTTAATATACTCAAATGGGACATCTTCCCTCTGATAGTCAAAGTCAATGAAATGCAAAAACGTCTTTCCGATTTCTAGCAATGTTCCTCTCTTATTTATCCCATCATTTGAATTAGAATCTAACTTTTCAACGAGTAGTAATAGCGTATCAATCGTGTTAAAGATTACTTTTTTATCTTCAGACAGATTTACATATAGCCTTAGCTTTTGAGTTAAAATAGCATTCTTTGACCTAACATCGAGTGAATCTATATCAAACTCCTCGTTTATTAATTCCAGTGCTTTTCTATCAAAACCAAGTGAGATATAAAATTGAAAGAGGTTCTGTCGTATAGTTTGTTTTGTCTTGTAACTTAAATCCGACCTAAGGAGCTCAAGTTCTAATTCCGATGAACATAAATGTAATTGCTCCCTGGTCATACTTAAAGAATCTTTTAGTGATTTCTCTAGTCTATCAATAAGAATATTCTCATCTTGAGAACTGTTTTTAAAGTTTTTTAAACAACAGTTTTTATATTTTTTGCCACTCCCACAAGCGCACTTGCTGTTTGCATATTTATATTCGCCCATAGTTCCACCATCTCTTTAGCTTATCATTGGATTATTAGTCCACTTTATTTACTCTCGCAAGGAATATTGGATACCTCAATCAATTAGATTTTCGACAAATAATCACAATTCCCTTTCTAACTCTAGATGATCTTAACGGTTAAATCGCTGATACAAAAAAATTAAGGAAAGGTGTTCAAGCTGTCGCAGGGAGTCATGTATTCAACTGAGTGCCTTCAATTTTCGCCGTCACTTATGATACGGTGAACCTTACCATAAGTGGGGCTAAAATAATTATCCTTAACCTCATGTAGCACGGAAATGTCATTTTTAAAAAATCGAAATTACGTCTGCTATATCTTCAATGAGCTTTACAGCGGCTAGCTAGAGTCAATTACTTGTTCCCAACACATCTATTCTCCCCTGTAACCCCTCCACAACTTCCTTCGGAATTTCCCTAATCTTGATATCTCCACCTAAGAAAAGCAGCCAATTTGTCATTTCGGCTAATTCATCCGGATGATGAACATTGACAAACGTCTTTAAAATAGCCGTAGTTTGATAAGGATTCGTATATGAAATTGTAGTTTTTAAAGGATGATACTTTTTGAACTGAGCAATCGCCTTGGGACCGAGTTCGATAACCAGGTTGATTGCTTCTTCCTGTTTCTTTAGTTGTTCTGCAATCTTCTTTTTGCTTATTCTTCTTTTCCCAGAGTATGTTTTGACATCGGTGAGATTGTCGACAGGGATAATCCGCCTTTTCCCCTCCTCTAGGCTGAAGCCTTCAATTTGCCAAGAACTTTTTTCACGATAGAGGCGCATGAGATAGATGGGATAAGTGTGTATTTCTCTTCCTTCTTCAATGGAAGCCACTAAGTAGCGGTCTTCAAGAAGGATCTGGATGAGTTGTTCTAACATCGGATGGGGCAGATCGGATAGATCGAGCAGGTCAGGATTGTGGGGATTGGTCCCTTCGAAGAGCAGGATTTGATTTAACAGAACGAGATCATCTTGCTGGTTTTGAGAGATGAGGCCGAGCAATTTCTCTGCTAAAGAGTGGCGGCTCTTGAGGTAAGGGAGCTGCAGATTGCGTGTGGCCATGAAGGCGATAAAAAGAGCTTTAAGCTCGTTATCGGTAAAGCGAACCGTGGGCAGGACAGAGTTGTTCATCACAAAGTAGCCCCCGTCCCTCCCGACTTCGGCGACCAGAGGCATTCCCATTGCTTCAATTTCCCTAATGTCCCGAATCGCCGTCGAACGGGAGATATTGAACTCATGCATGATTTCTGAAATGGTAAAATGGGCGCGGTTGTTGATGTACCGCATGATGATGTTAATCCGTTCTACTTTTTTCATCGGGACCTCTAAACAGTATCATATTTTGACATGATTTATCGTTATTATAAACCCATCAAGTAAAAACACAAGATCAAATCAAAAAAAGGAGCTGGGAAGATGGCAGCGTCAGATCAGAAGCATCGGTACCGGAAGCACACAGGGAGATCAAAGGAGGAATTGGAATGAGTATAGTTACCGATAATGAAAAGATCGCGAAGGTTGAATCCCGTCCTATCGGAAGGACGGCAGCTTATTGGATTGTCACCAGCATTCTCGCATTCTCTATTGCATTAAGCGGGATCGGGCAATTGATGCAATATGGCGGCAATATCGAGTTGGTAACCGATATTGGATTTCCGTTATATATCACGAGCATTCTCGGGACTTGGAAATTGCTTGGAGTCATTGCGATCGTCATACCAGGTTTCCCTCGGCTCAAGGAATGGGCTTATAGCGGTATCTTTTTTCTAATGACAGGTGCAGTCTTATCTCATGTGTTCGCTCATGATTATGGGGATGGCGGATTCCATGTTATTCTTCCGCTTTTTTATGCTGCACTTGGCATCGCCTCCTGGGCGCTGCGCCCGAAAAGCCGCAGACTCTAATGGAAATGACATCAACGCGAGTCCATTCTGAATCGGATAGACTTTCCCTGTCAAAGACACTAATATTTAGGTAGGGAGTTGTAGGAGAGAATAATTGGCTGAATGTTAAACAGTATCATATTTTGACATGATTGAGGCTTATGATAAACCTATCAAGTGGATAAACAAATTAATGAATACATTCAAAAAAGGAGCTGGAATTATGGCAACGTATACCTTTGAGGAAAAAGAAAGCTTTATCGTTCTGGGAATTGGAACGGAGCTGAAAAGCGATTACACGGATTATGCCGGTATCAATAAGGAGAAGGAAAGCTTTTGGCGGTCAGTGGAGCAGGATGGAAGGCTTGACGCGTTAAAGGCGATTGCTGCGAACGATTATATTTTTGCCGTAAACGAAGCGGTCAATCACAAGATGATGTATTATGCTGGCGTAATGACAGATTCATCGGTACCGGAAGAACACAGAGTGATCCAATTTCCTAAGGGACAATACCTCGTGGTTAAAGGCGAGGGGAAGTCGGCTGATGAGCTCAGCAGCAAGCTTACTGGCATTGCCTTTGGTCAAGCGTTGCCAGCAGCCGATAATTACGCTTATGTTGGCGGGCCTAATGCAACGGTTGAGATGGGGCAGCGAGATAACCTCGTATACGGGGAAATGTGGATTCCGGTTGTGGAGAAGTAAACGAAATCAGTAGGAGGAATGAGGAAATGTCTACGATCGTTGACTTTAAAAATGTGTCTGTGGCTGGTCTGGAATCTTCGCCGGTAGCAGAAGTGCTAGCTGGTCTTCGCGCGAATGAAGCCCGTTACTTCATGAACAAATACAAGCATGAATTTACGACCGTACCGGCTGGCGAAAGCCAGGAGACGCTTGATTATGTGAAACGAGTGTTGAAAGAAGAACGTGGTATTGAGTTTGCAGCACAACCGCTGGAAACATCCCTTTTTCAAGTAGAAAATATCAAATGGGCCTTCGTCTTTTATGAGGATGGTCTAGCGGTCAACGTCTTGTATACGGTGGATGATCCTAAGAAGCGGGCCGTGGGTTTCAAGCTATCTGAGGGGATGGAGGTTCCTAAGGAGCTGGAAGAGAAATTCAAATTTGCAAGACAGAAGTCCAAGCTGGCAGGGACCATCCGAGGTTCGTTTTTCGTGATTAAAGGGGAGTATTGAAGCAAGCCCCAAGCCACCGAGATAAAGAATTACCTTGCAGCAAGAAAATATAATAATAACGAATGGCGGCCATAGGGCCGCCATTTTTTTCGCCGATAGACCTGTTCGTTAGTTGAAACTTACTTGTCATAATTATCTGATGTAAAAACAATGTCACCGTCTGCTAATCGGAGAATGATTTTATAATCAGGCTTGTTGAAGCTGTCGATCGTGCTGCCAAACATAAAGGAAGTATTATCGCTTTCCAAGATCGGTGAAGGCACCAATTCGTGAGGTTTTATAAGTTCACCAACAATAGGTTTGACACCATTGCTGTCTTTTTCGCCATAAATTGGCTCTGTTTTTACAAGCAAGGCTTTGCCGTTTGTAAGTTCCATATTTATTCGCCACGTGTCCCCCACAAAGCTGGTTGTATAGATCAGATCTGTCTTGCGGACAGGCGAGCCTATGGCAAAAAAGTAAGTTAGCAGTGCAAAAATCAATAGGAGTACTGTAAATCCCGTTACCACTTTCTTCGTTGTTTTTATTCTTACTTTCTTCAGAAAATCGATTTCTTTCTTATTTATATGTAAATCCGAGTTATCTATTGAAGTTGAAAGCTTAGCATGAAGCGTACGGCATGCTTCGCATTCCTCAAAGTGTTGTAGGATGTCATGTTCGGTTTCTGCACTGAGCAAGCCGTCTATGTAATTTGGCATAGTGTCTTGGACAATATGACATTTGATCATTTATAACACCTCCATAATTTTTTGTTTTGCTCGGTAGAACGTGACACGTGCCCAGTTTTCATTTTTGCCAAGTATTTCACCTATTTCCGCGAAGGAAAATTCACCTGAGATACGCATATGGACAATTTCCCGCATAGGTTCACTCAATTGGTGAATAGCTCGATACAAGTCCATTTTGTTACTCTGGAACAGACTGGCTTCCTCCGGCGACATATTCGGTGAAGGGACATCCTCTTGCAACTCTTGATTTGGATGCTTTTTTCTTTTCTCAAGCTCCTGATACCACACATGCTTGGCGATCTGGCAAAGCCAAACACTTATTTTGCAGGATCCGTTATAGGTATGAATTGAGTATACAGCGCGGTAAAATGTTTCCCCCGTTAATTCTTCGGCCAAACCTTCATCATGAGTAAGGCTAAGTAAATATCGGAAGACACTTTTTGCATAATGTTTATAAATTTCTTCTATATCCTCCGCCACTCTCTCACTCCCTTCGACTATATATCCGAAAAAAATATATTTCGTTACAATGAAATGTATTTATTTTTGTCTTTCTTTAAAGCATACAATTCACTCACACCTTGTCGTACTGGCCGTAGAGGTAGAGTATTGAATCCAATATGGTATATATTAGCAGTTACTTCGTTAGGAAGATATGGTGAACCGTTCCATAAGTGACGGTGAAAATTATTTTGCAGTACGGTGTTGAAGGAGATGGGGAGAGGAAGAAGGGCATAGGAGAAGTAGAAGGCGTTTCAATCTCAAACGGGGCCCAACTAGAATTAGACTGCTGAGCCCCATCTGAAATAAAATACTATTGAATTTCAACTTTATCGAAAGCTGAATGGAGCTGATCAATCATCTTGTTGCAAAGGCAGCATGACAGTAATTTTGGTACCCAATCCAGCTTGACTATGAATGGTTACGCCGTAGTTCTGTCCGTAAGCAAGCTGCACACGTTCATGAACATTTTTTATCCCATACCCTGCTTTCGATTCGGAGGATAACAGTGTTTCAACTTGCTTGGAGGACATTCCACAGCCGTCATCTTCGACTTCCAATATGAACGCTGGAGCACCAACGTGAACGGATCGGTAAACACGGATGGTGATATTCAGACATGTATGATTATCATAAATAGCGTGATTAATGGCGTTTTCCACAAAAGGCTGCAGCAATAATTTTAACGTTTCATGGGTTAACAAGCTTTCGTCAACTTCCCAGTGCTCCATGAAGCTATCATCAAAGCGCATATGCTGGATGGCAAAATAGTGTTTGGTTAGGGTGATTTCTTTCTCCAGCGTAATATACTGACGCCCCATATTGAGTGATGTTTGATAGAATCTTGCGAGACGGTTAACAATTTCACTCACTTCAACATTACCTTTTTGGATGGCCAGAGAGGAAATACCCGATAGCGTATTATACAGAAAATGCGGATTGATCTGGCTTTGCCATGCATAAAGCTCCGCATCGCGCTTGGCTATTTCCTTTATATACAGCTTATCAATCAAATCTTTGAGCCGTGTGCTCATCTGGTTGAAAGCGGTGCTTAATTGACCAATCTCATCCCTGCTGGGATCTGCGGGCAAGAGGGTGAAATTTCCCAGTTCGACTTGCGCTGCCTGACGGTTTAATTTACGCAGACGGAGCGATAGATATTTGGCAATAACAACGATCATTAGGATAGATAAGACAAGACTAAATATCGCGATCACAACAATTTGCATCGCGGTTTGACGAGAGGAACGCATGATTTCGTCAATTGGGGTGAGAGAAACAGTTTTCCAGCCATGATACATGGTATTGTACACCAGCAAATTGGGATCTCCGTTTATGGTGACAACCTCTTTATCGGCGGACAATTCGGGGCCGACGGCTTCGTTGAATGACAGGTTTAAAAGCGATTTATCCGTTGCTGAGATGATTTGGTTTTTTTCATTGAGTAAGTAGACGCTTTTGTTTTGCTCCTCTTTCTCAATCAACCTGTAGAGCAATTCTTCATAGATCCCGATCGTCACCATGCCGTAGGGCTGGTTTTGTGTATTAAAATTGAGAGTACGCCCCAGATAAATAATGTTTTTCCCTTTTTTGTCCTGAACGACGTTGCTGAACATATTGTTCCCGTAGGTTTGTTGTAATTGAGACAAATACTGAAGCGGCAAATTTTCATGGGTGATATGTTTGAGAAACAGACCATCCTCTGGGAGTGTTGTATTGTGCACATAAAGAGTAATGCTGGCCAGGCTGTTGTTCGCAGTCATCAAGCTGTATAGAAGTCCATCGATATATCGGTAGGCTTCGAAGACAGAATAGTCATCTGTGTAGTTTTGCGTAAGGTAAGCTTGTAAGGTTTCATCTGTATAAATCATAGATGAAATTTGGTTAAGATTATCCAGATGAGCTTTTACATTGCTGCTGATTTGCTGGTTGCTGCTATACATATTTTCATAGGTCAATTCCAGCAGCCGTTGCTCCGTTCGATCATAGAAGAACATCGTAATGAATATCAGAGGGGTGATCGTTACGGTAAGAAACATGAGCAGTAATTTCTGCAGCAAAGACGAATTGTTGAAAAACCTTTTCAATGTCTTCATGTTCGTGATCCCTTTTTCGCATGTGTACGGTATTGGTTAGGGGTGAGTCCCGTACGTTTGAAAAAGACAGCGCCGAAGTAGGAGGGGCTGTCATAGCCGACTCGTTTGGCAATCTCCTGAACTCTAATATTGGTCTCCTGCAGCATAAGGCAAGCATTATCCATGCGGATCTGAGTCACATATTCGAGTAATGTTTTTCCGGTAACATCTTTGAATATCGTCCGGAGATAGTTGGGTGAAAGAAAGATAAGCTCAGCCAGCATATCAATCGAAATAACCTGTTCATAGTTTTTCTGTATGATCGTACATACTTCGTTGACAATCTCGATATGCCGATCGACAGGAGATGCCTCCAGCTCGTCCATTATAAGGCTCAGAATTTGCCGCATATGTGTTTTCATAGATTGCATGCTTTCCATCAGAGAAAGGCGTCCGAAAAACTTGGAATCCTTATCCATTACGTCTTGCAGATGACGGTTATTAGCCGCAACTGCGGATCGTACTGCATCAAAAATAGAAACGCTTTCTACAAAAACTTGACTGATATTTCCGGGCGGCAGACCGCCATCGTAAAAATCATGAAGCCATTCTTCCACTTGGTCTCTGCGGTTTTGTTGTACGGCGGCAATCAAGTGCTCTGTCTTGGGAAAGGGTTCCTTCCGAGATGCGGTGTGCGTGTTCTCCCAGTTGTCGTTGATCAGTCCTGTGCCGTGAATCGCAACCAGTTGATTGTGGGTTTGCAGCATCTTCGACCATTGTTTGGTAAAGGAGAGCAGTGATTGCGGGTGGTCTGTCAGGAACAGAGATATCCAGCGTTGCGCACTCGCAGACTGATTCCGCCAATTCATAAACACAGTACGGTCTGATTCCTTGGTGGCAAAAATCCATTGGCCATCGCGCAGTTTGGTCAGTACACCACGGGAGTGACTGGGCAATCCGGCGATGAAGAATTCTAGCCGTTCTACAGTGGAAAAATCCCCGGAAGGCGCGTCGAATGCAAGAGGGTGCTCTGCCAGAAGCGTATATTCGTTTATGCTGATAAATACAAAGTAAAAGGTTTTGTTATCCGCAGGAAGATGCAAATGGTGGTTGTATACAGCAGTAACTTCGTCCGCTAAGCCAGAGAGCAGATTACCCCCGATTTGAAGAAGTTCACGCAGGTATTCCCCCGACGTTAATAAGGTGGAGTTGAGTCGGTTTTTCTGCTCTTCACACCGTCGACGAACCGTCCTCATAGTGGCAGCCAGCTCTTCATGGTCAATTGGCTTCAGCAAATAGCCGCAGGCACCATGCTGCAGTGCAGCACAAGCATAATCAAATTCATTGTATCCGCTTAGAAAAACAATTTGAATGTTAGGGAATCGAGTATGAACTTGCTTACAGAGTTCAATGCCGTCCATGACAGGCATTTTAACGTCAGTAATGAGAATATCCGGCTGCAGGGATTCAACTTTTTCCAATGCATCTCGTCCGTTGCTGGCAGTGGCAATGACACGGCAGGACATTTTTTCCCAATCTATATAATTAGCAAGAGTGACTAAAGTGAGCCGTTCGTCATCGACTAAAATTATAGTGTACATAGACCCTCCGCGCATGCTATTGTCCTTTTCTATTGCACTGTAACTCGTCTAGAAATCATATGCCGTTATAGGTAAACGCTTACTTAGAACAGAGTATAAGTTTGAATGCAGGTTATGTCAATTGCAAGGAATGGAGTATCGGATGGCGTCCATATAAGTTCATGTCTTCCTATTTTTTAACCAAAACCCTTGGTATTTTGCAAGTTCGTTTTTTTGTTATAGAAATCGGAAAATCGTGATATAGCCATACAATTCAAGATTCCCTATGATGAATTCATGATCATAAATCGGACATGAGGAGGCGGGAGAATGGAATATGAGGTGGATAGAAGCAACGAGAAAGCGCCGTTTCTTAGGAATCCTATAATAAAAAAAATGGTTCGACAGCGATATTTTTATTTGCTTCTCATTCCGGGAGTTGTGTGGGCCGTATTGTTTGCTTACGCCCCAATGATTGGCTTGTACATGGCATTTGTAGATTATAAGCCGACTTTAGGGGATTTCTGGGGCTCGCTTTTTAAAGCAGACTTTGTGGGATTTCAGTGGTTTGAATACTTCTTTTCCGGACAAGATTTTTGGCAAGTGATGCGCAATACTTTGGTTTCCAGTGTGTTAACACTGTCGATAGGGTTTGTTCTTCCTATTTTCATTGCAATAACACTGAATGAAGTAAGAATCAACTGGTTTAAGCGGACGGTACAAACAGCCTCCTATTTACCATTTTTCATTTCATGGGTTGTAGCTGCAAGTATCGTTGTTACCTTGTTATCCGCTGAAGGACCTGTAAATCAGCTGCTGATGAAAATCGGAATTGTAGAACAAGGTGTGCTGTTCATGCAGGAAGGCAAGATGTTCTGGATCATTATAGCTCTTTCGAATGCTTGGAAGGATATGGGCTACAATTCCATCATGTATCTGGCTGCCATTGCTGCCATTCCAACGGAGTTGTTCGAAGCGGCGAAAGTGGACGGCGCCAATCGTTTGAAGCAAATCTGGCACGTTTTACTGCCGATGCTGCGGCCTACCATTATTATTCTATTGATTTTGAACATCGGCAACTTGATGAATACCGGGTTTGATCAATATTTTTTACTAGGTAATTCACTGAACCGATCCTATTCTGATGTAATTGATACCTATGCGTTCCGTTATGGCATTCAGAATGGCATGTTCTCCTATGCAGCCGCTGTAAGTATGTTCAAATCGGTAATAGCGTTTATTCTGGTCATAACTGTAAACAATATTTCTAAAAAAATGGGTCAAACTCATTTGTTCTAATCGTTGTGCATGTGGCTGGGGGAGGAGTAAGAAATGGATAATGAAGTTGCACGGTATAACAAGACGGACGTTAGAAGCAACTGGTCACCGCGCTATACGCTGGCAACCATTACGGGAAATACGATTGTTTACGGATTTTTGTTGCTATTGTTCATCGTTACCTTTTTTCCTTTCTGGCATATTTTCATTTTGTCCCTGAATGATGCGTCAGACCCGGCTTATGGACAATTCATGCTGTGGCCATACGATTTCACTCTGGACAGTTACAAAACCGTTTTGAAGGATGCAGAAATTCTGAATTCTATCGTCGTGACGGTCGGCCGAACCGTGATTGGCGTACCTCTTACGCTGGCTTGTGTTTCAATGCTGGCTTATGCACTAAGCAAAAGAGAACTTGTAGGCTGGCGCGGAATTAATTTGTTTTTCGTATTCACGATGTATTTCAGCGGCGGATTGATTCCTACGTACATGGTCGTGCGCAGCTTGAATCTGATCGATAATTTCTGGGTTTTTATCTTCCCGGGGATAATGAGTATATTTTGGATGATATTAGTTCGCACCTACATGGAGGGTTTGCCCAAAGAAATGGAGGAAGCGGCACAAATAGAAGGTGCAAATGATATTCAGATTTTTCTGAAAGTAATTATCCCTGTGTGCACTCCGGTATTGGCAACGATCACTTTATTCTCAGCCATAGGTCATTGGAATGCTTGGTATGATTCTTACATTTATACCTATAATCCTGATTTGAAAACATTATCTGCGGTTCTGGTAAAAATTCTGAATCAGTTCCAGACCAATGACATGTTAAATGCGGCACAGCAGCTTGCCAATGAACAGCGTAAGATGCCGGTATCCAGCGAGAGTATCCGTATGGCCGTTACGATGATAGCTACACTGCCGATCATTCTTATGTATCCATTACTGCAGAAGTACTTCCTGAAAGGAATGCTTATTGGGGCAGTGAAAGGCTAAGCGATATCAATCAGTCGTGGTTTCGCCCCTATCCCGAATCGGGCATCCGGATCAGGATAGGATTGAAATATAATCTCCCTGCATGGGCAGGAGGGAAGCAAGCTGGATGGTTCAGGAATTTCATTTATAGGAGGGGTCCGAATGCGAAAAAGAATTCTCATGGCAACGGTACTTGCATGCACGATGCTGTTGAGCGCATGCAGCGGCGGAAACAAGAATGTAAATGAAAGCGTATCCAAAGGGGAGGGAGAAAACAGTACAACGAAGAAGCCTATTACATTAACTTTGTTTGACAAAAATGTGGGTGATCCGTTTACTAACCCTGTTGCGAAAGAAATTACAGAACGTACAGGTATTTTTATTGAGGTTCAGCAGCCTACCGGTAATCCGGACGAGAAACTGAATCTGATGCTGGTCAGCGGAGATTTGCCTGATATTGCGCTAATCGACAGACGTGAAGCAACCTTGAACAAATACATTGCTGGTGGAGCCTTGATTCCGCTGAATGATTTGATTGAGGAGCACGCTCCGAATATCAAGGCGCGTTATGGTGACGTGCTTTCCAAAAGTGTGTATGAGGATGGCAAAAATTATTATTTGAACAACTGGTACGGCTTGGATCCAGATCCAAACTGGGCAATCAATATGCGTATGGATATCCTGGAGGAGTTCGGATATGGTGAGCGCGCATTGGCCGGAGATTCCTTTACACAGGATGAGTTTCTGGACTTGCTGAGAAAATTCAAAGCGAAATACCCGTCTGTAGACGGAAATCCTTCTATACCGATGACAGTGAACGCAGATCATATGCCTACTATTATCGGTTCATTCAAGGCGATGTATGGCATGAAAACCTATTATGAGCATGATGGCCGTCTCGAGTTTATAGTTAGAGATCCGCGTTACTTGGAAATGATCAAATTCATCAACACTCTTTATATAGAAGGCTTGCTTGACCGTGAATGGGGCATCAATAAAGCCCAAAACTATGAGCAGAAAACAGCCAGCGGACGTGTGTTTGCCACGGCGGGCGGTATTGTGAATGAGGCCAACAGTGCATTCCGCGCCAAGGATGGCGAGGATACAAATAAACTGTTCTACGGGTTTAAGGTAACTGCTCCAGGCGTTGATCCGGAAAAAACAACATTTGGCCCTCGCAGTTCCTTGGGTTGGGACGGTGTTGGTATTACAGTAGCAAATGAGCATCCGGTTGAAACGATCAAGTTTCTGGACTTCCTGGCAAGTGAAGAAGGGCAGTATTTGCTGATGTGGGGTAAAGAAGGCATGAACTGGAATATGGAGAACGGAGTTCATGTACCGACGCAAGAAGCATTAGCTGCAATTACTGCGGATTGGGCAGAATTCTCGAAAACAACAGGCGCGCGTAAATGGACATGGATGATTCGTAATGGATTGGGCGAAGACGGCACTCCTTATGATTTAATGTTCCGTTATAACAGAGACAATGTAAGTCAACATGCATTGAAATCAATGGCAGGCTCCACTTGGGATACCGCACTTTATGATGATCTCGGTCCAAAGGGAGGCTCGCCTGACGCATTGAGTGAGCAAAAAATCAAGGATATTATTGACAATAGTTTCTCTACGATGGTGTACGCAAAGTCACAGAATGAAATTGATGGTATGTATGCAAAAATGATTGCGGAGCTAGAAGCAAATCATGCAGGGAAGATTGAAGATATTTACACAGCTAATTACAAGGTTCGTATGGAGCTGTACAATACGGCCGAAAAAAATTAAGACTGCAGCAAGCCAAGGAAGTATCACTATTATTACGGGGCAGTTGGCGACAAAAGGTATCCTGCCCCGTTTATTTTAATATTGAATAACAAATATCTAACGAATGGACAGGAGATTGCATCGATGTGGAAACTGTATTCGCCTAATAATGCTGTTAGCTTCACAGTTTTTGAGAGTTCTGAGAAGGAATTAGGGTACGCTGTTGAGCGTAATGGTAAAGCGGTAATCGAGCAAAGCAAGCTTGGCTTTGAAAGTGATTTGGAGAATTTCACAAGAGGCTTTCGTTTTGTAAAGGAAGCTCGTGCGGTTGTTGACGAGACCTATTCGATACCAGCGGGTAAAAAAGCAGTTTATGAGAATCATGCGAATGAGATGACGTTAGAGTTTGAGTGTGGCGCGTATACGTTTGTACTATGCGCGCGCGCGTATGATGATGGTGCTGCTTTCCGCTATCAAGTACTGTCTAATGAAGAAAAACCGATGAAAGTATTACGTGAAGCAACAAACTTCACTTTGTCAGAGGCCTACAATGATTTGTGGCTGCAGCATTGGGTAAGCAGCTATGAGGGTACCTATGATCGTACCGGCTGGGAAGACAAAGAAGGCAGAGATTACGGGATGCCTAGCTTGTTCCACGCTGACAATGGCGGCTGGGTCATGCTTACAGAAGCAGAGGTATATAACACGGATGGCAGCTACTGCTCATGTCATTTGCGTGGAGCCGGAAACCGAACCATGTCTTTGGAATTCGCTCCGGAAGAAATGGGCGGGCCGCTCTCCTGTAAACTGCCGTTCTCCTCTCCTTGGCGCGTCATTGTGGCGACAGACGATTTGAACGAACTGGTTAATACCACAATAAACTATAACTTGAATCCGCCATCTGTAATGGAAGATACAAGCTGGATCAAGCCGGGTCGTTGTTTGTGGGGCTGGTGGGAATATATGAATAGCGCACAGCTCTACACCGAGCAGAAACGCTTTGTGGATTTTGCGGCAGGGGTCGGATTTGAAGGACTCACCGTGGATGCAGACTGGGATATTACGTGGCTGAAAGAGCTATGCGACTATGCCCATTCGAAGGGGATTGTCGTATGGCTGTGGAGCGCCATGCAGTATATTGACACCCCTGAAAAAGCACAAGAGAAAATTCCGCTGTGGGCAAGCTGCGGGGTAGATGGACTCAAGGTCGATTTCTTCCAAAATGATTCTCAGCACACGATGTGGCAATATGAAATGATTGCAAACTTAATGACGGAACATCGCTTGATGATTAATTTCCATGGCGCGACCAAATGCATGGGCGAAGGACGCACTTGGCCGAATTTCATGACGGCAGAAGGTATCTTGGGGCTCGAGCATTATATGTGGAGCGGCTTGCCGGACGCAAATCACAATTGTACCGTTCCGTTTACACGCAATGTGGTCGGTCCGATGGATTATACGCCGACCGGGTTCTCGAACAAAAACCGAAACACGACGCTAGGGCATCAAATGGCGCTTTCAGTCGTTTATGAATCAGGCGCTGCGCATATTGCAGCATCCATTTATTATTTGGAGGCATGGAAAGGGACTGATTTTTTACGCCGCATGAAGCCTGTGTACGATGAGGTAAAGGTGCTGTCTGGTTTTCCAGGTCATCATGCAGCCATTATGCGCCGCTCACAAGGGGATTGGCTGATTGGCTGCATCACAGACGAAGCAATGATTTTGCGTCTGAAAATGGATTTTCTGCCTGAAGGTGAGTTTGAGGCTGATATTTATGAGGATGATTCCAGCGGTGAATTGATGAAAGTTAAGCGCATCAAAGTGACTTCTGCTGATGTAATCGAACTCCCGCTTCTGAAAAGCGGCGGTGCCGGAATTTATATCACCAAAGAAATCTCAGAGCTGCCAAAAGGGATTTGTTCCGGTTACATGAGTGAAGCAAGAACAGAGTACTTAGCACTAGCGGGACAAACACTGCAAGGCAGCGAGCCTGTCGTTTATGAAAATGAACAGGAAGCCGTTTTACTGAATGGCAGTATTGTGTTTGCAGTGGAAACAACGGATACGCCTCAGACAATAAGACTATTCTATGCAGCACAAGAGCCTTGGACACTGCGTGTAAGCGACGGAATCAACAAAGTGGAAATGGAAATGCCGCAAAGCGGCTCTAATAAAATATTCCTTACTAAAGATGTGGTATTTCCTTTCGCTGGCGGCGAGAGCGCGTTGTTCTTCGAGCGTATTGGAGGAGCTGTGCCTGCTTTGGAAAGATTCCATATTATTGATAACATTCCGCAAAAGGAATTGTATGTTCCGGTTGGAAAAGGCAGCCTGAGCGGTGGCGCAGAATTGGTATTAGATGCAGCAGGCGCGGAGAAGGCTACTGGTCTTGGTAATGGCGGCGAGCTGAAGTTTGACCGTGTTAGGGTGCCTAAGGATGGCTATTATCTAATGCGCTTTGACTACTGTGCAGGGGAAAGCAGGGACCTCAGCATAGAGCTTAACGGGGGAGCACACACGTACAGAACAAATTTACACAACACAGCCGGTTGGGGATTCCCACGCTGGGATATCAAGGATCAGCGTGAAATTCGCATCTGGATGCAAGCGGGCAATAATACATTCCGTCTGTATAATGACGAAGGCCGGGCAGCTCATATATACGGCTTTGTGATTATTGCGGATGAGTACTAAGATAATTACCAAAGAAGATTTCATACAGCAAGAGCCGCGACTCGTTTTGAATCGCGGCTCTTGTACTGCCTAGGAACGTTGGAGAACTTCCTTCATATTCAGGTCTTCTTTCTTCGACGCCTCGACTTCATACAAGCTTTGTTCCTTGAAGCCAAGTAATCCCGATATCAGGTTGGCGGGGAAGGACGTAATTGCCGTATTGTACGCAATCACGTTGGCATTGTAGGTTCTCCGGCAAGCGGACAGCTTCTCCTCCAAGTCGGCTGCGGTATGCTGCAGATGCAGATAATTGCCGCTTGCCTGCAATTGCGGATATTCTTCCCCGATGGCCACAATGGCACCCAGCTTGCCGGTAAGCTCGTCCATCGCGTGCAGTTTGTCGCTCCAGCCTGCGTTCGAGGCCGCTGCTCTCATCTGTGTAATCTCTCTCAAAGTGTTTTCTTCGTATTTGGCATATTCCACTACCGTTTGCGCGACCTTAAGCAGCGCGTCGTATCGCTGCTGCATATAGACGTCGAATGCAGCTGATGTTTCTTTAATTCTGTTGCGCATGCCGAGCAGACTATTGTATTTGAAGATCATGTACAAAGCAATCGTGACAGCAATGATGATAACCCAAGCCATGAATTTCTCCCCCATGATCATATTCACCTAAATATAGGCCTATTGTAGTATGGATTTTGAGGAATAACAAGGAAATTTTACTGATATTGTCGAATGGAACTATTCAAGGCTCTACTACTACCATAACGAAAGAAGGCCTGCTCCATCATGCTTCCTTCCTACGAAGAAGTTTCCAAGAATATTTCCGCGCTCCAAGCATGGGAGCGACTGCGTCATCACCGCAATCGAACTATCCTCAGGCGCAGCTGGCATGTCGTGATCGGACTTGCCATAGCGACCATCGGACTCGGCATGATATGGTATTCGTTCGGGGAATCGAGCGCTGTCGGCAGTGAAACCACGGAGGAACTCGAGGGTCCCATTTATCTATTCCTATTTGGTCTCCTTGTCCTCATCTGTTCTCCTCTTTACATTCGCCAGGCATTTCGTAAAGCGCATAAAAAATACAGCCGCTTCTATAAGGAATTGATTATGCCTCCTATGGTTGCCAATATGGTGGGTAAGTCTAACTATCCTCCCGAACTCAGAGACAGCCGTTTCGACTGTCGTTTCGAAGCAGATGGCTTTATTTCGAAAAATCAACTGCTGGAAATTCCTATATTCAAAAGTTTGAGCAAAGCCAACCTGTATGAAGGGGAAGATTATTTCCAAGGAACGTTAGGTGTAACCGACTTCCAGCTATGCGAGATTCGCGCTCAAAAAGAGGAGAGGGATACTGAGAGTGGCAGCAAGGTCAGATCGACATTGTTTGAGGGGCTTGTCCTCGTTGCGGATTTTCACAAAAGCTTTGAGGGGACGACCGTCATCGTATCGCGTAAGGGAAAGATCAGTCATTACTTGCATCATGTAGGAGATTTAATGAAAACAATCAGCCATAATTTCGACAAGCAGTTTCGGGTTTGGACGACCGATGAGACGACGGCCAGTTACCTGCTGCCTGTCGATATGCTGGAGAGACTCGTGCAGCTACACACTCATTTTTCCAAAAATAGCATGAGCATCTGCCTGCACGAAGGGAAGCTTACGATCGCGATTCACTGTATTGACTACTTTGAAGCCAAAGGAATTAAGAAGCTTGAGAACGACGGTATTCTTCACACCTACAATGAAATTCGCTCCATACTGGGTATTGTGGATCTCCTCAATCTTAATACACGCATCTGGAACAAGGAAACCAAGCCTGCTCAATTGCAGTCTTAAACCCAAAAAGGGGAGAAAGATACAGGAGATGTAGAAATAGATTCAATCTCAGATGGAGCTCAACTCGCATTAGACGGCTGAGCCCCATCTGAGATTGATGGGTTGAAGCTTTATTTTGAAAGCGGAGTGGAGCTGATCAATTCATTCAATTCCGACTGTAATTGCAGCTGCAGTTTCTCAACGACCGAAAAATCTGTGGCCGCTACATAGTAGGCCTTGATCTGAGAATCGATGGTTTCGGCTTCCGCCAGATGGGAGGTGGCCTCTTTCATTTTGGCTGAGTAGCGTGCTTTGATACCGGCTATTTCAGCAGCATAAGCTTCATCTGTTCCAGGAGTTATAGCCAGATCGTACATATCTAGAATCTCATCCCCGTCCCGGTCTGGAAAGTATTCATGCGGGGCGGTACTGTCGAAGATAGCTGTCCCAAGCTTCGGGAAAATCAACATATCAAGGCTGTTCGGATCAAAGCCGCAATGAAATACTTGAACTTCGATTCCGTTCTGTTCGGCAGCGGAGGCAAGCTTTTTCAGCAGAGTCGATTTGCCAGATCCCGCCCTCCCTTTGATGAAAATCCGTCTTTCCAGCTCAGCGGTCAATCTTTGAATAAAATCGTATGCCCCCTTCGGAGTTGCAGCTCCGAAAAACAAGTGACGGGGAGTGGTTGGCGTATCGCCTTCGTGACCAGCGTATAACTCTTCAATTAAATCCTGTGCAATCTGATCAGCCTTCGAGAAGTCCATGTTCTCGATATAATATTTTTCCCACTCGTCATGAATTTGCAATGCAGCTGCGAACGTCTCATACGTTTTTGAATAGGCGCTCTCGAGCTGACCGCGAAGATCTTCTATCGTTAGGATATGTTCCGGTAAAAGAAGACTGTTATCAAACGCTTCCTTAAAGCCGATATAGACAATTTCACCGGCCCCGCTATCCGAAATCCCCGTGCAGACCCGCCCGTCGACAATACCAACCTTCAATTCCGTTAAAATGATGCCATCCAGTTCGTCGGAACGGAGAGGGGAGTGGAAGTGCTGCACATCCATATTCAACAGGCTATCTGCCAAGCTTTGAATGACCGTCGATTTCCCCGTACCTTGGGGCCCCGTAAGGACAAATATCTTGTTCAACCCTTCAAATGCGGATTTATACAAGAAATGGGCTCCACGCGCAGTGTTGCCGTGAGCAAAATAGTGAGAAGATTTTACTGCCAACCCGATACACTCCTTTGTGCCTATTCCGATTATCATCAGAATAAGCATAATTGGGATAGATGCCTATTCCTTTGTATATTCCGCATTGTAGGAAGTGGTGTTCGTCTTCTTCCCTAATTTTCTTGGCTTTTTTTGAAATCAATATAGATGATGAGGAGGGGAATTATATAGCTAATTATTTTAATATTTCAATGCCTATTATGGATTTTCTTACGGAGAGCCATAATGCAATGCTGAGTCATGGAGTTAAACTATATGCAGAAATATTTGTTAACGCACAAGGTGAACGTCAATATTCATCTTTTGAAAGTGAAAAAATCGATTTGTTCTCCAGTTACTTTAATAATACGGCATATAACTCTTTTTTCTTCTCCTCCTACCCTGTACAAGATATAATGCGAGTCAAGGAGTTTGGATATTTTTATGACATACCAGGCTCCTATTCTATTGAAGTTACAGGCGGCAGAGAAACCTATAAAAGTCGAGAACTTATACAAATGCGTATGATATCAAAGAATCCTAACAAACCAATACAATCCTTTTATCGAACCCTTCAAAGGGACTTAAAGAAAATTTCAGGATTGCAAAAGCATACTCAAAAGAATTATTTTTACTTGCCAACGGAAAAAATTATAATTCCTGCTAATCCGCATTCACAGAACACAAGAGATAATTGGGAGGACTTTTGTCTTTCAAAGATGGAGAGTACCCTATAAAAAACTTAGAAATTAAAGATAAAATCGTAATCGCTATTAATGAATATTCCGAGTTAGAGGAGAGAATAAAAAGATGGATAAGGATCTATTGGAACAGCTCACTCTTTGGCATAACTCAAAAACGTATAGTTGGCTATTTAGGAAATAAATTACCAACGGTTACCTTTCCTAAATGATTTGAATTGAGTTACAAATACTGTAAATTACGAGTGGGAAACATACATGAATAGACGACAGGCCAGGGATAAAAGGCTGGTCGTTTTTTACTTTAATCTTCCTTAGAATAGAGGGTTGCTTTTGCGTGCGGGGATTATTTTATAATAATGAATAAAAGCAAAGAGGGAGCGTGTATGCCATGTTGACGGAATCAAGCAAAGAGAGAAAGCTTTCGTTCGATATTCGAAGAACGATCATCTTGGGTGCCTTTATCAAGGAATGGTCGATGCCGGAGTATCGGGTCATTCTGAATCAACCCGACAAAGCAATCCATATCGAAATCTACTATTTTCCCGCAGTAAGCGATAACGATGTGGCGAGATTTGCTACTGTCGGGTTATCCGGTACTCTCCGTTCCAATGGACAACCAATCTATACGGAATGGATGATGGCTCTGTCATCTGATTTAGGCGGAGAGTCTGTCGATCGGATATTTTCATATGTATGTGATCTAATTGCACATCATATTGAAACATCCCGTAATTCCCAGATACCAAGAGTGATGGAGGAAAGCGGGCTTGCACCGGCAAACTGGTCGACGAAAGCCTTTCTCCTTGATGAGCTGAGGGGAGAAAGTGAAGAACTGGAGGAGATCCAGATAGGCAACGAGGTTGTCCAAGTCGTATGGGCTTTGCCTATCACTGCGCAAGAAGCCAGCCTGATCCTGCGGGAAGGCGTGGAAGCCTTCGATTCCTACATGGCAGACACCGAACATTCCATTATCGATCCCCGACGGTCGTAGGCAATTGCATGAAAAATACGGATACCCAAAGGGATACCCGTATTTTCGGAATGCTTGATTTCAATTATATTAACAGCAGCCTACTTGGTACCAGGACACGCCATTATCGTCCGAATTATACGCTGCTCTTGATGCTGGGCAAGCTCCAAAGGAGCATTTATACAAATGCTTCACCTCTTTTAATAAAGTGGATGAATCCATTAACAGCAACCGACTTGATACCAGTACGAGCCGCCATTATCTGATTTATACGCTGCTCTAGACAATGGACAAGAACCGAAAGAACATTTATACATATGTTTTCACCTCTTTTCATAAGGTAGATGAATCCATTAGCAGCAGCCTACTTGATACCAGTACGAGCCGCCATTATCTGATTTGAAAAATGCTCTTGATGCTGGGCAAGCTCCGAAAGAACATTTGTACATGTATGTTTCACCTCCTTTCATAAGGATGATGATTACTGGTACCACTCCGCTTGGGTGCGGAACATGCTTGCATATTCCCCATCTAAATTCATTAATTGCTCATGGTTACCCTGTTCTACCAGTTGGCCGTCCTTTAAGACGAGAATCCGGTCAGCTGCCCGGCAAATGCCTAATCGGTGCGAAATAAAGAAAGTAGTTTTACCCTCGGTTAGCTGAGCGATCTGTTCAAACAGCTGTGCTTCCGCCATCGGGTCTAAAGCCGAGGTTGGCTCGTCCAGCATAATAATAGCAGAGTCGCGGAAAAAGGCCCGGCTAATCGCGATCTTCTGCCATTGACCATAGGACAACTCATGCCCGCCATAAAATTTATGCCCTAGCTCAGTGTCAAAGCCTTGGGACAGCTCATTGAAAAATTCGTCTACACCTGATTTTGCAGCGGCCATTTGCAACCGGCTTTCCTCTTGCATCCATTCCACATGGCCTAACCCGATATTTTCACGCAAAGTAAGCTGATATTGCGCAAAATCTTGAAAAATCGCGGTGACGTGCTCCCGGAAATCATTCGTATCCATTTGATCCAGCGGAATGCCGTTGTAAGATACCGTGCCCGCAGTTGGCTGGTAGAGTCCGAGCAGACATTTGGCAAGGGTGCTTTTACCGGCGCCATTCTCACCTACGATCGCGATTTTCTCTCCAATATTCACATCGAATGAAATACCGTTCAGAATCGGCCTTTCATTGTTCGGATAACTGAATCCGAGATTGTTCACTGAAATTCCCTCCTCCAAAGAAGCGGGGAACGGTAATTTAGGCGATTCGTCCGTTTCCTCCTCTTTCATCCCAAGGAAATGGAACAAATCGCTGGTATATAAAGCTTGCTCATAGATTCCGGCGATGTAGCTGGCCATATATTTCAGATTCGACTGGATGGAGAATACGGTTTGGATCAAGGCTACAAAGCTGGCAATGGTCATCGTTCCTAAAGCCGCCAATTTGATCAAGAATCCGCTTATGAGCGTCACCATGACCAATAGGAGCCCATTAACCGCAACCTTGAAAATGGACATTTTCCGCTCCAAATCGATTTGCTCTTGCCCATTCTGTTGGGTATACTTCCGCCATTGGTTAATGAAATAGTCGGATAAGCCGAAGATACGAATCTCCTTGGCCCATTGCCGTTCCGTTAGCAGAGTATTGAAATAGATCGATCTTCTTCGGACCGGCGTTTGTCGTACAAACTGGGATACCTTAAAGCCGCTTTCCTTGATATCGATGTATAAGGAAGGAATAATCAGCAGCAGAATTCCGAATGCGAGCAGCCAGTGAAATCCCAATAAAACAACGACGAAGCCGGTAATGGTAATCAGATTCTTAGCTATTTGCAGAAAGGACTGGAAAAATTGCAGCCCCCGGTGCTCCAAGCCTGTTGAAACTCTCTGCAGCAGATCGAAAAATTCATGGTTTTCAAAATGAAGCAGGGAGAGCCGGGCAGATTTCTCTGTAACTTCTTGGCCAAGATGCAGCAAAACGACCAGTTTGATTTTGCTAACTAAAAAATCAACAAACACTTCCAGCACTAATTGCAATAAGAATAGGCATAGCTGATACAATAAAATGACGAAAGCGGGTCCTAATTGCGATGCCCCTTCTTGAATGACCCGTTCGGTACGATGTACCAATTCGATCGTGACATAGACTTGCAGCACGGGAATGATCGCAGTACTAAACTGGGCAATGCTTAAACCGGTCATGTTGAATGGAGTTAGTTTAAACATCATACGAATCATCTGAACCATCATCTGCAGGGATAAACGTGTTTGCTGTGCTACATTTTTCAAGGATGCGGACATTAGAGGATTTACCATGCTTTTGCTAAGCGGCTTTCATTGTCCACAATTGCTGAAGCCAATAGATTGAGGTCATTGTCTTGATCCAGATTGCTTTTAGAAGCAACGAGTCCTTCTTGGTCAACGGAGTAACCAAACGGGAAAAAGTGGGTTTGGAAAAATTCAGTATCTTGGGGAGTGCAAGCAATGACAGGCAGCTTAAGCTGATATTTATCGACCGTTTGCTTAATTTGTCCTTCCTGATCTGCGAACAACAAGATATAGATAGGAATGTGAGGATGTTGTTGATGGAATCGGTGCAGCTTCGGATACAGCGCTTCACAGGTTCCGCATAGGGTCATGGAGAGTATAACGATTGCATTATGAAAATGGGGTACGGCTCCATTCAATGTTAAACGGCCGTCATTCGGAAAGGGAATTCCCTTTGGCAATCCGATGCTTTCCAAACCATTCTGTACGGGTGCTTCTTGTGTCGGACTGGGCGGTTTTCTTTTTAAAAGATAAACGCAAGCTGCAGTTAAGAGGATTACCAGCATCCACAATATGACATACGATACATAAAATATAGCTGACAAAATAAAGCCTCCTTTAATCCGTTTGTGGGTTTGAAATAGCACTAATAATGAATTGCGCGATCATATATAGGCCTAATATGCCAACCCAGGAAAGGATGTACAGAACTAAATCCTCCCCGTGTATAGCTGCAAAGGAAGCGGGATGATTGGCAATCGTAATGTAGCTGTTCATGATTAGCAGCATGAGAACTCTCAGAATTGTGCCCCAGCCGAGATACTCGTCCCGCAGTTTACCAAAGCAGTTGCATTTGATTTGTTCTTTCTTGTATAAGGCTATGAAAATAGCATATATAAATCCTCCAATTAAGCCGAATGCTAGTATTTCTCCAATCCAAACGGTTGCACGCGATAACAAGAAAACGGCGGTCAGAACTTCGAACAGAGGAACCAGCCAGGCGCCTGCCGAACTGAGCGGCTTGGGTATGCCGATGGCTATAAGCGTACTTTTCATAGAAGACGGGGAGTACAATTTCAGTATGCCAGTTAGTCCGAAAATAATAGCCAGTCCCATTTGAATAAAGCTTGGAACGCTCATCTCAACCTCCCTGAGTTGCTGTAATGAATGGCTTTAAGCTTAGCCAGAGGGCAAGGATGCCTGTCCAACATTCATGAGCTCCTTATCTCACTGGCAGTTGTCTTGTCCATATTGTAATTATTGGAACATAATCCGCACAATGTCATCCGCTACTCTAGTTATGTGCAAAATTACTATAGAATATATTTTCATAGTTTTGCTTTCTAATGGCTAGTGTGCTGGTCCCCAAGAAGGTAAGCAGGTTTGTGCTTGGAAAAAGCAAAAAAACCTTCCGCTGCTTTAGCGGAAGGGACTTGCTCGAAAAAATCGTATTGAAGGGTCGTGGCGGATAGATAAACGATAATTTCAAATTTTCTCTTTTTTAAGAGAAATGCTGAGCTATATTCGTTAAGTACTCTTCTTCTTTCGTATTTTCTTTCATATGAATGAGCATCTTAGCATCTTCTCCAACTACATATCGGAATTGATTTGTACCGTCTGTAGCCGCTTGGTATATGGTTTCGGCAACAATTTCTGGAGGCGAAGCGTATGCCGGGTGTTTTTCCATCTCCCCTAATTTACCTCTAAACGCAGTAGTAAATGACTTATAGTCTGTTAATGCATCATCGAAAAAGAATTCCATTGATCTGCCGCCAAAGTCCGTAGCAATAGCCCCTGGTTCAATTAACTTTACTTTAATATTTTGTGATGCCAATTCATAAGAGACCGACTCGGAAAAACCCTCCACTGCAAATTTGGTTGAGTGATACAGAGACATCGTAGGAAAGGTCACTTTCCCTCCCATAGAAGAGATATTGATCAGCAAACCTTTTTGATTCGATCTAAAATGCGGCAATATGGCTTTAGTCATACTGATAAGACCAAAAACGTTCACTTCAAACTGTCTTCTAATTTGTTCATTCGTAGCTGCTTCTATAAGACCCATTGTTCCATATCCAGCGTTATTGAGAAGAACATCAATTTCACCAAACCGCCCAATCGCTTCCGCTAATGCAGATTGAATAGTATCTTCTTTCTCCACATCAAGTCTTAGTACCAATACATTATCTACTGTAATAAATTCAGTTTCTAGTTCAGGTGAACGCATCGTGGCTGCTACGTTCCATCCTCTTGCAGCAAAATGTTTTACCGCAGCTCTCCCAATGCCCGATGAAGCACCCGTGATGAAAATTGTTTTCATAACAATTCCTCCTAAAAGTTTTGTGAACGTTACAACTGCAACATGTTTGTACCAAACTTACTTCTTAAGTGCCTGGATTCACTAAAGTCAGCTCTGCTCTTGCACTAACTTCTCCATACTTACCAATCCCTCAGCAATGGTTGTAAGTTTAGCCTTATATTCTTCTATTCCAATTTGGATGCAGATGATCTGCGCTGGATGCATTTCATCTTTATAAAGCGAATATTGCTCAAGCAATTGATCTAACTTTTTTTGTGAGTCCTCTTGGGCTTGCTTCAACCAAATAATCACCTTGTCATACCCAACGAATTCACCAAAATAAAGTCTCATCATAAAATCAGATTTCCTGGTGCTGTCTCCTTCTAGCGGGCCAAGTAAATAGGCGTTAAAATAATCTCTGCCTTTAGGCGTTATATTTAGAAGATTTTTGTTAGGCTTACCGTCCTGGGTCACATTTTCCTTAGTTATCAATCCCTCTTTTTCCATTCGAGCAAGCGTGGGATAGATCGTGCCATAAGTAGATCTATAGAAATTGGAGAAAACATTCTCCAATAACTGTTTTATTTGGTAGCCAGTCAACGCTTCTTTCATAAGCATGCCTAAAATAACATCCTGACTGTTCAATACTTAGCCTCCTTATCATTTAGGGAAATTTTGTTTACCACGATCACAATATATCATCATAATATATATTGAGTCAATATATATTATGATGATATTTAAAGCTCATATATAAGCGGTCGTATCTTGCGTATGAGGACAAACGTACTTTTTTTCTCTTGTCCACATTTATACCTTACCAAAACTATTTAATTGCATTTAATGGGACTATATCAAAAACAAGGAGGTTTTGAGGATGGGAAATAGAGGGCCTGGCGCATATGACCCCGTTCGAATCACTAACTCTACACCGTATAACGCGTTTGGGAAAGTTGAATATGCATCCATCTTTTGCAGTGATGATAATTACAGTGTTCAGCGTGACGAGACTTGGGTAGCTTCTAGCCGTGGAGTCTGTTTGGTGACAAAAATCACCGCAACGGTTAAAACGCCGAGTGGAAATGTTGAAGCGGAACCGTATACTTCTTCCGGCACTTCGTTCAGCAGATTTGCCATTATACAGGTAGGGGTAAATAAGTTCCAAGTAACACGAGTTGTAAGTGCCAAAAAACGCCGGTAAAAATCCAAGCAGCATTAATAAGTACTAAACATAAAAAGACGACCGGCCAATGATAAAAGAAAGGCTGGTCGTCTTTTTATCGCTTTAATGCTTCTTGTACCATATAATTCTGCGATGCATTGAGGAATCTTTCAAGCGCCGGAAGGGGCGCAAGTCTGGCCTATAATTGCCTTCGATGATCCAAACCCGGTGTTTCCTGTCGATGCCTATATCGAACCCCACTTGCCTAAGCTTGGGATAACGCTCTCCCAGCCGTTTGGATGCCAATAGTGCGACTCGTTCGGCTTTAACAAGCAAGCTCCGATTGCCGATTTTAGCTAGTTTTAGCGCCTTAAGAACAGGAATAGGACGGCCAGTCACATTTGTGACCAGATAGCCTTGCGCCGCAACTTTAGCATATGAGCCCGTTACATTCCAAGCGGATGACACCCCTTTTTTTCGTTGAGTCATGATCCGCATGTCGAATGGCTTATGCCTAATTTGAGCAAGCTGCAGGCGCCTTTGAACAATATATCCTCGGCCTTTATTTCTTTTACGGAGCCACTTGAGTACCTTTTCGGTACCTCTCATGGTGACCGCGTTATTTTCGTTTTGAACCTGATAGGTATTCGCACCATAACGTTTGATGAACACGATATTCATTCCGTAGCTCCCGTCACGGGGCTTCAGTACGACGCTGTGATACCGGCGCAGCATCTTCGCTAAAGTGTTCTTATTAAGCAACTGTGTTTTTGGCAACCGTCTGGCAAGAGAGGACCTGCTGCGCAGGATGCGATACTGCAACCATTTGTCTCTTTTGATCAACATTGTAATCACAGCCCTTATCCATATTCTAAGGTAATTTTAAGTTAAATTAGTGTTCAGTATAAGTGACTATTCGTCCATATTTAGGTGGAAAATCAACCGCTATTGCTTGCTTGACGACTATATCGGCTGAACAAGATGAATCTCACTTTACATACCTTTTGAAAAAGAAAATGACTCCTCGAAAGGGGTCAGACACTGTGCCACGAATAGAGTATAAGCAGTAGAGTAGATTGACCAATGGAAGAGCATGACCACAACATCCGAACTATGAAAAAAAGGTGATAAGTGTGCATACAAAAATTAACGATTTTATAATTTGGGCTAATGAAAACGGTTGGGATATAGCGAAAAAATCTGAGCCGCAATTAAATCTGGACAGCAGTATTACTTCTAGATATAAAACGATCCCAAATGATTATTTAGAGTTTTTAAGCGTGGTAGCAAAGTGCATTACACCCAATGAGATGACTTGGTTTATTTGTGAGGACGAGTTCAATAATAGCTCCGATAGTGAATTTAAATGGAATGAATATGAATTGCTCAGCTTAGAAGCAGCAGATGATGATAGTTGGAAGTCGGAAATAACGGCGTGGTGGAATAACTATTTGCCAATAGTGATGTCCGTTGATGGCGGATATTCCTTCTATGCGATTGATTTGGCAAATGATAAAGGTGCTATTGTACGCGGAACTGAGCCTGAATTCGAGGAAGCAGAGAAAGTAGCAAATACTCTTGAAGAGTTTTTTGAGTTAATGATGTCTAATTCCATAGAGTTATAGTTATACAAAAGATAAATGAGTCGAATATCAATAAAAAACGGGCGTGCCAGATTGGCGCCCGTTTTTCAATCTGTTACAAACAGCGCGGTGATGAGCACTGAACATATCGGTACAGTATCAGGAGAGAATATAAGCAAAGCGATAAAACTATTGTAATTTCCTGACAGAAGTGCAATTTTGATTAAATGAAACATTTTCTGATGGTTTAACGTGTTAGGTACGAAGGGGGAGAGGTCATTGGGGAGTAATGATACAAATAGAAATGAAAACTTAGCAATGTTAGTGAATAAGTATTCCGATATGGTGTTGCGCTTAGCCTTAAGCCACCTTGGAAATCTTGCGGATGCACAAGATGTATGCCAGGAGGTATATATCAAACTTTTCAAGCATCAGAATCCATTTAACGATTCCGAACATGAGAAAGCATGGATCATTCGAGTAACAATAAATACATGTATAGACGTCAGCAGAAGTCCATGGAAGAGATGGTTCTCCCCTCTTGAAAAAATACCTCTGCCTAATGCACATAAAGAGAGCATGGAGATAGTCATTTTTGTACTTAAACTTCCAAGAAAGTATCGATTGGTTATTCATCTCTATTATTATGAAGGCTACAAAACAGCCGAGATCGCTGAACTTCTAAACTTGAAAGAGAGCACAGTACGAACACAACTTAAGCGAGCAAAAGAGCTTCTTAAGGAAAAGATAATGGGAGGGTTTGACGATGACCATTAGAACGAAATATGTTAATGGAATGAATGAAATAAGGGTAGATCATTCACTCAAACAAGCAATCATAAACAATTGTGTAACAAGAGCCTCTACCTCACAAAACACAAAACAAGTAATTCACAGTAGGTTTGTGAGGGTTGTGATTTCCTGTATAATTTTATTCCTTCTTGCAATTGGAGGAAGACTTATTTTTCAAAATGGAGAGAGCAATAATCCAACTGCTTTATTCAGTGGGTTCGTGGTTACTGTTTATGCGGCAGATGGAGCCTCCTTCGTGGTAGAACCGGATGTAGACTTCCCGCTTGGTCAATACTCATTGCTTATGAGCAGTGTACCAGGTTTCCCTATAACAATCGCATCCAAGAATGCAGACATGATTAAAGTACAATCATCAGAAGGCCAACTGATACTATGGAATCCCGCGGATTCCAAGGTGATACATTTGGGGGAGCAAGCGGCTGTTAGATCAAATGATACGATTTACTGGTCCCCACTGGTAGAAGGAGATCAGTCACGTTCGGTAGCAACTTCGGGCATACTTCAGATTACTGCTTACAAGGGTGATACAAAGCTGGGAAGTAGTACAATAGAGATCACATTAAATGAACAAGGTAAATACAAAGGAAAACTATCCAACTAACGAAAACTAGCCAGGCTGCATTCAGTTGGTGTGTAATGAATAACAGTTCTTGGTGTAGGAGAAAACAAAGGTAAGGCGGCAAAACGTTCAATACGCAACGGTTTGCCGCCATTTAAAACGGAGATATATCTTCTTAATTACTTTCTTTATACGAATAGGACATTATTGTTCTAACACATACTGTTTGAGAATTTCTAATTCTTCCTTATGAATGGACGTCCACTCTTTGAAATCTATTGCATCCTTATTAAGGCTGCTATTATTGTTGTTGCTTAATATTACAAGTGCTTGAAATAAATTTGAGTCAACCGATTCGACCTCTTCCAATATAAATGGCATTGCAGGAGTTCCTAATTCAACCAGTTGAACCACTTTTTCATCTGTGTTCAAATTTATATCCGAAGAAATGGATTTTACAGCAGTAGGAATGGTTTTTAAATGGTTTTCCCATGTAGTATTAAACGATTTCGGGGTGTCCCATTGTGTAGACTCTTGTTTTTTAAGATCAGTCTTGGAGATACGTTCAATAGCAATTGCAAGAATATATTCTTGTAAGCCATCGTTTGGGCTTTGATCTATTTTCTTTTGTAATATCGGTAATGCGTTATTTCCTAAAAGTAATATTTCATTGAAATCAGTATTATTTACGATGTAATCATACGGATTTGAACTTTTTGAAAGTTCAGTTTTTAATTCGACTTCCTTATCGAGTTTTTTGGTAATTGAAATAATTCTACTGTCAACTTGTTGTTCAACGGAGGCACTCACATCACTTTGTTTGATCAAAAACACCACCAAAAAACTACATACGAATAGTATTATAAACATCTTTACCTTGCTTTTCATTAATAAACCCTCCTCATTATTGAATAATTATCAGAATTAGATAATTATGGTGCATATTTACGAACCGCTGCGCCATATGTTCCGTTTACTGTATAGGGATCCCAGCCTAAATGTTGCAGCCTCTCTGCTTGTCCCCACTTTGCATTAGAATATTCTGTTGAGCCTACACGAGCTGCTCCTACTTTAGAAAAGTGTGTGATATTAGAAGATGTACCGTAGGATACTATTTCATAGTCACCTTTAGTAGTACTACTAAAAGCTCTGCTAATAGAATATCCTTTGCCAGATAAATAAGTATCTACTTGGGAGGAGGTTGGATTACTTGAGCCCCATGGCCATATCCAGCTTGAGGTATTACCTAATGCATATGCTAGACAGTTATAACTAGGGTCAGCATCTGCTAACCAAGCGTAATTGTTTGCTGTTTTTAGTTCAGCGTTCAGAATAGATGATGGCGTCGTAATCCCCGCGAAAGCTGTTGTAGCGCCTCCAACAATTGCAGTTGTAGCAATTATGACAGTAAGTAAACCCTTCTTTAACTTCAACCCATTGAACATTTCCAACCCTACCATCTCCTTGAATAAAATGTAAAACTATCTATCATTTTATTCAAACATAATATATATGTCAAATTTTATTTTTAAAAGAATTTTTTGTCTAATTTCCAAATATATAAATGAAAATTGAATATAGGATACAATTTAGTGAAGTGATGGTTAGCCGGGAATGAGCTTGATGCTACTATTGATCAGAATTTCCGCCCGAACCCTAAGAATAAAATTGAAATGAAGCATCAAGGAAATCGAGGCGCTGGAAAATTTGCGTAAAACGGAGGTATACGGCTTCACATTTCCGCCAGAGCAATATGTGAACGTATATTCAGCTAATAAGCATGATTATTTTCTCATCCCGGCTGGAACGGTCTATTGTTTAGTGACAGGCTGTAAGGTGCCGGGGATAAGCGCGGCACCTTACATTTTCAACTTTTAGCTATGGGAATGGAACCGGCGAATAAGCGACTGTAGAGAGTCCAACAGGCGTATTTGAACCTTTCGTTGTCCGTTATGCCAAAAGAACGCCTGAAACATCAATCGCTCTCTGCAAGGCCATTTTAGCCAAGCAGAGAGCGATTGTTTTTATATGGAATTAAATTTTCACGTTACAATGGTTAGGTTGGGCTGTACTCTAATTTTTTTTCCTAATCCACCCAACCTTTTTCGTTTTCGCTGCAGTATTTAGTTGAGTGCCATTGAAAAGAAGGAGCTTTTAAGTCATGGATAAACAACAGGCCGACCGTGTCATCAAGGATTATATCAAGCCGCTGTATGGATTTGCTTTGAACAAAACGGGCAATATCGCCGAGGCCGAGGAGCTGGCGGGAAGAATGACGCTGGAGGTTTATCAGACGCTTCTTAAAAAGACGGAATTTCTGGATCTGAACAGCTACGTCTTCAAGATCGCGCATTATGTGTGGGCGAGACATGTC
The DNA here is from genome assembly GCF_000513275.1 of Paenibacillus gorillae. Taxonomy (GTDB): domain Bacteria; phylum Bacillota; class Bacilli; order Paenibacillales; family Paenibacillaceae; genus Pristimantibacillus; species Pristimantibacillus gorillae. The sequence goes on along the minus strand of NZ_CBVJ010000129.1, from coordinate 34,660 downwards.
GGTGAGAAAGTGAAAGCATCCAACCAGTTGCGGATAGATGACACTGAGGTGTTGTCCAGAGACGAGGGCTTCGATAGGATCATCCGTCAGGAAACGGCCGGCGCATTGCGGCGGGAAATCGCTTTTTTATCACACCAGCAGCGGGAAATCGTAATCAAGTACTATTACGGCGGTATGAAAATTAGCGAAATTGCAGCTGCGATGGGGCTATCCGGCGGCACGGTCAAATGGCATCTATTCGAAGCGAAAAAGGAGCTGAAGCACAAGATGAACACAATTCGATCGATGGGCAATCTTGGCATGAACCCGGTTCGCATGTCCAATTTAGGGCATAGCGGATCGCCAGGCAACAAAGGGGACACCGCCGATTTTCTGGCGACGGCAATCAGACAAAACATCGCTTTTTCCGCCTATCACAAGCCGCTAACGATCAAAGGAATCGCCGAAGAGCTAGGGATTTCACCCGTATTCGCCGAGGATGAGGTAGAAGCGCTTGAAGAATACGGCTTCTTGGATCAACTGCCGGGCGGGAAATATCGTACCAATATGTATATTGAAGATCCGTCCCAAGCAAAGAGTGAGGCGCTGCACCGTTTGTTCGAAGAGTATGCCGAAATAGCCGTCGAGCATTATTTTAAGCCCTTTTTTTCGATGGCTGAAGTATTCCAAGAAACCGGTGTCTACGTCCCAGAAGGAGACATTAATCTGCTGTTATGGAGTCTCATTCCGTATGCGGGCAAACAGCTGAGATTTAAAGAACTTGATAGGGTGGCCGATCAAGAGGTTACAGTCAGCCGTAAAGATGGCGGGCAGTATGCTGCTTATGCAACGATCGACAGAGAATATGACGTTAGCTTTGACCGTAAATTATACTACTTCTGCGGCGATATGAACCGGAATTCCGATGAGCTCTCACTCAAGGCATGGCAGACTGATACGTGGTGGAGCGGCAGACAGGGCGGCTGGCGAGATAATCTGGGTTCAGATTTCATCAGCCTGATGCACGTCATCAATGGAGATTTGCCGCAAAACCATACGAACATCGACGCCTATCGGCGCCTGTTCGACAAGCAGTATTTGCTGCGAACGGAATCTGATCTCGAGGTCAATATCGTTTATTGTAAAGATAAGCAAACAGGAGAGCGTCTGCATGCATCACTGCCACAACCGTCTGAACGAATCAGAGAAGCTGCATCGAAATTAGATCAGGCAGTCTATCAATTGCAGGTTGCTGGACAGCCAGAGCATGCGCATAAATACGTCGGCTACTGGTCTCAGAACAGTATGGCGATGGGCACAATGCGCACATACGTACTCAAACATCTGGTTGATGCGGGCATGTTAAAAATACCTGATGCGCACCGGCAAAAAGGCATCTCGACGATCATGTTCATCAATTAGAGATCAAAGAAAGGGCTATCCATGAAGGATGGCCCTTTACTTGTAGCTCCCATCAAGCAAAGCAATGAAAAACCGTCCTCCATTTAAAAGAAAATGACTCCCCGAAAAGGAGTCTTGGCAGCCATTCACGAATAAGTCTACCAAAAGTTAATTTAAAAGGTTTTAATTGTAATTCAGTTCAATAACTAGCTGATGAATGCTATACTAATCAGCTCTATTAAGCAAGAGCTCTGGCGGCCATTTTGAAAGGGGACGAACATGACTGCAGCATTGGGAGAAAAACTATCAGATTTAACTGCGAATATCGAAAACTACGTAACCGAAACGAGTGACGGATTATCTGTGTACCATGAGCATCATCTTGATAAAACATACATACTCACTCCCAGAGCCTACAAGGTTCCAGTGAGAATTGAAGCAGTTGCCCGGACAGACTCCAGCAACATTAGGCTGAAGTATGGAAAAGGGCAAATCATTTTTAACTGGGAACGGAATCATGACTCCTTGCGCTGCGGGGAACCGTCAAAGGGCCGCGCGTTCAACAATATGAATGGTCGTATTCCCGTTAATGAATGGGTTCATTTTGTGTGGGAAATTGAGTCGGATTTCATGAGAGTGACGGTAAATGGAATAGAGCGGCTGCTTTTAGAAGGGAAATTTGCGAACATAAAGGGTCAAGCAGGAATTGGATCGGCGTTCCGTTCCAAAGTGGACGTGAAGTCATTTCGTATTTCGGGTGGGGAGACTGATCCGCCGCCTGCACTTCTCAAACCGCTAATGTTCGAATACGACGAGACGCATATCTCTGTCCCTGAAGGCTCTTTAGACAATGCGACACGATGGTATGCGCATCATCTTGGTCTGGAGCCCAAGCCAGGCTTTGGCCCTTGTTCACTTCATCCCTCGATGAAAGGAATTCTTATGCAGTTCCCGGATGGTCAAGGTTCTCTGCACTTGGTAACCGTGTCGGAGGATCAGGAGCATTTTCGGGTGAATCGGGAACATGGGGATCATTGTTACCTGCAGCTCAAGGCAAAGGATGTCCGCGCTGCATTCGCCTATGCTCAAGACAACAGTATCCGCACAAGCAGCCTGATCGAGGAGCATGGAGAAGTACGGTTTCAACTTTATGACCCTTATGGTAATCGGCTGACGGTGACGCAGGGCAAAGACTCCTCTGTTGAGCCAACAGGTTCAGGAATTTACGGCTGTGACATTTCAGTCGTCGGTGTCAGCGACCTTGAGAAATCTATAGAATGGTACACCAAAGTGCTGGGTTTGAAAAAATCCGCTCGCGGCTCTGGCAATGGGCATGCGCTGCTGCGCGGGGTTTATCGCCATAACGGAGCGAAAGTGAACCTTCTGCAGCTTGTACATGACCCGAACTGCTCCAATCCTGCTGCCGGCAGGCCAGGTGTACGCCAGTACTTTTTTGTGGAGCGGCATAACCTCAAGAAAGCTTACCAGAAAGCGCAAAAATGGTGCACTTCCATATCTCCGCTTGAAGAGAAGTCATTCCACTTCTACGACCCCGATGGCAATCGGATCAATGTATTTTCTTAGAGTAGAAGAATAGTGCTGCATGAATCTGGCAGGTATCGGTGACACGGTATCTGCTTTTTTTGTGTGTTCATAGCAGGCAAGATATGTTTCATGGGGCTTCTCCATGCTTTTTCACCAGTCATGGAAGCATATGGATCAACCTTCTATTGTAGGTTACAATCGGAATAGATGTGTAAGTTGGACTATAGGAGGCTGGATACGTATGAGCGTATTGCAAATACAAAGTGAAGCCGGAAAAAGGGATGCTTCATCGTCACCAGTGGAACTGGAGCTGATGGCTGGACAGTGTGCGGTGGTGCAATGTAATTATGAGCATGGCCGCCAGTTCATCCGATCTGTTCTGGGTGAGCCTTCTTTGCTTGGGATTCAAGCGTTGTACCGTGGGGAGCCTCTGCAGCTCAACCGTTCTGAAATCGTGGAGCGTGTCGGATGCTGCTTTTTGGATGATGGAGTATATGATCGAATGAAGGCAGCCGATTATTTGACCTTTTGGGGACGGCTATACATCACTCGTGTGCCCGTCAGCGAATTGTTGACATTAGTAGGGCTTGAAGGTCATGCCAATATGCTAATCTCCAGACTTAGTTATTCGGAGAAAAGGCTGCTTAACTTGGCGCGAAGTCTCATCCACAATCCTGAGCTAGTCATATGGGAGAACCCGGAGCAAAATCTCGATCTTGAGAGCTGTATCATCCTCAGAAAAATGATTACTTCTCTCGTCGATAGAGGTAAAGCAATCCTGATCACCTGTTCAACGATGGAGCAGGCCATGTTCCTTTCCGAGCATATTTACCGATTAACGGAGGGAGGACTGTACCCGGTTACTACGCAGGAAGAACCGGAAGCCTCCGAGCAGACGATGCAAGGAACAGAAGGACTCGATCCGGATATGGATCAAAATGTTCCACGTGTAACGGTAGCCAAGCTGGAAAAGCTGCTGATCAAAACGGACGACAAATTTGTCTTCGTAGACCCGGCAGACATTTATTATATTGAAAGCAGCGACGGGCTGTCACATATTCACACCAAGACAGACGACTTCACGACGGCATGGACATTAACAGAACTGGAGGAGAAGCTTGCCCCATATCAGTTCTACCGCTGCCATCGCTCCTACCTCGTAAACCTTAATCATGCATCCGAATTGATTACTTGGACACGCAATAGCTACAGCTTGGTTATTCGTGACGACAAGAAGTCGATGATCCCGATGTCAAAGACCCGATTCGAGGAAATCAAGGGTATTGTGGGGCTGTAACATCCGATTTTTCAACCTGAATATGACTCCATTCATCCCCCTGACTGCGCTTTTCACGGGGGATTTATTGCTCTGTGGCTGTATTCGCGATAGTCTTGCGGTGAGCTTGAAAGGGCTACTATGCAATAGTGGGTGAACGTCATGGAAAGCATCATCGAGGTAAATAATCTTGCGAAAATGTACCAAAACAAGCAGGCGCTAAACAACCTTAGCTTTCAGGTGAAGAAAGGAGAAATATTCGGATTTCTCGGTCCCAGCGGTTCCGGTAAGACAACAACGGTGAAAATACTGACTTCTCAGCTGCGCTATACATCCGGAAGGGTAACGGTATTGGGAGCCGCTCCGGATCGCGGCCGCAAAGCCAATTTTCTGGGCCGAATTGGCGTTTTGACCGATAATAGCGGCCTGTATGATCGTCTAAGCGTCTACGATAATTTGGCCTTGTTCTGCCGGCTGTATGGCGTACCTGAAAGCTCGCTCGGAGGCTTGCTCGATACTGTCAATCTCTCGGCTGATCGGAATACGCTGGTGCAGCAGTTGTCCAAGGGAATGAAGCAGAGAGTTACGCTGGTCAGAGCTATTCTTCACCGCCCGGAGATTCTGTTCCTCGACGAGCCAACATCTGCACTCGACCCGGTTAATGTCCTGCAAATTCATGAGACCCTGCGGCAATTGAACCGGGACGGGACAACGATCTTTCTGACCACGCACAACATGCAGGAGGCGGAGGCGCTATGCGGTCGTGTTGCCTTTTTGAACAATGGCGAAATCTCGGCACTGGATACACCTTTGCAGTTAAGACTGCAACATGGGGATAAGACCATTACTGTGACGACACCGAAAGGTCCGGAAATCGTAGGACAGGATGCAGCAGGGGCAAACCGCATCAACGAGCTGATTCGCAGCGGAGCATTGTTGGCGATTCATTCCAATGAGCCGACGCTCGGTGATATTTTCGTAAAATTGACAGGGAGGGGCCTGGAATGACATTCTCACTAAACCGACTGCTCGCGATCGCCGGGAAGGAGTGGAAGGATTCCGTTAGGAATCCGCAAATACTGCTTATGGCAGGCATGCCTATTGTTTTCTCCATCTTAATGAAAGGGCAGCTTTCTGAAGGCAATGCCATCGATCGCTTCACCGTGCCTGTCATGATTGCGATTGCGGTTGTTGGTGCTTTTGTTCAAGCTCTTATGATCTCGGAGGAAAAGGAAAAGAACACGCTGCGTGCACTCATGCTGTCTCCAGCCTCGCCGGTGGAGGTATTGCTGGGCAAAAGTGCAATGACGACCGTGTATACGATTGCCGTCATGGTTGTTTGTATGCTGATTACCGGAATTCCGGCGATAAATATAGGGTATCTGATTATATACATTCTGTTTCTGCTAGTAATTTTCATGGCTTTGGGCACGTCAATTGGCTTGATCTCCCGAACGGCGTCTGAGACGTCTATCGTGGGGCTTCCGATCCTGCTGTTTTTTGTCTTTGGTCCTATTTTCGCGCCGGGACTGAAGGTTTCATTCGTTATGGATGTGATCGGCTTCATTCCTTCTTATCACTTCATGGAGGGATTGTCGGCAGTTGTTCATGACGAGGGGAGGGAGCAGATCTGGCTGAGCCTGGGCAACTTGCTCGTATGGATGGTCCTCTCTACGTTGTTAGTCCTCTTCATTTACCGCGGCAAACGTTTTGACAAGTAGCCTCGCTAATGAACTATGGAAGGAGAGGAGGCTTCATATGAACAAAGGGACGAAAAATGTAATCTTGGGCGTCGTCGTACTCGCCGTTGTATTGATTGTTAGATGGCTTTGGCTCCCAGACGGGATTATTGGCTTTTTGAATGGGAAGGAGTAAAGGCGATTTAAATAAAGGACATTCATAACCTTACTAATGGAAATGACCACATTTTCCGACAAAATAATTATTACCTAACAGTGGAGGACATGAATGGAACAGAACTATGTGCAAGAAGGCAGCGTAATTCGATTCTTTACAAGAAACAACATGATTTTGTTAGCGGGTTGCTTGATAGTGACAATAGTGTCATACTTGCTCGCATTGCGTTATGGCGGTGTAGCAACTATTTCTCTAAACGAAATTTTCAAAACGATTTTGCAAAGTGATCCTGCTTCGTCTCACGGCCGGCTATTTATGGAGATAAGATTACCCTTGGTTACTAATACGCTGTTATACGGTGTTGCCATAGGGGTGGCGGGTGTTCTGCTGCAACGTGCAACTCGTTCTACGGTAGTATGCCCTTCTACATTAGGAATCGTGCCTGCTTGTATTGTGGCTATCTTAATTGCGTTGCATCTCTTTGAGCTTCAAAATGAGTGGGCTGCCGTATTGATAAGTATTTTGGGAGCCGCTTTTGGACTTCTGCTGACCTGCCTTTTTTCACTTGTGATTCCAATCCAAGTAAAAGGAATACGACTTTTAATCGGGGGATTGGCGACAGCTTGCGTACTTGGCATTGTGCTATTCATCTTAGTCATAAAATGGAGGCAGGAAACCCCGTTTATTCTGGGTTTGGAAACCGGTTTATTTACGATAGGTTCACTGTTGATTCCAATTAGTCTTGTCTGTTTTATTCTCTCGCTATGCTTGTCCGGCCGTATGAACGGGAACGATTCGATTTGGCTTATAGCTATCTGTACTGCTATGGCATTAATTCTGACTGGAACTGCTGTTGCAACATCAGGGGTTTGGGTAATGGCAGGATTAATCGCTTCGACTATTGCCCGGGGGCTGACGAGAAAAGCAGATTATCGCATCCTTATACCGGTATCAGCAATGATTGGAGCATCTATCATGACTTTATTAAAACTTCTCTCCTATCTTATTAATCCTCCTCTAGAGACCCCGCTCAATATGATGACTGGTCTAATTGGATTGCCTTTACTTGTTCTACTCATATGGAAGGAAGCTGTTCGTTATAGTAGAGTGTCACAAGCAGACAGGACAACAGCTTAAATATAAGGCCGCCAGTTTTGGCGGTCTTTTTTCAATAATTTTGTGTGTGCAGCAAGTTCAATCCACTTAATTAACATGGGTTGAGACTGCTGGCAGATCTGGTGCAATATTAGAAACGAGGAGGTGTCTGGAACGATGGGAAACCGGACTTTTTTAAGTGTTAATGCGGAGGCGGCAAAGGGGCAGTATGAGGATGTTGCCTTTGAGACGAATAATTTTCTCGCCCCATTTTGGTTCAGCTTGGCTAGTCAGGATCAGTATCAAGGCTGTCGCGAGCTCTAAGCTTGGAATGCAGTAGAATCCCATCTGGAAGATGAGGAGCTTGAGGAAAGACCGGAGTGGGGGCATTTACACGGGCTTTAAGCTGGCATATTCCATGGGCGGAGGCCGTAGAGCAATTGCGGCAGTGCCTGCCTGTTGTCCTAGCACGTTTTCCGGCCCTGGCTCCTCACCTGTCAGAATGGTTGGAAACAGTATTTACACATGTTCAGACGCATCAGTCTCCCATTGTTCATTTGGAATTGGGTGGTGAGCATTTACCTAAAGAAGAACGGAATGCTGCGGACCAGAGCAAAGAAGAAGCATTAATGACAGCACAAATAGTAGAATCAAAAGTTAGTAATTCGGCGCCTTCAAAAAAGCAATATCCGAAACGGCCGGAAAAGCTTTATGTCTGGCTTCTGTCTATTTTATCAGGGGCACTTTTCTTAGGGACTCTGCTGTTGACTGCAAGCTTGTGGCTAGCAGTGCTTGCCTTTCTGCTTCCTGCTATCTGCATCATTGTGTGGGAGCTGCTTATTCGCTCTCTGTTAAGAAGGAAAGATCGAGTCTGCCAGTTTTGAGGGATAAAATCACATATTACGATGGAGCTTCGCCAATTCGTCCTTAAGGCATTGAAGCCGTTAATGCGGATAACACCGGCTTTATCACTGTGCCATGGCATCATATTTTGAATGCTAAGGTTAGCTTGCCGAATCAAATTATGCTTATATTCCATACTGAATTTCAAAGCTGGTATCCGTCACCTGGCCGGGCCTTCGCGGCACTAAAGGTTTATAATCAAGCCACCATCTGGTTGGCTTTTTTTTTAATTCAAACAACGATGTGAAAAAGGTGTATTTTCCAGTATATTTAAATTTGTCATGAGATAGTTTATGACACTGGCTGTTACTCATTAATGATATAATTAATGCTAGTAATAAAAGACGCATATCTGCAAATTACACAGTAATTCGGCGAATAGATAGGCCATTAAAATGAAACTAACCGGTACAAACAAAATATAAAACGAGATTAGTGAAATCATACGTTACAGCTGGAACAAGCACAATCGGAAAGCAAACTGAAGGAGCCGTGCAATGAAGAAGATAGATGCCTTTTGGGAGCAGCGGAATTTTAATAAAAAGGTTCTGGAAGTCGAATTGGATGATGACGATTCCAACGATAGTCTGAATGATCTTACGGATGATTGTGCTAGCTATGATTATATAGTGGCAAAAGTGCCCAAGTGTAGAATGGATCTCGTACATGGTCTTGAGGAATTAGGATTTAGATTTATGGAGACGCAATTAGAAATGACGATGAATCTGCTAAAGATTGCAGAAACATCGCGATTTACGAAAGCAATTTCAGAACAAATCCAATTTCAAACCATCGAAACAATAGAATGTTTGGAAGAGCTATTGTCTAATATTGATAAGGATCTTTTTGTAACTGATAGGGTGTCGCTTGATCCTGTACTGGGTACTGACTTGGCGCACAAGCGTTATCTCAATTGGATTAGAGATGGCTTTCTCGGCGGAAATGCTTTAATCATTGAGGCGACTTTTAAGTCGCAAAAGATTGGCTTTTTTTATTTCTGGAAACGTAAAGACAAGACTCTAGATGCAGTTCTTGTTAGTGTATATAAAAATGTTAGAAGAAAAGCGGTAGGATTAAGTTTTTTAGAAGAAATTCGCAGCTGGCTGGCGAATGAGGGGTATACAAGATTGAATACAAGGGTTTCATCGAATAACCTTGAAGCGCTAAGAGCTAATTTATTTGTCAGTTTTGAAATAAGGGAGATCTATTACATCTTAAGAAAAGTGACGCGATAGCACATGGGAAATGGATCGGAAGTGGAACATGTCCAATTAGGGAAATCATCTTAGTCAATGATTACAGTAAGGATAACAGTCGTCAGGTGTGCGAAAATTTAGGAAAGCGTTATGCTGCGAATATTATAGTCATTCATCACGAGACGAATGGCGGCCAGCATCGCGCATTAATGACCGGGCTCAGGAATAGTCGGGGCAACCTTGTCGTTCTTATGGATGATGATATGCAAAATCCGCCTAGTGAAGTCACAAAACTAATCAACAAAATTAATGAGGGCTACGATGTTGTTATTGGTAAAAGGATGGTTAGTACAAAACAGAGAGTCTCATTCAGCAACTTCCTAATTATGAGAAGAGAAATCGTGACGAAGATTACAGAGGATCAATCGTCTGATCCTGTGATACATGGGCTAATCTTACAAAGTACGGCGAATACAACAAATGTACTAACTGTACATAACCCAAGGAAACACGGCAGATCTAACGATACGGTTGCAAGACTATTCAAGCATTGGCTGAATGTCTCCTCTTACATATCCCCATCTGTGAGTTATTCACTTGCTCTGTTGATTATAATGATGATAGTAGGGCTAAGTGTTACTACATATTATTTTCTGCACCGATAAATTTCTTCAGGGTAATTATTAATGATGTAGCAATGAGAGAAACTCAAAAGGTTGTTCTCAGATGTTACATCTTTTTTTATGCTCTATATCTTAGTCACTTTGTTCCGATAAGCGGGCAGCCCACTGTAGGTATTGTACATGTGTATAAATTTTTCCAAATCAATAAAACACTTCGATCACCTCATTCGTTTCTAATAATGAGAGGCGCGAAAGGGTGAAAGAATGAACATTTCCAAGCTGTGGGAGGAATACGGAGGAGAATTAAACGGCTATCTGCGCAAAACAGCCCGTAATTCTTCAGATGCTGAAGACATCACTTCGGAGGTGTTTCTGCGTGCGCTGAAGAATCAGGTGCTGTTGGACGGGATGACGAATCAGCAGTGCCGTTTATGGCTCTATACGACAGCCAAACGAATTGTCATTGATCAGGCACGCAGGAAAAGGCTGAATTCGCGAGTTCAGTTGATTCCCGATCAGGTTGAAGATGATTTGTCAGGTGTGGCCGTTTCACAGGTTATTGGACTTCTTCCCGATGAATTACAGGATATCTTCGTGATGCGTTATTTTTCAGACATGGATAGTACACAAATCGGACAGCAACTGGGCCTCTCACCAGCAACTGTGCGAACTCACCTGCGCAAGGCACGTAAGCTTTTGCAAAACTATTGGAATTCTCATTCAGGAGGAACAATGTGATGGAAAAACATTTGCGGGTGAATACTTCAATTTTCGACATGATCTCTACAACAGCGGAATCAATCGATGCATATGATGAGATCAAAGTGAACTGCTCAATCTGTTTGACAACTTCTAAGTCAAGGCAGCTTCTTGCCAGAGGAACTTTTGGGGTGAACACGGAGCAGCTGATCGATGTCGGAGACGACGAGAATGTGAAGGTTACGACATTCAATGGGTTAAAGGTATTGAACTCCCAAGTAACAGCTCCAAAGGACCCGACAATTGTTATTGCCAATGGCGGACTAATTATCGAGGACAGTGATAAAAAAACGCTCGATCAATTCAAGTATATCTTCGTGAACGGTTTTGTATTTCATCCGAAAAGTTTAGATACATCGAATTTTATGGTTAATGGCGTCATGCTCTCCTATCCAGACCGTGCTATTCTTATGTTTCAGGCGCTCGAGCTTACCGATGTATTACTGAAAGCGGCTCCACAGGGATCGATATACAGTGTTCAAGGCATCCCTTCCAAAAAGAATAAACTAGGTAATGGCTTGATCGGGACATTTAAAGAAATTGGAATTATTGCTACCGAGCCGCTGGACTTTGAATTGCTGAAAAGCAAGAACATCCGATTTAATACCAGTTGGGTAACGGTGAGTGAGGACAATGCGGAGCAGCTGCTGCCTTTCGTGGAAGGCTATGTAGGTATGACCATTATCCCATCCAATTTTAAAATTATGCGTGGAGGAAAGCTCGATCGGCTTTCTGTTCGCAGGTTTGGCACCCGTATTTATGTTGACGGTGATCTGCAAATTGATGCTGACGCAGCCGACACGCTTGCAGCTGTCGAACAATTGCAAGTAACCGGAAGGGTCACTGTGGCAGACAGCCTCGCCGATGATTTCTTTGCTAAGTGTCAGCAATATGGGGATGTTACGGTCTATCAAGGGGAATGGATCGAGCATACCGGATCGGAAATGCTCCTGAACAGCGAGATGCTGGAGGGATTGGCAGGAGGAGCAACATTATACTTGGAAGAAGCGGATGTCGAACTCGCTGCAGACACTCCGGTTCAATTACTGGCAGACAAACTTCACGGAATTATTTTGAAAAACAGTTCTTTAACTCTAGGCCTTAACCAGCAAAAAGTGCTGCTCAAAAAAATTGAGAATTACGACAGTGATCTTATTATTCGCGAACAGGTCCAACCAGTTGACCTAGAGCAAGAGCCACAACCAGAAACAAGGTCAGAACCGGAGCCAGAAACAAAAACGTATGTGGAAACGCGAATTAACACTTCGTATTACAAGCTATAAGCCGGGCGTACTTGAATAAAAAATGTGTAAAACAGGGTCTTATTGAGGCCCTGTTATTTATATTGCACGGAACCTATTAGGGCAGGATTCTTTCAGGTGAGTGTTTAATCTTTATAGATTAGGTTAACAACTAGATAGAATATAAGGACTTGTTTCTAGGATAATTAAAGGAAAGGAAGAATGAACATGTCAGACATCGTTGATTTCAAAAATGTATCTACAATAGGTTTAGAATCTTCGCCTGTAGCAGAAGCACTTGCTGGTTTACGTGCGAATGAAGCCCGTTACTTTATGAACAAGTACAAGCATGAATTTACGGTTGTTCCTGCCAGCGAAAGTCAGGAAACTTTGGACTATGTGAACCGGATTTTGAAAGAAGAACGTGATATTGTATTTGCTGCCAAGCCGCTCGAAACATCGCGTTTTCAAGTGGAAAATATTCAGATTGCCTACGTTTTTTATGAAGATGGTCTTAGCATCAATGTGATGTATACGATAGATGACCCTAAGAAGCGGGCTGTAGGTTTCAAGCTTTCTGAGGGAATGGAAGTACCTCAGGAGTTAGCGGAGAAGTTCAAATTTGCAAGGCAGAAATCTAAGCTTGCTGGAACGATCCGGGGCTCGTTTTTCGTTATTAAAGGGCAATATTAAATGAACATAACTGAAAAGTATTTTTAGTTCAATGAAGGGTTTTTCCGCATAAAGGAAAGGCCTTTTTTTACTGCAGCAATTCGTGAATTAGATCGTACAGCCTACAAATATGCAGTGATAATAGAATCATCACAGTCATCTTTTTGAATGATATAATGGAAAAAAAGGAAGGTATCTGGTGATTTTGAACGGATACAGCTAGATAGGATGAAATCTATGTACGAGCGTCTTTCAGAAAAATTAAAGGCAACTTCAGCTTTAAAATGGTTTCCCAACCATGGCGCTGAAGAGAGCTGGATTGTCCAAGTGGAAGAGGAACTCGGGTTCAGCCTGCCTCCGTCTTACCGCTGGTGGCTGGCGCATTACGGCAATGCCAGGTTGAATGGAGGGGAAATTCTAGCCGTCTGCTCACCGGAGCATAGAGAGTATGACGATAGTGACATTCTTTATATACATCGGCTGAATTTAGCGGAGGACTGGTGGGTGAGCCGGTTTCCCAATAGAGTAGATTTGTTCGTTCCAGACAGTGACGAGCTTTATTTCTTCGATACCTCATCCAGAAATGAGCAGGGCGAGTTTCCGATTATGTGTTACGATCTTATGAATGATATGATCGACATCTATGCTTCGACGTTTGCAGAGTTTTTAGAACGGCTTATTGATCAGCATTCATAACTTTTATTTTGCAGTTTACCGTCATTTTACCTCCCATTCTTATCATGTACCTTATGCGTTCCGCGAGAACGAAATTTTTTAACGAAAGGTAGATTATGAATGGCGAAAACAGTATCCCTAAGAGAGGTTTTTCCAGGCAGCGTTCTGGCTGCGAAGGTAATAACGCCTGCGGGCATGGTCCTGCTCCCGGCTGGCGTGAAATTAACGAGAGAGCTGCTGGAGAAAATCAGGAAATTCGGAGTACATACTATAAAGGTAGAATAGATAGATAGTCAGGGCGGTGTAATAGCGATATTAGCAAGAGCGAGCGGTATCCCTTTCATAACAAGGGATGCCGCTTTTTTCAATTCATTTTTTGCCGGAATTTTACCGTCATTTTACCTGAACCATCTATTGTATCAACTATCAAGTGCAGATGGAGGTTTATTAAAATGAGGTTTTCAATATATCGCGTTTTGCTTATTCAGTTAATAGGAATGATGCTCCTAGCATCTGTCCCGTTGCATCCCGCTCAGGCAGCTCCGGGCTTTGCAGGTGGCGATGGTTCACCTGGCTCTCCGTATCTAATCGAAAATGCCAGCCAATTCAACGAGATCCGAAATGATATTAATGCTTCTTATAGGCTGACTCAGGACATTGATTTATCATCGTATGCTTCATTAGATGGAGGGAAGGGCTGGAGGCCGATTGAAGGTTACTTTTCAGGTCAACTGGATGGGGACGGTTATCGGATTACTGGCTTGTCTATTCACCGGGGGGATGAGAATAATATCGGTTTATTCCAGTCTATCTGGGGTAAAATCAATCGTTTGAGCATTGTACAAGCCGAAGTTACAGGCAACGACCATACCGGTATTTTGAGCGGTGATATGTATATGGGCACTGTTGAAGATGTACATGTCTCCGGACAAGTAGAGGGTGGATCGCAGGTTGGAGGCTTGATCGGGGGAATTCAGGATTCACAGGTGCAAGGAACTGGAGCTTCCGTTTCTGTTAAAGGCACTAGCAGCCATGTAGGCGGGTTAATTGGAGCTAGTTCAAATTCGGCCAACACGACCATAGCTGTTGCGGACAGTTATGCGGAAGGAAATGTCGAGGGACTAGACACTTATGTAGGCGGGCTTATTGGGCTTCTGTTCATGGGAAGAGTGGAACGCAGTTATGCCTCGGGAAATGTTGCCGGGGCTAACGAAACAGGCGGACTCGTTGGAACAGCATATGCTGGAAGTGTCATTCGGGACAGCTACGCGCTTGGCAAGGTTAGCGGAGACAAGACGGTTGGCGGATTTGCCGGCCATATCTATGAATCGAGTATCAGCCAATCCTATTCTGCGGGCACCGTAACGGGCAATACTAACGTAGGCGGATTTGCCGGGTACACCTACAATTGGACATCTAGTCAGTTGTATTGGAACTCTGATGCCTATGAGCAGGCTTTTGGTTTTAGCGCGAGCAGTATTACTGGTATTTCAGGAAGTAACCTGCTCAAAGCCTCGAACTATGGTGGCTTCGACTTCAGCAGCAAGTGGGCAATTGCTGAGGGCAAGAGCTATCCCTATTTGCGCGGCAATGCTCCACTTTGGCTTAATAATTTAACTTTAACACCAAACGCCGGTACGGCTGGCAATATCGCACCTGCTTGGCAGTCTTTTATCAACCAATATGATTTGAGCGTCACCAGCAGTGTAACTTCGTTGACAGCTGTGCCGGTTGTTGCGAATGCCGGAGCAGTTGTAGAGGTCTCTGGAGTGAATGGACTTACTACTGGAACCAATACGGCGACAATCACTATAAAAGATTCTAAGGGAGTAAGATCTCCGAATGTTTATGTCATCCATATACATAAATTGACTTCGTCCAATCTGTCTTCTGACGCCAGCTTGTCGGACTTGCGAATTAACGGTGCTCCAATTGCCGGATTTAGCGGCAGCACGCTTAATTACAGTATAGTCGTTCCAAACTCGTCTACAGCCGTGACGATAACGGCAACGCCAAATCATCCTGATGCTGTATATACCGTCATAGGCGGGACTGCTCTCAATCTGGGAGATAACACGGTAACAGTCAAAGTGACAGCATCTGATGGAACGACCCGTACGTACACGCTGACAATTAATCGAAACCGCTTTGCAGGAGGGAACGGGACGGAGGCGTCTCCTTATCTCATCGGGAATGCGAGTCAGTTTAATGAAATCCGTAACGATTATCAGAAAGTTTACCGGCTCATTGCGGATATAGATCTGTCTGCTTATGCAACGGCAAATGGCGGCCAGGGATGGGAACCCATTTATTTTGAAGGGATTCTGCAGGGTAACGGACATGCCATTAAGGGTCTCAATATTAATCGGCCTAGCGAAAATGTAATCGGCTTGTTCCAATATATTTATCTTGGCAGCGTGTCTGATCTAAATATTGTGCAGGCTAACGTAGTTGGGGGGGATGATGTGGGTATACTTGCTGGCCTGCACAACTCTAACACAATTACAAACGTACGGACATCTGGCTCGGTTTCCGGCAACAGTAATGTGGGGGGACTTGTCGGAAGCTTGCATAGCGGTACGATAAAGGCTAGCAGCTCTGCTGCAACAGTTATTGGCAGCGGCGATGCAATCGGCGGGTTAGTTGGACAAAGTTATTCAGCGATTGAAACAAGCTACACCGAGGGTAATGTGCATGGTTTAAACAAGGTGGGCGGTTTGGTCGGTGAAGCGATTGGCTCAACGATTTCGAATAGCTTTGCTATAGGGGAAGTAAAAGCAGATACGGCTTCGGCGGGTGGATTGATCGGCCGAAGCAATCAAGGTACCTATACGAATTTATACGCTGCGGGGAAAATACAAGGAGGCAGCGCTGTTGGCGGTCTGGTAGGTACTCGGTCAAACTCAACCTTCACAAGAGGATATTGGAATCCGTCGACGACTGGTCAAATCTTGGGAGCGGGTTCGGGTACGGCTACCGGATTGACAGGATATACGACAGCGCAGATGAAATCCAGCAGCAGCTTTAGCGGCTGGGATTTCAGCAGCATCTGGAGCATTGCTTCAACGACAACGCCATATTTGCGGAGTGCGCCGCTGCCGTTGTGGCTTACCGGTTTGACGGTTACGGGGGATACGGGTGCTGCTGTAAACGTATCTGCATTTGATAATTTAACGCGATCCTTTACGGTAGGTGTGGCAGCCGATGTGCACAGCGTTACCATTACGGGAACCGCAATTGATCCTTTGGCAGTTGTGACCGCGGGCGGGGGCATGAATTTGTCATCCGGCTCCAACCCGGTCGTCGTTACGGTTAAGGGGGCTGACGGCTACAATAGCCTCGAGTATCGGTTAAACGTGATGCGCGCCAATCCTTCTATAGCTGGTCTAAGTGATATAACATTATCCTCGGGTACGCTTAGTCCCGCATTCGCAGAAGCGACGACAGGCTATTCGGTTAGCGTTCCCTTTGCAACGTCTACACTGGCCGTTACTCCTTATGTCAGCAATGCTGGGTCCACGGTTAAAATAAACGGCACTGCCGCTGTTAGTGGTCAACCTAGCGGAAATATTGCACTTACGGCAGGTACAAGCACGGTCATTACGATAGAGGTTACTTCCCAGGACGGAACCAATACGAAAAGCTATACACTGACGGTGACAAGAGCAGCCGGCAGTGCGAATGCAAACCTGAGTGCATTAACGACAACGGGGGGAGCACTAAGCCCGACATTCTCCGCTGCTACGACATCCTATACCGCCGCAGGAGTGTCCAATACGACTACCAGCGTTACGGTACGCCCAACAACAGCGGATTCTTCGGCCACGTTGGCAGTTAGCGTGAATGGCGGGACTGCTGTATCCGTAACAAGCGGTCAAAACAGTTCGGCGCTTGCTCTTAACGTTGGAGCCAATACGATAGAGATTACGGTAACGGCTCAGGATGGAACGATAAAACGATATTCGATTTCTGTAACGCGTGCTGCAAGCACGGTTACAACATTAAGCGGACTGACTGTATCTTCTGGAGCACTTAGTCCTGGTTTTACTTCTACCCGTACAACTTACACGGCCACGGCCGCAAGCAGTTACTCTAGTGTGACGGTGAAACCTACGGCAACTTTCGCAGGCGCGACGATTACAGTGTCGGTCAACGGAAGTGATCCGGTTGTCGTGGCAAGCGGAACAGATAGCGTGGCCCTGCCTTTGAATGCCGGAGTCAATACGATCGAGATTAAAGTACTCGCTCAAGATGCCGTCTCCTCGCGAACATATACGATTACGTTGACGCGAAGTGCAAGTACGGCGAGCGATTTGACATCATTCAGCTTTGAGGGCTTGTCGCCCGCAGTGATCGGGACAATTAATGGAACGAATGTTTCGCTGACCGTGCCGTACGGGACGAATGTCGGACAGTTGGCCGCGACCTTCGCCAACTCAGCTGCATCTACCGTAACAGTCGGAGGCGTGACTCAGACTAGCGGCGTGACGACTAATAATTTTACAGCACCTGTCTTATACAAGGTGACGGCTGAGAACGGTACAACAACCAAAACCTACACGGTCACGGTTACGGTAGCGGCGAGTACAGAGAAGGAATTGATGTCGTTCAGCTTTGCTGGACTAACACCAGCGGTGACGGGAACGATCAGCGGCAATAATATAACGCTGACCGTGCCTTATGGAACGGACGTTAGCACACTAGTGTCGACGTTTAGCAGCTCGGCAGGTTCAACAGTCAAAGTAGGAACAGTCGCTCAAGTGAGTGGAGTGACCGCGAATGACTACACGTCTCCGGTGGTTTACACAGTGACAGCACAGGATGGAAGTACGCAGGATTACACGGTGACGGTCATGGTAGCATCGAACATGGAGAAAGAGTTGACGTCGTTCAGCTTCGCAGGACTAACACCTGCGGTAGTAGGGACGATTAGCGGCAATGATGTGACGCTGACCGTGCCTTATGGAACGGACGTTAGCGCACTAGTGTCGACGTTTAGCAGCTCAGCAGGTTCAACAGTCAAAGTAGGGACTGTTGCTCAAACCAGTGGAGTGACCGCGAATGACTACACGTCTCCGGTGGTTTACACGGTGACGGCGCAGGATGGAAGTACGCAGGACTATACGGTGACGGTCGCGATAGCATCGAACACGGAGAAAGAGTTGACGTCGTTCAGCTTTGGAGGACTGACACCTGTGGTAGTAGGAACGATTAGCGGGAATAATGTAACGCTGACCGTGCCATACGGAACGGACATTAGCGCATTAGTGTCGACGTATAGCAGTTCCGCAGGTTCAACAGTCAAGGTAGGTAATGTCACTCAAGTGAGTGGAGTGACCGCGAATGACTTCGCGTCCCCAGTAATCTATACTGTCACTGCTCAAGATGGCAGCATAAAGAGCTATACGGTAAGCGTCACAATAGCGGATAATCCGTCACCAGGCGGCGGCAATGGAGGAAATGGAGGAAGCGGAGGCACCGGCGGTGGTGGTGGCACTGATACCGGACCGAAGGACTATGATGAGATCATAATAAAAGCGGGACAATCCGGAAGCTTCAAACGTGCTGGCGAAATCAGCCTGTCCATCCCGAGCGGCGTATTTGAACAGGATGCAACGCTGCAGGTAAGAAAAATCACCGACACATCGAAGCTTGTGAATCATGATGAACGGCTAGTTGGTCCAGTTTATGAGGTGCTGAAAAAATCATCAGGCATGATTATGAAAAAAATGCTCATTACATTGCAGTTTGATCCTGCTTTAATCAAAGAAAACGAGAAGCCAGCTATTTTCTACTACGATGAGGTTAATAAGAAATGGATAGAGCTTGGCGGTACTGTTGAGGGCAATAGCGTTACTGTAGAAACGAATCAATTCGCTAAGTTTGCGGTGCTGCCCGTTCGTAAAAATTCGGATGGCGGGACAACGTCTCCGCAGTTTACGGATATAGAGGGGCATTGGGCTGCAGCTGCAATTATTCAAGCAGCATCGATAGGAATTACTTCCGGGTACGCCGACGGCACGTTCCGGCCGAATGCACCGATTACGAGAGCAGAATTCGCAGTTTTGCTCATCAAGGCGCTTCAAATCCAGGGTGAAGGTTCAGAATTACGTTTCACGGATAACAAAGCGATAGGGAATTGGGCCAAACATTATATTGCTCTAGCGGTCAAGGAAGGAATCATTAACGGTTATTCGGACGGTACCTTCCGACCTCACGGACTTATTACGCGCGCAGAGATGGCTGTCATGCTGGCCAATACACAGCACACAAAGCCAGAAGCAACCGTAACGACAACCTTCGCAGATGATACGGATATTCCAGCTTGGTCGAAAGGGGCGATTAAGGAGATCGCTGAACAAGGAATCGTACAAGGGAGAGGCGGGAACCGCTACGTGCCTATGGCTACCGCTTCCCGTGCGGAAGCAATTGTCGTTCTCTTGAAGCTCATTCAGAACGCAGAATAGTGATTTTATTAGATTAAGCCCCTCCGGGGCTGCTCCTCCAACAACCATTGACGACCAATAAGTCGCCGATGGTTGTTTTTCTTCGCACGATGACTCGCTTTCATTGAACGAAACTGTTTTGTTCAGTAAAATAATAGAAAAACGATAGAGAGAAGAGGTCTTCCGGTGGCGAAATGGGATAACATGCTGTCTATGCTTTGGATGCTGCGTTCCGGAAGGAAATTTACTGCGGCGCAGATTGCAGACAGCTTGGAGATCAGCGTCCGTAGTGTGTACCGGTATATCGACGCATTATGCGCCAGCGGCGTGCCTGTTGTGGCGGAAGCTGGCCATGATGGCGGCATTCGCATTCTGGACAGCTTTAAGGAAACACCGCTGTTTTTCAATTCCGTAGAGCTGAAGGCGCTTGTAGATGCGTTCAAATTTACGCAAGGCGCTGGTTATCCCTATACCGAGGAACTGGAAAGCGCGCTGAAGAAGGTGGAGAACGGTTTGCACGAGGATCAGCTTCACGAGCTGTCCCGTCAGACGAGCGGCTTGGATGTGATTGCACCGTCGATGCCCCCATTTGTCGTTCCCTTGTTAAAGGATTTGGAGCAAGCGGCAAAGGAAGGGCAAACAGTCCGTATCGCCTACCGCAAAGAGAATGCGGAGCGGGCTGAGGAACGTGATGTCGATCCGCACGGACTAGCCTACAACCGGAATGTATGGTATGCTGTCGCGTTCTGCCATCGGTCACAAGCGGTGCGGACGTTCCGTGTGGACCGTATAACGGGGCTGGAGCGGACGGAAGCACGCTTCGAAATACCCGAGCGGTTCTCCGCGTCGGACTACTTTCGAGACCAGTCCGAGCAGGGACGGGAATCGGCGGGACCACTCATCCTGATTCGCATTGCGGGAGAGCCGGGCACACTGAACGCAGTGTGCAGCAACTGGCATCTGCGCCATTTTTTAAAGGAAAGAACCGATCAAGAGGCCAGGTTTCTGCTCGATGTCCCAACGATGAACAAGTACCTGCCCATGTATCTGCTGTCGTTCGGCAAGGCTATTCACATTCTGGAGCCGCTGGAGCTGAAACAACGAATTCATGAGACGGCTTGTGGCATCGCAAAGCACTATGAAGAAGATTGGGATTAATCTTCCCTGACAGCAGTTGTCAGTGAATCGGGTATATGATATAGGTAAGGCTAAGGCAGCCAAACGAAGGCGTATAAAAGAAAGGTGTGTTCATCGATGCTGCAACAATCCCATCAATTGTACGAATATCATGTTTGGGCGAACGAACAGCTATTTGCTCACTTCGAACAGCTTCCTGAGGATGTATTTCATGCGGAGATAACGAGCGTCTTCCCATCCGTTGCACAAACTTTAGGCCATATTTACTTATTTGATCAGCTCTATATGTTTGTGCTTGCAGAAACCCCCAATGAAGATATTTTTCCTAGGATGCCAGGCTGGATGGAGGAAGCGAAGGGAAAAAGCGCAGGTGAGATGCGGCAGCTGTTTACGGGTGTCACTGAACAGTTCCGTGAATTGCTGCGGCGTACGCCAGATCCCGATAAGGCAATGACAATCCGGCATCCAAAGTACGGCAGTCTCGACACTCGTTTCTCTGATATTTTGCAGCATGTGGTGAACCATGGGACCTATCATCGGGGAAATGTCACCGCAATGCTGAGGCAGCAGGGGTATGCTGGCGTTCCGACGGACTATATGTTTTATTTGCTGGAGCTGCAGAAAATCAAAGAAAAATCGCTTGAAGCTAAATAAAGCGTTCTAATGAAAGGGCCATCCCGCCAAGGATGGCCTTATATTTTTGCCCGAATAATAGGCAGCTCGCTGTAGGGCATCCACGCAGGTATCAATAAAGCCATATTACCCTTGAATAATGACCACTTAGAGCAAATGTATTTTTATATGCTAAGCCATCGATTAGATTAAGGTATGAAAAAGTACATGAAGCGAGAGGTGGTCATTATGAGAATAGCCATTGGTATATTGCTTGGCGTTATCCTTTTGGTCGGAATCGGGTACGGGGCATTAGCTTATATGAACAGGCCCATTTCTAAAGAGGCAGTTACTGAAAAAATTGAGGAGCACCTCGCAAAGGTAGTGAAAAGAAATGGCTCATTATCTAGCGCATTATTGACCATTTACTCTAATCAAACGGGCTACTTTGAACAATTCGCAACAGGTACGAAAAATCGGGGCTCCGATGAGCCTGTTCGTATCGATAGTCCATATCATGCAGCCAGCGTTGGCAAAATGATGTGTGCGGCTGTCTATGGCATATTAGCAGACGAAGGGAAAATCAACTTTGACGATAAAATTAGTTCTTGGCTGGATACGGATACCCTTAAGAGATTATTCGTTATAGACGGCACCGATTATAGCGAACAGGTAACGCTTAGACATTTGTTAACCCATACGTCTGGAGCCGCAGATTATTTTGAAGGTCCGGTGAAGAGCGGGCACCCGATGCTGGAGGTCATCTCATCCAACCCGGATCTATCATTTTCTCCGCAGGAGCTAATTGCCTTCACGAGAGACAATCAGGATCCTGTAGGGAAGCCGGGCCAACAGTTTTATTATTCGGATACCGGATATATACTGCTTGGTCTTATTCTGGAGGAGATCGAGAAGAAATCTTATGCGGATATATTGGATGAGCGAATCTTCAAGCCTTTAGGTATGAACGACAGCTATTTATATCAGGACGAATCTTCCGATATTGTCGGCATATATTTGAATGGCATGGACTATAGCGATAAAGCAGCGTTATCGGTTGACTGGTCAGGCGGCGGCGTCATAACGACGATGAATGATTTATTAGTATTCATGAAGGCTTTCGTGAACGGGGAGCTGCTGTCTGACGAAGTGTATAAACAGATGACAGACTTTCATAATCGTTATAGAAAAGGCATCTATGCGGGTATGGGGATGATGTATTTCGACTTTAGCAAGTTGTCATTCCTGTTAGGTTTAAGCGCTATGACCGATGTCTACGGCGGTATCGGGGCGACAGGCACTTACGTCCTGTATGACGAAGATAAGGAAACCTTCTTCATTGCGAACTTCGGGTCTCTTGATTTTGCAGAGAAAAGCATAGAAGAACTGGTAAAAATAAGAATGATTTATGATAGGATGAAAAGTGAATAACTACTTCATATAGGTTATGAGGGCGACATGATGGTTCAATTGTTGTGTTCAAATAAGGTTTATGAAAAATTGAAGCAAGAGTTATCCAAATACCAGATTGAGATTCATCCAGACAGCGATTGGGTGCTCGTAGAGAAAGGCTATGACCTGCCTGAGGGAAAGCTTAATATCGTATTTGATGCTATTGATTATATGGAAGTGATTAAGCTCGTCGTTTCCGGTATTCGCGAAGATATCTATTCGATGAACACCCTTACTGGCTTGAGCGAAAATAAATTTGCGGTTATCGAACCAGCGGATGTTGTATATCTGGAAGCGGGGCCGGGCGGTCTCATGGCCTATACAAAGTCTAACCGATATCATATTAAAGAGACTTTGCAATATTATGAAAGCCTATGGACAGTAAAGGGCTTCATCAGAATCAATAAATCACAGCTTGTTAATTTGCTGCATGTAAAAGAAATTATCCCATGGTTCAACTCCAGGTTTGTACTTCGAATGGATAATAGCATGGAACTGGAAGTATCAAAAATGTTCTCGAAAAAACTTAGAAACACACTCAAACTATAGGAGAACCATCATGGAAAAAATTCATTTAGAAAATAGTATAAAATCATTTTTTCTGGGCCTCTTTATTGGAGTGATACTGCTGTTTTTTAACAGCGGGGATGTGCAGGTTTCTTATAAAGTGTTAACGATATTAGCCAGCGGAAGCATTGGGTTTATTATTGGTTTTATTACAGAATGGCTCACTTCTATCCTTCCGATCAGTATGGCGAATCCCCGGAATTATTTTCTAATTAACAACCTGATTGCATTAATCGTTACGATTATCATTCTGACATCCTTGGCTTGGATCGCAGGCGGCAATAGTGAGGGGAAAGGGAATTTTACGCTGATTTGTTTGACAGTGCTCAGTATTATATGTACAGCGAATCTCTTCGATTATATCGCGTATCGGCGGGCTCAGCGTAAATTGAAGTTATTTAAGGCAGGGATGAAGGACAAGTAAAATCAACTTGTGAAATAAGAATGATGAAGCCAACTCGAAAAAAAAGCCTTAACCCTATCGCAAATCAGGGTTAAGGCTTTCTATCTATTCATTAAGCTAGGCGCGTTTTGAAATCCTGATAGCCAAATTCGCGAACGACGCGGCAATCCCCGTCTTTGTCCTGTACGGCAATTGCCGGCAGCGGCATGCCGTTAAACGTATTCGTTTTGACCATGGAGTAGATCGCCATATCACCGAACACTAACCGGTCGCCGATCTTCAGCGGCTGATCGAAGGAGTAATCCCCGATGACATCGCCCGTAAGGCAAGTTGGACCGCCTAGACGATACGTATGAGGCTTCTCGCCAGCTTCGCCCGAACCGAAAAGCGGTGGACGATACGGCATTTCCAGAACATCCGGCATATGGCAGGTAGCCGACGTGTCCACGATGGCAATCTCAATACCGTTCCGATTAAAATCGAGGACAGAGGTAACCAGATAACCCGCGTTGAGCGCAACGGCTTCTCCCGGCTCCAGATAGACCTTCAGGCCGTAATCTTGCATTCTGCGAATACAAGCTTCAAGTCTCGGGATATCATAGTCTTCTCTTGTGATATGATGACCGCCGCCGAAATTGATCCATTCCATTTGAGGCAGCCATTGCCCGAATTTCTCTTCCACTGCATTCAGCGTGGTCTCCAAATCATCCGAGTTCTGTTGGCACAGCGTATGGAAGTGCAGTCCCGAAACGCCTTCAAGCAGCTCCGGCTGGAAATCTTCCAATCTGACACCAAATCGCGATCCTGGCGAACAAGGATCATAGATTTCATGGCCCTCTTGCGTGGAGCACTCTGGATTGATACGAATACCGATCTTCCGGCCGGCAGCAAGAGCTTTCGCTTTATACTTTTCCAGCTGGGAGAAGGAGTTGAAAATAATGTGGTCGCAAATGGCTATAATTTCGTCGATTTCGTCTTCGCGGTAGGCAGGGGAAAAGACATGATTTTCTTTTCCCATTTCCTCTTGACCCAGTCGCGCTTCATATAAACCGCTTGCTGTTGTGCCATTCAAGTATTTTCCGATGAGCGGATACATCGTCGTCATGGAAAAAGCTTTTTGCGCCAAAATAATCTTGGCTCCCGTGCGCTCTATGATACCGCCTAAAATGTTCAGGTTTTTCTCGATTAGGGCTTCATCAACTACGTAACAAGGTGTCGGTAACTCCTCGAACCGCATCTTAGCGAACGAGCTCCGGTTTTTTCGTATCTTCAGGCAACGCGTCAACCAGTATTGGATTGAAGTCCTCTACCCAAGGAAGTCCCCATTTGTTCAGCTCTTCCATGAATGGATCCGGGTTGAACTCTTCGACATTGTATACGCCTGGTTTATTCCATTTTCCAGTCATAACCATCGCTGCACCGATCATGGCAGGAACGCCAGTTGTGTAGGAGATGGCTTGGGAGCCCACTTCTTTGAAGCACTCTTGGTGGTCGCAAATGTTATAGACATAGTAAGTTTTGTCTTGGCCGTCTTTTTTGCCTTTGAAAATGCAGCCAATGTTCGTTTTACCCACTGTACGAGGTCCAAGGGAAGCAGGGTCTGGAAGTACAGCTTTCAGGAATTGAAGCGGAATGATTTGCTTGCCTTCGTATTCGATTGGCTCAATGGAAGTCATGCCTACATTCTCAAGCGCCTTTAAGTGCATGAGGTAGCTTTGGCCAAAAGTCATGAAGAAACGGATACGTTTCAGGCCAGGAATGTTTTGCGCAAGTGATTCCAGCTCTTCATGATAAAGCAGGTACATATCTTTTTCGCCAACTTCAGCGAAATCGTACGTGCGTTTGATTTCCATTGGCTTCGTTTCGATCCATTCACCATTTTCCCAGTAACGTCCGTTTGCGGATACTTCACGGATGTTGATCTCCGGGTTGAAGTTGGTTGCGAACGGATAGCCGTGGTCGCCGCCGTTGCAATCCAGAATGTCGATATATTCGATTTCGTCAAAATAGTGCTTCAGTGCGTAAGCGGAGAATACGCCAGTTACGCCTGGGTCAAAGCCGCTGCCCAGCAGAGCTGTGATGCCCGCTTGTTCAAAACGCTCACGGTAGTCCCATTGCCATTTGTATTCGAACTTCGCCGTATCTTCCGGCTCATAGTTTGCTGTATCCATGTAGTTTGTCTTAGTAGCCAAGCATGCATCCATGATGGTCAGATCTTGGTAAGGGAGAGCCAGGTTCATCACGATATCCGGCTTCACTTCGTTAATCAGAGCGATCAGTTCTTCCACATTATTCGCGTCGACTTGTGCAGTCGTAATTTTTGTTTTGCCGCCATCCAATTTAGCTTTCAGCTCATCACACTTGGATTTTGTACGGCTGGCGATGCAGATTTCCTCGAAAACTTCGCTGTTTTGAACACATTTATGAATCGCTACTGCTGCTACGCCTCCGGCGCCGATGACTAGTGCTTTTCCCATTTTTCAATCTCCTCATCCAAATAAAGTATTTTTTTATGCAAAACGGTAACAAAAAAAGCAAGCGAAACACGCCTCATGCGCATCACACTTGCTTGATATTTAAATTATTAAAAGACATGACTGGACATACGTGCTCGCCAGTCCGCCATAAAACGCATCGTTTCATGGAGAAGCCTTTAAATATTCAAATATCATGTTAGGATCAGAGTCTATATAGCAAATAATTACTTTTACCACTCTTATTGACCGTTTCACAAGTTGACGTGCATATGCACTGGTTGTAAAGTAACCAACTTATAAAATTTGAGCTTTTAACTCAATCAATAAGGCAACGAAAGTTGCCAATCGGCATTTGACCCGGCTGTCCGTATGGCCTTAACTTCTTGGTGGAAGTGGTCAAAGATTATCTGCTTGGAAAGATCCTACATGACTGAATATTAGCTTTCCAAAATCATACCTCTGTATAATAGCAGGATAAAGTTTAATGAGCAAGCAAAATTTTTTGGGAACGGTTATTTTATTTGCGGTGCTGAATAGTACTCCTTGATACAAGCTGATTTCCCTATAGTTTACCCGCATTTGAAGCCCGGATTTATGGTAATATAAGTAGACAAGAATTCCGTGTTTATTGCGTAATAACGCGGATTCATCAGCATTTCGAACGGGTGATTTTTTGGCTGAAAACATAACGACAACAAGGCCGTCAGGAAGTCAATCTGACGGCCTTGCTTCAGAGGCGTGTTTATGTTTTTTTTGTAAATGTGACGAATAGGGGTGCGCTCTGCAGAAAGGGGAGAAGGTATGAAAACAATTACCGTGAAACAGTTAACCGAGGTGTTTCAATTGGAAGTGCTGGCAGGATCGGAACGAATGGATCGCGTGATCTCCCGTCCGCGAACGCATAGACCCGGACTCGAGTTTGTCGGGTACTTCGATTTTTTTCCTATGGAACGGGTGCAAGTGCTGGGACGCAAGGAAATCAACTATTTGCTGACGCTGACGGTAGAGGAGCGTTTGCTTCACATCGGAAACATCGTGAAATATCATCCGCCATGCTTTATTGTGACGTCGGGACAGCAGGAAATTCCTTATCTGACGCTGTTCTGCGAACAGGAGGGCATACCGTTATTGCGTACACCAGAGAAGACGACGGAGTTTATTGCCAAGCTGGACGGCTATTTGGTCAAAGCTCTGGCGCCGGAAGTGTCGATTCACGGCGTATGCGTAAATGTCTCCGGCATCGGCATTCTGCTGCGGGGCAAATCCGGAATTGGCAAAAGTGAAACGGCCCATACGCTTATCCGAAGAGGACATCGATTTGTCGCGGACGATATTGTCGTACTTAAGAAGCTCGGTCCGGCTACCCTTCTGGGCACACATAACGTGACGGCTCGTGAGTTTCTTGCCCTGCGCAGCGTAGGGTTGATCAATGTCGTACGCCAGTACGGCCGCAGAGCATTCCAAGATGAGACGCGAATTGTACTCGATATCGAGCTTTCCCCTTGGCAGGAAAATTCGCTGAACAACGAGCTGGAGGTCATTCCACAGTACACGGAATATCTCGGCGTTCAAATCCCGCATATCGAAATCCAGCTTCAACCGGGGCGTGATGTGGCCGGATTAATCGAAGCAGCGGCGAATAACTGGTATTTGAAGCAGCACGGCTACAGTGCCGTTGATGAGTTTATGAAACGAGTCGAAGACGGCATGCAGCAGTGATTGCAAGCAAATTGTAAGGAGAACGAGCTTTGTGGCGTTCTTCTTTTTGTTTAGGACAATGCCATACTTGTGCGAAAGAGAAATTTTCAGTAGATTGTTTTGTGGAACACCCCTGCAATAGTTGAACGGAATAAGTCGGATGCTAAGCGATATATCCTGCTAGTCTGAGTGAGAAGGGAGGTCATTGGAATGAATATGCTTGAAAATTTGAATAGGGCATTAGCCTATATCGAACAGAACTTGGAGAATGAAGTGGATGAGCAAGAGTTAGCAAGACGTGCGTATTGCTCGGTGTATCATTTCAAAAGAATGTTCGCCTACTTGGCAGGCATTCCGCTTCAAGAGTATATTCGCCGCAGACGTCTAACGCTTGCTGCACTTGAACTGCAGAACCGTACTATGAAAGTAATTGATGTTGCAGTAAAGTATGGGTACCATTCGCCTGATGCTTTTACACGCGCGTTCCAAATGCAGCACGGGATGACACCTACGGAAATGAGAGCAACGAATCAGTCGTTGAAAATATATCCTCCAATGACCTTTCGTCTAACGATTGGAGGAGGCGAACCGATGAAATTTAGAATTGAGAGCAAGGAAGCGTTTCAAGTGATCGGGATCACAAACCGGGTTACACCTGTTGAAATGGGCGAGCATCCCGGTGTCGAACAGCTGTGGCAGTCATTGGATCATGACACTTATACTGAACTGAAATCTCTGAATAATGCAGAACCGTTCGGAATAGCTCATGTGAATGTTGGAGAAGGGGCTGGACGGACAAAAGGGGATTACGATTATTATTTAGCCGTTGCTTCAACAGAGCCAAGTCTGGACAAGTTTACTAGCTTGCTTATACCGGCTGCGACTTGGGTCGTAATCGATATCAAGGTTCCGTGGGAGCCAGAGAAATGGCAGCAAATTTACGGAGAATGGTTCCCCCACTCTGGGTATGAACAGATAGAGGGTCCTACTATACAAGTTGGACCAGACATTCAAATTGGTGTAGAAAAGCAGGTCATGACAGAAGAAGTTGCAATCGAGTATTGGATACCGGTTAAGAAAGTCCGGTAAGGTCTGCTCATCCCACAAAAATAGTCTAAGGGCCATCTGGCAACGGATGGCCCTTAGACTATTTTTTCGATTAATATTACTCACTAATCAACGAATAAGGCGAAATTTTGCGTATCCGCCAAGCGATCAGCATCGACACCAGATAAGCTAAAGCAGTTAGTGCGACACATGTGATAATGGTCCACGCAGTCGGAGCAGGCAGGTTGGTTTTGACAATACCCGCACCGCGCATAAACAAAGATAATATCGGATTTAAGCCGAAATATCCGCCTGAACTGCCGAGGATCGTTCCAATTAGAATAATCGGCGTATAATGAAGCGCGGTTTGATTCATCAACTGAAAGGTGGTAAAGCCTAAGGCTTTCTGTAACCCGAGCTCACGCTTTTTGCGGAGAATCATAGTCTTAATGACCATGTACAGAATCAGCAGCACCACCAGCATCGTGACAGCAAGCATTCCCGCGGCAACAACGGCAAAAATATCGCCAATCTGGCTAAATTGTGTACGGATCAGCTCCTTTGTGTTCACGGCATAGCTAAAAATATTGCCTTCTGCCGCTTTTACACTTTGAAGAAATATAGTCGTATCCGTGCCCGCTGCGAGATAAACACAAATTTGATCAAAGGTGAAATCCGGTTTAATTGTAAGAATACCGTCATAAGTCATCATCATATTAAGGCCGCCGCTGCTCATGCTTTGAATGAAGCCGGTGATGATAAACTCTTTTTCCTGCCCGCCCGCATTCACCATTACCGCGTCGCCGATTTTCTTGCCAGTGGACGCAGCAAAGGTGTAGCCAACGGCAACCTCATTGTCATGCTTAGGGTAACGCCCCTCGAACAGCATATTAACCTCGCGCTGCTCGAAATCCTTCGTAATGAAGCCGGAGACATCGATATTTTCCGAAAGTAGTGAAATATGCTGATAACCGAATGCCTTGCGTACCTCTGGCCGCTGTTGCAGATACTGTACAACATCATCGGTGCGGCTTCGGTCCTTTAGAACAAAGGCAGCATCGGCATTCTCGCCCGCAATCATCGAAAGAAAAACATCCGGTTTAACGCCAACATTATAATAAATGGACATCCCGGCAACCGAAGCAAAAGACATTGCCGCGATAATCACGATAACCATTACCGCCTGCTTCTTGCTTTGCATAAGCTGCTTCATAGCCAGAATAAATGGCAAGGGGCCTTGTGTTTTCTCAAGCAAAAACGTGTTTCGCTTGAAGCTGTGCGTGTGCAGTCCGCCGCGCAAAGCGATTAGAGGATGAAGCTTGAAAATACGTTTTACCGCCCACAAGGATACGGCCAGCACCAACAGAATGATAAACAGCAAAGATTTGAACGCTAATGCAGTATCCAGACCGGGCTTCCAGATCAATGCCGATTGAGACTCCATAAGGTTCGCCAGTACAGGCAGCATGAGCTGTGATGCAGCAATCCCAATCAGGCCGCCAACGAAGGCGATGCCTGTGAATTGCAAGACGATGGAAAGCATAATCTGACTGTTTCTATAGCCAATCGCCTTCAAAGCTCCGATGTTGGTCATGCCCTCATCAATGTTGTTCACAATGCCAAAGTGGATAACAATGAGGCTGACGATCAGTATGATTAGCGCAAAGGCTGTAATTAGCAGGGCAGTGATAGAGACCGTAGACCGTGCCTCTTTTGCCGCATTATAGCTAAGGGCAAACACAAAGGGCGAAGATACATTTTTCATTTCCTCAGTATGGTAAAAAGATTTCTCATAATCCAGCTGCGCTTGCAGGCCCATACTGCTCTTTTCCATCCGTGCCGTCTGCAGATAGCTTTGGCTATCCGGAAACTGGGCGGAAAATGTTGCGAAGGCTTTGTCCGGCACATAGAACCGGTATAAATCACTCATTAAAGCGCCGAAGGTCATTTCTTCGGTGAAGCCGGCGATGGTGAAATGCAGCTCTTGCCCGTCAAAATTCAGCCGGTAGTCATCACCGAGACGATAATCGCCAGCAACCTTCATAATGTAAGGCACATAAATACCGTTCTCTTCGAGAGGCAGCGACTTGCCAACGAGCGTAGCTTTGTTCATCGCCGAGCTGTCGTTGGCATTTTGAAAAATAACGGCGGCAACGTTCTTAGATTCGTGCATAAAGTATTCGCCGTAATCCGCTAATACAGCCAGCTTTTCCGTCTCGTTGACGCCAGAATAACGCTTCAGCCAGTCCAGCTGCTCCTCTTGGGTATATTCGGCTTTTTGCAGAATAGTGAGATGAGGGGCATGATGCAGCTCGGCCCGTTTATCGAAAAAGGGGTCAAAGTTAAACAGCAGCACTAAGCCTACATTCAGAAACAGAACCGCGATCAGGACAAAGAGCAGCAGGCTCCCTGCCTGACTTTTGTTTTTATGGATATTTGCAGCAGCAAGCATTGTAATCTTCCGCATGCTACCACCCCATTTCATTCAAAAACGAACTTAGCTTCTCATGCCGTTCCCTATCGCCGCTTACATACTTGCCCAGCTGGCATTCGCCGCATACGACACCGTCCCGCAGGTAAATAATGAGGTTGCCCCGCCTTGCCGATTTCAAATCATGGGTGACCATTATTATGCTTTGACCCTGCTCGTTCAGTTCGGTCAGCGTGTCGAGAACCGCTTTCCCGGCGGCTGAATTAAGCGCGCCTGTCGGCTCATCTGCAAACAGAATTTCCGGACTGTTGATTAATGCGCGAACGATAGCCGCCCGCTGCGCTTCGCCTCCCGAAACCTGCGCCGGAAATTTGCGCCACATCATTTCATCGAGATTTAACCGCTGCAGCAGCTGTTTTGCCCGTTGGACGACCGCCTTATGGTTTTTAGTGACCAGCAGGCCGCTTGCTATGATATTATCCAGAATGCTCATATTGTCCATGAGATAGATTTGCTGAAAAACAAAGCCGCAGTGATTCCGCCGAAATACGGCAAGCTTGTCGTTGGAGAGCTTCGATATCTCTTGATCGCCGAAATAGATTTCACCCAGCGTCGGCTTATCCATGCCGGAGAGCGCATAGAGCAGCGTCGATTTTCCGGCCCCGGAGGACCCCATAATAACGGTAAAGTCGCCGCCGGCGATTTCAACGTCCAGATTTTTCAGAACATGCTGCTGGTTTCCACCAGTGGAAAACGTTTTGCACAGCTTCTTTGTCGATAAAATAGCTTTTTGCATGTATGACCCTCCTAAGCCAATAAAAAATGAGACTGTATCCTGTACAGCCTCATTATGTCACGCCCTTTCTTAATGGGTCTTTGCCGGTTCCTTAACCAATTCTTAAATCGGTAACGATATCGAATTTACTCCGCGAGGCGCAGCATTAGGATAACGGTGAAGCCGTCCGTCTGCTTTTTAACATGGAGCTCACCTAACATTTTCTCCGTCAAATAACTGCTGATGTACAGCCCAAGGCCGTAACCGCTTATACCGTCTGCATTTTTCCCGCGATAATATTTGTTGGGCAAAAGAGGGAGCTCCTCGAAGGGGACACCGTCTCCATAATCAGTAATCTCTAAGACGAGAAAGCCATCGTCGAAAGACGAGCTGATCGCAATTGCCGTTCCCGCATACTTATAGGAGTTGCTGATCAGATTGTCGAGCACCTGCTGCAGCCTTGGAGCATCGGCCAATATAACGCAATCCGGTATATGGTAGGGTATTACCCGCGATTCATAATCTGCATTTCTAATTAAGTCCGGAAGCGCTTTGCTTGGCATCTCAGCAACCGTCACCGTTAGCTCCTGAAGCTCTTTCATGGTCGCGTGGAACAGATTCGTTAATAGGGTCTCGATTTGGTCGGCTTTCATTCCGATTGTTCGCAGCTGTTCCGCAGATCGCTCGTTCCCGGCAGTCACAAGCATGAGCTCAGATACTGCTTTTATGGAGGCAAGCGGCGTCTTAATATCGTGGCTTAATGAGGCAACAAGCTCTTTTTTGCTTTGATTGGCTTTTCGTTCACTTTCTCGAGCAAGGTGCAATTGTTCCCGCATGATGTCAAAGCTCTCGGTAAACACGCCGAAAATATTGGACCGGTCGATTGCTAACGGAACATCCAAATTTCCTGCGGCAATGTTGCCGGCAAACCTTCTCATCTTCTGAAATGGGCGGAGGATGGTATGGTTCAAATAGGCAGCATAACTGATAGAGATTGCTAGTAATAGGACTAGAAAGCTCGTGCAGGCAATGACCAGAGTCGTTCGATAGGATTTCCATAGGGCGGCTGTATCGTTATAAAAGACGACTTTTCCTAAAATCTGACCGTCTTTCTCGATGTCCACAAGCGTGTCTCTGTTGCGGATCGCATGATTGAAGCTTTCATATTGTCCATTCCGGGTGGCGGCGATCAGTTGACTTTTTAAATCGACTACGGCATATTCCAATTCATAAGGGAATTCCGGTAAGCTTGCTGTATCGAGCACCTGCAGCCAGTTATCCGATACTGTTTTGACGATATCATTAGCTTGAACGGGGTTCAGCTGCGCAACCGGCGCCGTGCGAAGCAGGTACAGGAGGAAAAGAATCCCAACGGCAAGAAGAGCCAGAGCAAACACAAGCAGCGGCTTGATCTTCATTGCTTGTCCTCTTCGAATACGTAGCCCGTACCCCATACCGTTTTGATGTATCGTGGCTCATTCGGATTTACTTCAATTTTCTCACGCAGGCGACGGATATGAACGTTTAACGTATTGTCTCCGGCAACATAATCCTCCCACACCTTTCTGAAGATCTCATCCTTGGAAATGATACGGTTTTTATTCTCAACCAGATAGGTCAGTAGCTTATACTCCATAGACTTGAGTGTGATTTCCTTCCCTTGGACAAATACCCGCCTTAACTCATAATCGATTTTGATTCCCCCGGAAATGACCGATTTCCCATCCTGAGCCTGATACCGCTTTAGGACGGCTTTTACCTTGGCCAATAGCACGGAGAGGGAATATGGTTTTTTAATATAATCATCCCCGCCAATGTTCAAGGCGAGCAGCATATCGTCATCGCTTGTGCGGGCGCTTATGAACAGAATGGGAACGCTGATCGTTTCGCGAAGTCTTTTGCACAGGTCGAAGCCCGAGGAGCTGCCTAAGTTGATATCGAGTAAAATAACTTCTGCAGAATTTTCTCGGAAAAAATTCATACACGCCGTCGAATCGGCGACCCATGCTGTATTCACACCAAATAGATTGAAATACTCGCAGGTGCTTTGGGAGAGGACCTCCTCGTCATCTACAATCAAACAGTCATATTTCACGTGACAGTTCCTCCCGTCTTTTTATCCAGCTACAACTATTCTCATGCTTTCTTCATTATTCGATACTGTAAGATGATCTGCAATACCCCGGTACGGCTTGGGCTTTAAAAATATACAAAAAAGAGGGAGGAGCTTGTCATAAGCTCCTCCCTTGGTTTTAGTCTTGTCCGAAAAGGAATGGCGATCATGCTTTGTGAGTTCAGGCTGCCATTGGCTGGAGCAATCAGCGGATCAAAATGCAAAAGTACATGTGGGAGGCCGATTTTTCGGCGATTTATCGCTTCAAAATGCAAATGTG
>NZ_CBVJ010000128.1 GCF_000513275.1 Paenibacillus gorillae | reverse complement strand
AATAGTAGTCTTTTTCTGCCTATTATAGACGTTTCTAAATGTACTTTGCATTTTGACAGCTCTTTTGGTGCTTTTGAGGGGAAACAACATGCACATTTGCATTTTGTTCCTCATTTTCAGAGGGAAAGGCAGAAAGAGGGAGGAGCTTTACTGCAAGCTCCTCCCTCTTTTTACGCGTATTCAGCCGGTATACGGATCGATCGTTTGTATCGTGCCGTCGTCGTTGTACTTCAGTTCGGTATACTTCACGCAGCGCTTGTTGTCGGAGCCGCCGGACAGGGAGCTGTCGTGGTAGAACAGATACCATTTGTCTTGAAACTGGACAATCGAATGATGGGTCGTCCAGCCGACGACTGGCGTCAGAATAGTGCCTTGGAAGGTGAAAGGCCCGTACGGGTTGTCGCTGATGGCGTAGACGAGCTTATGCGTGCTGCCTGTCGAATACGAGAGATAGTATTTGCCATTGTACGTGTGCATCCATGGCCCCTCGAAGTATCTTCTATCCTCGTCTCCCGCCAAAATCGGCTGGCCGGATGCATCGACAATCGAAATTTCACGCGGTGTTTCTTTGAAGGTCAGCATGTCGCCAGAAAGCTCAGCTACTCTTGGCCCCAGGGCAGGCGCATCAGGAGCGGGCCCTTCAGCATCCCCGATAAATTCGCCGGTCTGCCATTTCTCCAGCTGTCCGCCCCATAAGCCGCCGAAGTACATGTAGGCTCTATCTCCCTCAACGAGAACGGCAGGATCAATGCTGAAGCTGCCTGGAATGTAGTCTGGCTGCGGCACGAACGGCCCGGTCGGTGACGAGCTGGTCGCTACGCCGATCCGGAAAATATGGTCGTGATCACGCGCAGGGAAGAACAGATAGTAAGTGTCGTTCTTATAAGCCGCGTCCGGTGCCCACAATTGCTGCCTCGCCCATGGAATGTCACGCAGATGAAGCGCCTCGCCATGGTCGACGCAAGGAGAATGCTCATCCTCCATCGACAGCACATGGTAGTCCTCCATGTCGTATTGATCGCCGTTGTCATTCGATATTTGTTCATGATTCAGGTCATGCGACGGATAAATGTATAGCTTGCCCTCGAATACGTGAGCCGAGGGATCGGCAGTATAGATATGGGTTACAAGCGGTTCATTCCGCTTAACAGCGTTCTTCAATGTCAAACCATCCCCTATCCGAGAAATCGTGTTCACCTTTTATTTTAGCCACTCTTTCTAGTTCCCGGCATCCTAATATGTTTATGAATAATACCAAAATCTTTAGTTGTTTACCCCTTGTTTGCCCATCAACAATCAATTGACACTCCATTTTGAATGAGGTACGTTGAACCTAGAACCTACTGAAGCGAGGATTGGGTGCATGTGAGAACGTGGGCGGACCGGATCAACAATTTACGCGAGATTAATACGCTGAGAAATCAGATTTTCGTCGGCTTTACGCTAACTATGATCCTCGTACTGATCTTTGCGGGGGCTTTTATCTATGGTGAAGTATCGGTATTGCTCAAGCAAAGCGCGGAAAAACATATTCAGCAGACCGCGATCCAGGCTAACGGCCGATTGGATGTGCTGCTTGAACAAATCGATTCGCTGACGACTCAGGTGGTGACGGATTCCTATGTGCAGAAGCTGCTGCTAAAAGAGGCCAAAGGCATGCCGTCCAATTTTAACGAACGCCAGTCCTTGCTCCAAATCGCCAATAATTATATGGCCTACTCCGCCGGCATAAGTTCGCTTGAGCTGTATACGCTGGATAACAGACGGCTGTTTCCCCTTGATGATGCAAGCATAAAACGCATTTCTATGAATGCGCTTACACAGGCGGATGAAAGGAAAGGACGCATTGCCTGGGTAGGTATCGACCCTCGTGTACCGGATACCGTTCTTGCCATTCGGCGTATCAATCTGCTGGACAATTCCTATTTGCCCGGCGGCTATCTAGTCGTTCATGTATACCGCGAGTATTTCAATATGTATGAGTCAGAGGCGGAGAAGGAGAAGAATCCATTCAGAAGCAGGGAGTTAATGCTGCTCAGCGATAGCGAAGGCAACCCGATTATTTCGGATATCGACGATGAGGCAGCAAAGGCGGTGCTTGCGCAAACAGGCAGCACGGTTACTCTTGAGCAGGAATCGATGCTTGCCGTCAGGCAGCATTCCAAACTGGCGGACTGGAAGCTGGTGCTGCTCATGCCGGTCGAAGCGGCTACAGAAGGCATTTCCGTGCTGCGAACCGCCATTTATGTGTCCATCGGCATCGCTGCGCTAGCTTTTCTGCTGTTAACACTGCCGCTGTCTACGATGATCACACGTCCGATCCAGCAGTTGATGAGAAGTATGCGGCGTGCACGGTTTGGCGGGCTGAGAGTGATTCCGGACGGCCCCAACTATTTCCAGACGCTGGAAATAAACGAGCTGAACAACACGTATAACCAGATGGTCACCCATATGAATGAACTCATCCAAGTTGTCTATGAGAAGGAAATTACACAGAGCCGCACAGAACTCAAGGCGTTGCAGGCGCAGATCAATCCGCATTTTCTGTTCAACACGCTGGAGGCCTTCTACTGGTCGCTGGAGGAAAAAGAGGAAAGTGAGCTTGCCCAGACGATTCTCGCGATGTCCGGACTGTTCCGCTATGTCATCGGCAGCGCCGCCGACAACGACGAACGCGTAACCATTCGCGATGAGCTGGAGCACGCGCAGCGCTATTTGCAAATTATGAAGATGCGGCTGATTGACCGGCTGCACTGGAGCATCGAGGCAGACGAGCAACTGCTGCAGGTACCGATTCCCAAGCTGATCATCCAGCCGCTTGTGGAGAATGCCATCCTGCATGGCGTGGAAAGCCGGATTAGTCCCGGCTCGGTAACCATTCGCGTATTTTCAGTCAAACCAGGCTTTGCGACCATTGCTGTAATCGACGACGGAGTCGGCATGGACGGAGAGGCATTGGCCAAGCTTATGCAGAGCATCGAGGGCGTTCCTTCCAAAGAACCCAGGAAGGGAGCAGGGGTTGCCATGTCCAACGTTCAGCGCCGCCTCAAGCTGTATTACCCGAATACGGGTGAACGCGGAAGCGGCTTGCAAATCGACAGTAAGGCAGGGGCAGGCACTACGGTAAGCTTTGACATTACGATTCCTCCAGAAGGAGATGGTCTGTCTTGAGAACGATATTGATTGTGGATGATGAACCGCGCACTAGACTAGGCATACAGAAGACGCTTATCGCTTGGTCGGCAGGTGTCCATCGCATCGAAATTGCGGCAAGCGGGGTCGAGGCGCTGAAATGGCTGGAAACGAATACGGCGCATATTATCATTACCGATGTGCGGATGCCGGAGGTTGACGGACTGCAAATGCTGGAGCGGATGGCCTCGCGCAGTCAGCTGCCTGTTGTCATTGTTATTTCCGGCTATGCCGAATTTGAATATGCGAAGAAATCGCTGCAGCTCGGCGTGTTCGAATATATTCTCAAGCCTCTCGACAAATCGATCTTGATTGATGCGGTGCAAAGAGCGCTTGCGGTCGACAGCGGCAGGGAGCGCTTGGATGCGATGGAGAAGCTTGTGGACCACAAGCTTCTTGAAGTAGGCCGTGATGAAGCGCGGTATGGGACATCGATTAAAGACGCCATCAGTTATATCTATAACCACCTGCATGAATCGATCAGCATGAAGCAAGTAGCCGAGCAGCTGCACTTGAATGCAAGCTATTTCAGCGTGCTGTTTAAGGAGCAGACCGGCGTTACCTTTAGTGACTATCTGACACGGAGAAGACTGCAGAAAGCGAAGGAGCTGCTGGTGACGACAAGAATGCCGATCTGGGAAATTGCCGAAAAAGTCGGCTACCAGACGGATAAATATTTTATCAAAGTATTCAAAGACAACGAGGGGGCAAGCCCTAGCCAATACCGGCATCAAGTGCTGGACACCGATTCATCGATCCAATAAAAGTGGAATTTCTCCCAATCGCAGCTTCCTTATACGCTTATACGACAACCACTATAATGATGACAGCGGTTACAAAGTAACTGTAAGCGTATAAAAGGGAGGATAAAGATATGAAACGCTTTTTAGCTGCAACCACTGCTATTATCTTGTTAACCTCGGTTCTCGCTGCCTGCAGCGGGAACACAAACTCTCCTAGCAATGCAAATCAGCCGGGCAGCAGTTCTGAGCCCGCGGCGACCGACAAACCCAAAGAAAAGGTCACCATCAACCTCTGGAGCTTCACCGATGAAATTCCCAACATGACAACTAAGTATCTTCAAGCCCATCCGGATGCGAATGTCGAGTTTAAGACGACGGTAATCGCAACGACAGATGGCGCTTATCAGCCGGCCCTTGACCAGGCCCTCGCCGGAGGCGGCAAGGATGCACCGGATATTTATGCAGCCGAAGCTGCTTTCGTCCTGAAATATACACAAGGAGACGCAGCCGGCTATGCGGCTAATTATGCGGATCTCGGCCTCGACGATGGAATGGTGAAAGATGCCGGGATCGCTCAATATTCCGTGGATATCGGCAGCAAGGACGGCCAGCTTAAAGGGCTTGCTTATCAAGCGACGGGCGGCGCCTTCATCTATCGCCGTTCGATTGCGAAAGACGTCTTCGGAACGGATGATTCTGCAGCTATTAAGAACGAAGTAGGTCCCGGCTGGGATAAGTTCTTCGATGCGGCTGCCAAGCTGAAGGCTAAGGGCTACGGCATCGTTTCCGGCGACGGCGACATCTGGCACCCGATCGAGAATAGCTCGGATGCAGGCTGGATTGTTGACGGCAAGCTTAATATTGATCCGAAGCGCGAACAGTTCCTCGACCTCTCCAAGAAGCTGAAGGACAGCGGTTATCATAACGATACGCAAGACTGGACGGAAGCTTGGTACGCGGATATGTCCGGCACCGGCAAACAGCCAATCTTCGGTTTCTTCGGTCCAGCTTGGCTCATTAACTATGTCATGAATGGTCAAGTGAAGGACACGAATGGCGATTGGGCCGTTACAGAACCGCCAACGGGCTTTTTCTGGGGCGGAACGTGGCTGCTGGCGAACAAGGATACAGCTAAGAACGACGCGAAAAAAGCGGCGGTTGCCGATTTCATCAAATGGATCACGCTGGATACTTCCGAGACAGGCCTCCAGTATTATTGGGCTAACGGTACGATGAAGGATGGGGAGCAAGGCACGAAGGACAGCGTGGCATCGTCTGTCGTCATGTCCAAATCGAATGGTGAAGTGGCATTGCTTGGCGGACAAAATATGTTCGATGTATTTGTTCCGGCCAACTCCAATGCTTCTGGCAAAAACCTTACCCAGTACGACGAGTCGATCAACATTTTGTGGCGCGGACAAGTGCGTGAATATACGGCAGGCAACAAGAGCCGCGAGCAAGCATTAGCGGACTTTAAGCAGCAAGTGAAGGATCAACTCGGTATCGACAGCAACTAATACGGCGCCAAAGGGGCGGTAAACCGCCCCCAGGCTGTCGAGAAATTGCTCTAGGGGCGGTTTACCGCCCCTTATATTAATTGATGGGGTGGGGGCCATGCGTCACAAGGGCGTGAACTATTCGAAATACGGCTATCTCTTTAGTCTTCCTTTTGTACTTGCGTTTCTCGTTTTCTCGTTATATCCGACTTTGTATACTGCGGTCATCGGGTTCACCGATATGAAAGGATTAATCCCGAAGCCGATTCATATTCTCGACAATCCGTTTCAGAACTTTACCGATATTCTGTTTCACAACGTCTCATTCCGAAAATCGCTTATCAATACGGGAATTATCTGGATTGCCAACTTTGTTCCTCAGATCCTGCTTGCGCTTCTGCTCACGGCCTGGTTCACAAGCCGCCGCAGCAAAGTGCGGGGACAGGGCACTTTCAAGGTTTTGCTCTATATGCCGAATATTATAACGGCGAGTACGATCGCCGTATTATTTAATTCTTTGTTTGCATACCCGATGGGTCCGGTAAACAGCCTGTTCGAGATGCTGGGCTGGACGGATTCCGCCGTCTTCTTCCTGCAGGATAAGACGACTGCACGAGGCATTGTCGCGTTCATCCAGTTCTGGATGTGGTACGGCAATACGATGATTATTCTAATCGCTGGCGTAATGGGCATCAATCCGGCATTATTCGAAGCAGCGGCGATGGATGGAGCCAGCGGGTTTCAAACCTTTTTCCGCGTGACATTGCCAAGTCTGAAAACGATCATGCTTTATACGTTAATTACATCAATGATCGGCGGCTTGCAGATGTTCGATATCCCGCAGATGTTCCTTGCCGGCGGACCGGATGATTCTACAATGACTACCTCCGTGTTCATTTACGGGCAAGCCTTCAAGGGCAGCTATATGTATAACACGGCTGCGGCTGCGAGCATGATTATGTTCGTTATTGCAGGCATTCTGTCGGGACTGCTGTTCTACTTCATGCGTGACCGTGATGCAGCACGACTTAAGAAAGTGCAAAAGAAAATGAATAAAGCTGCGCAAGCGGCGGCAAGGGGGATGTAAGTCATGGCCAAAATCCGCAAAGACAACGTTGTTGCTCTTAAGATCAATAAGACGATTATCTACATCGTCTGCATCGCCCTGTCGCTGCTCAGCATCCTGCCGTTCTGGATTATGTTCGTCAATGCGACCCGTTCGACACCGGAAATTCAAAGCGGCTTGTCTCTTCTGCCGTCGATCCACATGATGACCAACCTGGACGTGCTGCTGAGCAAGAGCTTCGATCCGCTTAAGGGCTTTTTTAACTCGCTTATCATTTCAGGCTTCTCGACTATTTGTGCCGTTTATTTCTCCTCTCTTACAGC
The DNA here is from genome assembly GCF_000513275.1 of Paenibacillus gorillae. Lineage (GTDB taxonomy): Bacteria > Bacillota > Bacilli > Paenibacillales > Paenibacillaceae > Pristimantibacillus > Pristimantibacillus gorillae. Next base: position 66,351 of record NZ_CBVJ010000128.1, on the reverse strand, counting down.
ATACGGGCTTGTCGTATACAACTGGAAGCTGCGCCAGCCCTTCTTCACCTTCATCATGTGCGTCATGATGATTCCAGCTCAGGCGAGTGCGATCGGCTTTTACCAGTTCATGTATCAGATGCACTGGACGAACAACTTTTTGCCGCTCATTCTGCCTTCCATTGCAGCACCGGCAATTGTGTTCTTCATGCGCCAATACTTGCTCGCCACGCTGTCGATTGAAATGGTGGAAGCAGCGCGGATCGACGGATCAGGTGAATTTTATACATTTAACCGGATTGTCATGCCGATTATGGTACCAGCTATCGCGACACAAGCGATCTTTGCCTTTGTTGCCAGCTGGAACAACCTGTTCCTGCCGTTAATTCTGCTCACGCAGAAGGATAAATACACGCTGCCGATCATGGTCAGCTTGCTTAAAGGAGATATTTATAAGACGGAGTTCGGCTCGATCTACATGGGACTCTCGCTGACGGTGCTGCCGTTGTTTGTGATATACTTTCTGCTGTCGAGGTATATTATCGCGGGCGTGGCGCTTGGCGGAGTCAAGGAGTAGGATTAGCCTTCCGTTCGAAGTGTTTCCCGTCTGTTGAACGGTCATGATGATGGGTGGAGGATACGAACGTGCACACGAAAAATCGAGCGCTATTGGCACTTGCAGTTGTTGTTCTGGCTCTTGCCGTCATTTCCGGCTGCGGAGAAGGCTCGCACGACAATAATCGTACTCCGAATCCGGGTGACAAGGTGATAATCAACATGATGCATTTGTTTCCGGAAGCAGGTGCTCTCGGTCAACACCAAATTGTAAATAAAATTATAGACGAGTATCAGGCGGACCACCCTAACGTTATCGTTAAGCAGGAAGTGCTTGAGAATGAGCGATATAAAGCCAGAATGAAAGTGCTCTCTGCGGTTAATGATCTGCCGGATGTAGGCATGACATGGGCTGCCGGATATCTTCAGCCCTTCGTGGAAGGCGGACTGTTCACACCGCTCGATGAACTGCTGCAGAGTGAATTGCAAGGCTCATTTGTAGCCGGAACTACAGAAGCGTATGCCATTGACGGCAAAACGTATGCGCTGCCGCTGGAATTCAATATCGCTCCGGTGTACTATAACAAGAAAATTTTTGTGCAGTATGGTCTGCAGGTTCCAACCACTTATGATGATTTTCTGCAGATTGTGAAGAAGCTTGCCGGGAGTGGCGTAGTGCCGATTGCGCTCGGCAACAAGGATCGCTGGACAGGTTCCCTCTGGTACATGTATCTGGCTGATCGGGTAGCGGGTACAGAGACGCTTGCGAACGCGATTAAGGGCACAGCCTCCTTCTCGAATTCGGGGCTAGTTGAAGCGGCGAAGCGCGTTCAGGACCTTGTGGATATGAATGCTTTCAACAAAGGCTTTAACGGCCTGTCGAATGACGAGGTTAAAGCCGAATTTATGAACGGCGAGGCGGCTATGTATCTGATGGGGACATGGGAGCTTCCGAACTACACAACCAATCAGGACATTCCGCAGCCATTCCGCGACAGCATCGGTTTTTTCAAATTTCCTGCCGTTGACGGGGGCAAAAGTGATATTGATAGCTGGGTAGGCGGTCCGGGCGTGGGTTTGTTCGTCGCTGAAAATTCTCCCGTTAGAGAAGAAGCGAAAAAATTTGTCCAGTACTTTGTAAAGCGTTGGGGAGAAGAATCGGTCACTGGTGCTGGTGTTATTCCGGCAACGAAGGTCGACACGTCGAAAATCCAGCTTCCGCAGCTCTACATTGACCTGCTCAATGAAGTGAACAAAGCTACGAACATTACGCTGTTCACCGACGTCCAGATGGCATCTGGTGCTGCTGAAGTCCACCTGAATCAAATTCAGGCGCTGTTCGGTAAAGAGATTACGCCAGCTGAGTTTGCCAAAGCTCATGATGCGGCTATCAAAACGGGGAAATAAAAACAAGTCAGACACTTGCTCTACACACGTTGGACACAGGTGACCTTTATACTTGGCTTATAACAAACCAATGGAGGTCACACATCATGAAAAAAAGCGTATTTCTACTTAGCTTCATTATCGCAATAACAGCTCTGAGCGGCCAGGCTATGGCAGCGTCCAATACAGCAGCGAGCAAGCCAAGTCCGGCTCCAGCGGCAGCTGCAGTTAAGCAAAACAATCCGTACGAGGTTGCCGGTATCGATAATGCTGCGGCTTTCTCTAAATACTTCAGCAAATTGCAGAAGGAAGTCAAAGCAAACAAAAAAGAGGCTGTCGCTGATCTCGTATCCTATCCGCTGCGTGTGAATAGCGGAGGAAAAAGCATTGAAATTAAAAACAAAAAGCAGTTTGTCGCAAAGTACAACCAGATCTTCACCGATAAAGTGAAGAAGAAGCTGCTGGCACAGAAGGAAGATGAGCTGTTCGTTAACTGGAAGGGTGTCATGGTTGGCGATGGAGAAGTGTGGATCGGCCAATTCGGCAAGAAAATTGGAGTATTTGCCATCAATAAATAAGACGAGAGTGGCCCGAAGTGGCCGCTTTTTTATTTTCAGGTGATACCAAAATCGTTTGATTGCTGTTGGTTTCAAAAGTATGATGAAAGTGCTGATGAAAGTGCTTGATGGGATTTCAACTTAGGGGAGGGGCAGCCATGAAAGTGAAAGCAGTCTTTTTTGATTTGTTTGAAACGCTCATTTCGGAATTTGAGAATGGCAGCCGGAAAGCAGCCCGTTCGACTCGTTTGGAAGAGGCGCTAGGCGTGGATTCCAAGCTGTTTCGGAAGGAATGGAACGCTAGACAATTACAAAGAATGGATGGTGCCTATTCCGATTTTCCTTCCGTCATCCACGAGATCTTAGAGGTTCTAGGCCATGCTGCCGATGAGGAAGTCGTAGAAGCGCTTCATCAAGAGCGAATAGCTGAGAAAGCAGCAGCCTTTGATAAGTTGGATCAGAGAATTCTATCTATGCTGGAACAGGTCAAAGAGTTGGGCATCCAAATTTGTCTCATAAGCAATTGTACGCATGAAGAAGTAACGGCTTGGCATTCTTCCGGATTAGCCGCCTCCTTTGATGCCGCTTTGTTTTCTTATCAGGTGAAAGCGGCCAAGCCAAATCCGGATATTTATCTGCTCGCTTGTGAGAAAATGGGAGTCACCCCGGCCGAAGCTCTATTTGTTGGAGATGGCGGATCGAATGAATTAGAGGGGGCTGCCAAAGTCGGAATGACGGCTTATCAAGCCACATGGTTCGTTCCGCCGTACATAAGCGAAAAAATTGCCGGCTATCTCAAATTAGCTGAACCGTTAGAATTGCTTGAACAGATACAATTGCATAATAGCCGATAAGCTGGAAGAAGCCGCTCCTGAAGATAGGGGCGGCTTCTTCTATAGTTGCTGCATTTGACTATTTCACAGTAATCGGATTTTCCAGCGTGCGCATAAAAGCCTCAATATTAGCTGTTACACTGGTTTCGAATCCGGTCTTCCCAATCAGGCTCTTAATATCTTGGACAAACTCCGTCATGCTGGAGGTAGAAGCACCCTCGAACCGGTTCTCACCAGAATAGCCTTCAATCGGTTTGGCGGCTTCTTTGTATTGCTTCATCCAATCTGTATTTGCCGAAGCCTTCTTAGCGAAGGTCTGGAGGATACTGTTCCAGTCCTTCCCGTTAGCAAGCGCTTCCTGCAGCTTGCCGAACGTTTCCGGTTCGAATTTTCTCATCATATAGTTCAGATCCATGTAATCGTCCGGAGCTCCGACAGGTCTCCGCGGCGGTGTTTCATATCGGAATTGCTTCGTTTCAGCGTCTACGGTTCTGGTTTGGGAGATGGCTCCGATCTGACGGATCGTATTCATAAATTCCGCCGCTTCGCCATCGTTCATGTAGTTGTCTGCGAGATATTGGGCTTGGGAGAGTCCCAGCTCCAATAAGACTGCCCGTTCCTCATCTCCGTTCACGTTCGTAATGATATTGGATTGAATGATGCCATATGCCGCTTCTTTCACCTCTGGGGACTTGTTCGAGAGAAGACGATTGAGCGATTCGTTAATTTGGGGCGTTCCAAAATATACGGCTGTAAGATTCACAATATCGGATGCCGCCAACTGCCTGGAATTTTCGCTAATATCTAGCGTATCTGTCTTATGCGTCAATCCGGATATCGTGCCCGAAACCGGCTTGTCGGCAGCTTGCTTCGCACTTGAGTATAAATTTATGTCGTATTGTTGCGTTGAACTCGTAATCTTCATCGTTATTGCACCCGCCTTATCTATTCCGAGTAGTTTCTTCTGATTTCCATATCGGTATATTATTCCATAATTTTTATATTTATGGGCGAAAAACATGGATAAGAAATTCCGCTGCTCGCCCCGTCAACAAAAAAACCGGCACAAGACTGTGCCGGTTGATTACTTATGCCAAACTACCTAAAAAATCCACGGATACATAATAGTCTATAAAAAAATCGAACATAAGTCTATTACTTTTTTGGTATAGATTGTATGTTATATAGGCGGCCGCGATACAAATAATGATGGGAGTGACTCAACATGATTACGCTCAGACAAATTACGCTGGAGAACCGGCGTGATATATTTAATTTGGAAGTTTCTGAAGATCAAAGACGCTTTGTTGCCTCTAATTTATCCAGCGTGGCTTCTTGCTATGTCCTTGCAACCAATGGGGGACATCCCTATCCTTTTGCCATTTATGCAGATGAACAGCCGGTTGGCTTCGTTATGATTACTTATAGGATTACGGGCTATGATCTCCCGACAATTGCAGACGACAGCTACTGTATTCTGAGGCTGATGATTGACCACCGATACCAGAACAAGGGATATGGGCGGGCAGCGATGCATAAAATCGTGGAGTTTGTCCGGACCTTGCCGGCAGGCCCTGCTACGTACTGTTGGATTTCATACGGGATTGATAACACGACCGCGAGAAAGCTTTACGAAAGCTGCGGCTTTCGTGAAAATGGCGAAATCGTCCACAGCGAGCAAATAGCCGTGCTGCAGCTCTAATCGGCTGCACTCGAAAAAAGCCGTCAATCGCTTTGACGGCCTTTTTGATATGGTTCCACATGCGATCCGAGAAACAAAATGCAAAAGTGCATTTTGTTTCAGGTAAAATCGGCTGTTTATGGCCACAAAATGTAAAAGTGCAGGTTGATTGGCGGATTTAGCAGAAAATGAGCCGTATATCGCCATTTCACCTGCACTTTTGCATTTTGAACGATAGAATCGACGATTTGAGCCCGATTGAAATGCATTTTTGCATTTTGATCCGCTGAAACAGCCATTCCCGACAGTTCGGCGCTCTCTATTAGCTGTTTCTATATTTTCCAGGCGGCATGCCGTAGATTTTCGTGAACACTCTTGTAAAATAATGAACGCTCCCGTAGCCCGCCCGATCTGCGATTTCCGAGAAGCCGAGATCGGTATGCCGGATCAGATGCACGGCGCGCTTCATTTTCTCCCGTTGAATGTAGTCTTGGCAGCTGACCTGCAAGTTTTCATGGAATAAACGCGACAGGCTGCGGACCGACAGATGCATATACCGGGCGATATCCTTAACGGACAAGTCTGCGGACAGATTGTCACGGATGTACAAGATTGCGCTTCGCAGGGAATGATGTGACGTTTTGCGAGGCGGTGGAGTCCGTTCCTCATTGCTTTCCTCTGCAAAGGCGCTGCACAACGAGAGCAGAAGGGAATGGGCTGTACTGTTCAGCAGCAGATCGGAAAGCCAATCATTTTGCCGGGTATGCCCAACTAGAGCTCTCCAGATCAACGCGGCCGGCGTCTCCCCGATTTCGTACCGGATACAATTCGACGAGTCTAGCAGCTCGCGGTAGTTTGCGACGGATTCAGCAGCCGAATTCGACTCGTCAATCTCAAACGCTACGTAGCACAAGTCAAGTCCGCTCTCGCTGCGGATTTGGTGGAGGATGCCCGGCTTGGACAGGAACAGCGTATCTTTACGAAGAGGGTATTCCGTATCGTAATCCTGATAGATGCCCTCACCGTCTCTTACGTAGCATGCTTCATAGAAGGAATGTTTGTGAAGCGGGTTGTCGTAATGGTTCGGATTGATGCCCCAATATTGAACCTGAAAAGAAAGCTGGCTGCCTGCCAGATGTTCTGCTGCGAAGTTTAACCAGTTTTCCCGATCTCTGCTCTCAAGCGCATTCATCCCTGTTCCCCCTCTGTCCAATTTGTGCAAAAAACCGTCCGATCCGGTCAAATACGAAGGTGCGGATTTCATTTTACAATAACACCGTAAGTAAATGATCACAAGATTGAAGGAGCGGATCCGATGATTACGAAGGAGCAAGCAGACTTTTATCAGGAGAATGGATATTTGCTGGTGAAAGGCGTTTTTAATACCGAAGAGATCGAGACCATGCGGGGAGCAATGGAAGGCATTATCGAGCGGGCGGCAAAAACAGCATTAGATCATAATGCGGCCTGGCAGGGCGACTATTTGCCGTCCGAAGACATGAAGAAGCTGGTGCTCAAAGGGTTCCATGATGTTCATTATCATGATGCGAGCTTTACTCGGGCGCTGTCCCATCCTAATATGGCGGCGATTCTGTCGAAGCTGATCGGTCCTAATGTACAGCTTCATCATTCGAAAATGCTCGTAAAGCCGCCGGAGAACGGCGCTGCATTCCCAATGCATCAAGACGCGCCGTATTTCCCTCATGAAAAGCATACGATGATGGCAGCCAGCGTGCACTTGGATGATACGGATGAGTTGAACGGCTGCCTGAGTGTCATCCCGCAATCTCACAAGGCAGGGCCGATTGCACATATCGGACAGCATTATCTGAATCACAAGGAGTACCCGATCTCTATGGGAACGCCTTGTCCGGCCAAAGCGGGCGATGTGCTGTTTTTCAACTATTTGACGATTCACGGCTCAGGACCTAACCGAAGCAACCGGACCCGGCGCAACGTACTGTTCCAATACCGCGATCCTGAGGATCTTCCATCCGAAGATACGCATGTGAACTGGGGGCAGGGACTTATGGTTTGCGGGGAAAATCCGATTTTCAAAGCTTACAAAGGGGCGCATTAAGCGAGAAAGTAAAGCAGGGTCAGCATGCTGTAAGCTGAGTATGCGAGGTAAAAAGCGAAGCACTCCGCGGAGATGCTTCGCTTTTTTTCCTGTGCCCAATGTCCGGATTACTGGATGCACACTTCACTCATCGTCATCCATCACTTCGAACGTCGTCACGTTGGAGGAAGCAGACGATACGGTGCTCGAGCCTAGAATATTGTAGGTGACAAAAGCTTGATTGGACACCGTTTCGCCAGCTGGCGTCTCCAATACAACAGCTTTGAAGGCGACACGTGCAGACTGCCCCGGCTGCAAAGTGCCTAGCGGAATGCCGCCCGTAGGGTCGGCGTTCTGGACCGTAACCGCATTGATACGCAGACTATCGGCAAGCAATCGGAGCTGCTGCGGCAGCCGGTCGAACAATCGGACGTTCTGCAGTACGGCAGCAGCTTCTCCTGCTCCCTGTGGAGTGCCTGTTGTATTCCGGACGGTAAGGGTATAAGACATCGTACTCCCGACTGCGGCTAGAGATGGTGAGACGCTTTTTGCTACTTCCACAGGCTCCACGGGGGGCACAGGGGATACCGGAGGAACGATGGACGGTGTAACAGGAGGAGCCGCAGTGACCACGACAAGTGCTTCATCCGTGATTGTCGGCGTCTGATCGGAGCGTGCCGAAGCGACGTTGACGAAGCGGGTGCCATCCGGCGTTCCTTCCGGAACACCATAGGATACATTAAAAGTTTGGCTTTCACCTGGGCTGAGAGACGCAATCGTCTGGGAGAAGCCGATTGACGGATCATTTATTGCTGCATTAGTCAGCGGTGCATTTGAGCTGTTCGTGACAGTCAGCGTATAGATGACCGTCTCCCCCGGAGAGGCGGTCTCGCGGCTTGCGGTCTTGGCGAGCGATAGATTGTAGACAGGCAGCACGAGCACATCAGCTATTGCATCAACGGGCCCGGCTTGGTTGGAGAGGGCTATTGCAGTATTCGGAATAATGGTGCCGGCGAGAGTGCCAGGCGGAATCGTATAGCTCAACGGAATCGAAAAGCTCTCGTCCGGCTGCAGGTCTGGTATTCCTTGATTTAGCCCCAGCAGCGAATCGGAGACGGTAATGCCGGTAAGTGCCACCTGACCTGTATTGATGACCTCAATTTCATACAACACCGTTTGCCCGGGCAGCGCTTTATCTGGCGTTACCCGCTTAATGATGCCAATTCCCGGATTGATGACAGGTATAACCACTTCATTGGATACCATATCTCCGGAAAGAATTGGCCCGCCCGTTACACTCTGGTATTGAAAGACGACGGTTGCGTCATTGATAAGCTGTTCTTCCTCAGGTACATCAGTAACGATGGCTTCAAAGGTGACCGTAACGGATGAATTCGGCGCAAGCGAGCCGAGTGCAACGCCTCCTGCGAGATCAGCATCCGGCACGGATAGACCATTCACTGTTACACTGCCTGGTACGAATTCAGTATCAGCAGGCAAGCTGTCCAGCAGCAGCATGGCATCGGCCGGCACCGTGCCGCTGTTCATAATGACGACCGTGTAGGTTAGCGTTTGGCCGACCTCTGCCAGCACCGCATCGACGCTTTTGACAATCGTGATTCGAGGCGAATTGATATCAATGTATATACCGACTGAATTGACCGTATAGCCGTCCCCGGATGTTTGAAGCTGGAAGACGGCAGAGGTCTGCCCATTCGTCAAAGTAGGGGTAATATCTACATTCGTAATGTCCCAGCCCTGTCTGCCCCCGACAATATTGCTGCCTGGTACGCCGTTTATTTGATTGCGGTCGCCGAAGGTGCCTGTCGTATCCAGCTCTCCTTCGTCGTTATTAATTTGCGAAGCAAAAAAATTGTTCAAGAAGTTATTAGGGCCTTGAAGTGCGACTAAGCCAGCTTCGCTAGGGCCAAACAGGACTTGGTCACCCGTTTTATTCGCATCCCCGTCCATCGCGCAGAGCGCCATTCTGCCGGTCACCGGTCCTGACGTTGGCGTGGCGAAGCCTGACAGTGTCGTCGTTACTGGCGGTGAGCTGGATGCTATCTCGACCATGCCGACATTAAGACTCAGGTTGCGGAAAGGAAGGGACATATTCTCGTAAATGACGCAAAGCGTCCAGCCGCAGTTATTGCCTGTACTCGACCCGTAGTCGATATTGCCGACGATTTTGCCTGCCGTATAATAGCCAGCTCCTCCCGATTGAATGATTGAGGTGACATTGGCAGAGCGTACGTAATTATAAGTTGCATTGCGGCGAGCGGATTGTGCAGTTGCCGGATCAGGTTCAACCGAATAAGCTGTCCCTTGAGGAGTAATCAAACTTACCGGTTTGTTGATGAAATTAACGTAATTGTTCATCCCTCCGGATACGCGGTACGTGCCTCCCCATACAAGCTCTGCGTACAATACGACGCTGTCTGCAGGGAACCTAAGCAGGGCAGCAGCACTGTCAGACCCGAAATCAGCTGTCGTGCCCGGCGGGTATGTACCGTATTGCTGTGCGGTGTCCACTGTGACGAATGCCCCGATAATATCGAGCGTTCCGGGCACGCCTGGCGTGCTTGACCGGCTTAGGCCAAGCGTATTGCCGGTGAACGTAATGGCACCTGTATCGTTGTTGTTGTATCGAAGAACAAAAGGCAAAGTAAGCCGCTCCTTTCCAAGTCAGATTCTCCTATCCTATTTTTATGTATGGCTGCTTCTCTTCATGATGTTGTACAGGCTGGTTATTTCCTTACAGATACTCGGAGGGAATTGTGAGGCGGCTTTTTTACAAGGAACAATTCTTAAAAGTTTGCTGCCTATTTTTACAATCTTGCTCTTTGTATAATGATTCAGATAGCTGGTGCGGTCGGTATTCACATAACAGGGGGGACAAGAATGATTGATTTTTTTCAAAATGATACGGATGAGAATAGGCAGTCTTTGCTTGTGAGAGCGAGGAAAGTCACTTTATCGGCGCTGCTGCTGTATGACGTGGAATGGAAGAGCATCCGATTTATTCAGCTCTCAGACACGATAACGTACAAAGTTGAAACGGATACGGAGACAAGTTATTTGCTTCGCATTCATTCGGACCGATGGAGTGAAGCGGAGATTCGATCCGAACTTGCGCTGCTTCAAGCCTTGAGCAAGTCGGAAGATCTGAATGTACCGGAAGGGCTGGCAAGCCGTAATGGCTCTTATGTAGTGGAAATCGATACGGAGGCAGGCTATCGGCGGCCTTATGTCACCATGATGAAATGGATCGAAGGCGAGCATGGAAGCGGGGGATTTACAGACAACTGTGTCTATAATATCGGAGTAATGATGGGAAGACTCCATGAGGCTGCTGCACGTTTCGTGCCGCCCTCTGACTTTGCAAGGCCTGCATGGGGCGCAGACAGTTTTAGCAGAGAGATGGTTAAGCTGGAGCAGTATTATTCATGCTTTCTATCCGAGGAGGCTTGGGGTAAATACCAAAAAGCTGCTGAAAAGGTTTTATCCGAGCTAGCTGTCATGCAGCAGACTGAGCATAACTATGGACTCGTTCATGGGGATTTACACACTGGAAATATCGTATTTAGTGGCGATGAACCCCGTCCGATAGATTTCGGCAGATGCGGTTACGGCTATTACCTTTATGATGTGGCAAGCACGCTGCTAGAGCTGTACCCTAAGCATCGGTGGGCTTTGATCCAAGGCTATGAAAGTGTCAGAAAGCTGGAAGCGGGATATGTACGGCAGTTAGAATGCTTTTTCATCATGTGTATGATCGGGAATTACAGCCATCATTCTTCCGATTCCAGGGAAACATCCGGTTTGATCGATGAGCAGCCTTACGCCCAAGCGTACATTGGACAATTTTTAAAAGGTCATTCCTTTCTATTCGATACCATCGAACCTGTTGAAATTGACCGGTCTCCTATAGGAGGCACCACATATGAACATTGAAGTTAAATTAACTGACAAAACCAACGCCTATATCATTAAAAATATGTATCCATTATATTTGCATGATTTGTCTGGCCATTATGGACTCGTTTCGGGGCATACGCCCAATAAGCACGGAATATTTGAGGACAGCGATCATTATGTCACTCTAAATGACCAATACGAAGTTCAGAACATATGGTGGGAGCATCCAAACGCTCTTTTTCCCTATCTGATTGCAGCGGACAATAGACCGGCGGGTTTTGCACTTATTGCTGCGCCTCCGTATTGTTCGCCGGATGTGGACTATTTTGTGAATGACTTTTTTATGCTGCAGCCGTTTAGAGGCCATGGGCATGCTCAATTCGCGATTACGAGCATATTCCAGCGGTTCACCGGCCAATGGGAGCTGTTTACGAACCCGTCTGAGCGAAATACCGTTGGGCAAAGGTTTTGGCGCAGGACCGTCTCTCATTATACAAATGGAAATTATGAGGAACGGTCAGGGCCAACAATCGATGGTGAAAAGCTGATATTCAGATTTTCCAACCGGTCTCTATAACCCGGATGCCTCTGCCAGCTTGCTCCTAGTGCCGGGAGATTTGCACTTGGCTCGTGAGAGCATGCAGATTCCGATCCGGATCGTAAAAGAATGCCATCCAAGTCTCACTATCATTCATCTCGACAACTTTATGAGGCTTGCCTGCAAAGGAAACGCCGCGCTCCGATAAAGTATCGAAGGCATCATTAATGTTCTCAACCTTGAAATAGAAAGTAGAGCTTGGATGATTGAACTCGGGCTTCTCCGGTACGGCCAGCATCAGTTGAATGCCGCTGCAGGCAAAGAAGGCCATATTGGGAACTTCAAACAAGAGCTGCAGCTCCAGAATGTTCTGATAGAAGGATACGGCTGCTTTTATGTCGCGGACTGGAATCGATATTTGTTCAATCCCTGTAATTTTGAATGATGTTGTCATGGACGTTCACTCCTATTCATTATTTGTAAGACAGCATGTACAATATTTCTGCCAGCTAGCTGGGATTTCCTCTATAAATGCCTCTTGAAGTTCATTAAAAATAGCCTTCTCCTAATCTTTCAAAAGCCAAAATTTATGATACGATAGAGTTAGATTAGGCAATCGCTATTTTATTAATGGAGGCGCTTACAATATGAGTGAACTGTTGCAGCAGCAAGAGGGTTATTTCGGGGAGTTCGGGGGCAGCTTCGTGCCGCCGGAACTGCAAGAGGTGCTGAATTATTTAACGGAACAATTTAACAGGTACAAGGAAGATCCAGAATTTCAGGAAGAACTCCGTTACTATTTGCGTGAATACGTTGGCCGTGAGAATCCGCTGACGTATGCGGAGCGGTTGTCCGATGCTTGGGGCGGCGCTAAGATTTATCTCAAACGCGAGGATTTGAACCACACGGGTGCGCATAAAATCAACAATGCAATCGGCCAGATTCTGCTTGCGAAGCGTATGGGCGCGAAGCGGATTATTGCTGAGACAGGTGCCGGTCAGCACGGTGTTGCGACAGCGACAGCCTGCGCTATGTTTGAAATGGAATGCGTCATTTACATGGGGGCAGAGGATACGCGCCGTCAAGCGCTGAACGTGTTCCGTATGGAATTGCTTGGCGCAACGGTCGTTCCGGTAAACAAAGGTCAAGGCCGGTTGAAGGACGCGGTGGATGAAGCGCTGGACGATCTTGTCCGGAACTATCAGAATACGTTCTACTTGCTCGGTTCCGCTGTTGGACCGCATCCGTTCCCTACGATGGTTAAGCATTTCCAGTCGATTATAAGTGAAGAGTCCAAACGGCAGATTCTAGAGAAAGAGGGCCGATTGCCGGATGCAATCGTGGCTTGCGCAGGCGGCGGCAGCAATGCAATCGGTGCGTTCGCCCATTATATCGATGAACCAAGCGTTCGACTGATCGGAGTTGAGCCTGACCAAGCACCTTCTTTGACAGAAGGCGTTCCAAGCGTTCTCCACGGCTTCAAATGTTTAGTGCTGCTGGATGAAGAGGGTCAGCCGAAAAAAACCTATTCGATTGCGGCGGGGCTCGATTACCCGGGCATTGGGCCGGAGCATAGCCATCTGAAGGTGTCAGGCCGTGCGGAATATGCAACGGTGACGAATCAGGAAGTGCTGGATGCCTTCCAGGAGCTTTCCCGTACGGAGGGAATTATCCCTGCGCTGGAGAGCGCGCATGCTGTAGCACATGCGAAGAAGCTCGCTCCAACGATGACCAGAGACCAGATTATTATCGTGAACTTGTCCGGCCGCGGCGATAAGGATGTCGAGCAAGTGTTTCACATGCTTCAGAAGTAAGCTGTAAGAGATGAATAACTGCCGTAATTGAAATACAACCAACAGAAAGAGTCAGTTGCTGCCAACGAGCCGCTTCTGACTCTTTTTAGTTGCAGGCAGCAGGAGAATACCTCTTAATAACTATCAATATTTGGTATAATATAGACAAATTGTACAAAGAGGTGACTGAATGTTAAGGAGCTCGGGGACGCGCCGTCCCAGCGGAAATGCTTCAAGGAGCAATGAGATAGAGGAAGCTCAAAAAACTGCCGCTCCACCGAATTCTTCATTAGCAATCATGCAGCTTCAGTCGGCCGTGGGCAATCGCGCAGCGCTCCAAATGCTTCAAAGTGTACCAAAGCCCGCTGGTGATGTTGTTCAACGGCAAATTCATAAGGTGAAGAAGGGCAAAAAGCCATCAAATTCAAGTTGGACCCTTACGAAGACTGAAGGTAAGTATGACTATTATGATGACGGTGAAGACGAATTTCAGTCAAAGCTTCAGCCAACGAGGGACATATTAGACGACCTTGAATTGGACGACTTATCCAGTGCGGAAGAGTCCGAAACCGAATTGGATGCGCAGACCCAGTCAACTCCGCTTAAAGTATATCGGGTTAACAATATTCGAGACACCATGAGGGTGAAGAAGCATGTGCTGAAAAAAGATCCGAACGGCAAATTCGGCATTAAAGTAAATGGTACGGTATTCCGCATGACTGGCGGCGGCTCGCAGTTCAAACTGCAGACGACCAGCAAAAATGCTTTAGTTCAATCCGACAAAAAGCAGAAAGAAGGCTATATGCCGGAAAGGGTAAAGGGAGATTTGAAGGCGGAGGGAAAACAAGGAAGTTATCTGCATGTAGTGAGTGAGCTGGAAGGGCACAGCGCTAAGGATGTTGCCACTGATATCTATCAGAAATTCCATAAAGGCACCGATTATCCGGACGGTAAATATTCGGACCGTGTGCAAGCTAAAATGAATGAGCTGTTCGCCGTACTCACGGTAACCGAGGGGTACCGTACAGACTATGCTCTTTCCTTATACACCGCTGCAATTGAGGCTATGAAGAACGGCAATTCGTTCGAGAGGGTGCTGTATAAAGGCAAAGGACAGCTGAAGGCGCTGCACCCGGGTGCTTCCAGTCATACGGACAGCAAGGTTAGCGGCCAGCTAATGGAACAAAATATTGGGACTGGCAGCAATGACCCGCATCCGACGCAGTCCTCGATGAACATCAGTCATGAAAATTATGTTGACGGTCTCTCTCGTGCCGTAGAGCTGTTTGATGAAGCTGTAAAACCCGGGCGTGGCAAGAAACGCAGCTATAGTGAGATGCTGAAGGATGATCTGGTAGGGCCCTTCCAGTCCTTTAAGCGCCGGAAACTGGCTCCCAAAGCAGTCACGATTCAACCTGCTGACGTCTCTAGTACCCGAACACCGAATCCAAGCTGGAATGTCGATGTATCGTTAAAGCTGAACGATGGAGTTCAGGTCTTGCAGGGTCAGAAAGTGAAGTATAATGGCAAAGATTATACGGTGAAAAACATTACTCCAACAGGATGGGTGCAGCTCCTAAGTGATACTTGATAAACGGAAAAAGCTCTGTCCGCTCAATCAAGCGGACAGGGCTTTTATGACTAGAAAATGCTGTAGCATTTCGTTCTCCTGCTCCAGTTCCCCGGCTATTGATACAGCCAGATACCCGCAACTGTCATAACCCCCGGCAGCGCAGCTTCATCCACCGCCACATTGTCATACCAGCCGCCTACCGCAAGGTTAAGCACCAGATAGAAGGGCTCGTCAAAGGGCATGACGCCCGGCTCCAGACGGCGCTCGGCGAAGCAATGTCCGTCTACCATCCATCGAATGGAGCTGGAATCCCATTCCAGCGCATAATCGTGGAACTCACTGATCGTGCTGTCCTGGAACGTGTAGGAAAACTCGTCTGTGCTTTTATTCCCCATATCCTTCCCGTAATGCAGCGTCCCGGATACCTGCTGAGGCAGGCGTCCTTTGGCCTCCATAATATCGATCTCACCCGAAGCGGGCCAAGGGCCATACACCTGATGCTGCGGCAGCAGCCAGATGGCAGGCCATAGTCCTTGACCTGCCGGCAGCTTGGCGCGGACGACTAGCTTGCCATAGCAAAACGACAGATGATCCTTCGTATCGAGACGAGCCGAAGTATAGGCAAAGCTCCGTCCATCCGCCGCTTCGACGGTTTCACGGCGCGCGCATAGGTGCAAGCCGGATTCATCCATATACAGATTGCTCGCCTGATCCGTATAATACTGCTGCTCGCCATTCCCCCAGCCCGGGCAGATAGGCTGTCCATCGTTATCCAGCAAATCATTGCCAAGGCGAATGTTCCATGTGCTCAGATCTGCATGGCTTTCCAAGAAATTTTGCTGCCATATAAGCTTGTTCATCCCTCGCACACCCCTTTCATTTACTCATAGCATACTTGCTTTTAACGCCCCGTCAAACGAATCCAAAAAATTGGGATAGGGTCAAAAATGATGGCCTTTTTTTCCTGTTCCTATTTTTATACGATGAGAAAGGAAAGGGGCAGAGAAGATGTTCCAACACAAAACAGGAGCTATAAAGTTATTCACTAGACAGTGGCAATTGCAGAGCATGGTCATCCCGGGCATTGTCTGGATGTTAATCTTTTGCTATATTCCGATGTTCTGGCTGATTATTGCCTTCATGGACTACAGCATTGCCAAGCCGATGCTGCAATCGCCTTTTGTGGGGCTCAAGCATTTCGAGGATTTTATGACGGATGACCGTTTCTGGCGTTCCATCCGCAATACGCTGGGGATGAGCAGCATCAAGCTGATATTGGGCTTTCCCATTCCGATTTTTTTCGCCTTGATGCTTAACGAAATCCGGAATATCCGGTTTAAGCGCACGGTCCAGACCATCTCGTACCTTCCGCACTTTATTGCCTGGACGATTTTCGGCGGCATTATGCTGAACTGGCTGGGCGAGGGCGGTGTTATCAACCAGCTGATGATGGCATTAGGGCTTCAGGATCGTGAAATTTTGTTCAATAGCGAGCCTAAATACTTTTGGTGGATTACTTATTTCTCCGATACGCTCAAGGAAACCGGCTGGAGCGCTATCATCTACATCGCTGCCATAGCCGGCATTGATCCGGGGCTGTACGAGGCGGCGGAGCTGGACGGGGCCAACCGCTGGCAGCGGATGTGGCATATTACCATTCAGAGCATACGCCCTACCATCGCCATCTTGTTTATCCTCGCGGTCAGCGGGATACTGGGCAGCAACTTCGAGCAGATTTTTATGCTGAAGAACAACATGAACCTGAGGATGGCTGAAAGCCTTGATCTGTACATCTATAACATGGGCTTGGTATCCGGGCGTCATTCCTTCTCAACGGCGGTTCTGTTTGTCCGCTCCATAGTGGCATTAGGGCTATTGTTCCTGGCGAATTACACGTCCAAAAAACTAACGGGCGACAGCATCTTTTAAAGGGGGAGCATAGCTATATGGTCAAACGGAGAAGGTTTCGCCGTATCGGTATATTCGAGGTCTGCAATGCCCTGCTGATGCTGGCCGTCTGCTTTATTACGCTGTATCCGATGTGGTTTGTATTCATTAACTCATTCAATGCGCCGGAGCAGGCGCTGCTCGGCACGGTCAACTGGTTTCCCAAGGAGTTCTCGCTGGCGAGCTACAGTGTTGTTTTCAATGACAAGACGCTGATGAACGGTTTCTACATTACAACGATGCGTACGGTAATCGGAACAGCGGTGCATGTGTTGTTTACCGCCGTTGTGGCTTACGGATTGAGCAAGTCCCATCTAATTGGGCGCAAGCTTTATCTCAAAATCGCGTTAATTACGATGCTGTTCTCCGGCGGTCTGATCCCTACGTTTATTCTGATGACGAAGCTGGGCTTGTACGATAATTTCCTCGTATTCATCATTCCGGCGATGTACACGTTTTTCAATATGGTCATTTTTATGAGCTTCTACCGTACCATTCCGGAAAGCCTGGAGGAATCTGCGAAAGTAGACGGCGCTTCGGACTATGGCGTCCTGTTCAGAATCGTATTGCCGAACAGCATGGCGGTTATTGCTACGATATCGCTTTTTTCAGCCGTATACCATTGGAATGATTACTATCAGGGTGTGCTGTACATTCGATCGCAGGATATACTGCCGATGCAGACGATGCTGTACAAAATCATTGCCGAGAATTCAATGTCTGCCATTCAACAGCAAGCGATGGCTCAGTTCGGCGCAAGACTGCCCGGCAACTCGATTAAGTTTGCATCTATGATGGTGGCAACGCTTCCAATACTATTGTTCTATCCCTTTATCCAGCGCTATCTGGTCAAAGGGGTCATGATTGGCGCAATAAAAGGGTAATCTTCCTGAGCCTTGCTAAGCCAGTTGTTTAGAAGAGGCGCGGGATACCGATATACAAAATACAGCAGTAACGAGTGAAAGGATGATGTTGTCATGAAGAGCAATCGTCGCATGAAGCAAAGCATCGCCGTAGTTCTGGCCGTAATTCTGATGCTGAGCATGGCCGCGTGTACCAAGTCGGAGCCAAAAGAAAGTGCGCCAACCGCAAAGCCCGCCGAAAATACTCCGCCAGCCGGCGAAGCTGCACTAAACCCTGATGAACCGGCATGGAAGCTGGATACCAGCCCTGTGGAGCTTTCCTGGTTTGTTGGCGCATCCTGGTATGGCCATTCCTGGGGAGAGAGTCTGGTTTCCAAGTATGTGACAGAAAAAACAGGAGTCAATGTCAAGCTCGAAGTGCCCTCCGGTGAAGCCAACGAGCATATTACACTGATGATGACCTCCGGCAAGCTGCCGGACTTAATTACGATGGGCTCTTGGGAAAACGCTGTCAAAAAGCTGTGGGAAGGCGATCATGTCTATGCCTTGAATGAACTGGCCGAGCAATATGATCCGTACTTCTTCAAGGTAGCGGGCGATGGCACATTGAAGTGGTATCGTCAGGATAATGGCAATACCTACGGTGTGCCGAATGATTCCTACAGCCCTAATCTGATGCATGAGACCGGCATGACGGCCGCCAACCAAACCTTCCTCGTACGAAAGGATTTGTATGAGGAGATGGGCAGCCCGGACTTAAGTACTCCGGAGGGCTTCCTGAGCGCCCTGCAATTATTGAAAGATAAGTATTCCAAGTATAAGGGCCAGACGATCAGCCCCTTCTTTGCACAGGGCAATGTGCCTTACGGGATGACGGAGTACCTGCAAAATCTGCTTGCTGTCCCGCACGAACAGGAAGGCAAAGTATATGACCGTATTACCGACCCGGACTATATCACTTGGCTGAAAACCTTCCGCACCGCTTACGAACGCGGACTGCTTAATGTAGATTTTCTAGTAGATTCCGATACACAGGTTGAGGAAAAGACGAATAATGCCCGTTATTTTATGATGATTCGCGAATGGAACGGCATGGCGGCTGTAAATCCGATGCTGGCTGCCAGTGCCAATCCGGACTCCCACTATATCGCAGTAGATGGACCGCAGAACAGTAAAGGCGACAGTGCCAAGCTGTTCCCAGGCAATATGGACGGCTGGATGGTTACAATGATCAGCAAATCCAACAAAAACCCTGAACGTGCAATCCGCTTCTTGACCTATCTCGCCAGCGAAGAAGGCCAGAGGGATTTATTCCTCGGCAAGGAAGGCGAGACGTGGGAGCAGGCGAACGGCAAACCGCAGCTGAAGGCGGACATGGTTGAGCTGCTCAGTACCGATATTGAGAAGCTGGAGAAGCAATACGGAATTATGGACACCTATTGGATGATGCGCAATCCAGTCATTATCAACCAGTGGAGACCGGAGAAGGCTCCTGTCATTAAGCAGATGGAGGAATTTGCGAACAAGCAGGCCGATATTGACAGCGGCATTTATAAGGGTCTAGACCCGCTCGGCGATTCCGACGTGGCGGTGGCATGGTCGCGTATCTCTCAAAACTGGGAGGAAGTGATGCCAGAGCTCATTACCGCGAAGGATGAAGCTGCATTCGATAAAATCTTTGAAAGCTTCCTTTCCCGCCGCGCAAGCTACGGCTTTGACAAGGTGATGGAATATCGCCAGGGTGAGCTGGATGTGCGAAAAGCTAAAATGGCGGAGTAAATAGGCAGAAGGGCTGCTGCCGGTCACCGATAGGGTGGCCGGTATTCCCCTTTCTTGTACCCGTAATTTGGCGGCCGCTTCGAACTTCCTTCCAGTAATATATGGTATATTACAGAGGTTGGGAGGTCTTTTAAATGAAGTATCTATTGGCTAAATGGAGGAAAATCTACCGCAACTCCAGCATCTCTCAAAAGCTGTTTATCGCTTTTAGCATAACAATCGCCGTTCCGGCTATTGTCGTTTCCTTTCTATTTATCCGTACGCAGGAAGTTCAGCTCTACAAGGATGCTATGGCCAGCGGAAGCAGCCATGTTGCCAAGCTCAACGAACAGCTGCGCAGCCGGGTAGAAATGCTTGAAAACGCTTCCTCTACTGCATTAACGCAAAAGGCCTTTGTCGATTTTATTCATTCCAATATGCGTAGCGACGGTTTGCGGCTGGTGAAGTTCAGGCAAAATCAATATGAGCAAATGAGCAATATTATCCAAAGCCATGAGATGATCAGCCAGCTCAGCTTCTACGTCGATAATCCGAATCTGTATGAAATCTGGCCTGAAATTTACCACTATGATAGATTCTCGCCTCAAGATTATTGGAAAGAGCTTAGGGAGGAAGGCGGTGCGGCCTATCGTCTGTTCGCTTTTAAGGACGGGGAGCATACGCTGTCTTACTATAGACTGGTACGGCTTCAGGGCCAGCAGCAGAAACGACCGAGCATTATGGAAATTCGCGCCAAACACAGCGTTTTTTTCAAAGACCTGCTGGAGGAGACCGGCGGCAACTTCTTTTCCGTTGTAATGGCGGGGACGGATCCCTCTCAGACGGTATACAATCCTAAGCATACGTTTGTTCAGACTACGGGGGAGGAGCTGGGTGAGGTGCTTGCCCTTGTTCACCAGCAGTTGGATGCGCTCGGGCAAGACAGTCCAATTAAGGTCAATGTCGGGGATCATACTTACTACGCCCTATATCGTTACATTGCTCCGCTTGACGCCTATGTGGTCGATATCGCCTCCCATCAGGAGCTGATGAAGGGGCCGCGCAGCTGGTACGTATTTGTGGTAGCGATTACATTAATCGTGCTGCTGATGATTCTGCTGATAGTCTCGCATACCACCCGGCGTATTTTTCGCCGTTTGGACAGTGTGTTGGCTTCGATGCGCCTGGTGCGGAAAGGCCAATTGGATGCGAAGATTGAAACCGGGCTTGATGCGAACGAGACTGGTGATGAGATCGATGAGGTAGCTGTTAGCTACAACAAAATGCTGGATGAGGTTAAGCAATTGATGACGCAGGTGGTGGATAAGCAGCTGATTGCGAAAAACGCGCAGCTGCACTCGCTTCATTCGCAGATCAATTCGCATTTTTTGTATAACGCGCTGGAGTCCATCCGGATGCTGGCAGAGGTTCAGCGGCAGCCGGCTATTGCCGATGCGGTCGTATCATTAGGCTCGCTGCTTCGCTACAGTATGAAGTGGCACAGCGATACTGTAGCCCTTAGCGAGGAGCTTGCAAATATACAGAGCTATATCCGGTTCATGAATTTTATGGAGGGCGGCAATATTGTACTGACGGCAGATCTCCCGCAGGAGGTGCTTCGCTATGCCATTCCAAAAATGTGCATGCAGCCTATCGTCGAGAATGCCGTTCATCATGCAGCGCCTTTGGGAGGCAGTGTACACATTCAAATTACGGTAGAGGTGGAGAATGACAGCCAGCTGCTTATCGAAATACGCGATAATGGAGCGGGCGTTGATCCGCAAATGCTCGCTAGTCTGCAGGAGGTGCTGCGGGGTGATTCAGATTCGCCCATTGTCGCCAGCAGAAACGGATTAGGCTTGGAAAATGTGCATAAGCGTCTTCAGCTTCATTATGGCAAAGGATGCGGCCTTTGGATTGAAAGCGAGCAGGGCGCCTACACTTGTGTGACGATACGCTTGCCTTGGGAAAACGTGAATCTGGGAGGATGGTAGGGGATGATCAACATTTTGATTGTGGACGATCAGAAGCATATACGCGACGGCTTGCAAGCGATGATGAGCCAGTTCCCTATACAGCTTGATACCATTTATAGCGCTGCAAATGGAATGGAGGCGCTGCAGCTCTTGCGGCAGCACAGCATTCAGCTGGTCATCACCGATATTCGGATGCCGGAAATGGATGGACTGGCGCTCATGGAGCACACCAAAGAGGAGCACATCAAGGCGGATTATCTAATTATTAGCGGCTATAGCGATTTTGCGTATGCTCAGAAGGCCATTGGACTGGGTGCAAAAGGGTATCTGCTCAAGCCTGTGAAGCGGGAGGATCTGCAAGCTTCGGTAGAGCATGTATGGCAGGAAATACAGGCACGCCAGGAGCTTTCGCTTAATATGAAGCATTTAACCCGCCGGGCTGAGGAAACGGACCGTAAAGAGTTGTGCATGTTCATGCAGGGCGCGGTGAATGATGAGGCTTGGATTCTCCAGACTGAGCGGCAGCATCCAGAGCTGTGGCGCAGCTACCGCCTGTGCCTGCTGCGGGAGCAGCTATGGATTAACCAGCCAGGGGCCAGCAGCAGCCACAGCATGGAATCCATTGTTTATCGCGTGTATGGCAGGCAGGGTTATTTGACTCTGCAGCATGGCCCGCATCTGATCCTTGCAGTGGATGCTGCTGTAGATGCGGATGTTTTGTCCGCTGCGCTGCAGGCCGAACAAATCGATGCGGTTGTGGCGATGACCGGATCGCTGCGAGGGTTGAAGGAGCTTCCGGCCAGCTACACGCAAGTGCTGGAGCTATATCGTCACAGCTACCTGTTTCCAGATCAGCGTTGCATGCTGCCTGTACATATAGAGCGGCTGCAGCAGCAATGGCAGCTTCCGTATGAGAGCCTGTATTCGCTGTTCCAGCTAATAGGCACCAAGAATAGCGGCAAACTGGCCCAAGGACTTTCGATGATATTCCACAAGGATATGCTTCAACGCTATCATATCCGATATACGCAACAGCTCATTGGGGCTACTGTACAATTACTGGAGGAGTATGAACGCGTTATCCGCCCCTATATGGGAGAAGAGGCGCTGGATGTGGAATGCTTGCGTAATCTGTTCGATTATCCGAGTATTCGCGATTATATTCAGGCGCTCCAGCAGCAGCTGTTCCGGCTCAACCAGTTCTATTATGACTACAATTGCAGCTACCGCAATTCACAGGACTTGAACGAAGCGATCCGCTTCATACATGAGAGCTATCACAAACCTTTGGACCTGGCCATGGTCTCCAATCATGTGTCGCTTAATTACGCCTATTTCTCCAATCTGTTCAAGAAAAATATCGGCAAAGGCTTTGCCGAATACTTGCGCGATGTGCGTCTGGATAAAGCCCGGCGGCTGCTGGCCGAAACCGAGCATAAAATTGTGGAGGTGGCAGCCATGGTTGGTTATGAAAGCTATAAAAGCTTTACGCGGGCATTCCGGGATGTAATGGATATGCAGCCGACAGAGTACCGGCAGCTGATGCGCCGGAAGTATGAGCGGGAATATCGGGATACAGCGCTGTGATTGCTTCCATCCGCTAAATGTTCGAAGTAATAGCGAAGTTTCTTGCCGAACACCCCCGGGGCCCCGAAAAACAAAAAAGGCCCCTCTCATAAAGGGGCCTTGATATAGGCTCGGCAGGTATATGAAACGCAACCAACTCCGCTCACGCTTCGACTAAAGCTCCATTTTTCAAATACAATACACGATCGCACAGCGGCAGGACGCGCTCGTCGTGGGTGACCATAACAGCAGCCTTACCTTCCGCTTTCACTTCCTCCGCGATCATGCGAACGACATCCTGTCCGCGTTCCGCATCCAAGCTAGCCGTAGGCTCGTCGGCGAATAAGACGGCAGGGCTGTTCATCCACGCACGCGCAATGGCTACCCGCTGTTTTTCACCGCCGGATAATTTGTCCGGGTAGTAGTTCTGCCGTTGCTTGAGCCCCATGCGATCCAATAATGCAGCTGCACGCTTGGACGCTTCACCCGAAGGCATTCCCGCCAGCTGGGCAACGAGAAGCAGCTGCTCTTTGACCTTGAGATAAGGGATCAGGTTGGCACTTTGAAAAATAAACCCGATCCGCTTAAGACGCAGCTCCGCAAGCTCATGGCTTCCCATTCCCGACAGAGATACACCGTCGATTGCCACTTCTCCGCTAGTGGGAGTCAGCAAGGCGCCGGCAATGGAGAGAAACGTGCTTTTGCCTGATCCCGAAGGACCCATTACGGCTACAAGCTCACCTGCGCCCACCTGAAGAGACAGCTTATTCAACACCGTTATTTCAGAATCTCCGTCATGAAATGTCCGCGTTACTTCATCTATCTTCAACATTGGCTTCATGCTGCAGTCCTCCCAATTGCGTCTAATGCATCGGTCCGGGCAACCTTGTATACGGAAAGCAAGGATCCGAGCACCGCCGTTATGATAAATAAAGAGCATGAGAGCAGAATGGTCGACGAATCCAGCTGGAATGGCATGGATGCCGGGAGCGCCTCATACATGAGGCGAATAAGTCCCAGACTCACTGCTAAGCTGCCAATAGAGAGAAGCAAAACTTGACCGATAACATTACGCGCCAGATAGCCTGTTTTTGCGCCAATGGCTTTCAGAATACCGAATTGACCAATTTTTTGTATCGTGATGACAAAGAAGAAGACAGCAAGCACCATGGCAGATATGATATAAAGAAATGCAATCATCATCAATAGCGAGCCTTGCTCCTCCTTATAGCCCGGAACGGCGGATACCGTATCCGATTTCGAAATGATATCGGAGTCTGGCAGCTTCGCACGCAGTTGAGCCAATTGATCTTCGGATGCTTTTAAGGCAATCGCATTATACGTTTTGTCCGAAGAGTCTTGCCCGCTTACAGGGGTAAAGGACTGCAGCTTCAGCCAATCCTGTTCATTCATAAATACGCTTGGCGTATGGCTGTAAGATTCGTTGGCGACGAATCCGCTTACTGTCCAGCTCGCCCCGGTCATCTGATCAATCAGGGTGCTGCCGACCTGAATACCGGACTCTTTAAGCTTACGGTCCACAAGCACTTGACCTTGTGTATCGTTAGCAATACCCTGCCCCTCGACCACCTTCGGAGCAAGCCAGCCCGTCATATCAATCGCAAACAGCGTTACATCCGATTTCAGGCTCATCCCCTTTTCCGTCACAGTCGCCATACGGAGATTTAGCGGAGTTGCTTTATCATCGCCCACAACTGTACGTGCAGTCGTGAGAGCTTCTTCCGTTAACTGTGATCGTCCAAAACGATGATCCGAATCCTTTTGCAGGACAAAATGGCTTGCCGCCATATTCTTAACAGACGAAGCATTTGCGTAAGCCAGTCCTTTGGCCAAGCCGGTCACAAACAAGACCAAGAACGAAATCAACAGCATTATCATGACAATCATTACATATCGGGTTTTGGCAAATCGAATTTCCCTCAGTGCCAGATACATCGTTCATCCCTCCCTTGATTCTGTACCTAATATTAGGAATCAAAGATGAACGGCTGATGAATAACAAATTACAAATGCGGGTGAATTGAACCTTTTCCAGCAAACGAGCCAATAGTTAATGTAACACCTGAATGGAGGCCGGTCCTATGAAGGATATCGATTGGAGTCCATGGCTTATCCGGATGAGCCAGGGCGACGAGGAAGCTTTTCGGACGGTGTACGAAGCGACGCGCAATCATGCCTATGGGCTGATCTATTATCTCTCTCCACGCAAGCAAGATGTTGGAGACATCATGAGCGAAGTATACATCGAGCTGTTGAGAAGCGCGGACAAGTACCGGCCGGAGCAGCCTTTTACTGCATGGTTTAATGGTTTGATTTTAAGACAAGTAAGGAATTGGAAAAGAAAGGGCTGGAGGCTATTCCGAATAGAGGAGAAGCTGCGTTCGTCGAAAAACGAATCACGCGACTTGGAGTCGGAAGCCCGGCTGTCTGCGGTAAGCGATCGGATGGAGCTTCTGCCGCTTCTACGGACGCTCCCTTATAAAGTGAAGGAGATCGTCGTGCTTCGCTATTATCAAGATTGTTCGCTGGAAGAAATCGCAGGCTTGCTGAACATCCCGCTAGGCACGGTCAAATCGAGACATCATCATGCCCTGAAGCAATTACGCCGTCGATTCGAGGAGAAGCACGGCGGAAAGGAGAGGAATGGCTATGTCTATTGAACGGCAATTGGCCGAAGCGTTCAAACGGAATGAATCCGCACTCGAATGCCCTCCTTCGCTGGATGCCCGGATCATGGCGGACTACGGACGGATGACGATGGGTAAAAGGGGAGATTCATTCATGAAGAGAAAATGGAGCTGGTCAAGAGCGGCAATTATCGTTGTAGTTGTTGCGATCTTAAGCGGATTTGCCTATGCCGGCAATAAGTTTCTATTTTCGGATTCGCAAGGACGTTATTCGATTCACATGCAAACGAACGAGGTGTTTAGCCTCGCACCGGATACGTTGGAGAAGGCAAGAGCTTCGCTCAAGGAGGTTCAAGTGCAGCTTGCGCCAGGGGAAACTGCTGTCGTCTATCTTCCCGAAATGGCCGCACAGTTTAGCGGTGAGCAACCACCGCTCGGTGTAACGAATCCAAATTATATTACGGATCTGCAGCAGTGGAAGCATGTGTTAGAGGAGAGCAGCATAACAGAATCTTTACCGGATTCCTTGCTCGGAGGCACCTATCAGTTCCAGGCGGGCACCTTGAATAGTCCCCTCCATTTCCTAATAGGGCTTGATGCAATGAAGCTGCAGGACGAGATGAAAACGGAAATCAAGAAGACGGAAGGCAACCGGCCGCTATGGCGTTTAACGGCTCCTCCTGTTGATATTCCGCAATCTTACTACACCTCTGTCTATCGTAATGCGAATGGCGAAGCGCTCTATATCAGCTGGGGAGTTTTAAAGGGCTCTTCTATAAAGCTCGAAGGAATCACGTCGCCGGATACAGAATATGTCCAGCTCGATTTGAATGGGCACAAAGCACATTATACAAAAAACGAACAATCGCTGTACGGAGACAGCAACGTATTTCAAAGCGTCATGTGGATTGAAGAACAAGAAGACCAGACGATCGTCTATCACGTGGAGTCTGATTCCGCCAGCATGACGAAGGAACGATTAATCGAGGCTGCCACAAGTCTGCAATAAATGTTGATTGTTCTAAAAAGGACCTCAAATTCCTCTAAAACGAGGGGTTTGAGGTCCTTTCGCATATAGTTGTCGTACTTCTATAAAGCAGCCGCCACAATACGGCGATAGTACCCTACAGTAAGAGCAGCAAACATAAAGTATACAAGCGTGTAGACGGCCATGGCGACAGCAGCCGGGAAAGTAATGTCGGACAGCGTCAGCGCAGAGGCTGTCTTAATGGCGAAGATCGAATGGACTATTCCGATTGCCAGCGGAATCGCGAACACGAACAGCTGCTTACGGAGAATGCCGCTCATAATTTCACGTTCGCCAAAGCCAAGCTGCCGCAGAATTGTATAGCTTTTCTTCTCCTGCTCCGCTTCTGTCATCTGTTTGAAGTATAGAATACTGCCGGTTGCGATTAAGAAAATAAGGCCGAGAAAGCCCGCTGTGAAAATCATCAGGCCAAACTTCTGGAGCGAGTCTTTGGAATAGGAATAGTAGTCGGGCATAGCCGTCTCTGCCTTTACATACTTGGCATACAACTCCGATGCCGCTGCATAATCGCTCTTGGCCATAATATGATACGCATCGATATCGACAATCGCTTGCTCTCCTTGCAAGGATAGCTGCTCGCGAATCGATTGCAGCGTCGCTGCTGATACGACCAACTGGCGGCCGCTCAAGCTGTAGTTCATTGCGTAACGATCCACGGTTTTCGCAACTTGAATGTCGAGCTGGAGCTTGCTGTCTTCCGACGAGACCGTCAGAGGAAAAGCAGCCGTATCCGTCTCTTGCTCCAATGCATTCCGCTGTCCTTTGTACCATACTGCGATGCCTGGCTGCGGCACGGCGATATCATTCTTCTGCAGCTTTTCGGCAGGAATCAATAGCAGGCTTCTGCTCTTCCCATTCGTTTCATTGCCGAAAGTGCCTTTCAAGCCAATCGCTTCGATGGTTACTTGATTAAAGCCAATCCCCGCCTTTTCCAGTTCAGCACGGAAGGTTGCCGCTTCTTGCTTGTTGTTCTCGAGGATGAAGTCGTACGGCAGCATAGCCCGGGATTCCGTCTCCGAGGAATAGTACAGCGAATAGGCAATGGCAACCATCGTCAGCGTCATGGCAGACAGGATGGTGATAAGGGTGAGCGAATTCGCATTCGCCTTCAACCGATGCATAATCGGAGCCAGCGACAAGCTGTTGGTCAAACCCAGTTGACCATTCTTGCCCCGTCTGTACCGGTAGAACAGCCAGCCGATCGTGACGCGGAACAGCAAATAGGTTCCAAGAATGGTGCTGACGAGAATGATCAAAATCTGTATAGGCAGCTGAGCCGCAGACAGCTTGCCCGCAACTACATAGCCGGTCGCGATTAACGCGATGCCAATTAGTCCGATTATAGCCGATAAAATCTGATTAGGCTGTTTTGGATGATCGCTTTGCCGTTCTGCTTTGAACAGATCGAGTAGCGTCGTCCGGTATACTTTGAACAGCATTTGAATAATGGTGAGTCCGATTAATGCAGCAAATACATAGGCGGTTTGAACGGCAGCCGCGGATGAGAAAGTGAGTGTAATCACGCCTTGGATGCCAATCAGCTTCATCAGAATAAGCAAGAAGAGCCGCGACATGAGCGCACCGGCGCCAATCCCTATTAATAGTGCGCCTAATCCAAGCATCATATTCTCAATAATGAGCAGCAGCGACACTTTATTCTGCGTTAGGCCAATAAGCTGATACAGACCGATTTCCCGGCTGCGACGCTTCAGAAAGATGCTGTTCGCATAAAGCATGAAGATAGCGGCGATGCCTAGCAGCAGGAATCCAGAAGCTTTGAACAGCGAGCCAAATTGAACATCGCCGAAGGTTGCCGTCAGGATGGACGCATCATTCTGCAAGGCGGCGAACACGAAGTACAAGGTTGCGCTCATCATCAGAGCGAAAAAGTACAAATAATATTGCTTAATATTTTTGCGCATGCTCCGGATGGCTAATTCAAACAACGTCAACGCTGTCACCCCCGAGCACGGCCTGTACATTCATGATGTCCTTGAAGAAAGCCTGCCGCGTTTTGCTGCCGCGATACAGCTCAGAATACAGCATGCCATCCTTCAAGAATACGACACGGCTGCAATAGCTGGAGGCGACCGGATCATGCGTCACCATCATGATTGTAACGCGCTGCCGCTGATTCATTTCCTCCATCATGCCAAGCAGCGAGGAGGCTGCCTTCGAATCGAGAGCGCCTGTTGGCTCGTCCGCAAAGATGATAGCGGGCTTATGGATCAATGCCCGCGCTGCGGATGTCCGCTGCCGTTGGCCGCCGGAAATTTCATGCGGGTACTTATGAGCAATTTCCAAGATGCCTAGCTGTGAAGCGATCTGCTGAAAATCGTTTTCTACCGTTGTCCGGCTTGACTTGCCGAGCGAGACAGGGAGCATGACGTTCTCTTTGACCGTTAGTGTGTCCAGCAAATTGTAATCTTGAAAGATGAAGCCTAGCCGGTTCCGCCGGAAGACTGCAAGCTGAGCGTTCTTCATGGCGGAGATATCCGCATCCTCGACGATGATTTTTCCTTCTGTCGCTTTATCTATTGTTGCGAGCACATTGATCAGGGTAGACTTCCCTGAGCCCGATGGACCCATAATGCCGACGAATTCGCCCTCCATCACTCGCAGATCAATGCCTTTCAGTACCTGTTGAACATTGCCTCTATACCCGTATGATTTACGGACTTGCTGTGCATGCAGCACGGTTTTTTGCATATTATTTGAATTCATATATATAGCCTCCCGCTCTAATCTATCCTTATTTTAAAGAAACAGATCATGCCCGTCGCTCGCAATAGATGACAAGCGGGAGATCTAAGGTGACATTATTGTCATAGACGCAATTATCAGACCTGAACTTCTTCGAACGCATTTCGTGCGGTGAATATCATGTCCATCTCCGTTCCTTCATTGAGCGCGGACCGTACCGCCAAATGAATGCCGATCTTGTGTCCAATCGTTTGCGCCAAATAAAGTCCAAGTCCAGTTGCTGCATTTTGCAGCCTGCCGTTCTCGCCGGTAAACCCTTTGTCGAAAATGCGCGGCAAGTCATGGTCGGCAATGCCCGGTCCTTCGTCCTTCATCGTAATCCGGACATAACCGTCAGGTGAGACGGACGTCGTCAATAGAATGACTGCGCCCTCCGGGCTGTACTTGATCGCATTGGTCAGCAATTGCCGGATGACGAACCGGCACCACTTGCGGTCTGTCGAAACATAAGCCTCGTTACCTTCAAACTCGACGGCTATATTTTTCTCCATACACCAGGAGGCCAACTCACGCACTTCCATAGAGACAAGCTGTTGAATGCCTGCTTTCTCGAGCACAAAATCTGTCTCCAGTGACGGCAATCGCGAAATGTAGAGCTGCTGGTCGATCAGCAGATGAATCCGCAGCCACTCCGATGCTATGGTGCGGATAGCCGGATTGCTTTTATTCGCATCAATCGTTAATTTCATGGCCGTCAGCGGCGCTTTCACTTCATGCACCCAGGCGGCAACGTAATCCTGTTCCACCGTTTGCGCAGCGCGGCTCTCCGAAAGCTTCTGCCGGTGCAATTCCCCTGTGGTCAGCAGCAGCTGCTGGGTTGCCTCTTCATTATTGAAACGGGCCGGTGGCAGCGCATCTATCCAATCTTCTGCTATTTCATCGGCCAGAAGGGCAAGTGAACGTGAATAGCTGGTCTCTATGCGATAACGCCATCCAAGAAAGGCAATCATGGACAATAGGAGCAGCGCATTCAAATAAAGCACGGATTCAGCCCGGACAGCAATGCCGTTGTCGAGCCAGATGATCAAGTCAACGAATAGCAAAGAGAGCAGAAAGTATAAAATCCAGCTGATTCGGTCGGCTAGATAGCGGAGCAGCAAGTTATTATCCCCCTTATAGCGTAGCAGCCATGTAGCCAAGCCCTTTTTTCGTTACGATTGCTTCCTCCAGTTGGATCGCCGTCAGCTTCTGGCGCAGCCGGGTAATGTTCGCTGTCAGCGTATTGTCATTGACGAAGCGCTCATCATCCCACAGCTTGCTAATTAAATCATGGCGTGAGATCACGGTATCCTTTGATTTTACGAGCACGACGAGTATGTAAAATTCATTTTTCGTTAGCATCACTTCTTGTCCATCCTTGCGGATCAGTCCTCGGTTCATATCGAGGATGGCGCCATTCCATTCGATGAGCTCGGACGCTTCGTCTCCGTATGCATAAGCTCTGCGAAGAATGGCCTGAATGCGGGCCATCAGCACATCCATGTGAAACGGTTTCTGGATGTAGTCATCCGCCCCCATATTCATCGCCATCACCATATCCATAGGATGATCGCGTGAGGACAGGAATAGAATCGGCACTTTGGATACGGCACGAATCTCGCGGCACCAGTGAAAGCCGTCATACATCGGTAGCTGGATATCAATAATGACCAATTGGGGTTGGGCGGCTATGAATGCGGTCATCACATCGTCAAACCGGTCCGGTCCGGAGACATGAAAGGACCACTGCTCCAATCGCTCCTTCAGGGAGCGGAATATTGCGGCATCATCCTCGATAATAAAAATGTTCATATCCATTAACGTCAAGCTCCTCCTCTCGGCTGTCATTTTCAGCTAACTTCATTATAAGATTGAAGGTATTATTTTCAAAATAAAAGAAGGAAGCCGCAGCTTCCTCCTCTTCTCATTCTCTTTATTCAGCAGGCAGCAGCATCGTGAATAAGAATGCGGCCAGCTCCTGCTTGTTCAAATCCCGCTGCGAGCCAAAATCGACCTTGCCGTTCGATTGGGTTACTTCCGGTCCATGAAGCTTCCAGCTTACAGCGGAGCTAACAGCCTCCACTGCCCAATCCGAAGTTCCAGGCACCAATATCGCAGTGGTAACCGGCAGCCGGATCTCATTGCCCGCCAGCAAACGGAAGGCAACAAGGGCGGCTTCCTCACGGCGAATTGGACGTTCCGGCTCGAACAAGCCGTCTCCCATACCCAATAGCAAACCGGACTCGTGAGCGGCTTGAATGTCTCCGCGGTACTCCGAATTGTCAATGTCTGTGAACGAGGACGGGTTCGCAGACGGCTGGATACCCCACAGTGCGTTGAAGGCTTGGACGAAGGCTCCGCGAGTGACGGATTTCTGCGGCTCAAACGGTTTGGCCGGATCATCCTTCAAGATGGCGAGTGATTTCAGCGCGAAAATGTAGGAGGCATACGGATGGTCAGCTGCGATGTCCGGGTAGCTGCCCTGAACTTCTTGCAATTTGACCGCGTAGCTGAATAGATTCAAGTACTTGAGGTCGGTAATGCGGCCGTTGGCATCCTTCTTAAAGGCCATCGGCTTGCCAGCCTCGTCTACGAACAACAGATCGCCGACTTGCTTCAGCTGATTGCGGCTGCTCACATCGCTGACCGTCAGAGTGCCGTCGCCTGTTGCTTCAACTTTGGTCAGAAACTTCACCCGCAAATCGGAGTACAGCCCTTCAAACTTGGCGAGCTCCGCCTTCGACTGCGGTTTAAATCCTGCTTGTTCATATGGCTTCTTGCCGTTGTCATAATAATGATCCATGAATGCGGCGAACAGATCATTCCGCAAATCGGAATTGGCGTTGTAGGTGAGGAAGACGCCGGTTTTACGGTCAGGCAGCATCCACAAGAGTGAACTGAAGCCGATAATATCGCCGCCCTTGGAGATAACCTTTTCACTGTGCGTTTGGGATGGCTCAATCGGCGATTCAAAGCCATAGGTCATGTCCGGAAATTCCGGATGGATGGACACATGATAGGTGGACATGGCTTTCACGGATTCTGGCGAAAGGATCGCCTTGCCGTCAGCTGAACGCCCGCCGTTCAGAAAAGCTTTCATAAACAGCGCCATATCGGAGGCTGTGGAAATCATGCTGCCCTCTGGCCATTCGCGTGGCGACAGGTCATACGACGGGATAGCATTGTTCCCCGGATCATAAGAAGTTGCCATCCGTTCAGCCAAATCTGCCTTCAGAGTAAAGCTGCTGGAGGTCATGCCAAGCGGCTTCGTAATATGCTTTTCGATATAGCTGCCGAAGGACTCTCCGCTTACTTGCTGAATGATGTAGCCGAGCAGTCTCGTTGCAAAGTTATCGTACATATAGGACGAGCCAGGCTCGCGAATGACTGACGGGAATGCATCGAAAATGCTGTCCTTCAACGTGACAGGCGTAACGGAAGGATCAAACACATAACTCGCATCCGAAGGCTGGGTCGATTCAAAGCCTGTTGTATGGGTGAGCAGTTGTTCGATTGTGACGGGCTTCCCGAAAGGATTCTTTATTTTATAGCCGTCCAAATACTTTTCAACATTGTCCTGAAGCGAAATTTTTCCTTGCTCAACGAGCTGCATAGCTGCTGCTACGGTGAATACTTTGGAGACGGAAGCAACCCGGAAGATGGTCTGGCTGTCGTCTACCTGAGCTTTAGACGTTTGATCGACTACACCGTAGCCTTTGGAGACGAGCACTTTGCCGTCACGTACGACGGAAATTGCAGCGGCGCCAGCTTTTTGCTTGACCGCATCCTGTGCGAAGAAAGAATCAAGGAAAGCTTCAAGCTCCTTGGCATCTTGTGGTCCATTCGTTAGAGCAGCTTTAACGGCGGCTGCTGTGGCGGCTGCAGGCTGGTTCCCGGAAGCGTGAGCATAGGAGGAAGGCAGAATCTGTACGTAAGCTTCCCCTGCAATACTCAGTGCCAGAACGGCAGCTAGAATGCGATATCTGCGGCGGGTTCCTTTTTTATTTTCGTTCATTATAAATCCTCTCCTTTATGTCGGTTGTATAGGTTAATTGTAGGCGACAGCCGAGAGAGGGTCGTTTGATTGTGATGACAATCCGGCGATGCAAGGTTACATTCTTGTCACATTGTGTGAACAATTTTTGATTGTATTGTATATGGGATTCTAATCCAGTATGATAACAATAGAACGATCGTTCAAAAGGATGGCCATAATGAAACGACATTACGATAGCGACCAGACAAGAAAGATTATCGCGGAGAAAGCAGCGCAACTTTTTTCGCGAAAGGGCTTTGCAGGCACGTCGATTTCCGATATATCGAAGGAATCGGGCTTTAGCAAGGGCCATGTGTATTATCATTTCGAGAATAAGGAAAAGCTGTTCATCTCGATAGCCCAGGATGCCATGCGGATATGGGGCGAAAAGTGGGATGCAATCTCACCCAACTATACGACCGCGACGGAGAAATTGTATGCAGTAGCGATTTTCGTGCTGGACAACTACAAAACGCCGCTGCTTAAGGTTGTGCAGGAGTTGATGACGAATCCGGCATCCGATCCGCAAACCGCCAAGCAAATGTACGATCTCGTGGAAAAGCCGATGAGAGCTTATGAGGCTGTTTTTCAGCAAGGCATAGACAACGGTGAATTTGTAATAGAAGATTTACAGGCGACGACCTTTTTGTTCGGGAATTGGCTGGGCGCGTTGTGCCAGCACATTTTTACAATGGACTATGACACCCTGCGCCGTATGTTCCAACAAAGCGTAACCATCTTTCTAGGGGGAATTCTTAAAAAATAAGAATTCTCTGCCTGCCTAGATTAGAACGATCGTACTAATTATTCTAATCTTATCTAACGACTAATAAGGATGTGAGCAGATTGAAAAATAAAAATCAAGTAGCGATCGTAACGGGCGGCGCATCAGGCATTGGCAAAGCGATTGCCAGTCAGCTGGCGGCCCGGCAAGTGGTTGTTGTGATTGCAGATATTGATGAACGGGGCGGCAAGCAGGCAGTTGATGCTATTGAAGAAGCAGGCGGGAGAGCGCAATTTGTCAGGCTGGATGTGACGAATGGCGTGCAGGTAGAAGCGGCCGTCAACAGTGTGTATGACGAGCACGGAAGATTGGATTATATGTTTAATAATGCAGGGATCGCTATGTATGGTGAACTGTACGACATGTCACGCGAGCATTGGGAGCGAATCGTTAACCTCAATCTGTGGGGCGTTATTCATGGCATTCAGGCAGCATATCCCATCATGAAGAAGCAAGGCTTCGGCCATATTGCTAATACCGCCTCTGTTGCAGGGCTTGGCCCCTCGCCGACCGCTGCCGCATACGCGACAACCAAGCATGCCATTGTAGGCTTAACAACCTCTCTTCACTATGAGGCGGAAACGTTCGGAATCAAGGTGAGCGCTTTATGCCCTACATTTGTGAATACGCCGATTTTCTTGAACGGCGAAGGCATCAATATGGACAAAGCGAAAATAGGCGAGCAAATGAAGGCGAGAAAAATGATGAGCCCCGAGCAATTTGCGCGTATCGCATTAAAGGGGCTGGAGCGCAATCAATTAATGGTTTGTCCGCTGCCGCTCAGGCGGACGATGGACATTTTCTTTATTTTATTCCCGGGCATTCACCGGAAATTTATCCGGTTTTTCCGCAATGAGGCCCGCAAGGCGAACCTCAGTACGATTCAGTAAGTTTATTCGTAACCGGGAAAGTTTTTTTCGGCGAGTATGTGGCCTTTTGACCATCTGTGGTGTCTAATCCTATAAATTAGACACCGCGGGGGGTTAATTTAATGGAATCCTTTCACCAAAATAAGAAAGCATGGAACGACAGCACTTATCAGTCCTGGGTGAACCGGTTCGGAATGCCGCAGGAAGCCGTTGCGAAAATAAAGCGAGATCCCATAAAGAGAGTCGGAGCCGCTTTCAAATTTATGGACGGGAATGTAGAAGGGAAGAAAATTATTAACCTTCTTGGCTCTAATGGAAATAAAGCAGTAGCGTTGGCACTTCTGGGAGCGAATGCAACGATCGTTGATTTTTCTGCCGAAAGCGAGCGTTACGCGATGGAGTTGGCCGATCAGGCAGGGGTTGAACTGCGATACATCGTTGCTGATGTACTGCAGCTGCCCTTACATGAATTAGCGAATCAATATGACGTAGTCTATATGGAGCATGGCATTCTTCATTATTTTACGGATTTACGTCCGCTGTTTCATGTGGTCCATCGTCTTCTGGAAGCTGGAGGCATACTGATTCTTCAAGACTTTCACCCTGTATCGACGAAACTGATCACGTCAAAGGGAACGACCGCAAACATCAGGAAGCATAAGGTGACAGGCGACTACTTCGATACCGCACTTATTGAAAGGGAAGTGTCCCATTCCAAGTACCTGGATTCGGAGCATAGGGATGAAGCGGCCCACAAGGTTTATTTGCGGAATTGGACACTTGGCGAGATTATCACAGCTATTGCAAGCGAAGGCTTGACTATTGAAGTGCTGGAGGAGCTGCCGAATCTTTCTTCCGAGGTGTTCGATAAGGGGATACCGAAAACCTATACATTAGTGGTGAGGAAACTGGGCTAGGCGACAAAATGCAAAAGTACATTTTGATGAGCTTCAAACGGCCTGAAATAGCCATCAAACTGCAAAAGTGCATTTGAAAACCTTCAATTTCACTCTTTAGGAGCTTTTTCCGCCAATCAGCCTGCACTTTTGCATTTTGAGGCGATAAACGGACGAAAAAGCGGTTTACAGCATGTATTTTTGCATTTTGATTTGTTCCGTCTATCGTATGCGTGATGTGTCGAACCTTTCTGGACAATCTATCCGCCCATTTAAGGGCGGTTTTTTTCATTCACGTTCACATCACTAGCAAAATGAAAAAGAACCCGGCGAGCTTCGCCGGGTTCCATGTAAAATAAATGATTGCGCACATACGCATCATTATGTTAAAGTTAGATCATCTCTCATTTTTTCTGTAAAAGGTCATGATTGTTGCATCTTATTTATATAACAATCATACCATGCAGATTTACGGTTTGTCAAATGTTCTTTTTCTTCTTTAGACGCGAATGAAAAGGAGTGTGTTCAAAGGATGATACATGCAGAGGATTGGCGTAAGGAACAGGAGCGGCTCGATCGGGTGACGGAAGGGCTGCGATTAAAAATTGCAGAGCTGGATCCGGAAGTAACAGGGCTTCGAGACCAAGTAGTCGATATTCGCAAGCGGTTCTGGGAAGAAGTTACGGTTAACACGAGTACCGATGAAGATTTCGAAGAGACTTTCTATAGCATCAAGCAGCAAGAGGCGCTGTTGTCCGAACGGGAGCGCAGTCACCAGCAGCGGCTTCAGCGCTGGAAAAGCATGCAAAGGCTGTTGCCGGCCCCCTACTTCGGCCGAATTGATTTTAAGGAGCACGGCTCGAGCGACAGCGAGCATATTTACATTGGCGTGTCCTCCTTCGTTGATGCGGACGGACTGAGTTTTCTTGTCTATGATTGGCGGACACCTATTGCAAGCATGTACTACGATTATTCTCCGGGCGCTGCTGATTATGATACACCAGGCGGACTAATTACAGGAGATATGACGCTGAAGCGGCAATATCAGATCCGGGGCGGCCAGCTACAGAATGTATTCGACACCAGCTTGACGATTGGGGATGAATTGCTCCAGCAGGTGCTGGGCAAGGGTGCGGATAACCAGATGAAGAGCATCGTCGCGACGATTCAGCGGGAGCAAAATGCGATCATCCGCAATGACAAGAGCCGAATGCTCATTGTGCAGGGGGCGGCCGGCAGCGGAAAGACGTCTGCGGCACTGCAGCGGGTCGCTTACTTGCTGTACAAATACCGGGAGCGGCTTAAAGCAGATCAGATCGTTCTTTTCTCACCCAATCCGATGTTCAACAGCTATGTGTCGACAGTTCTGCCTGAGCTCGGTGAGGAGAATATGCAGCAGACGACTTTTCAGGAATATCTGGCCTATTGGCTGGGAACCTCGATGCGTCTGGAAGATCCGTTCGAGCAGATTGAATACGTCCTGACTACGGAAGGTTCACAGCAATACGAGGCAAGGCTGACGGGCATGCAGTATAAAGCTTCGGAAGCTTTCCTGTACGCTCTAACAAATTATGCGCAGTGGCTGGGGACGGAGGGCATGCTGTTCCACGGCATTTCTTTCCGTGACCGTGAGTTGATAACCGCAGAGCAGATGAAAAAGCAATTTTACAGTTATGATCCTGCCATCCGTCTCGCTAATCGCGTCATGCTGCTGCAGGATTGGCTGCTGCAAGAGCTGACTTCGCTGGAGCGTCAAGAGCAGGAGGCGCTATGGGTGCAGGATGAGCTTGATTATCTCGACCACGATCAATATGCCGAAGCCTACGATACGGTGCGCAAAAAGTATCAGCGCGAAGATGTCGTATTTGATTTCACTCAGCAATATGTGGAGCAGTACGGCGATTTTCGAAATCCGGATGTCGGGGAGGAGAATGTGTTTGACTTCGCCATGCAGGAGGAGGATTTGCTGCGCCGGATGATTGTGAAGGCGAATTTCAAGCCGCTGAGACGGGATGTGAAGCGTTTCTCGTTCATCGATGTTACGGGCTTGTATGCGCAGCTGTTCAGCGATGAAGCGGCATACCGGAGCATGACGAACGGGAGCGAAGCGCCTCAGCATTGGCCGGAAATCTGCAGGCAGACGAAGGAAAAGCTGAGCCTGAGCGGGCTGTTTTATGAGGATGCAACACCGTTCCTTTATCTAAAAGAGCTCATCGAAGGGACAAGGACGAACACTGTGGTACGGCATTTATTTATCGACGAGGGCCAGGACTATTCGCCGTTCCAATTTGCGTTTCTCAAACGGTTGTTTCCGCGTGCGCGGATGACGGTGCTGGGCGATTTCGGGCAAGCGATTTTCCCGCAAGCTACGCAGCTGCATGAAGCGGATTCGCCGTTGATCCGGCTTTATGGCGAGGAAGAGACGAGTCTGATCCGGCTTGTCCGAAGCTATCGTTCGACCCGCGAAATTGTGGAGTTTACGAAGTCCTTGTTACCGGGAGAAGAGATTATTCCTTTTGATCGGAGAGGCAAAAAGCCGTCGTTCTCGCTAACGGGGAATCATGCAGAGCGGACTGCACAAATGGTGAAGGATCTCGATGAGCTAAGGTCAGAGGGCCTTGACTCCATTGCCATCATTACGAAAACGGCAGCCGAAAGCTGGGAGGCCTATGAAGCATTGATGAGGCAGGGGGCTGCTGATTTGCGGCTCATTACAAAAGAAACGTTAACGTTCGAGAAAGGGACACTGGTTCTCCCTGCTTATCTGGCTAAGGGCGTTGAATTTGACGCCGTGCTGATCTATGATGCTTCTTCCCGAACGTATCAGCGTGAGAGCGAGCGCAAGCTCTTTTATACTGCATGTACAAGGGCCATGCACCGGTTGTTGCTCTATGCGACGGAGGGTTGGACGCCGTTCATTCAGGCAGCGGATACTGAGTGGCTAGTACCGTAATGCCTTCTAATGAAGCCTTCACCATGGATGTGGTGAGGGCTTCTTTTAATATAGGTAAAGGTATATGTAAAAAAATGTAGAATATAGCAGATGGAATGAAATATTTCATTATAAATTAGCTTTTTATATCAGGGGGATAAAAAAGAGAGATGAACAAAGGAAAAATCGTATTCTTGAACGGTGTAACGAGCTCGGGTAAAACTTCTATTTTAGAAGCTATTCAATTGAGATCGGATATCCTTTATCGATTGTTGAAGTGTTTTGCCCGCTGGACATCTGCCGTGAACGAAATATTCAACGCGGGAATAGAGCGGAAGATCAGTCGGAGGGGCAGCACAAGATTATGGCGGAAAACATAGCCTATGATTTCAAGGTGAACACCCATTTGAATAAGTCAGAGGAATGTGCGGATTTGATTTTACAGCAGTTGCTGGGCCAGCATAGGGGATGAGGTATGGAAACCGACAGATGTGTTTTGAACAAATTGCGTGAATCAGATTACGAAGAGATAAAAGGGATCTATACCAATGAAAAGGTCAGAACCTATTTAGGCGGAGTAATCCCAGAAGTGCACACATTAAATAAGTTTCAGGACATATTAGCGCGTTCAAATATGGGTGCTTATTATTGGACGGTTAGAATGAAGCCTACGAATGAATGCATCGGATTAGTTTCCTTGGACCAGCATGGTTGAGGGCGTTAATATAGAGGTTTCGTATGAGTTTCTCCCTGATTGGTGGGGGAATGGTTATGCAAGTGAAGTTATTGCTATGGTGCTTGATTACGCTCTCAATGAGCTGCACATCTCTAAAATTATTGCAGAGACACAAACAGCTAATATCGCATCTTGCAGACTTTTAGAGAAGGTGGGTATGAACTTAGAACGAACCGTTCAAAGATACGGTGCTGAGCAAGCTATATATGCGATTGAAAAATAAAAAGCCGCTCTAGGCGGCTTTTCCAGGATGTGACCGGCTATATGCAGCTATTTTGCAGCATGTTCCGCCGACAAAGTACGAACCAGTTGCTCCATATGTTCGATCCAGGCGGGATCGCCATCCCTCAGTTCATAGAGCTCGCGTTCTCCGCCTTTGTTGTCCAGCACTTGCTGAACCAGCTGCTGCAGCGCAAGCAGATCCTCTTTTTCGGAAATTATCTCCTTCAGGCCGTTCAATGACTCATATTTTGTCTCACCGTTCTCGGTATAAGCGCATACAATTTCGGCCAAAGCAATTGCGGTGTTGTCGTAAAGGAAATCTTCCTCCTCCGGGTTCTCCGATAGAAATCCCAACTGTCTGAAATGAGTCAGCAGCTCCTTCAATGTCACGGATGTGCAATCCACCGTATACTGAGTTAATTCATGAAGAACATCAAGTCCTTCATCACTCTCTAATGAAGCTTTTCCCCAAGAACCCAACGCATGACACTCCCTTCCTTTTCTATGATTTTAGCATAAATTGGGATCTGTACTCATG
The DNA here is from genome assembly GCF_000513275.1 of Paenibacillus gorillae. Taxonomy (GTDB): domain Bacteria; phylum Bacillota; class Bacilli; order Paenibacillales; family Paenibacillaceae; genus Pristimantibacillus; species Pristimantibacillus gorillae. The sequence goes on along the minus strand of NZ_CBVJ010000128.1, from coordinate 25,918 downwards.
ATACACTAACCTTCATGTAAGTACCTGTAAAAAATGTGCGTACTTACTTATTTGCTAAGGGTATTTTATACTCTACAAATAACAAGATTGGAGGAGAGTGAAACGTTGAAAACACTAATTATTGTAGCGCACCCAAACCTGGAGAATTCCGTTATAAATAAGCGTTGGGCAGAGGAACTTCGTAAATATCCTGAGAAATATACAGTACATGAATTATACAAGGCTTACCCGGACGGCAAAATTGATGTGGAAAAAGAACAGCAGCTCGTTGAATCACATTCGAAGCTTGTTTTTCAGTTCCCTTTCTTTTGGTTTAACTGTCCGCCGCTGCTTAAACAATGGTTTGATGATGTTTTTGCATATGGCTGGGCATACGGCTCCAACGGAGGCGATAAATTAGAACATCGCAAAGTTGGTCTTGCTGTGTCGGCAGGTATTAGGGAAGAAGATTATAGCGCTCAAGGGAAATACCGCTATACGCTAGAGCAATTATTATATCCTTTCGAAACAACTTTCCATTATTGCCATGCTGATTATGCTTCATTCTTTGCGTTTTACGGTACCGAAAGCATGCCTAGTGACAATGAGACTGAAATCGCGAAAAGCGCTCAAGATTATGTAAGCTACATTGATAAACTGTAATTCAATTGCACAAAAAGAAGGGTCTCCACATGTGGAGATCCTTCTTTTTTGTGATTAAATATTCCGCTGCGGAGACTAGACAGTGGTTAACTGGTTATGCTCGCCCCATTCACACATCATGTCTAACAATGGCAGAAGAGAGCGGCCGCGCTCCGATAAAGAATATTCGACTTTAGGCGGCACCTGAGGATATTCTTTTCGCATGATAAGACCGTCAGCTTCCAGCTCTTTCAACATGAGGCTTAACGTTTTGAAGGAAATCGTGCCGATGCTTCGCTGCAGGTGATTATGCCTCATCACCCCATTTTCGGAAAGCCAGTACAGGATAATCATTTTATATTTACCGCCGATTAAGGACAGCGTATAGCCGAATCCAGTTTCTTTTAGCGTCACACCTGTAGGAACACAACTCTCGGTCATCCGTCACACCCTCCTTTTCAGGTACAGGATCATAGTACTCTTACTTTATATTTTACAGGGATCGGTTAGCAGATGCCAAACCAATTTCTATTCCATTAATTGTTGGTGATCGCTTCACACCGCAATTCCCTGCGCTTCAAGCTGCCAAAATGCAAAACTGCATTTTAATGGGAAGAAACTAGTTGATTATAGCGTTCAAAATGTAAAAGTGCATGTTGAAGATCTGAAAATCATGAAAATAGCCTCCAAATGCTCATTCAAACTGCACTTTTACATTTTGACGGCAAGATGCGGCGACTTTTGGCTTAACAAACTGCACTTTTGCATTTTGTTTCTATATATAAGCAGAGCGGGAGGCTAGAAGCGTCTATAGCTATGCAGGGTGGCCACGCCAGGTAAGTTAATGTTAATATCCGAACTTTTCTCCTGCGTACCACGTTTATTTTATTCATAATAGCCCGATGCTAAAAAAAATATTTGCGGTAATGAAAAATATGAGCGTCCTCAGTTGTATTTAAAGTGAAAGGGGGTGCTGAGGTGTACAATTCATATGAGCTCAATGAATCTGTACGAAGGGCCTTGGATCTATATTCACAAAGCTTGATCAAAGTTGCTTTTACGTATTTGAAAAATATAGCGGATGCCGAAGAAGTGACTCAGGAAGTGTTCCTGGCCTATCTGCAAAAGCGCCCTGTATTTGAAACTAATGAACATGAAAAAGCGTGGCTGATTCGAACCACCATAAATAAAAGTAAAAACATGCTCAAGACCGGATGGTTCAAAAGCAGGAACCCTGTTCCCGAGGATTTGAGCTATCTCCCTAAGGAAGAAAATGAGGTTTTGCAGGCCGTACTGGCTTTGGACAAGAAGTATCGTATGCCGATTCATCTGCACTACTATGAGGGATATTCCATCCAGGAAATTGCAGTTATTATGCAGTCCAAGCCGGCGACTGTAGGTACATGGCTTGCAAGAGGACGCCTTATCTTAAAAGAGAAGATTGGAGGCCTGGATCATGAAGAAATCTGTTTATAAATCGGCGATGTCGCGTGTGAAGACAAGCGAGGATTTTCAAGAAGCAACGTATCAGAAGCTGTTGTCGGAAATGGCTAATAAACCACAAACAAATACGATCGATCAAAAGGAGCGGGTAATAATGGAAAAAGCAAAAAGAAGAACAGTAACAGGTTGGACAGTCGGAATTGCAGCATGTGCGGTGTTGTCGGTGAGTCTCTTCGCGATGAATCAGCAGTCGCCAGCAGTTCCAAATACGCCACCTGCCAATGTCGCAGCAAAACCGCCAATTATGGGTAAAGTGGCAGTAAACATTGACGGCGTGATCTCGGAAGTAAGTGCGGACGGCAAAAGCTTCAAGGTCGGCAATCTCTGGGTAGAAATTACAGATCAGACTCAACTGGGCAGCAAAGAGCCTACAGCTGCAAAACCATCGGAGGATCTGCTGCAAAAGAACTTCCAAGTCGGCAACATCGTGTCGGGCTTCACTTCGCAGGATGTTAACACGGGCAAAGTAACAGCAGACGTGATCTATAACAATATTGCTCCGCAAAAGGACGAAGCCGCGAAACCGCCTGTATCAGGCAAAGCAGCTGTCAACATCGATGGTACGATTACAGAAGTAAGCCCAGACGGAAAAAGCTTTAAGGTTGGCGACCTGTGGGTAACGGTAACTCCGGACACTCAATTGGGCATCAAAGGACCAACTGCGGCTGCGCCATCGGAGGAACTGCTGCAAAAAGAATTTAAAGTCGGCAATATCGTATCCGGATTTACGACTGAAGATGTAAGCACGGGTAAAGTGAACGCGACCAACATCTATAACAACATGGCTCCACAGAAATAAGAGAGCTGCAGGTATAGAAAAACAGAAAACTGCAAGATCGCACTGCCTTTTCCGGCAGCGGTCTTGCAGTTTTTTTTGTATCTAATGGATCTTCACCTGCAGGATAAGGAGATTCTGTTACAAGTAGGTCCTATGGGATAAAATGTCTTGGGTATTATAGTTCAAAAGACTTATTATGGATATTCAATAAGCAGTGCAGAATGAAATATTTGCAAAAGTGAGGTATAAAGGATGAATTTTACAATTCGCAAAAAATTGTTGGCCGGTTTCCTAGGCGTTATCATTCTTCTTGGAATGATAAGCAGTATGTCGTATGTTCAAATTCAGCAGATTAACAACTCCTATTCGGATTTAGTTGAACGCCGTTCGGTTATTCTGATGAATGCGAAGGATATGCAAATTTATGCATCCAGGGCGATAAGCGGCTTGCGGGGTGCATTGTTGGAAGAGGAAGGCCAAATTGATACATTGGCAACGATGATTTCGGATCTGGATAAGGTTATACAGCTGACCGCCGGTTTAGCTGTACGCGAAGAGCATAAGGAAATGCTGAATCAGCTTGCAGTATTGAATACTCAGTTTAGAACAGAGTCGGATAAAGTCATTGCACTCATTCCTGATAACCCGTCGGAAGCCAAACGGTATTCCGTAGAAGTGGCATCTCCACTAGCAAGAGAGATTAGAAATATAGCCGACCGTATCGTGGTAGATCAGGCACGTTCGATGGAGGAAGGCACGCAATCGAACATTCAATTGGTCAGCGGCGTCATCCAGACGATTTTGTTATTAAGTGTGATTTCGCTGCTCTTGGCCATTGGCATAGCGATCCTTATTTCTCAGCTCATTGCCAAGCCGATTCTTGCACTTGTAGGAGGTGCAGAGAAAATTGCGGCAGGTGATTTGACACAACCGGATATTCAGGTGAAAAATCGGGACGAAATTGGCCAGCTGGCCGGTTCCTTCAATCAGATGAAGATGAACTTGCGTAATCTAATTCGTGAAGTCGGATTAAACACGGATCAAGTCGCGGCGACTTCGGAGGAATTGTCCGCAAGTGCGGAGCAAACCAGTAAAGCAACGGAACAAATTGCAGCGGCAGTTCAAGAAGTGGCGTCCGGCGCTGCAACGCAAGTGTCCAGTGCTGCGGCAGCAACGAATGCGGCTGCTGAAATTACGAAGGGAATGAACCAGGCCGCTTCTTCGATTCAATTTGTGGCAGAGCTAACGACTGCTGCTAACGATAAAGCGGATGCGGGCAATAAAGTGGTTGCACAGACCATTGAACAGATGAATATTGTTCGAAATTCAGCGAGCGAGACGGCAGAGATTATATATACCCTTGGTGAAAAATCAAAAGAAATTAGTGGAATTGCTGAGTTGATTACGAGCATATCTACTCAAACGAATCTATTGGCGCTGAATGCTTCAATCGAAGCTGCACGGGCAGGCGAAGAAGGACGAGGGTTTGCCGTAGTAGCAGGAGAGGTAAGGAAGCTGGCTGAGCAGTCAAGCGTGGCAGCCGGTCAGGTTCGTGAACTAATCCAAGAGGTTCAATCAGAAACGGCAAAAGCCGTTCGATCGATGAATGAAGGCACTTCGGTTGTCAAAGCAGGCATTGATATGGTTCATCTCACCGGCCAATCCTTCTCTGAAATTGCAATCTCCATCGAACAAGTCGCGGTAGAGTCGCAAGAGGTATCATCCATAGTAGAACAAGTGAACGCTAGCTCCCAAAGTATGCTGGAAATGATGGGAAATGTGGCTCGTATCGCGGAACAGTCGGCAGCTAATTCGCAGAACGTAGCTTCTTCTTCGGAAGAACAGACTGCTGCGATGGAGGAAGTGTCCGCCTCAGCCGAAGCTTTAAGCAAGATGGCTCAAGAGCTGCAAGAAGCGATAAGCAAATTTAAAGCATAGCCTTTTATAAGGGATTGCCTCGTCTGCATGCATCCTCAAGTTCCCTTGTATAAGGGTTGATCACTGCCTGTGATTCCCCTAAAATGAGTATATTGTACAGCTGATGTTTCGGCAGAAATTCGAAGGAGTGAGGTCTCATGCGCGGTGAATATGAAATCTATGAACAGTCTCTGCCTTGGATAGTGGAAGCAGGGGAAATTATAAAGAAGCGAATTCAAGAGCATACCGAAATTAAGCAAAAGTCCAGCCACTCCGACGTGGTGACTGAGGTTGACCGTGAGATTGAGACGTTTCTGGTGAGCAAGATTAGCGAGCATTATCCAGAGCATAACATAGTGGGAGAAGAGAACGTCGGCAATCGGGCTTCATCCAGCCCCTATATGTGGATCATTGATCCTATCGATGGTACAAGCAATTTCATTAACCGTAAAAAGGACTTCGCCATATCTGTAGCATTCTGTGAACGTGACCGCGGAATATTCGGCATCATCTATGACGTGATGGCAGGAAAGCTGTACCGCGCCCATCAAGGCAGCGGTGCGTTCTTGAATGATGTCGCACTGAATGCCGCCCGTCCAGACGGTTTGCTGGAGAACGAGCTAATGGCGATTAATGCGCCATGGGGAAGCATAGAGGAAATGAAGCGCTGGGAGCACTTTTTTAAACTGGGCACCCAAGTTCGCGGCGTAAGAAATTATGGCGCAACGACGATGGAATTGAGTGATTTGGCGACAGGCGTACTGGGCGGCTATGTACAATACTATGTCAACTCATGGGATTATGGGGCTGGCCGAGTCATATTGGAGGAGCTTGGCTATGTGTTCTCCGATCTGAACGGCAATGCAATCGACAGAGTCTACTGTGGCGGAATCCTCGCAGCCAGCGAATCGCTGCATCAACAGATTGTGCAATCGTTGAAAGAGTTCTCCAACGACCTGCAATAGGAAGTGAAAACCCCGTCTGCCTACAGACGGGGTTTTTGGTCCGTTTTTTCAAACAAAAGTCTCAGTACAGCAACTATTCACTATGATAAACTGTTTGCATAATTATACAAATACACCGTTTTAGGAAGGTGACTCATGTATATCGTATCACAACCAAAGCTGCTCACTGATGGTCAAAAGCAAAGGTTATCGCAGGTGAACGCCGCTATTACTCCACCGGGATACATACACTTTTTGCAGCGATTCGGCGTGGGCACTTATAGAGGGTGGATGAATGTTCAATTGCCGGATCCGGAAGTGCTGAAGCCCTTTGCCGAGTATGATTTATGGGAGCATGACGAGAATAGCCCGATTACGCAGCAGCAAATTGCACAATGCGTGGCAATAGGCACAACAGTGGATGGCGATTTCCTCGCGCTACATCCTCCAACATCACAGCTGCTCTGGCTGCCGCGGCATGCGGAGCAGATAGAGGCGCTTATGCTGCAGATAAGCGAGCAAGAAGACGAAGAAACGTATGCTTTGGCGTTGGACGAGATCTATGGCCGAATGTATGGGAGCGGGCGAGAAGGAGCCATCTATTATGAACCGTGGACGGGTTCTAGGGATCACAAGTTTTTAAGACTGCCTCCGGGAGAGGGGCAATTGTCATTAGAGGAGTTGTCAGGCATGTGCCGCTTGGCTTTTCCGCCTGATCTCATTGAGGAGTCCCTATATACTTGCTATCTGTTCTATCGGGAGCTGGGCGGTTATGTCAGGTTCAACTATGCGAATGGACAAGAGACGGCCATTATATATGAGAAGGATGCTGGTCAAATGTGCAGTATGCGGGAGCAATGGCTTCTGTCGAAAGGATGCCAGCCTATTTAATCGAGCCCTAATAAGAATTGTTCCCTGGGAATTGTTCTTTCTATATCTCTGACCCCGGCAACATGCTAGATTAAGACAACGGCTACCTAAGGAGGCGTCATTGTCATGGTCGATGTATTTACAGTTGCAAAAATAATGGTTGATCGCATTAAGACCCACTATTCGCAAGATGTTGCCATCGTCGGATATTACGGGTCTTATTTGCAAGGCAGAGCGACGGAGCGTTCGGATTTGGATTTCTTTTTTATTCCGGCTACCCCAAGAGGGAGAGAAGTCGAGCTGCAATTTATTATTGAAGGGATCAGCTTTGACTTTTGGCCGATTCCTTGGGATCGCGCTGAAAGAATGGCAGCCTTCGAGGAATGGAACACGACGATAATAGCGGATTGTGAGCTGCTATATGTCCGGTCGCCGGATGATCTGGACAGATTTATGGGGCTCCGCGAGACAATAGCTGCGCTGGGCAGTCCGTCCAATACATTAAAGCTGATTCAACAGGCTGAGACTGCAATGGGGAGCTGTTTTATTCGCTTGGCTCAGCTTCGGCTCCCTGCCAGTCCTAAAGATCTGTCCTACTGCCGGGTTCAAGCGCATGAAATTGTGACGAGCTTGTTTGAATCGTTGTGCTTTTTGAATCAGGTCTACTATACACGAGGTTGGGGTCATTATCGGGAGCAAGTCAGGCAGCTGCCCATCAAGCCCGCTCAATTGGAGCAGTTTTTAGATACGATTATGTTCAGCCATTCGCGGGATGAAATAATGCTTGCGTGCGAGCAATTGACTGTCGATATGCTTAGTTTGATAGCGGAGCGGAGAAATCAGCTGGAAGGGGCCCGTTCCTATCGGGATCGGATGAAGGGCTATTATGAAGAGGAACGAGGGATGATGAACAAGCTGTTGACCGCGTGCGAGAAGGGTCATTACGAAACGGCATTTTTTCGCTGCCATTGGTGTACAAGACGGGTTAGCCAGAATATTGTATTCCGCAGAAAAAGGCAACTGGCCGAGCAGCTTGAACTGCGGCGAGTATCGGACGTACTATGAACAGTTCGGGTACCCCGACCTCATTGCCTTGCTAAATCCAACCGATTTCGAACCGTTGCGATTGGCGGTTCTATCGCTAATCGAGAAATTAGAGGATCACTTGAAATCCGAGGGCGTGGCGCTGAACCAGTTCAACTCCGTTGCCCAATTTGAGTCCTTCGTTTTGTCGCGCAGTTGATGCGATTGCGGGACTGTGTGTCAGCTGCATTGCCAGCTTAGTTTATCATTTGACACTTTAAATTAACATGAGTTAATATTTTAACTAGTGTTAGTTAATTGTAGAGGATGATGTGCTGTGACCCTTGCAGATATTCCATTGAGGGAACTCAAGAAGGCCCGCAACAAAGTGGCCTTATATAATGCCAGTTTATCTCTTATGGGAGAGAAGATGTTCAGGGAAGTCATGCTTGATGATATTTGCAGAGAAGCGGAAGTTTCGCGGGTCACTTTTTTTAAATATTTTCAAAGGAAAGAGGATCTGCTGCTGTATTTCATGCGTGTCTGGCTGACCGAGCGAATCATCGAGATTGAAGCGGAAGGGATGAGCGGCTTCACCGCGGTCAGGCATCTGATCGGCAAAGTGGCGGAGCAGAATAAGCAACGTATTGGGCTCATGCCAAGCTTGATTTCTTTTCTGGCGGAGATGAAGATGCATCCCGATATGCCGGAGATGAGTAAGGCGGAAGTTCTGCTGCTGTTTCCTCATCATGTGAAGCTTGGCTCCCAGTCGCCCAACATGTTCGAATTATTTCACCAGTGTATGACGGAGGCGCATACGAGCGGGAAGCTAAGAAGCGGCATCACCGTGGATAGAGCGGTTCAGCTGCTGCTGACCATATTTTACGGAGCATTTTTGACAGCACAATTGTATAATTCGCCTGATGTTGCTGATGTTTACGAAACCCATCTATTATTGCTTGAAAATCACTAAAGGAGCTGTGAGAGGATGAGCAAGGTTATACCGGGCCGGTATACGGCTGAAATGGATGGATCTTTCGTTGTTTTTATCATTGGCATGCGTATTAACCGATTGTGGGCCGTACACAAGTGGCTGCCCGTATTCATGGCGATGAGTCCGATGATTCAAGAGCTTTACCGCAACCGCGAGCTAGGCTTTCTGAACATGAATTTCTATTTAACTTGGCGCGGAGTGTCGTTGGTTCAATACTGGAATTCGTTTGAGCAGCTAGAGCATTATGCCCGGAAAGGCGCGAATCACTTGGAAGCTTGGAAAAACTTCAACAAGAAGGTCGGGACGAGTGGTGTGGTAGGTATTTATCATGAAACGTATTTGGTCCCGGAAAAACAACATGAGTCCGTCTACAACAATATGCCCGTATATGGGCTAGCTAAGGCGGGTCGTCACGTTGCTGCTGTTGGGAAAAAAGAGACGGCAAGCAGACGGCTTGGCCGTGAAGGGGATCCGGCAGTTCCGACGCCGCCTAACCCGTAAGGGGTAGTTGCATTTTTCTCCCAGTCTGTATAAAATAAGCTAAAGTAAAAATTCGAAAGAGGTGGGAGTATGAGGCTGAAGCGAAAGGATAACCTTCAATTAGCTTCATATTTCTATTCTATTGAAACACTAAAGCATCCGTTGCTTTAGTGTTTTTTTATATCCAATTGGAGGTGTGCTTAATTGTCGAGGTACAAAAGAGTTCTCATTAAATTAAGTGGCGGAGCCGTTGCTGGAGACTCCGAATTTGGTTTTGGGCCAGAGAGATTGGAGCATATCGCTAACGAAATTATGTCGGTTGTGAACCTGGGGGTTGAGGTAGCGCTAGTTATCGGGGGAGGCAACATATTTCGCGGTAATATGGCTGAGAGCTGGGGAATCGAAAGAGCAGAAGCTGACAACATCGGAACGCTTGCAACGGTTATCAATAGCTTAATGCTCCGGGGCGTTCTTAAAGCTAAGTCGGGCAACGAGGTTCGTGTAATGACCGCTATACCGATTACATCAGTAGCAGAGCCATACATCAGATTAAGGGCTGCTCACCATTTGGAAAAGGGCTATATCGTCATTTTTGCAGGGGGCAACGGGCAACCTTACGTTACTACCGACTATCCGTCCGTACAAAGAGCCATCGAAGTGAACTGCGAAGCGCTGCTGGTCGCCAAGCAAGGTGTTGATGGTGTTTTTAATGCAGATCCAAGGTATGACAACCAGGCGAAGAAATTCAGATCCCTTCATTACAACGACGTGCTGACACAAAATTTAAAAGTAATAGATCAGTCCGCTTTCATACTAGCAAGAGACTACAATTTACCGATGCATGTGTTCAACTTCGATAAGCCGGGGTCGATGAGGGGGATTTGTGAAGGAAGCAATAACGGGACTATCATTAGCGGTGAATCTGTTCTGGGATTGGAATGATTATGCTAGAATACTTGAAACGCCCATAATAATATTGAGGTGAGAATCTATTAAATTACTCTTTATATGCAGCCGCAATAAGTGGCGAAGCTTAACTGCCGAGAAAATCTTTGACGGTTATAACGGGTACGAGGTGCGGTCGGCCGGAACCGAAGATGGAGCTAGGATCAAAGTCACCGAGGGGCATATCGGATGGTCGGATATGATTTTTGCCATGGAGAAAAATCATACGAGAAGACTGAAAGAGAAGTTTGCCGGGCAGCTCAATGGGAAGCCGTTGATTTGTCTGGATATCCCGGACGATTATCGGTTTATGGACGAAGAGCTAATCGAAACATTGAAATCAAGGGTATCTGATCATATTGAAGTGCCTGAATAAACGAGTGATGCCCAATTGAGACAAAAAGGCTGACGTCCCTGCATAAGGGGCTCAGCCTCTAATGTCATCATGAATCGATCGGATTGCGAATCCCATCGTGGTAATAATCAAAAAACAGATTGTTTTGCGTACCTTTCACCGCATAGAACACGTCGGGAATGGTCTTATTGTGTTTGCACACTTCGCTCTCCAGCCATTCGCGGGTCAAATTGTTTTGGACGAGGTTATCTTCGAGCACCTTCCCATCGATAATGAGCTCCACCGGAAAAGATTTGAGCTTCGCCACATGGAGCTGCAGATCTTTGCGCGTGACCGCTTCATACTCATTTTTCTTTTTCACAGAGAGCTTGCCATGATCCTCCATGACCGCGTATTCCACTTCCTCCATGTTGAAAATATTTTTCTCGCGCATATTCTGTATCAGGGAATCCATCGTATAGCGGATTTTTCGCATATTGCCTTCAAGTATCTTTCCATTCTCTATAATGACAGTAGGAGTACCAGAAACCCATTTGCTCCAGGTTCTGTTTTTTAGGGAGATGAAAGAGGTCAGGTAAGCGATAGCGAAGAAAACAATCAGTGCAAGAATTAGGAGCCAACGATTAATCGAGGTGTTGAAGGCCAAATTGGCTGTAATGCCTCCTAATGTGATGCCGCTTACGAAGTCCTGGAACGTCATGTTGGAGATCGTCTGTTTGCCTAATATTCTGGATATGACAAGCAGGAGGATGAACGCCACTCCTGTTCGGATAATAACTTCTATAGATAAATACATTGGAATTGCCCCTTGTATAAGCGGTATTCCCGATCAAACTCATTCGGGATTGTATCACTATTTGCTTAAATCAGGAAAAATATTCATCCAGTCTGGGCAGCAATATACTCTTGAAGAGGGGGACATGTTTTGAAAAACGAAGAGAATCAAGCCCCTTTATATACGTGTCCTCTGTTGAATAGAGAAATCGATCAGGGCGCTTGCTATGACATTAATATGGTTGCTGGAGGCTGGATCAAGAAAGAAGCGCTTTTAGTTCTGGAGATAGAGTATGAAATGAGTATTGATGTAAGGAAAGCTTCACAGATTTGTCCGGCGTGCAAACACTCTCTGTTATAAAAACTGTACGATATCAGCTATGGAATACAGCGAGCCTTCAGCGTACTTCTGAGGTTCGTTTTTCTTTTGCTGGACATTTCCTTGCTTCAATGGGGTAGAATGGATTAGGGATCACGCATCAAAAAGGTTATGATAGCAGATAAGAAGACGAGGCCATCATATAAGCAGCCAATAACTAGCAGAGAGCAGGATAAAATAAGAATGACAAATCGTACAGAACAACGCTACCGCTTTAGCGAAGCACCAATATGGGAGCTGCAGCGGACTTATTATGAAGAAAAAGGGATGAAGGCCTGGAATAATGACCAAGTTCCTCAATATATAACGAGCAATCCGATGATCGGGACAGCCTATGCTGAGATGATCTTTGGTTTTCTTCAAGACCGGGCAGCCAAGGGAGACAGCACAGAGCCTGTCTGGATTGTAGAGCTTGGAGCGGGAGCGGGACGTCTTGCTTTCCATGTAATACTTGAGCTATGCCGGCTGCGGGATTATGCAGGGATGGAATTGCCTCCGTTCCGCTATGTGATGACCGATTTGGCCATGAATAATGTACTCGCTTGGAAGGAACATCCCGCTTTGCAATCTTTTATTGCAGACGGGCTGCTTGATTTTGCACGATTTGATGCGGTTCATGATAGTGAACTGGAGCTGGTTGTTTCCGGCAGCACCATTCGCAAGGGTGAACTGAAGCAGCCGTTAATCCTAGTTGCGAATTACTTTTTTGACGGTATTCCTCAGGAATTAATCTACGTTGGGGGCGGTCACATCTACGAAGCCGATGTCATTGTCGATACGCCTGCCAATATCGATTCGCTGTCGCCGGCAGAAGCGTTGAATTCAATTAAATTACGTTATGAGCATCGGCTGGCGCCCGAGTATGAAGAAGAAGGGTATCCTTATCGCGATCTTATTGCTGTATATCAGGAGCAATTAGAGGATTCGCATATTTTGTTCCCTGTCGCTGGCTTGAATTGTTTAGAACGCCTGAAACAGCTGTCACAAGCAGGTTTTCTGCTAATAACGGCAGATAAAGGCGATCACTTGCTCGATCAGTTTAAATTTGCGGAGCCGCCGGAGTTGATCTTGCACGGGAGTTTCTCATTTACAGCTAATTTCCATGCGTTTCAGCATTTCTTCGAATCAAAGGGTGCGCTCACTCTATTCCCAACGCATCATTATAAAAATATAAATGTCGGCTGTGTGTTCCATATCGATGAGCCGATGAACTATTTTCAGACGAGATTGGCCTATCGACGTTTTGTTCAGCGGTATGGTCCGGACGATTTCTTTAGTCTGAAAGAGTGGGTGGACCGCAATATCGAAAGTATGGAGCTTCAGCAAATATTGAGCTTTTGGCGTTTGGGCGGCTATGACGCGGAGTTTTTCATTCAGAGCGCGCGACAAATCTCCAGTCTGCTGCAAGAAGCTAATGATGATGAGCTGCAGGACATTTTACAAGGGATCGAGCATATGTGGTCTTCGTATTATGAGATGGAGCAGCGTTATGATTTGGCGCTTGATGCGGGACTCATTCTGTTTGAGATGGACATGTACGAGGAATCGAAACGCTTTTTGGAAATATCGGTAGATACCGATCAAGAAGAAATTGTGTCTACTGTGTTCTATTGTCTGGCTATCTGCTGCTTTGAGATGGAGCTGGAGGACGAGGCCATTAATTATACGCGGAAGCTGTTAGAGCTTGAGCCTGATCATGAAGAGGCTATAGCGCTGTTGGAACGGTTTGAGTAGAGCTGCCTTTGTAATATAAGGACAAAATAGTGTCTGAAGATGAAAAGCGAGAAATCAGGGCTGCTTTAATGAATCCTTGATTTCTCGCTTTTTTAGCCTGTTGCGTACCCATACTCTAAGCAAAGTGATCAGGCCAGCTGCAGTTAATAGAATGCCAAATATAAAGATTACGACTGGAATCACTAAGGCAAAGGGATTCGCGGAAGCGTATAAAATATCTGATTTATATCCCATGAGAGAAGCACCGCTATATTTAATTAACCTGATGTCTAAAGGGTCATTTGATTTATTTCCCGCGTCCATATGTTTAACTTCGATCTGCTTCAAGTGGTTCACATAATAAATATTCCATTTATTTAGCTCAGGCATCGTCACAATCGCTAGCAGGTCATCTTGACGGTTGCTATTTCCGGTTTCACGAACGGCAAAGGTATTTACCCAAACCCCTTTCGTGTAGGTGACATTATCATTCGAAAGTTGTGCAGCAATAGGGCCGGCGAGTGGCTCTCCATTTAGAATAACCTGCAAATTGACGACATTGCCTGAAGGCTCTTCTATAATCTCCATAATGTTGTTATTGAATTCTAGCTGGTTATTTATAAGATCTTTATGAGTGATTTCGTATTGATGATCTAGGGAGCGTTGAATTTGTTTCTCTTGGTACATCAGATAGAGAGGGTTGACGGTTGCTAGACTTATCATCATACCTAATATGCTTAACACGATGCCAATGGTTTTCTTCACTATGCCCCGCCTTTCACCAAACTTACTGGTAAACCTATCATAACGGAAATATCTTTACCAGACATACTGCATTGACATTTTTTCTCGAAATCTCTATTCTAACTAAGTAGACCAATTGTTATAATAATTACTAACTATCGAACGTTTAGGAGACAGTGTATTGTCATAATTCCAATGACGTAGCTATTTATTTGTCATTTTATATAGACTGGTCTAATTATTGATTTGTGAAAGGATGAAAGTTTTGATTACTTCTGCAACACAGTCACAAGTACAACAAGTGCGGAATCCGAAAGCGATGGCATTTGTGCTCATGCTGGGCGCCTTTATTGGTTTGTTCAGTGAAACAGCATTGAATATGGCGCTCACGAATATTATGGATGACTTCGCTATTTCGACAGCTACAGTGCAATGGCTTACGACCGGATATTTACTCATGTTAGGCATTCTTGTACCCGTATCAACCTTTTTGATTCAATGGTTCACAACGAAGCAACTAGTCATTGCTTCGTTAGCCTTTTCCGTTACGGGTACCATATTAGCCGCGATTTCGCCAACCTTCACCGTGCTGCTCATTGGCCGTCTGATACAGGCGGTGGGTACAGGTATTTTGCTGCCCCTGATGATGAACGTTATATTAGTCATTTTTCCTATTCAGAAACGCGGTGCGATAATGGGCGTAATGGGCTTAGTCATTACGACCGCTCCCGCTATTGGCCCCACTGTGTCAGGACTCATCGTGGATGCGTTGGATTGGACTTATATTTTTTGGGTGAGTTTATTTTTCTTTGCGGCCTTGATTATTTTTGGTTTGCGGCAAATCGATAATGTATCAAATCTAACGAAGCCCGCCGTAGATGTCATCTCGATTGCGTTATCCACGATTGGCTTTGGCGGACTTGTCTACAGTCTAAGTACAGTGGCGGAACAGCCATTTGCTTCCGCTCAAGTATGGATTCCATGTCTTCTAGGCGTAGCCGGACTCGTTCTATTTGTTATTCGGCAGCTCCGTTTGAAACAGCCAATGATTAATTTACGTGTCTTCAGCTATCCGATGTTCACGCTGGGAACGATTTTGGTATTCGTTAGCATGGTATTGATTTTGTCGACAGCGATCCTGCTGCCGCTTTACATGAAGGGTGTTTTGCTTGTAAGTGCTGCTATAGCAGGACTTACTCTGCTGCCTGGCAGTTTGCTCAATGCACTGCTTTCACCAATCGTTGGCCGGTTATTTGACCGGTTTGGAGCGCGAAAATTTGTGCCTATTGGCTTTTTACTTGTTCTAATCTCTAGTTTATTGTACGTGTGGGCGCTTTCAGCAGATACGTCCCTCTGGCAAATTCTCATTGGCTACATGATTCTGTTTCTAGGCATTTCATTAATTATGATGCCGGCCCAAACGAACGGCTTAAATCAGCTGCCTCGTGATCTATATACCGATGGATCGGCTGTCATGAACACGCTGCAGCAAATTGCGGGAGCAACCGGAACGGCGGTAGCGATCCTGTTGATGACGAGCGGACAATCCGCTTACAGCGTGAGCTTTCCGGACTCTTCGGCAGCAGAATTGCTGGCCGGGGGTGTGAAATATGCGTTCTACTTTATTACGGGAATCTCATTTGCAGGCTTAGTGGCCTCACTATTCATTAAGCGAGTACGGGTATAACATTTACAATGCTTCAGAAGTTGTGCTGAGAATTCAGTTTGCTAAAATGCAAAACTGCAGTTTGTTAGCCGTTTTATCGGCGTTTTATCGCATCAAAATGCAAATGTGCAGGCTGATCGGCTGAAAAATTCCGATATGGCACAATATAGCCATTTTCAAATGTATATTTGCATTTTGATCGCCGTTTAGGCCGTTTTGGGGTTCATTAAAATGCACTTTTACATTTTGTTTCTTTATTTTCAGCCAGCAGACCGAATCGATATGCGAAGTATGGATTCCGGTGAAAAGAAAGGTATAATTTGAATGGAAGCACTAGGGTGGATGCTCTAGTGCTTTTCTTTGAGTGAAAGCAAATAATGAAGTGGCCCGTGCAGAAAGGAAGGATAGGATATGAGCAGCAACTCCATCTATTTAAGATATTTGGTTAAAGAGGATGCAGCCGCGCTTCTTGACATAAAGATAAGAAATCATCCGTTTTTTCAACCGTTTGAACCAGTCCGGGATGCTTCGCATTTTACACTGGCGGCACAGGAGCAGGAGATTGTAAGCGGAATCGAAGCGATGGCCAATGATCAGTCTTATACATTCGGAATCTTTCTTCAAGCGACGGATGAACTCATCGGAAGGGCAGCGCTAACCGGTATTGCCCGAGGCCCTTTCCAAAATGCCTATTTAGGCTATTTCGTCGACCAGCAGCATAATGGCAAAGGTTATGCGACAGCGGCGGTCTCTCTATGTGTGGAAAAAGCGTTCAACGAGCTCGGCTTGCACCGGGTCCAAGCTGGAGTTATGCCAAGGAACACACCTTCCATTCGAGTTCTGGAAAAGGCAGGCTTCAGGCATGAGGGCTTGGCCCAGCAATATTTGAAAATCAACGGGGCATGGGAAGATCATGCGCTGTTTGCGATTCTTAGTTCGGACAGATAGCAGCCTAATCAAGCATTAGTCTGGCATTTGAATGGGGAGAAGGTGGGCAGAACGGTATGGCTACAATATTAATTGCAGAAGATGATGCACATATTCGTGAATTGATCAGCTTTCATATGCAGAACGAAGGGCTGGATACGGTGGAAGCGGATAATGGCGTCGATGCATTGTCAATCGCGGAAAACGGCGGTGCCGACTTAATCATCCTCGATATTATGATGCCCCGAATGGACGGCTGGGAGCTGTGCAGAGAGCTGAGAAACGGGGGCAGAGATATTCCGATTCTAATGCTGACGGCTATAGGGCAGAAGGTGAAAGGGTTCCAGCTTGGAACCGATGATTATCTGACCAAGCCGTTCGATCCGGCCGAATTGGTATTAAGGGTGAAAGCCTTGCTGCGCCGTTACCGGATTGCCACTTCCCACATCATTCAATTGGGAGACCTGATGCTGAACCGGCTCTCCTTCAAGGTCGTGCGGGGCAACGAAGAAATGGCTCTGCCGTTAAAAGAATTCGAGCTGCTATTCAAGCTGGCCAGTCATCCCGGACAGATCTTCACCCGCGAGCAGCTGATCGTCCAGATATGGGGGATCGCTTATGGTGGCGATGACCGGACCGTTGATGTGCATATCAAAAGACTGCGGGAGCGCTTCGCAGGAGAATCGAAGCACTTCACCATCGAAACTGCCCGCAGCCTTGGATACCGGCTCGTACTTCATTCATGATTAAATCCCTCTATGTTCGCGTCGTATTGACGTTTTTGGCGGTCATTCTTTTCGCTCTCCTCGCAGCTTCAATTATCGGACTTGTGTTGTTTCAGAAAGATTTAAATGATTTGCAGAAGAAGGAAATGCTGACGGCTGGCGAGCATATTCTTCGTGTCTATCATCAGTCCGATGTGCAGGATTTGGAATCATTCATCAACAGCGTCTCCGAGTTAACCTCATATCCGGTACAAATCTTCGCGGAATCCGGTCAACCTGAGCTGTACGAAGCGTTGAACCGGAAGTATGAGGTTCAGCTCTCTCCGCCAATAATTCAACACATATTGAATGGTGAGAGATATGAGCCTAGCTTGAAATCAGAAGGCGCGTTCATCGGCTTTCCTATTCAATTTAAAGAAAAGTCTTATGCAATGGTCTTGTTGTCCTCATCCAGGAACGAAGGCATGGTTGTACGATTGTTTCTAACTATACTGTTCCTAGTTTTGATAATTGGCAGCTTGTGTATTCTTCTCGCAGCGGGCTACTTAGTGAAGCCGATCAAGGTGCTGACAGCTGCGACCAAACGGCTGGCGAGGGGAGATTTTGACGTGGCGCTGCGGATGAAGCGCAAGGACGAGCTGGGGACGCTGGCACATAGCTTCAACGATATGGCTCAGGAACTCAAGCAGCTGGAGACGATGCGGCGTGATTTTGTCTCCAATGTATCGCATGAAATTCAAACTCCATTAACCTCCATTACCGGTTTCGTTAAGACATTGAAGAACAATACAGGACTGCCGGAAGAGCAGCGTGATCGTTATCTGGGTATCGTCCTGACGGAGAGCGAGCGCTTGTCCAGATTAAGCGATAATCTGCTGGCCCTTGCTTCGTTAGAGTCGGAGCATCATCCGTTCCAGCAGCGTACGTTCCACCTCGATGAGCAGTTAAGGCAGATTGTCGTTGCCTGCGAGCCCCAATGGCTAGCCAAAAATATTCAGTTTGAGCTGCAATTGCCAACGGCTGTCCGAATAACGGCCGACCCGGATCAATTAAGCCAAGTGTGGATGAATGTGCTGAGCAATAGCATCAAGTTCACACCGGAAGGCGGACAGATTCATATTGAGCTTGCCTCTACGCCCCATTCTCATACCGTTACTGTCACTGACAGCGGGCCAGGCATTTCTCCAGAGGACATCAACCGTATCTTTGACCGCTTTTACAAAGCAGACCGGTCGCGCAGCGGAGGAGGAAATGGACTAGGACTTTCCATCGTCAAAAAAATAGTCTCTCTTCATCAGGGACATATCGAGGTGCAAAGCAAGGAAGGGCGTGGCACGACGGTTGTCGTTACATTGCCCGTATCACAACGGCCGCCTGACGAACAGGGCCAGCAGTCATAGTCCAAATAGAAACGGGATGGAGCAGAAATTAATTTCTGTGCCATCCCGTTTTTTCTATTCGATGCCGCCTATTAGAGCAATAGCAGACGGGGTTGACATGGAGTCAACTCCATACGATAAGATGCGTTTGTAACGAGCAAGCTAAGCAAGATTATTCGAGCATAGAGGAGATGGAACGATGCCTGTAAATACAGCTTATCAAATCACACCTCAAGAACCGATCCCATCCGGATTCGGTCCGCAGACGACAGCACAAGAGGCGCTCGGCGGACGTGATCTGAGCGGCAAGACTGCCATTGTAACCGGGGGCTACTCCGGTATCGGCTTGGAGACTGCACGCGCACTGGCAGAAGCAGGGGCGACGGTCATTGTGCCCGCACGTACACCGGAGAAAGCGAAAGCTTCGCTTGACGGCATCCCCAGAGTGGAGCTGGAAGAGCTGGATTTGCTGGACCCCGTTTCGATTGATGCATTTGCACAGCGGTTTTTGGATTCGGGAAGAGCTTTAGATATATTGGTCAACAACGCAGGAATTATGGCTGCTCCATTGGTTCGTGACGCGCGCGGTTATGAATCGCAATTCGCCACCAATCATTTGGGCCACTTTCAGCTGACTGCCCGGCTCTGGCCAGCCTTGAAACAAGCGGGCGGCGCACGAGTCGTGTCCGTTTCCTCAGCAGGTATTCGCTTCGGCGGCGTAGATTTTGAAGATCCGAACTTCGAGCACCGGGAGTATGAGAGATGGAGTGCCTATGGACAATCCAAGTCGGCTAATGCGTTGTTTGCTGTAGGGCTGGACAAGCGGGGATATGAGCATGGCATCCGTGCTTTCTCCGTGCATCCTGGCAGAATTTTAACCGATTTGGCGCGGTATATGAGCGATGACGAATTGCGTGCCATGGGTGCGTTTGACGAGCAAGGACGCCGGATTACAACTACGCCAAGCGGATATAAGACTGTTCAGCAGGGAGCGGCAACGAGTGTATGGTGCGCAGCCAATGAACAGCTGGAAGGAAAAGGCGGCGTCTATTGCTTAGATACCGATATCGCGCAGGTTGATACGGATTTTACGTTGGACGGGGTAAGCCAAGTGGTGACGGGGGTGCTTCCTTGGGCAATCGACCCTGACTTTGCGGAGCGGCTCTGGCAGCTGAGCGAAGACATGACCGGCGTAAAATTCACATCTTAAGCCGCGCTGCAGTCAGGAGCTTTCAGTGGGACGAAGCGGCTTACCGGAAGTTTGTGTATGAAAATGCGGGCAAGCTGCTGGGGCTTCCCAACTGGAACGAATAATTGTCTATATTAAAGCGGTTGATCATGTTGATCGACCGCTTTTTTATTTTTTTCTCGCATACGTGCAGATTTTTTTTCCAAGTTCACGCTCCGTTCATGTTTCCCCCCTAAGCTCATTTCAAGCAGCTGCAGAACGATAATTCGGGAGGAATATGACGTGTTTGATTCCATCAAGTGGTTAACGGTGTATGAGATGGTTCTTTGCTTGCTCCACTTATTCATATTAGTGAGATACGCCGTGCCGGTTACAAGAAAAAGCTACCGCTGGATCGATTTTTTACCCAGTGCAGGTATGGTTATTGCGCTCGTAAGCTTTCTTGCAGGAGACAGCTCGATCCTGGCGATAGCGTTTTATTTTCTAACGGTATTGTTGTTTTTAAGTACAATCGGCAGGTTGTTGAAGCCAGCTCCTGCTTTCGCGGCGCCTAAAGGCGTTATTGTGAAAATAACAAGGGTTGTTCTAAGTCTATGCGGCATCATTTTTATCGGCATCGCAATTATGTCTGCAGGCGAAATTCGTTATAACCCTGTGAGCAATTTTAGCCAGATGAGCTATTCCGATGCTTTTGTTCGATTAAACGAGCGATTGTCGGTCGAATATCCTTTTGGGGAATGGAAGCGGATCGACTGGGAGGGGCAGCGCCAAAAGTATGAGCCGCTGTTCAAGCAAGCCGAGCAAACGGGGGATAAAGCGCTGTATTACAAGACATTAAGGGAATACCTTGCTTCTATGAGGGATGGTCATATTCGAATTGCGAACGATAAGCTGTATGACAATCCGATTTATAAGCAGGAGGGAGGAGGCGGATTCGGTTTGAGCACCCTTCGGCTGGATAACGGCAAGGTATTGGTCACCCTTGTACTGAAGGATAGTCCAGCGGATCGGAGCGGCATTCGGGCCGGTGCGGAAATTACAAAGTGGAATGGCGAAGAGGCTAGGCAAGCTTATCAGAACACGGAGTGGAGCGATTCACCGAATACGAACCAGAACGAGAATGTGAACCGGGGCCGTTTTATGGTGAGAGCTGCGATTGGGCAAGAAGTGGAGGTCGAATTTAAGAACACCGGCGCAACGGAGACGGTAATCGCGAAGTTGACTGCGTATGACGATCAATATGAAACACTGAGAAAGACGAAGCCCCAGATTGTGAGGGGAGCTCCCTCAGTCGAAGGGGAAATTCTCAGCAACGGTTACGGTTATGTACGGATCTCCAGCTTCCTCTCTAATACAGCGGTACGGAGCGAAAACAGTTTGAAAAGCCTGCTGTCTAGCCATTCAGCATCCGATCCAGCAATGATTCTGAAGGAGCAGTTAGAGAGCTTCCTGGATAAAGGGGTAAAGGGGCTTATTATCGACCTTCGGGACAATCCCGGCGGCGAGGATAGCCTGGTTGTGAAGATGGCCGGCTATTTCGTGAACCAGGGGAAGCGGTATTCCTACGCAAGCTACTACAACCGAAATACGGGGAAGTTCGAACGAAATAGCGGCGAGGATTACGTCATAAAGCCGTCCCAGCCATATTTTAACGGTAAGATTGCGATTCTCGTCAACGGACGAACGGCAAGCTCGGGGGAGGGGCTTCCTCTTGCGTTGAAGGGGATGCCGAATGTCACCATTGTAGGCTTCACAGGAACGAACGGTTCCTTCGGCATTATGACGAGTCCGATAATCGTAGAGATGCCGGAGGGCTATACGGTGGAGTCGGCTGACGGCAGAGCGCTGGATGAGAAGGGGATTATTCAAGGCGATGGTGACTATACCGGGAGGGGCGGCGCCGTGCCCGATGTGATCATTCCGCTTAACGAAGAGACCTTTACCGCTAAGTATGTGGAAGGACAGGATGTTGAACTGAAGTATGCGATTGAGGCGATGGAGAAATAAGCAGGCAGTAAATTTAAGGTGCTGTGAAGCGGTAAGAGGTATAATATATGGACATAGGGAAAAGTTAACCAAGATTTTGCTGTGTTCATGTGCTGAGAAGGATACCTTACAGAATTCAGGTGATACGATGGCAGATTCAACAACAATAGATGCAGGCTGGCATTTCGACAATAGCTATACCCGCTTGCCGGACAGTTTCTATAGCAGCATCAATCCGACGCCGGTAAGCTCGCCGGAGCTGGTCGTTTTCAACGAATCTTTGGCTGCAGCTTTAGGTTTAGAACCAGAAGCATTGCAAAGCGATAACGGTGCAGCGGTGCTTGCCGGCAATCAAATACCGGAAGGCGCTATGCCGCTTGCTCAAGCTTATGCGGGGCATCAATTTGGAAATTTCACAATGCTTGGCGATGGCCGGGCAGTATTGCTGGGTGAACAAATTACCCCTGCCGGCGAACGGCTGGATGTTCAGCTTAAAGGCTCCGGCCCAACACCGTATTCCCGCCGGGGCGATGGCCGGGCAGCGCTGGGGCCGATGCTGCGCGAGTACATCATCAGCGAAGCGATGAATGGACTTGGTTTGGCAACGACGCGCAGTCTGGCAGTGGTTGCAACTGGTGAGCTGGTTTACCGTGAAACTACGCAAATGGGTGCGGTCCTCACTCGTGTAGCTGCGAGCCACCTCCGTGTGGGAACGTTCCAATACGCCGCTCAACGAGGCGTAGTTGAAGACCTTAGAGCATTGGCAGACTATGCGCTGCAAAGACATTTTCCAGAAGTGGAGCCAGGCGAGGGACGCTATCTTCGTTTGCTGGAGGAAGTGATCAAGCGGCAGGCTGAGCTTATTGCGAAGTGGCAGCTTGTTGGCTTTATTCATGGCGTTATGAATACCGACAATATGGCGATTAGCGGTGAAACGATCGATTATGGTCCATGCGCTTTTATGGATGCCTATGATCCGGCAACGGTGTTCAGCTCTATTGACAGCAACGGGCGTTATGCCTACGGCAATCAACCGCAGATTGGCGCCTGGAATTTGGCGAGATTTGCGGAAGCCTTGCTGCCTTTGCTGCACGAGGAAGAAGCCCATGCCATTACACTCGCAGAAGAAGCGATTTCGGACTACCCCGATTTGTTCCACTATCATTGGCTTGGGGGAATGCGAGCGAAGCTCGGCATCTTTGGCGAGGAACCGCAGGATGAAGCGCTCATTGAACATCTGATCAACATGATGCGAAAATATAGCGCAGATTATACCAACACCTTCAGAGCTCTAACGCTGGGGCGTCCGGAGGATACGGTTCTGTATGGCACCCCCGAATATGAGCAATGGAATACACAATGGCAAGACCGGCTGGAGCGGCAGCAGCAATCAAGAACAAAGTCGCTTGAGCTGATGCGCAGCAGCAATCCGTCTATCGTCCCGCGCAATCATCGGGTGGAAGAGGCGTTGAAGGCTGCTGTGGAGAACAATGATTATAGTGTGATGCATCGGCTGCTGGCTGTACTATCGAATCCTTATGCGTATTCCGATGAGCAAGCTGATTATACGACATTGCCAGAGCCGTCGAATCTTCCTTATCAAACGTTTTGCGGAACGTAATGAAACCCCTCTAGAAAGCGAGGATTGTGTATGCCCGTTTACTTCTTCCAGTCTGAGATCCATTCGTAATTAAACAGACTAGGAGCGTGGTTATAATAAATACCTCTTTATTAACGATGCGGTTAGAAACAGAGCGCCTGATTATCCGTCCTTACGTCGAGAGGGATTTGATGGCGTCATTCCAGTTGATGCAGGACCCTGAGTTGTTCACTTATATGCATATGGGGGTTTTATCCTTTGAGGATTACAAGGGATTATTCCATTGGCTGCTGAGCAGCTATGAAACTCCCTTTGATCAGCCATTTAAATATTCATTTGCAATAATAGACAAGGTGACCGGCGACTTCATCGGCTGGTGCGGGGTAGGCGTGATGGACTTCAGCGTGCCGGATAACGAGCTTTATTATTTGATCGGACGCCAGTATTGGGGCAATGGTTATGCGACAGAAGCGGCTGCCGCCTTGACTGCTTATGCATTTGAGGAGATGGGCCTGGGACGACTGATCGCCAAAGCGGATTCGCGCAACGTGGCGTCCCTGCGGGTATTCGAGAAGCTGGGCTTTACGTTTGATCGCGTGCTGACTGGTTTAAGTGGTGATGACGAAGAATGCAACGGTGAACATCTGTACGTTCGATATGCCCGCCCGTAAACGGCCGGAATCCTTCCGACATTGGGTTAGAAACAAATTGAAATAAACGTTAAAACGCTACTGACATAATGGTGTCAGTAGCGTTTTTTTGTTTACTTAATTGATTATGAATGACGTGCCAAGCAGGCGGCGAATTGCTAAATGCTTCATGTCGGCTCGCTAAGACATCAATTTGCCTCACCCTCCAATATCACTTGCAAATCAAACGGCATTATCCATTTCACAAAAACTTCAAAATGCTGCAAGGCTTGATACTGCGCGAATTCGACGGATTCTTTCATTATTCTTTTATTGGCCGTCTCTATAATGAAATGAAATAGTCGTCCAGTTGCAGAAACCGCAGAAACCCATCCGCTTCAATCGTTGAGTAGAGGAGAAAAATCATGAAAAAATCAGTCATATGCCTATTAATTGCATTATTCGCGTTTGGGAATTCATTCTCGCAGATTCGACCTGTATATGCCGCCGAGAGCGACTTTACTTTTACAGTCGGCGCCAACGGCGCAACGGTTACGAACTACGGGGGTACGGATCTAAACGTGGTTATTCCCGGTATGTACGAAGGGACGACTGTAACCGAGATTGGGAGATCAGCATTTGATACGTACGGTACGGGCAAACCTAAAATTACGAGCGTCGTGATTCCAAACAGTGTGAAGGTCATTCAAACGTATGGATTTCGTTATACTAGCCTCACTTCCATAGACCTTCCTGACAGCTTAGTAACGATCGGCTCCAGCGCATTCGAAAACAATCCGCTTACAACCGTCATTTTTCCGGACAGTGTGACGACTATCGGCAATTATTCATTTTATATGAATAGTTTGACATCGATTAAATTATCTGAAAATCTAAAGACGATTAATGGCGGAGCTTTCGACACCAATCACATTGCGAAACTGGTCATCCCGGCTAGTGTAACGAATGTCGCCAGCAGCTCATTCTATAATAACAGCTTGACAAGCGTAACGGTGTTAGGCGATACAACAACTTTTGGGACAGGCGTATTTACGGCTAATCCGGGCAATCTGAAAATATTTGGAATTGCGAATTCTCCCGCAGCCGCTTATGCGGCGAGCAACGGACATTCGTTTGTGGACGGAACGGGACTGTTTCAAGCGGTCGCTAACGCAAAGTCGTTGTTGAAAAGTCACCTGCCGGGCACAGGTGTAGGACAAGTGCCGGCGAATGCCTACAATGACTTGTCTGCAGCCTATGATGCAGCCAAGCTTTTTATCGACGGAATCGGGAATGCCACCGTCGCCTCCGACCTGACTAACGCCGCAACCCCACTGACCTCTTCAATCGCGGCATTCAACGCGCGAATTGTTCAGGCGGGCAATCCCGCGGCGTTGGGGGCGGCGATCGCGGCAGCACAGCAAGCTTTAACGGATCATCCGCAAGGCGTAAACGTGGGACAAACGTCGGCGGGAGACCGCAGCGCTTTGCAGAACGCGATTGCTGCAGCCCAGCAAATTTTCAATCAGGCTACCAAATATCTGCAGGACGAATTGGAAGTGGCTGTCGCCAATTTGGAAACGGCGATAGATGCATTCGAAGACATGATTATCCAATCCGGCGATTCGACTTCGCTGGGTGCGGCGATCACGGTGGCGCAGCAGGCATTGACAGATCATCCGGAAGGCGTCAACGTGGGGCAGGCATCGGCGGTAACTCGCACCGCGTTGGAAACGGCCATCCGTACTGCACAGCAGATGCTCGATAACACGAGCAA
>NZ_CBVJ010000127.1 GCF_000513275.1 Paenibacillus gorillae | reverse complement strand
GTTAAATGAATCGGTACAAGTGTTTAAAGCCACAGTACTGCAACCAGGCATTTCGACGTCGCTGGTCGCGGCGATCGCGGCAGCGCAGCAGGCGTTATCGGAGTCATCCGGAAGGCGTCAACGGTGGGGCAGACGTCGGCGGAAACTCGCAGCGTGCTGGAAACGGCTATCGGTACTGCGCAGCAGATTCTCGATAACGCGAGCAATTACACGCAGGATCAACTGGATACTGCCGTTAACCAGTTAAATGCATCAGTTCAAGTGTTTAAAGCCGCTGCTCTACAACCGGGCATTCCAACGGCGCTGGGCACGGCGATCGCGGCAGCGCAGCAGGCGTTGACGGATTATCCGAAAGGCGTCAACGTGGGGCAGACATCGGAAGAAACTCGCACCGCGTTGGAAACTGCCATCGGTACTGCGCAGCAGATTCTCGATAACGCGGGCAATTACACGCAGGATCAACTGGATACTGCCGCTAACCAGTTAAATGCAGCGGTTCAAGTCTTTAAAGCCGCAGTAATTCAACCGGGCATTCCGACGGCGCTGGGAGCGGCGATCGCGGCAGCGCAGCAGGCGTTGACGGATCATCCGGAAGGCGTCAACGCAGGGCAGACATCGGCAGACGACCGCGCTGCCCTGCAGACCGCGATAGATGCGGCGCAGGCTATTGCCGACGATGCAGGAAACCAATCTCAGATTCTATTAGATGAAGCTGCTGCCCGTTTGAGCAATGCTCTGGCGGAATTCGCAGCCGCTTTGGTGGAGTTGGTGCTAACAGCCTCGGCTAATGATTTGTACGGAACGAGCGACACGCTTCGCTTTACGGTATTTTACGGATACGAAGTCATTGTGACCGGGACACCGGCCGTTCCGATCATGGTCGGAGACCATTCTGCCGTTCAGAATGTATATGCCTCGTATACGGGAGCGCGCGGCACCGCATTGACGGAACTTACTTTCGAATATGAGGTTCCGGCCGGGCTCGCGGATGTAGACGGTATTGAAGTTGCCGCCGCGTTGGAGCTCCCGAACGGTGCAAATATCGTTCGAGCTGCTGGCGGAGCCGCCGCTTCGCTAACGTACAAAGCACCGGACACGAGCGGAATCCGTATTGTGGCGATACCGCCCGATGTTACCCTGACGGTTGCACCGAACGGATCGGCACCACGTAAAATAATCAGCGTGACGGCCGGCGTGCACGGAGTAGCCGCAGGTAATGTGCTGACGGAGCTCCGTTGGCTGCCTGGAAGCCTTAGCGAGGCTGATTTTGCTGGAGGAACGAAAGGAACCGATATTTTGGCCGCGCGTCAATTCACCGTAGCTGCCAACGGCGACTATACCATATATGCCCGGGACAAAGCAGGCAATGAAGCCGTGAAAGCCATTACCCTCACCGGCATCTCAACACCGTCTTCTCCGAATGCCGGCGATCGACCGATCACATTGGAGACGACCGTGAAGATAAAACAGGGTGCTGGGATTACTGTTCTTGTCGCTCCAACCGACATCAAACAGGTGACGCGGTCGGACGGCAAGGTGACCGAACAGGTCATCCTTTCCGAACGGACGAGGGAGCGAGTGCTGGAGCTTTTGAAAAATGGGAAGGAACCGTTTGTCAGCATTGAAATCGGCGATCGGGAGCAAGCGGTACAGACACGTTTTCCGGCTGATTGGATCGCGGATATAGCTAAAGATTATCCGAAGGCGATTATTGAGGTGAGGCTGAACCACTCTAGCTTTCAATTGCGGATAAGCGCGATCGATCTGACCGGTTTGGCGGCGCGTCTCGACTCGAAAGTATCGGATTTGACCGTGAGCATTATTCAGGAGCAGGCCGGGGAGGATGTTCGACAGGAGATCAATCGGATTGGCGTTTCCCAAGGTTTTGTTGTATCCGCCGACGTCATCGACTACAAGGTAACGGCGGAAGCAAACGGGCAAACGTTGGAGGTGCGCGACTTCGGCGGATCGTACTTGATCCGGACTATTAAATTGGACGGAGAGAAAACGAACCGTAACCTGGTTGCCGTTCAGTATATCCCGGCAAACGGAACCATCGTTTTTGTTCCGGCACAGCTGGAAACCGGTCCAGACGGCAAAGTGGAAGCGATTCTGAACGTGCCGCATAACAGCTTGTATACAGTCGTAGATGTACAGGCTCGAAAGTTCGTCGACTTAAACGGATATTGGGCGAAGGCAGATGTGGAGCATCTGGCGTCCAAGCTGCTAGTGAACGGAGTGGCCGCCGACCGTTTCGGGCCAATGGGAAGTATTACCCGAGCGGAATTCACGGCCTTGCTCATTCGCGGGCTGGGGCTGTCCGTGAAGGAGAGCGAGGGCGGTGCCCGTTTTGCGGATGTCCCTGCGTCTGCATGGTATGCGTCTGCGGTTGAGGCGGCGGTGGCAAGCGGGTTGGTGAGCGGCATCGATGACGACAGTTTTGCGCCTAACGATCCGATTACCCGCGAGCAAATGGCCGTGGTGATCGACCGCGCCTTAACCTTCACCGGACATGGAAGCATTGGCGATGGACAAGAGGGCGGCGGCCTGGCCGCTTTCACGGATCGAGACTCCATTTCTTCATGGGCGAAAGGGGCGGTAGTCCGAGTGTCGGAAGCCGGCATTATGAAAGGGTTTGAAGACGGACGCTTCGCGCCGACAGAGTATGCAACGAGGGCGCAGGCAGCGGTTATGCTGAAGAGGTTCCTGCAATACGTACATTTTATCGATTAGCAGAATGTGCAGAAATGGAACAAAAAGGGCATCCCCGCTGACAACGAGGATGCCCTTTTTCTATTGTTATGAGCGTGCTACCGCTTGCCGCGGCGCACCTTCAACAGCTTGCCTTTGATCGTCGTATCACGCATCAATTCTAGAACGAGCGAGCCTTTGCCATTCAGAATCTCGACATCGGTCACATGATCGAGAATCGTAATGATCCCAATGTCATCCGCATTGACGCCTTCAAGCTTGGCGATTGTACCTACAAAATCGACCGCTCTCAGCTTTTTCTTCTTGCCGCCGTTAAAGTTCAGCTTCATAATCTGTTTATTCAACTGTTCGCGTTTGTCTTTTTTCAGCTCTGGACCATTGTCGCGCTTCTGTTCGAATTGTTCTCTGCGCTGATCCACTGCCTCCTCCGAGGGGGCTTTCACCTTCGGAATGGCGAAACCGATGTAAGCTTCGATTTCAGCTAGACGCCGGTAATCCTTCGGCGTGACGAAGGTAATCGCTTTGCCAGTCTTGCCAGCACGGCCTGTCCGGCCCGTCCGGTGGACGTAGCTTTCCTTCTCAAGCGGAATATCGTAGTTGATAACATGGGTAATGTTTGTAATATCGATGCCCCTGGCGGCTACATCCGTTGCGATTAAGTAACGGAATTGCCCTCTGCGGAAAGCATTCATCACCTCAAAACGCTCTTCCTGCTCCATACCGCCATGAATACGGTCACATGGATAATCGAGATCGGCCATTTCCCGGAATAGCTTGTCCACATTCTCCTGCGTGCGGCAGAATACGATTAAGCTATCCGGATTTTCTACGATAAGTAAGGACTGAAGCAGCGCCAGCTTATCTGCCTCCATCACTTGGATAAGGGAGTGTTCGATCGTAGCTGTCGTGAGGCCGCTCGCTTTGATCTCGATCTCAGCGGGCTTGTCCAAGTATTTGCGTGACAGCCGGGCGACGTCTTCTGGAAACGTGGCGGAGAAGAGCATAGTCACTCTTTCCTGAGGCAGCGCTTGAATGATAGCCTGCACTTGCTCGATGAAGCCCATGTTCAGCATTTCGTCGGCTTCGTCGATTACGAGATAGGCGATCCGATCCAGCGGCAGCGTGCCGCGTTCAATATGATCGAGTACACGTCCGGGCGTACCCGCGACCATATGCGTTCTTTGCTTTAATTCCGCCCTTTGGATATGAAAAGGATGCTTCCCGAACAGCGGCGTCGACTTGATCCGCTTGAAACGGCCGATGTTCATCAGGTCTTCGTTGACCTGTAAGGCCAGCTCGCGGGTTGGCGTTAGGATTAACGCCTGCGGTTTATTTTCGTTCCAGTCAACCAGCTCGCAGAGCGGGATGCCGTAGGCGGCCGTTTTGCCGCTGCCCGTTTGCGATTTGACGACAAGATCCTTTTTCGCTAGCGCGACAGGAATAACTTCCGTCTGTACCTCCGTCGGCGTCTCGTAGCCCAAGCTGCCCAATGCCCGTAAAATCTCTTCGCTTAATGCGTAATCTGTAAACTTCTTCTCGTTCATCTTTACCCTCTTCTACGCTATATTCGATTACCTGATTATCTCAGCTATTAACCGTACCTGTCTCTCTTCCTTCGTCTATTATACTCTGAAAACCGTCAGCAATTACGTTTCATGACAAAAAAGCACCCTTGTCGGACATCCATCTCGATTTAACCACTAGAGAAGTATGTCTCGCCAAAGGGTGCATTGTTCTTTATCCGAATCGTTGGGTCTTGTACCATTTACTCTTTCTGCCGAGTATTTTGTCTGTAACGAGCGAGTAGAACGCTTTAATAGAGATGATCAGGAAGAGCTGCGCATAGGTGAAATAGGAGACGACCGAAATGACAAAGTTGCCGATGGTGCTCTGTCCAATATCGGTAGCCAGCGCCAAATTAATTTGCAGCACATAGATGTAATACATCAGCGCCCATGCGATCATCAAGTACAGATAAATGTCGTCGCCGAAGTTGAATGGCATGACCACCGACGGATTAAATAAGGAAACGATATAATACCCGATATTCGTAAGAAAGATAATGTCGGAAATAATGATGGCAATCATAAACCAGAAATAACTGACCGCATAGTAGAGAACATGGAGCTTAATCCGCCAGCTCGACCGATTGAACAGATGATGGATGTTCTCGATAACAACGTGGAAGTTGCCCTTGGACCAACGCTGGCGTTGTTTCATGTAGATGCTGAGCTTTTCCGGCTCCTGCTGATAGGCTTCAGCCTGCGGAGCGAGCGCAATTAGTTGACCCCGCGTCAAAATTTCGAAGGAGATAGCCGTATCCTCCGTAATGGCATCTTCGTCCCAGCCGCCGATTTCACGAATCAGCTCGGATTTTACGATATAGTTAGTGCCTGGAATTGTCCCGAGCTTGAACAATTCCCACAACCCCGTATGATGCACGCGCTGTATGGTGATGAGCTCGAGATTGATACATTTGGTGAGAAAGTTTTGGCTGCGATTACGCGCTTTGTTGCGGCCGAACACAGCACCGTAGCGATCGGGTCGTTCCATCGCCTTCTGCATGAGAAAAGCGAGCGCGTTTTTCTCCGGTGCAGCATCGGCATCATAGATGCAGATCCATTCACCTGTGGCCTGCTTGAATGCATCGTTCAGGGCACCGGATTTGCCGCCGGTTCCCTTACGCTCCAGAATGTGAAAGTTGCGATCGCGGTAGGCAGGCTTGCTTTTGAGCGCCTTAAGCTTTTCCGCCGTACGATCCGTACAATTATCTGCAATGACGATCAGCTGGAGCTTATGGGCAGGATAATTCATGAACAAAATCCGCTCTACCGTCTGCACAATAACGAGATCCTCGTTGTGGGCCGGTACCAGTACTGTAACAGCAGGATAATTATCCATATCCTGTGGAATTGTGAGCGGCTCCCGATTTTTCCTGCGAATAAATTTGATCGCTCCTGCCATAATGACGATACTCTCAAATACGGCGATCCAGATGCTGACGACCGAGAATAGAAGGAGGAAATCAGACATGAGGTTTTCCCCGCTCATATTTCTCAATTACTCTGGCGCGGAATGACAAGGTATAGATGGTTAGAATAATGACGGAAAGCGTCAATAACGACGAGACAACAATGCATACCGGAACAAACCAGCTGGCGTTAATCAAAGCGAGCACTTCCTTTCAACCGTTTTTTCGCACCGGGTGCGGAAAATTTAAATATATTCCGCGACGAGATCCGTCTCTGTGCCTCTCTCAAGTGTTGCGATGACGTCGTCTACGTTCTGGTAGAGGTCGAATTGCTCCCTTTCAAATCCAAGGATCGCTGCCCGGACAACAAGCTGTAGGGGTTGTCCGCGCTTGTCCTCGAAGTTGATATTGATCATCGCATTTTTGATGCGGTCCGTTACCGCCGGGAAAAAGTTTCGGTCCGTAAGGGGGCATAGGACGACGAAGCGGCCGGCATCGACGGAGAACTTGGTGTCTTCATGCCGGATTTGCCGCTGAATCGTATCGGCGATTTCGATTATAAATTTAGAATAGCGCTCGTTGCCAAGAGATTCTAAAACAAGGGGCAAAAAATCGATTTTAAACATGGCGATGGAAAAATCATATTTGTCACCGTACCGCTTGGCTAAATTTGCTTGCTTGGTCAGCGTATCCGCCAGCGCTTCTTTGTTCCCGAGACCTGTATCGAGGTCGATCATCGGGGTATTGCTTGAGAGAGCATTCAGACGCTCCAAAATATGCTTCGTCCGAATGAGGCGGTATTTAACGAAAGTGGCAATCAGAATATTGGCGGGAATGAAGAGCAGCCACAACGTTTCCAGAATATTCACACTTCCATAGGTAGTAAGCCACACTAAGTACGTCACAATAAATAGAAAAACAAAGACGACGGAGAAGCCTGCGGGAATGAAAAACCCGGCCGCTAACACGACCAGCGCCCCAACACTGGCTCCAATCTGCCATCCGGTAAAAGACTGGTTCAGGTACAAGTTCAGGTAGACGGCCAATTGCTCTGCCAGCAGAAGAACAATCAAGCTGACATAGCCGATATCTACGTTGCGTGAAGCGATTTTGTTATCCATCGTTTCCGGTCCGTTCCTTTCGATTCATGATGTCATACAGCCTTGTTGTCATCGACTAATTCTACTGACATAAGCAGATAACCGCAAGGCAAAAACAGGCCATAAAGCTTGGTAGATATAGGGATGTCCGGTTTCACTCACGAGCATCCTAGCGTGCTTTCAGAGAAACCTCTGCCAGAAGCGGAAATAAATTATCGAACAGATGCGTGTCTCCGTCGAAAACGTAACCGCCCTTATAGCGGGAATCATGGCCCCGCATTGCGATCATCAGGGGGTAGAGCTCCTTCGCCCAAGCTTGGTCCTTCGTCTCCAGTGCCAGCAGAATAGCCAGACCGTATACGGAGGGAGATTCATAATCGACTGCCGGTTGGCCTGAATTGCGATCATATTGCCCGAACAGCTTTCCTCGATTCTTTAGCTCCTGCTTGAGAAAACCGATTAGCTTCTGAGGCGATTGTCCAAGCTCCGCGACGTGAATAGCAACAATTAGCTGATCGATCAGATTTACTTTGCCATCCCATGTATACGTTGAAGCTCGCACCTCGTATTTTTGCGGATAAAAGACGTTTTCACCTGCTGGCGGCAGTTTCTGCAATAGCTCAATGTGCCTGTCCAAAACGCTCCGGTCGATCAGTCCATGCCGCTCCATAGCTTGCAGCGCCAAGGTATCCACATAGACGAGACTTAGGACGTCTGCGGATTGCTGATGAAGAAAGTCATGATAATCGACGAAATAGCCTTCTACCATCGCTGATTGCTGCAACTGGGTTGTAATAGCCTTCGCAGTTGATAGATAAGCAGTCTGCTCCCACAGATCATAGCCCTCCAACAGTGCTCTGACGATACGCAGGTCGTCCCCGAGGGCATTGGTGTTCACCTCCGAGGTGCCGCTCGGTTCAAGCTTCCAAATAATATAGTCTTTGGGGGACAGAAATCTGTCGCGCAGCAACTGGTAGCTTTGCTGGAACCGTGTCTCATCCTGATTCATCACAGCGATTTGCATCCAGACGCCCAGGGATTCGGATAAAGCCTCGTGTCCAGCGACGTAATCAGGATTTGCAGATGAAGCTTCTTTTAAATAAGTGGCTAATGTGCCGTTTGGGTTCGTCATGTTGTGTTCGATAAAAGCTAGTGTGGGGGAAACGGCCGTTCGTTTGGACAGATGCTGAATCCATAGAAAAACTGCGATACCTGTTAGTAAAACGGTGAACGTAATGATAATGCCTCGTTTCGGCATTGGGGATTTCGTTGTCATGCGTTCTCCTTCAGGGCATACAGGATAATGTCGCTTACCCCAAAGATAGCAAACTCCACGTACTGTAGCAAAAGTCAATAGTCCCTGTAGGTCTTTTTTACTGCAATTAGAGAGGAAAGAGGGAGGATCATGTTGTGATTGACAAGCGTATTCCATGTGGAGGGCAGCAGCAGGAATGGGTAAATGGCATCAATCTGCCGTTTTTATAGAAGAGTTGATGTCGAGTGATGCAAGAATGCGGTGTGCCGTAAAAAAAGAGCATTATTAGTTATTCACAAAAGCAGATTCGTCCATTATACTTTGTGAATGATAATCAATATCAATTGATAGGAGATAAACGAAACGATGAAGAACACACGACACAGTTTATTTGCATTCATGGCCTTAATTCTAATTAGCATGCTTGCTGCATGCGGCAGCCCGGCAAATAATGAAGCACCTGCTGCAACAGCGACTGATGCTCCAAGTCCTGTGGCAGAAGAGGCAGCTGTTCGTACGTTGACCGATGCCGCTGGCCATGAAGTAGAAGTGCCTGTCCATCCTAAGCGGATTATTGCTGCCTTTATGGAAGATCCGCTGTCGGCTATGGATATAAAACCAGTAGCGCAATGGGGAGTAGCCGGAGTTCCGCAGCACTATCTTCAAGATAAGCTGGCAGGCATTCCTGTCCTGAAGATGGATAATGGATTGCAGCCGGAGGAAGTGCTGTCGTATAACCCGGATCTGATTATTTTTCTAACGGCGGACTATGCGAAAGACGGTTACGATCAGTTTGCCAAAATCGCGCCTACGTTCATTTTATCGGATAATGCAAGCGACTGGCGCGGAAATCTTGAAAAGCTTGGCGCACTCTTAAATGAAGAAGACGCAGCGAAAAAGGCATTGGCTGCCTATGATGAGAAGCTGAAAAAGGCAAAGGAACAGCTGGGCAGTCTGATCGAGGGCAAAACAGCCGTTCTGCTGCAGCCTGCAGGCGAGAACTTCAAGCTGTTCGGCCCAGGCTTCTATGGCGGTGCAATGCTGTATGACGAGCTTGGCTTCCAAAAGCCTGATGTGCTGAAAGGTGAATATGATGCCTACTCCATCGAGACGTTGGCCCAGCTTGATAAGGTTGATTATATTTTCCTGTTATCCGGTGAAGGAAGAGAAAAGCCGCCGGAGGACAATCCGCTGTGGAAGGGAATGCCTGCTGTGAAGGCTGGGCACGTCTTCGCAGCAGATTCGGGCCATTGGTTTAACAACAATTCGCTAGCGAACGGCTTAATGATCGAAGACGTTCTCAAATACGTTCATGAATAGCAACGCGATTTCGGACCTGCAGCATTATGCTGCAGGTCAAGTTTGCTATAAGCTGCTAAGTGTGGAACAGGTCAAGAGTGTGTTGGGCGGCGGGTCTGACCGGAACTTTATTCAGAGCAGATCCCATGTGCTGCTGCTCTCCAAGACGAGTCATGGCCGGCTGGTCATTAACGGGAAGTATTATCCGCTGCGGCAGGGCGGCGTCTATGTATGTCCGCCGGGTCATTTAATTGAAGCGGAAACGGGCGGCTCCGGGACTGAGCCGGGCCTTATGCTGCTTCATTTTGAAGGGTTCTTCATGCCGGTGGAGGAGCCGGATCTGGGAGGTGAAGCGGTTTGGCGTTTTCCTTTTGCAGGTGAAGCAGTTATTCACCCGGCCTCATCCGTTATTCATATATTTGACCTATTGCATGCGGGCTGGAGCGAGGGCAAGCAGTCATCCAGACTCCGGTGCGAAGCGGGACTGCTGGAGTTGCTGGGCTTGGTGCTGGGTTATCAGGAGCAGCAGATGGAGCTGGCGCTCGAAACTGCAAAAATGGAGCTGGAGCGAAATTATAAGGAGGATATAACGATAGATCAGCTTGCAGGAGTTGCGGGGCTAAGCCGGTTTCATTTTATGCGGCTATTTAAGGAGCGTTACGGCAGAGGCATTATGGAATACCGGACAGAGCTGAGGCTGATGGAGGCCAAACGGATGATGACTTCGCCATCAGCACCTTCGCTTGCTGTCATTGCCGAGGCGATTGGGTATAAGAATGAGACGTATTTCCGTAACCTGTTCAAGAAACAGACCGGTATTCCTCCGGCAGCCTATCAGAAAAATCAGAAATACAAGATCGCCGCATATAGCTGGATGAACATCGGGATGCTGCTTCCTCTGCAAATGATTCCTTTTGCAGCGCCGGTGGACCATTATTGGACCGATTACTATCGCAATCGTTATAGCTTTGAGATTAAGCTGCTGCTGAGCCATCATTATGAGTTTAACCGGGAGATATTGCGGAAGGCTGAGCCGGATTTTATTATCGGCATCGATCATTTTATTCCTGCCGAAGAGCAGGAGAAGCTTAAAAGTATCGCGCCAACGCTGCTGCTGCCTTGGAAAGGGAATTGGCGCGAGCATCTGTCTCTAACGGCTGCTTTTATAGGCAGGGAAGAAGAAGCGGGCAGATGGCTGGAACGCTATGAGCAGAAATCGGCCGTCCTTCGCAAACAGCTCGGTGCAATGACGCGTCGTGATACAGTTGCCGTATTTGTTGTTAGTAAAGGGCAGCTTCATGTCTGGGGTCGAAAGGCGGGAACGGTTCTCTACAATGATTTGCAGCTCGGCATGCCGCCTGCTGTAGCCGATATCGACTGGCTTGAGCCGATAGAGCTGCAGCACTTGGAAGCCTATTATGCCGACCGCGTTCTGGTGCATGTCGAGGAAGATCCCTTGTCGCAAGCGTACTGGAGCCAGCTTTCCAGGCATCGCGACTGGAAGCGGCTGGCGGCTGCCTGCGGGCCGAAACTGCAGGTTTTCTCGGGAAATGATCTGTTTAAAGCGCCGTGGAATGAGTACTCGGCTCATTATTGCGAACGATTTCTGGATGAGGCTCCTGAGCTATTTCGTATTGCGGGAGCGGCGTTTTAAGCAAAGGACAAGCTCGGAGGGCGACTGCGCTCCTGTTGCTTGTCCTTTTTTTGTTCTATGTGGTTTAGATTTGATGTGATAGCGGGTATATACATGGTGGCGGTGCGATGGGGAAAAATCCAGACCGCAACACTCTTGATCAGCCCACGTCTAATAATTTTAACGAAGGAAATTTGTGAACCTTATTTTAAGGAGGCATACCTATGAGGAAAATCAAAAAGGCGACAGTAACATTGCTGACAACCGCTCTTCTTGTTCTGAGCGGCTTGCCGGGACAAATTTTTGCTAATGATGAGGCAGGTAGCAGTTCAAGTATACCGGCCGCGGCGTTGAATGAGCAGAATGCTGTCTCTGACGAAGAGGCAACTATCATTCGCGGTGGCCTTTTGAAAAATGACAGGCTACTTATACCGGTGCGGGTCGTAACAGAAAATTTGGGGGCGAAGGTAAACTGGAATGCAGCGTCCAAACCCGTCACGATTAGCAAAGATGAAGTTGAAGTCGTGTTAACTCTGGGCTCAAAGACCGCACTGGTCAATCAAATGCCGATTACCCTCGACGTTGCTGCTGAAGAGAAAAATGGCGGGACTACGTATGTACCTCTTCGTTTTCTAAGTCAAGCGCTGGGAGCGGACATTAGCTGGGATCAGAAGGCAGGTCAGGCTACCGTTCAATTAAATGGTCAAAGTCTCGTCATCATTCCCGATAAGCCTCCCGTTCAAATTCCTAACGAAAAGCGGCTGACCGCCCGGCAGCAGCAGATCATCGCCGATAAGCTGAACGAAGCGACGAATCTGTCTTCGATCAAGCAAATCCGGACGTATTTCAGCCCTTATTTTACGGACCGATTCATCAACACGATCATTCAGAATAAGGGGCTGCAATATAAAAACCAGTTGAAAGACGTCACCCCGTCGGCGTTGCAGTATATCGACAATCAAACGGCTACCTTAACACAATATGTGTTCATTTCGTCTGACTATGAAACGGAAACGTACCTCCATCGTAAAGCTACTCTCACCTACACCGGCAAGACGTGGAAAGTAGACTCCGTCGACTTCAAGCTGGAGGAGTACAACTTGCGGCCTTAACCAACTAGCTCAGCTATGCTGAGATAAAAGAAGTTCCACAGCAGATCGCTGTGGAACTTCTTTTGGCTTCGCTCGCCTCGATGCGTCTTAAAGGTATCACCGAACGAACCAGCTTCGCAAAATAGCGAACCAGCTTCGCAGTACAACATTCTACCGCCGCAGTGCGCCAGTCCATGGCTGAATAACGAACCTACTTCGCAAAATAGCGAAGAGAGGTTCGCAGTAGGCCCACCGCGAGCCCAATAACGAGTCAGCTTCGCAAAATAACGAAGCTGTTTTCGCAAATGTGCGTGAGTGCCCCACGGGTTGGGTCTCCAGCGAACTAAATTTCGCCTGGAGAACCTAGGTTCACGAACAGCGAAGAAAGGTTCGCTATAGCAGGCAAGCACTTATGCTAGCACCCGTGCAGCGAACTTGGCTTCGCAAAATAACGAACCAGCTTCGCAGTAAGCCATTCCGCCGCGCAATGCGCCAGGCTAGCCTCATAACGAACCTACTTCGCTAAAAAGTGCGGAAAGGTTAGCTAAAGCGTCCCTCCCACAAGCTACCCTAGACCTGAATCCGCTCAATCCCATTCATGTACTTGCGCAGGGCTTGCGGAATACGGATCGAGCCGTCCTCCTCCTGGTGATTCTCGAGCAACGGGATCAAAATCCGGGGCGAGGCCACGGCTGTATTGTTGAGCGTATAGCAGAATCGCAGTTTGCCATCCGCATCGCGGAAGCGGATATTCGAACGGCGAGCCTGAAAATCGGTAATGTTCGACGACGAATGGGTTTCGCCATAAGCCTCTCGGCTAGGCATCCAAGTCTCGATATCCATCTGTTTGTACGTTTTCTGCGACATATCGCCGGTACAGACGGCCATAACCCGATAAGGCAGCTCTAGCAACTGCAGCAATTCTTCCGCATTTGCCGTAATTTCCTGCAAAAGCTGCTCCGACTGCTCCAAGCTATCCTCGCAAATCACGACCTGCTCCACCTTCGCGAACTGATGGACGCGATACAGACCCTGCACATCTTTACCGGCCGATCCGACCTCGCTGCGGAAACAAAGCGACGAAGCCGCTACTCTAATCGGTTCCGTTACATCCACGATTTCCCCGTTGAAGTAGGCAAGCAGAGGCACCTCCGACGTTCCAACAAGCCATCCATCCTCATCTTCAATTTTATAGGTTTGATCCTGACTTAGCGGAAAATGACCGGCATGGAGCAAAGCATCCGTACGAACCATCAACGGAACCTCCAGCGGCGTAAAGCCTTTATCCATCAGCAAGTCAAAAGCCAGCTGCTGTACAGCACGGTGCAGCAGGACACCCGGACCTGTCAAATAGTAATGACGGCTCCCAGCCGTTTTTACGCCGCGCGGAATGTCGATCATGCGATGCAGCTCACCGAGCGCGACATGATCCCTTTTTTCAAAGCGGAAGACAGCAGGCTCGCCCACCCGTTTAATCTCCACGTTGTCCTGATCCGAGAGCCCCTGCGGCGTATCCGGCGATACCCGGTTCGGTACGTATAACATCAATTGATTAAATTCATGTTCAGCTTCCCGATGCTTGCCCTCTAAATCGCTCAGACGGCGATTCAGCTCTTTGGCCTCCAGACGCATCCGGTCCGCATTGGCGGCATCCTGCTGCTGTAGAAAAGCATTAATCCGGGGAGCCATTTCATTTCGTTTTCGGCGAAGCAGTTCGACCTCCTGCAAAAGCAGCTTCCTTTTGTCATCCTGTTCCAGAAGCCGGTCAACAGAAATCGCAATTCCTTTCTGATTGGCTGTAGCCTGCACCTCATCCCGATTTTGACGAATCCACTTGATGTCCAACATTGGCACCGCTCTCCTTTTCTTATGAAAATACAAAAAGCGCCCTCGTCCATATGGGACGAAGAGCGCTTGATTTCGCGGTGCCACCCAAATTGACCAGACAGCATCACTGTCCAATCCACTTAGTTCCGCGTTAACGGGCGGGTCCGGTAAACTTAGGGAGAATTCACAATTCTCCTTGACGAGTACGCCTCCGAGTTGGATTCTCTTCATCGGCACGATTTCAATATTTTTACTAGTATAGTGTATGTCGCAGTTTTTATGCAAGTGTTAGTTAATACAATGGGCTGCTTGAGATAAGATCTAATTTCGCGAAGGAGTTTTCCACAGGGCAGGGGAAACGCACAGCTTCTGCTATTGAGGCCTGATTTTATTATTGCTAAGATAGAGGCAATGGCAAGTTGCCAGATCAAGCATTGGTTTTATATTTATTCAATAAGCACCTCCAGTCTATCGTAAAAGGTGGACAAGGCAGGCATATCAATAAGAGTTCAAGCAGATTCGTGAAACAATGGGATCAGATTAGCTGATTTTAGATAAGGGAAGGGGACAGCAACTATGGATGCGAAAAGATTGGCCGGCGAAAGAGCAGCCGACTTCGTGGAGGATGGAATGACAATCGGGCTTGGAACGGGCTCGACCGTTTACTGGACGCTAATGAAGCTGGGAGAACGTGTTAAGGACGGGCTGCGCATAAAAGGGGTAGCGACCTCAAAGGCGACGGAAAAGCTGGCTGGAGAGCTGGGCATTCCGTTAATCGATTTTAGTGAAGAGGAGCAGCTTGATCTGGCGATCGACGGAGCGGATGAATGCGATGACCGGCTCCAATTGATCAAGGGTGGCGGAGGCGCGCTGCTGCGCGAAAAGCTGGTTGCCGCCAACGCCAAACGTTTTATTGTCGTCGCTGACGATTCGAAAGCGGTAACGAATCTGGGCAAGTTTCCTCTTCCGGTGGAGGTTGTGCAGTTTGGCTGGGAAGCGACACGCCGGCAGTTGGAGAAGCTGGGCTGCAGCACCAGCAGACGAATGGCGGAACAAGCTCCGTTCATTAGTGATAACGGCAACTATATTATCGACTGTCAGTTTACAGCGATCACAGACGATGCTGTGAAATTGAACCAGCAAATCAACATGATCCCTGGCGTGGT
Organism: Paenibacillus gorillae; assembly: GCF_000513275.1. GTDB lineage: Bacteria > Bacillota > Bacilli > Paenibacillales > Paenibacillaceae > Pristimantibacillus > Pristimantibacillus gorillae. Next base: position 16,522 of record NZ_CBVJ010000127.1, on the reverse strand, counting down.
TGAAAACGGGCTGTTCGTCAATATGGCTGATCTCGTCATTATTGGAGGAAAGAATGGTGTCGTGACGGAGCGAAGCCGGGATTAAGGAACGCAGCTCCAAGGCAGTCTAGTCTCGGGAGTCAAGGCACGGTATAGGGCAGCGGCAACTGTAAGATGTATTGCAAACGGAAAAGCAGGACTACCATCATGGTAGTCCTGCTTTTCGCAACAGAGCATTCAGTGAATTAAAGCGCCTTGTCATCCACGTCGTTCAGCCAGCTCTCGATGCTGCCGATGACGGAGGTCACGCAGCCGTCCTCGAATGGCGAGATTAAGCCAGCTTCGCGAACGAGTTCCGTGAAGGAGAGGCTGCCGCCTAAGCGGCACAGGTCGAGATACGCCGACCAAGCGGCATCGCGATCCTCGTGCATTTTTTTCCAGAACTGAAAGGCACAGATTTGTGCCAGCGTGTAGTCAATGTAATAGAACGGCGAGCTGAAAATATGCCCCTGCTTATGCCAGAAGCCGCCTTGCTCCAGATAGGCATTGTCCGCATAGTTGCGGTGCGGCAAATACTTTTTCTCAATTTCACGCCATGCCTGCTTCCGCTCCGCCGGTGTTGCATCGGGATTCTCATAGACGAAATGCTGGAATTCATCAACGGTTACACCGTAAGGCAAGAAGTTCAGGGCGCTGGCGAGATGCTGGAACCGGTATTTGTCCGCGTCCTCCTTGAAGAAGAGATCCATCCACGGCCAAGTGAAAAACTCCATACTCATCGAATGGATTTCGCAAGCTTCATAGGTTGGGAAGCTGTATTCCGGCACAGCGAAGCTTCTGCTCTCATATACCTGGAAGGCATGCCCGGCCTCATGCGTCAGAACGTCGATATCGCCAGAGGTTCCGTTGAAGTTGGAGAAAATATAAGGTGCGCCATATTCGCTGATATAGGTGCAATAGCCGCCGCTTTGCTTTCCTTTTTTGCTGACCAGATCCATGAGCCCGTTGTCCTGCATGAACCCGAAGAACGTGTCTGTCTCCGCAGACAGCTCCTGATACATCGTCGCTCCGTTGTTCACGATCCACTCTGGATCACCTTTTGGCGTGGCATTTCCAGTGAGGAAGGCCAAGCTCTCGTCATAGTAGAGCAGTTGGTCGGCGCCAATCCGGCTGCGCTGGCGCTCCTTCAGCTTGGAGGAGACGGGAACGATGTGCTCCAGCACTTGATTGCGGAAGTTGGCGACCATTTCTGCAGTGTAATCGGTGCGCGACATCCGGGCGTAGCCAAGCTCTACATAGTTGGCAAAACCGAGCTTTTTGGCGATTTTCGTCCGTACTTTAACCAGCTCGTCATAGATGCGGTCGAAGTTCTCCTCATTGTCGGCCATGAAGCCGGAAGATGCCTCGGAAGCCCGTTTCCGCACATCGCGATCTGTTGACTGTTGGAAGGGAGCGAGCTGAGACAGCGTCCGCTCTTCGCCTTCGAACTGAATTTTGGCCGAGGCGATCAGCTTCGCGTATTCCGTTGTCAGCTTGTTCTCCAGCTGTAAGTCTTCGATAACCTCGGGGCTGAACGTTTTCAGCGACAGCTCTGCCAACTGGAACAACTGACGCCCCCACTTCTGCTCCAGCTCCTCCCGGAACTTAGAGCCTACGAGCGCCCGGTAATAGTCGGTTATGTACTCCTGTACGACGGGGCCGTTCTCATCGAAGAAATCTTGCTCCGCCTTATAAAATTCATCATTCGTATCGTTGGAGTGACGAATGCTTGCGATTTGCTGAGCCGTATCGAATTCGCTGCGCAGTTTGTTGATGGCGGACATCGCAGCGTCCTGTTCTTCATAACGTTGTGCAGACGTGAAGGCGGTTAGCAGTTTCTTAAACGTATGCTCAAAAGCTTTTACATCAGGACGTTCATAGGGGTATTCATTGAATTTCACTAACGTGCACCTGCCTTCTTTGGAATGGATAGTACACCGGTAGCGTAAAGCCGCCTTGGTATTCATTTTATTCGATAAGGGTACAGCTTACTCCTCCCATTAGTCAAACAATCTGCTGCCAACGGGCAATTGCATGCTCTGATAAATTGAAGAAGCACCCCCTCGATTCATGGCAGGGAGTGCTTCTCTTTTCTATTAACGGTCCCGATAGTACACTTTCGTATGCAGCAGCGCTAAAGCATCGTGAATGGCTTGCTGTTCTTCCTCGGTGGTATCCTTCATCCGCTCATAAAAACGGCTGCCCAGCTGTGCAAAAATGCTGTCCATAACAGCCTGTCCCTCTGCTGAAAGCTGAATAAACTGCTTACGGCGGTCACCCTCGACGTCAAATTTCTCACACAGGTTTTTCTCGCTGAGCTTCTTCAGCTCACGGCTCGTATTGGGCATTGAGATATTCTTGCAATCGCTAATTTGGCTAAGTGTGACGGGCTGGCTGACTGCGATATATTCCATAATGCCATATTGGACGGGAGTGATGTCATCCGGTATAACGTCTTTCGTGAAATCATGCGTGACTTCATGAACCGCAGCCGTAAAAGCTACAAGTTGATGGAAAAAAGCTTCTTTATCCATAGGGATCACCTCGTAATTTTTACGATAGCAAAATAATTATCAAAACACAATTATCATTTGACAACTAAATGAGAGTGATGCTATGATTTTGTTATCAAATGATAAGTAAAGAGGTGGCGGAATGAACACGTTAGTCATTTATACACATCCCAATCATGAAAGCCTGAGCTATGCATTTCTTCAGAAGGTGCTGCAAGGCAGCCAGGAAAACGCAAAGATTACAGAGATTCAAGTGCTGGACTTGTATGAGGAGCAATTTGATCCCGTGCTTGTGTTCAACAAAAACAAGCGTCGAAGGGATATGCATAAAGAGCCTAAGCTGGAGAAATACCGGGAACAGCTGCTGTGGGCGGATAAAATCGTATTCGTCTACCCGATCTGGTGGGGCAGGCCGCCGGCCATGCTGCTAGGGTATATTGATCAAATGTTTGCCTCGAATTTTGCTTACAAGGACACAGGGGGGATGCTGCCCGAAGGACTGCTGAAAGGGAAAACGGCAGTCTGTGTGTCTACCATGAAGGGACCAGCGCTTTATCCGCTATACTGGCTGAACAATGCGCCTAAAGTATTGATGAGAAAAGCACTGCTGCAGTATGTGGGCATCAAACACATTAAGTTTTTTGAATTTGGCAGCATGGAGAAGAAAAACGGCCGGCAGGGCGAGAAATTGGAAAAGATATACCGCTACTTCAAGACAGTGGCTCGTTGATGGAAGGTTTTGTAACTCTAATCACTAGAAATTTCTTCTAATTCGAGCTTTTTTCGTAACAATCGACAACGGCATCCCACATTCGCTCCTATTTGTGATACCATCGGATTAATAGTAGGGTACACGGATGGCTGTATTAGCTTCGGCCAAATTTTGTAGTGGAGCGAATGGATCATGGGAACGCCTTATTCCGCTGTCATAACTCTTATCGTCACTGCTGGCGTTATCAACGTCATTATGGGAATCTATGTACTGACCAATCGGTCGAAGCAGGCGATGTCGAAGACGTTTATTGCTCTTAGTTTGTTTTCAGCTATTTATGTATTCGGTACGGCTCTGGAGCTTTCGGCGGAGTCACTTGAGGAAATTAAGCTATGGATTAAGGTGGAGTATTGGGGTTTGCCGTTTTTGCCGCCAATTAGTCTGCTTCTTATTATGCATTTTCTTGGAATGGAGCGGTTTTTAAAGCCTTCTCTGCGCATCGGGCTTTTCGTCATGCCCGTGGTGACGCTTCTGCTTGTGATGACGAATGATTTCCATCATTTCTATTACCGGTCCGTGGAGATTAGCAGAACGGCTTCATTTCTAAAAGTAGACCTGGTTGCCGGACCTTGGTATATCATTCAAGGCGGATATACATTCGGCTGCATGTTCGGTGGTGTCTTGCTTCTCCTGCTGTATTGGAACCGGATGAAATCTTCATATCGGCTTCAACACATAACGATGCTGGTAGGCTTGCTGCTGCCTATAGCTGGTGACTTTGCCTATCTGGGCAATTTGACGCCGGAGGGCATCGATCCTATTCCGGTTATTATGACCATAACTTCTGCGATGTATATGTATGCGCTCGCGGGCAAAGGGCTGATGAACGTCGCTCCGATTGCGAGAGATAATCTGTTCGAGAGCATGGGCGACGGTGTTCTAGTGCTGGATATGGAAAATAGGCTGGTCGATTACAATCCGGCCGCGGCTTCTGTTATAACGAGGCTTACGGCTAATTCCATCGGTCATTCTATAGAACCTCTATGGCGAATGCATACTGAAGCGCTGCTTATTGATCCCAGAGAAAGGGAGCAGGAGAATTCGGCACACGATACTTCGGCGATACAAGAAGAGGAAGTGCTCTGGAGGATCGGCGGACAATCGTATTATTATCAGATACGCTCTTCCATTGTACGAAAGAAGGGCGGACAGGAGAATGGCAAGCTAATCGTTCTAATTGATGTAACGGAGCGGGTGCAGCTGCAGGAGAAGCTCCGTGACCTGGCTTATCATGACGGATTGACCGGTGTATACAACCGTTCTCATTTCATTCAATTAAGCGTGAAGCTGCTGGACGAGGCGGTCTCCGCCAATGAGCCGCTGGGTTTTCTGTTGTTCGATATCGACCACTTTAAGCGGATTAATGATGGTTATGGTCATGATGTAGGAGACCAGGCGTTGCTTCATGTCGTGACGCTGTGCCACAGTCTGCTCCGGCCAAATGATATCTTCGCCCGATACGGGGGCGAGGAATTTGTTATTGCAATGCCGGGGTTATCGCTGCATGAAGCTGCTGCCGCTGCGCAGCACCTTCGGGCGGAAATCGCCGGGCAGCCCTTAAGGCTGCCTGCAATGCGGCAGTCGCAGCCTGAGCTGCCGCCGGTTATTTCCATTACGGCCAGCTTTGGCGTTGCTGTAGCCACCTCTATTAGCCTTGATACTCATGGGGGAAGCGTGGCGACGGTAAGCCAGACTTTGAGCGCTGCGGATCGCGCGCTTTACGAAGCTAAGAATGGCGGGCGTAATACGGTGCGTACGGCGAGCAGTGACGATTTGGCCGATTTTACGAGTCATACCGCTGCCGGTACGTCTGCTTGAGCGTTAAGGAAAGGTGAGGGACTGCTGGATTTCGCCTTCCTTTGCCGTGAAGAACGCTTCTACCTTATCGTTCGCGGGCGGGAGCTTCATCCCCTTTTTCCACACGAGAATCCGGTCTTTCTTTTGAATTTTTTGTTTGGCACGGTAGAACGTTACCCGCGACCAGCTTTCCGTCTTTTCGAATAATTGGCTTATTTGAGCGAAGCTTAGCTCCCCGAATACCCGCAGCGTAAAAACCTCTTTATACGGCTCCTGTAATTGATGAAGCGCTTGATGAATGCGGAAAGAGTCGTCTTGATTCAGCAGTGCCTCTTCAAAACGCGGACCGCTATGCTGCGCAACGGACTGCGTCTGCAGGGAATCAATTCTTTTTTGCTTTTCATAATGGGAAAAGTATGTATTTTTTGCGATTTGGCAGAGCCAGACGCTTATTTTTGAATTCCCCTTGAACGTATCGATGCTTTTCAACGCTTTGAAAAACGTTTCCTGCGTAATTTCCTCGGCTACCGCCTCATTTCGGCTTAAAGAAAGAACAAATAAATATACCTCTTGAAAATATTGCTCGTATATCCGCTCAAAATCGGCCAGATTCTCACCTCCTTGTTTTATAAGACTGTGATCTATGGATTTCGTTACATCTTGTCAAAATAAAAAAACCACCGATTGGTGGCTTTTGTTGGTTGTTACCGTTAAGCTTTAGCCAAAAATGCGTCCAATTGATCGAAGGTGCCGCCAAAACCTTGCTGCATCGATTCATGCATCGATTTGAAAAATTGGAGCTGAGCTTCGGTTGCGTTAATAGGTCCGCCGCGCATCGTTAGCAGTGTTTTGCCGTCTTGCTCGGAGAAGATCAGTGTGTTTTTGATTTCAATTGGAAAGTCAGCGCTGAATGGAGCCGGGACGGTGTTCGCTTCTTCATCGGAGAACGAATTGACGAAAACGAGCTTTTCCGGCGCGACTATCTCATGGAATACAAATTTGCCCCACATGATATGACCTTCGGGTGACTTCATGCTGTAGTGAAAAATACCTTGCGGGCGGACCTCAAGCTTGGACACTTCCAGTTTCATGCCGGTCGGTCCCCACCATTGCTTCAACTGATCAACGTCGGTCCAAGCCTGAAACACAATATCGCGGGGAGCATTGAACGTGCGTGTAATTTCCAATTCGTAGGGTGCTTGATTTTCGGACATTATAGGGCCTCCTAGGGCATTCGGATTATAGTTTGTGATGGCTTCGTTATTCATACAGTGTGCTCACATTGCAGCTAATTGTTCCGCTAACCGGTCAAGTGCTTGTTTCGTACCTTCGATTGCGCCATAACGCCATACTCCGTATGGCCGAATGTTGATCTCTTGAACGGTTACTGTAACGGTCCCCACCAATGCGGCAAATGCGCGGGGTCGGTCCATGATTGGAAAACGAGTTCTCGAGGCGCGTGGAAGGTCCGGGTGACGATGAGTTCTCGGCCGTCTGCTACCGCTGTCGTGTTATCCGGTGTGCTGGTTATTGATCCTGCCTCCTCATTTCGACTGGATTATGTTTTCATTCATTTGGTGATGTAATTCCTGCTTCGAATATACTTCAATAGGAATATTCCTGTCAAGGAATATTTAGAGCTCTATTTTGGAGAAAAAATAATTGGTTTCAGAGGTTGACAAATATCTTTAAATATAATAACTTTAATTCAAGATATTTATTTAGTTTTTATATCCCATAGCCATTAGGTTTGTATTACATATCTTTAATTGAAGATTTACCATTAGATTACACCATGAGAAGGAGAGAGATGAAGATGAGCGAGTTGACAACAGTAGTGAAAGAACGCAGATCCGCCATGAAATTTAAACCGGAGGTTAAAATTACGGAGCAAGAGCTGAACGAAATGTTTGGGCTTGTGAAATATGCGCCTTCCGCTTTTAATTTGCAGCATGCCCGTTATGTAGTCGTGAGGGACGAGGCTGTTAAAGCTCAATTGCATGAAGCTGCAGGCAAACAATATAAAGTGTTAACAGCGTCCGCTGTTATTATGGTGCTAGGTAACCAGGATGCCTATCATGATGTCGGGCCGATCCATGAGGGGCTGCTAAACCTTGGCGTCATGAGCAAACAAGAGTATGATGCGACTGTTGAAATGGTTGAAGGCTTCTATGAAGAGCGGGGAGAGACGTTTAAGCGGGATGAGGCGATCCGCAATGCCAGCCTGTCGGCTATGCAGTTCATGCTGATTGCCAAGGATAAAGGCTGGGACACTTGCCCGATGATTGGTTTCGATGCTAATGCGGTCAGCACCCTGCTGAACATTCCGGAGTCGCATATCCCCGTCATGATGATTACAATTGGTAAAGAGGATACGTCCAGCCAGCGTCCGCGCGGCTACCGCAAGCCTGTTGGCGAGTTCGTCAGCTACGATGCTTTTTGAAAAATAGATCGTTAAGCAAAGAAACAGCCTCCCATCAATGTGACGGGAGGCTGTTTCTTTCGTCTAGCTGTGGTTTATTTTTGTCCCTCAATACGGGCCAATTCCTTGTGTACGATTGGTGCGACTTTTGTGCCAAGCAGCTCAATCGCGTGCAGCACCTCGCGATGCGGCATCGTGCCGACGTTCACATGAAGGAAGAAACGGGTAAGGCCCAGATTTTTACGCAGCAGAATGATCTTCTCAGCAACATACTCGGGATCACCGACGTAGAGAGCGCCCCGTAAGCTTCGGGACCAGTCGAACGTCTCCCGGTCATATTGACCGCTCCAGCCGCGCTCGCGTCCGATGACGTTCATCTGTGCTTGCATCGGAAGGAAGAAGGACTCAGCGGCCTGTTCATTCGTATCCGCGACAAAGCCGTGGGAATGGGTAGCAATTTGCAGCTTGCTCGGATCATGTCCGGCTTTCTCCGCCGCTTGCTTGTAGAGCGCGACAAGAGGAGCAAACTTCTCAGGCATTCCGCCAATGATCGCGAAGGCGATCGGCAGTCCCAGCGCACCTGCCCGAATTGCCGATTGCGGGTTGCCTCCGCTTGCTATCCATACTGGCAGAGGGCTTTGCTCGGAGCGCGGATAGACGCCCAGATTATGAATAGCCGGGCGGTGACTGCCGCTCCAGGTGACCTTCTCGGTTTCTCGAATCTTCAGCAGCAGCTCAAGCTTTTCCTCGAACAAGGCATCGTAATCGTCCAAGCTGTACCCGAATAACGGGAACGACTCGATGAACGAGCCTCTGCCCGCCATGATTTCCGCCCGGCCGTTGGAGAGACCGTCGAGCGTGGAGAATGCTTGGTATACGCGAACCGGATCGTCCGACGACAGTACCGTTACAGCGCTGGATAGCCGGATGCGCTTAGTAGCATGTGCCGCTGCTGCAAGTACGACTGCTGGCGTGCTGCCTGCATAATCGGGACGATGGTGCTCCCCGATGCCATATACATCTAGACCAACCTGATCGGCCAAAATAATTTCCTCTACGGCGTTGCGCAATCGTTCTGCGTGGCTCATAACTTTTCCGGTCAACGGATCCGGTGTTGTCTCCAAAAATCGTACTAATCCCAATTTCCATTATGTTAGCTGATTCAGTCATTGCTGTCCGCCTCCTTTTTCAATTAAGTCTAGTTTACTAAAAAAATTAATGTTTCTCAACTTTAGTTAGTAAAAGAATTTGAGCAGCTATATATGTAGGTGGAACGGCTGGCTTTTTACGTCGGCCTGCTTTTTAGATTGCCTAAGAAACCGGAAAAAAGACCCGTTGAACCGGGCCTTTTCTCGGTTTTTCTATAGGAAAAATCTGATAATCGGTGTGCATGGAGGCTTTAGCAAGTCATTAGTAATTAGTAGCCGAAGCCACCGCCAAAAATACCGCAGCTGCAAGCGATGATGACCAACAGAATGAACAGTACAAGGATGGCAGCAGGGCTAGTGAAAGCACCGCCAACGAAACCGGACATGAAATGCACCTCCCAACATGTTGAGTACACTGTAGGTTATGTTGCAGCGTACCAAACGGGTTGGGTGTTTACCGGGGAGACGTTTGATTTGATGCAAATGCCTATCCCGGGGGTCTGTTCTTTTTTTATAAGGATTAGGATGTGTTCCTATGCCATTTGTGATAGTATTTCATCTATAACGAAAGAGGAAGTGAATGGCTTGATTCAGATTATCGTTCCGGCACCGGATGTTACCATTACGAAACAGGACAACCCTGTGCTGAGCAATATTTACGGCTTTACTGATTTCCACCTGATCCCTAGGGATAAGGGCGGAATCTTCATGTTTTACAACGACAAGGACGAGCTGTTGTTCTGCGGAAAAGCGAGAAAGCTGCGCCCGCGGATCAAGAAGCATTTTGAGGATTCCGTGTCAGTCATGAAAGCAAAGCGGGACGAAGTAGCGAAAATCGAGGTTTGCGTCGTTGAAGACGCCGTCCACCGCGACATCTACGAGACGTTCATCATCAATCAGCGCCGGGCGAGGTACAACGTAGAGAAAGTATTCTACAGATAAGCCGCCACGCTGAAAAAAGGCAATAAGCGTCGGGGATCATTCCCGATGCTTGTTGCCTTTTTGTTTTGTTATGTGCTGGCATATTGCAGCATAAGCGTATGGTTCCTTTTTCGCGCACGGTACGCACCTGCTTGTAAAAAGCAGATTTAGCGAACCCCAGCTTCACTGCGTGCGATGTGAGCGGTTAGCGGCGAGGCCGCAGCGAAGCAGGTCGCTGCTCAAGTTGTGAAAGGGCAGTGGCGAGGTCACAGCGAAGTATGTTCGCTATACAGCGAACCAAACTTCGCTGCTGGCGGTGTGAGCGAGCAGCGGCGAGGCGACAGCGAACTTAATTTCGCTGTTGGAGAACCAAAGTTCACGGACAGCGAAGAAAGGTTCGTTAATCCACTCGGACGACACTCAAAGTGGCGGAAGAGCGAAGTTACCTTCGTTAATTAGCGAAGCCGCTTCGTTAAAGGTGCTTTTGCCGAATTAGCGAAGCTGCTTCGTTAAAAGGTAATGTTGCGGATTAGCGAAGTAGGTTCGTTAAAAGGTGTTTTTGCAGAATTAGCGAAGTAAGTCCGTTAGAGGGGTCGTTTTCTGGACAATTAGGCACCTTTCAGAGTACTAGTCAAGGCATCGTACACAACAGCGAAGCAGGTTCGCTATATAACGAAGTAAACTTCGCTGCTCGCGGTGCGAGCGAGCAGCGGCGAGGTCCCAGCGAACTTAATTTCGCTGTTGGAGAACCTAAGTTCACGGATAGCGAAAAAAGGTTCGTTAATCGTCTCGGACGACACTCGAAGTGGCGGAAGAGCGCAGTTACCTTCTCTAATTAGCGAAGCAGGTTCGTTAGAGGGTACTTTTTCCGGATTAGCGAAGTAGGTTCGTTAAAAGGTACTGTTGCAGAATTAGCGAAGTAAGTTCGTTAGAGGGGAGCGCTTGCTGGACAAGCGGGCACCTTTCAGAGTACTGGGCAAGCTGTTGGATATAGCGAAGCAGGTTCGTTAAAGGTACTTTTGTCGGATTAGCGAATCTGCATCGATCGAGAGGCGAGTTTACTGGACAAGCAGATACCCAGCAGCGTGATGGATAAGCCGTCGATCGCAACGAAGTCGCTTTCGTTAGAACGGGATGTTAGCACAGGTGGTCTCGCTCGCCTATACAGATGCTTGGACTCGTGCTATCGTAGAACTGCAGGGTCGTTTTTACAAATGTTCACAATACTAGCGGAGGTGGAGAAATGAAAGCGCTTTTTATTGGAGGAACGGGAACGATTAGTTCGGCAATTACGAAACAACTGGTGGAGCAAGGATGCGAGCTTTATCTTTTAAATAGGGGAACGAGGAGTGACAGAGTGCCAGAAGGCGCTCATGTGATTCAAGCGGATATTCAAGACGAAGAACATATTGCCAAGCTGCTGGAGGGCATGATGTTCGACGTCGTCGCTGATTTCATTGTGTTCCAGCCGGCACAGTTGGAGCGGGACTTCCGACTATTCCAGGGCAAAACCAAGCAGTTTATATTCATCAGCTCGGCATCGGCGTATCAGACGCCATTGTCTGATTATCGTATTAACGAAGGTACACCGCTATCGAATCCATACTGGCAATATTCCCGCGACAAAATCGAATGCGAGGATTACTTGCTCAAGCAGTACCGGGAGCACGGCTTCCCGATTACGATTGTGCGGCCAAGCCATACCTACGACGAGCGCTCCATACCGCTTGGCGTTCATGGCAGTAAGGGCACTTGGCAGGTTGCGAAGCGGATGCTGGAGAACAAGCCGGTCATTATTCACGGCGATGGCACCTCCTTGTGGACGATGACGCATAACCGTGATTTTGCAAAAGCTTTTATCGGCCTTATGGGCAACATCCATGCAATCGGAGAATCCGTACAGATCACGTCTGATGAGTCCGTCACATGGAATCAAATATATGAGATTATTGCCGATGCGCTTGGCGTCAAGCTGAATGCGGTGCATGTAGCCTCGTCATTCCTGGACGCCTGCAGCACAGAGGATTACCGCGGCGGCTTGCTTGGCGATAAAGCGAATACGGTTGTGTTCGATAACTCCAAGGTTAAAAGGCTGGTGCCGGAATTTGTCGCCACGACACGGCTCGATCAAGGGTTGAAAGAGACGATCCATTATATTTTGGATCATCCCGAGCATCAAACGGAGGACCCCGAATTCGACCAATGGTGCGACAAAGTCATTGATGCGCTCGATGCTGCAGCGAAAGCAATACGGGGATAGATTCTACAATAGAGCTGCATGAGGTTACACAGCCCGCATTAGACTGAGCATGGCGTACCAGGAGGCTTTACCACCGCCAGTGTCAGACCGAGCACTACTCAATTGGGAGCGCGAGCAGCGCGTTCATAAATCAACTGAGCGAGGCCAGCTAATGGCCGCCAAACGGCATATATCTATGATTCATTCAAAACGGCCGCCTCTCACAGGCGGTCGTCTTCATATCATCTTTCTTTCGGAGGTATGCATGCGATGAACAAAGTAATCGATTATTATTCGATTTTCGACGAGTGGGGAAGATTGGACCGCGAGCCGCTGGAGTTTATCATCAACTTGCACTACATGATGAAATACATGCCGCCCGCCGGAAAAGTGCTGGATAACGGTGCCGGGCCGGGCAAGTACGCCCTGGAGCTGGCGAAGCGGGGACATAACGTAACACTTACTGATCTGACGCCGAAAATGGTAGAGACCGCAAGGCAAAAAGCCGAGGAATTCGGCTTGCTGCCGCAATTCGAAGGATTCCATATACGCAATGCGATTTCCTTGGAGGGATTGCCGGACGAAAGCTATGAAGCAAGCCTCATGCTTGGCCCGCTGTATCATTTGCAGCTGGAGCAGGACCGCGTGGCGGCGGTCAAAGAGCTGCATCGCGTCACGAAAAGCGGCGGCATCGTATTTGCCGCCGTTCAAACCCGGATGCGTATGGCGATCAATTCGCTGCAGTCGCCCCGTAACTGGAAGCCTAATGATCGTATGGCGTCCATCCGGCAATTTTACGATAACGGATTATTCGATCATGCCGATCAAGGCCGGTTTACCGGAGCTTATTACTTTGGCGTGGAAGAACTCCAGCCGCTCATGGAAAGCCAGGGCTTCGAGACGATCGATATCATTAGCTCTTCCAGCATCGGCAATCTGCTGAATGAGGAGCAAAAGCAGTATTGGGCGGACCAGGGAGAATATGAAAGCTTTATCGAGTTTTTAATTTCCGCAGCCAATGACCCGTCTATTCGAGGCGTAACCTCGCATTTGCTGTACATTGGGAAGAGAATATAATCGATCCTGATACAGCTTGATACAGCTTGATACAGCTTGATACAACTTGACACAACTTAAACAAATGACAAAAAATGAATATTGTTTTTATTTCGCTTCGGTTATGCTATGCTTTTGGCAAGCAGAAAGGAAGATAACCGATGGCGAATGATCAAGTTTTAACAAAGGAAGCGATATTGGATGCTGCGGAGCAGGTGCTTCGCCGGTATGGGCCGGATAAAACGTCGGTCGTAGACATTGCCAAGGCGCTGCAGGTCAGCCACGGCACGCTATACCGTCATTTCCCTAGCAAAACCGCGCTTCGCGAGGCTGTTACCGAAAGATGGCTTCAACAAAGCGTAGCAGAGCCCCTCACGGCCATCATTGAGCAGCAGCATAACGACGCGGCTGAAAGTTTGCATACATGGCTAAAAACACTAATCCGTATCAAACGGAATGCTTCACTCGACGATGCGGAAATGTTTGCGATGTACGCGGCTGTGACGCTGGATCCGACTGCGATTATTGATGAGCATATCGATAGCCTTGTCGGGCAAATCGCCGTATTGCTCGAACGAGGTAAAAACTCTGGCGTTTTCCGAATGGAGCAGCCGGCAGACCGGCTGGCTCAGGCTCTATTTTCAGCGACGGCAAAGTTCCATCATCCGGCGCATGCTGCGGAATGGACGGCGGAATCCGTCGACGAGGAGTTCGACAGCCTATGGAGACTGCTCCTCTCCGGCCTCTCCGCCCACTAAATAAGCTTGGCATAAAAAAGCTTCTCCCGTCATGGACTGGGGAAGCTTTTTTTGCTATCTCTCGTTCGCCACTACGCAACTGACAAAATTATAATTTTGTCAGTTGACATTTGTTATTCGCGGAGCATATAATCAAGTCAACCCGTTTGGGGGACAATACCAAGCAGATTATTCAAATGATCAGATCATTCACTAAAAATACAAGGAAAAGGCGGGATTATTCATGGCAAATTTAAAGGGTAAAGTCGCATTGGTTACAGGAGCGTCCAGAGGAATCGGACAAAAAATCGCAGAGGAGCTTGCTCAGAGCGGTGCAAAGGTTGTCGTGAACTACTCCAGCAGCCCGGATAAAGCTGAGCAAGTCGTTGCGGGCATTAAGAAGCACGGCGGGGAAGCAACCGCAATTCAAGCGGATGTGAGCAAAATTGCTGACGTAGAGCGCTTGTTTCAGCAAGTGCTGCAAGCTTACGGACAAATAGATATTCTCGTTAACAATGCCGGCATTATGATTACGAAGCCTCTCGCACAGTTGACCGAAGAAGATTTTGACCGTCAATTTGATATCAACGTCAAAGGCACCTTTTTTGCCATTCAGCAAGCTGCCTTGCATATGGCTCAGAACGGACGGATCATTAATTTCTCCACTTCAGTCGTCGGCGCGATGTTCCCAACATACAGTCTCTATACGGCAACGAAAGGCGCGGTCGAGCAGCTTACAAGGCAACTAGCGAAAGAATTGGGTCCTAAAGGCATCACAATTAACGCTATCGCGCCAGGTCCGGTGAACACAGAGCTGTTTACGACAGGCAAGACGGAAGAGCAAATTAAAGGCATGTCCGGTATGAATGCATTTGGCCGGATCGGGGAGCCGGAGGACATTTCCGCTGTTGTTAATTTCCTCGCTAGCGAAGCTTCGCAATGGGTTACAGGGCAAACGCTTCGTGCGAATGGCGGCTTTATCTAAAGGCAGTCAGTACCGCTTTTGGTTCCGGGACAATTCATGTAAGATGGAGATGGAGCTAGGAACTGAAGAAGGAGCGGATAGACGATGAATGATGAATTGAAACGATTGCTGGCACAGGAAGAAGAACTGCAGTTCACAGCTTTTACGAACGAAGATGCGCTTCAGCTTGGTCTTATCATCTGTCAGATCGCGAAGGAAGAGATCGGCAAAGGCGTTGCCATTCATATTGAGAACGATGAGCACCCGTTGTTCACGCATTATATGGAGGGAACTTCCAAGGAAAATGTGTACTGGGTGAACACGAAGAAAAACGTCGTGAACCACTTTGGACACAGCTCGCTGTATGTTGGGGAGTTGTTCAAGTCGCAGGGGACGACGTTCAAAGATGGCGCCAACCTGCCGCTGTCCGAGTACCAAGGCGAGGGCGGTTCGTTCCCGCTGTTCGTGCGTGGTCAAGGCAAAGTCGGCACAGTCACTGTCTCCGGTTTAGCCGGCGAAGAGGATCATCAGCTCGCTGTAGATGGTATCCGGAAGCTGTTGGCCAAATCCTAACCTTTGCAGGTTATTGAAATAGAAGGCTGTCCCTTTAGGGGCGGCTTTCTTTGTTTGGCTGGAAGCGAGACGACTGTCCGTATAAATTGCCACTTGATACTTTTTCGAAGACTGGTGTACGATATACTTTGTGTTTTTATAGCTTGGACTCATATAATTTTGGGGATATGGCCCATAAGTTTCTACCGGATAGCCAATGCAATTATCCGACTATGAGTGCTTCGCGATGACTTTCTATTGCTTGCTTATCTTGTACATCTTCATGACAAGAGCAGCGGGAGTCGCGAACACGATAAGGGATGAACCGTAGGGACAGGCTTCTCATGAGCGGATAGCTCAAGAAGTTTGTTCCTTTTTTCATTCATACAGAAGGGAAGTTGACGACAAGTGAAACAGCTGGAAGAACGCATACGTCAAGAGGGAGAAATATTGTCCGATACGGTGCTGAAAGTCGATTCATTCTTGAATCATCGGGTAGACACGGCGCTTGCCTTGGAGATTGGACGCGAGTTTGCGCGCATCTTCGAAGGAAAGACGATTACGAAGGTGCTGACGATTGAAGCGAGCGGTATCCAATTCGCCATGGCGACAGGGATTGCCCTTAATGTTCCATTCGTTTATGCGAAAAAGAAAAAGGCGATCACGCAAGCAGAGAAGCTGTATACGGCGCCTGTTCATTCCTTCACAAAGCAGGAGACTTATCAGGTCAGCGTCTCGCATAAGTATTTGGGGCCGGACGACAAGGTGCTTATCGTTGACGATTTCCTCGCAACGGGCGCTGCGCTTGTGGGCTTAGTACAGATTGTGAAAGAAGCTGGTGCCGAGCTTGTTGGCGTAGGCTGCGTGATCGAGAAGGGCTTCCAGGAAGGCCGCGGCCTGCTGGAGGAGATGGGCGTTGACGTTCATTCGCTTGCACGAATTACGAAGATGGCACCAGGAGAAATACATTTCACAGAGCAGCAGTCCGCTGAACGTTCGAAGGAGAAGGTATAAATCATGTTAAGCAAACAGAGAGTGCTTGCTTTAGGTTTCCAGCATGTTCTGGCGATGTATGCGGGAGCGGTTATCGTTCCTCTCATCGTCGGCGGAGCGCTGAATTTGACGGGGGCGCAAATGGCCTACCTGATCGCCGCGGATCTCTTTACTTGCGGTCTGGCAACCATTCTTCAAGTTATGGGCACCAAATATTTCGGCAGCAGGCTGCCTGTCGTCTTGGGCTGTACGTTTACAGCGGTAGGGCCAATCATTGCTATCGCTTCAACCTCTAACCTGGCGACCGCCTACGGGGCTATCATTTTATCCGGTTTATTCGTTGTATTGGCGGCTCCTCTTTACGGGAAGCTGCTGCGATTCTTCCCTACT
>NZ_CBVJ010000126.1 GCF_000513275.1 Paenibacillus gorillae | reverse complement strand
CTGCTGCGATTCTTCCCTACTGTTGTGACCGGATCGGTCGTCACGATTATCGGTTTATCCCTAATTCCTGTCGCGATGAATAATGTGGCAGGCGGTCAAGGAACCGAAGGCTTTGGCAAGCCGAGCAATTTGCTGCTGGCACTGGTGACGCTGCTCGTTATTCTGCTGGTTAATCGGCTGACTAAAGGTTTCATGCGTTCCATCTCTGTACTTATCGGACTTTTGGTCGGCACTGGCATCGGATACGCGATGGGAATTGTCAGCTTCGCGCCGGTTGCTGAAGCATCCAAATTCAGCATTGCTGAGCCATTCTATTTCGGAACGCCTCAGTTTAGCCTGACAGCCATCATTATGATGATCATCGTCAACATCGTCAGCATGGTGGAATCGACGGGTGTCTATCTGGCAGTCGGAAAAGCGACGGATCAGAAGGTGGAGCAAAAGCAAATCGTCAACGGCCTTCGCTCCGAAGGCGCTGCGATTATGCTGGGCGGCATATTTAATGCCTTCCCTTATACGGCCTTTTCGCAAAATGTCGGCTTGATCTCGCTGACCCGCGTGAAAACTCGCGACGTTATTTTCGCTGCGGGCGGCATCATGATCGTCTTAGGCTTGTTCCCCAAGCTTGCGGCCATTACGACTGTCATCCCGAGTGCAGTGCTGGGCGGTGCGATGATCGTTATGTTCGGCTCCGTTGCGGCTTCCGGCATCTCGATCTTGTCGGGCGTTGATCTGCGCAAGGAGAAAAACCTGCTGATCGTTGCCTGCAGTGTCGCAGTTGGCCTTGGTTCGGCGGCTGTACCGCAAATTTTCGACCAGCTACCTGACTTCGCGAAAATGCTGCTGCAAAACGGTATCGTATCGGGTTCCGTTACAGCTATCGCCATGAATTTACTTCTCTCCGGACGTAAAGATGAAGAAGCTGAGGCAGCTGTCTCAGAATAGAGATAACGCTGAAAGAGTGTTCCAAACGCAAAGTTTGGAATGCTCTTTTTTTATGCCTAGATGAGGGGTAGAACCCGGTATTTTTTATGGAGAATTCCAAAAAATTCTATGTTATGATACAGGTATTATCTACCCGCAAATAGCGATTAGCGAGGAGGGGCGATCTTGAAATATGATGCGATTGTAGTGGGTGCAGGGCTTTCCGGTCTCGCAGCGGCGGCTGAAATCGCCGATTCAGGGAAACGAGTAGCGCTGCTGGATCAGGAGCCGGAGTCATCGCTCGGGGGGCAGGCTTGGTGGTCGTTCGGCGGACTGTTTCTTGTCGATTCTCCGGAGCAGCGAAGGCTGGGCATTAAAGATTCCAAGGAGCTGGCTCGGCAGGACTGGATGGGTTCGGCGGGATTTGACCGTGCTGACGAAGATCATTGGGGCCGCCAATGGGCCGAGGCTTATCTGGACTTCGCCGCCGGCGAGAAGCGATCCTGGCTTCATGGAATGGGTGTACGTTTCTTCCCGGTCGTTGGCTGGGCGGAGCGCGGCGGTTATTTGGCTGAAGGTCATGGCAACTCGGTGCCCCGGTTTCATATCGTCTGGGGAACGGGTCCGGCTATCGTCGCTCCGTTTGAGCGGCGGGTGAGGGCGCATCAAGCGAATGGTCTCATTGAGCTGCATATGCGGCATCGTGTGGATCGTCTTGTTGTGAGCAATGGTGTTGTCACTGGTGTAAGCGGTTCCATTTTAGTTCCTAGCGATGCTGAGCGGGGAGAAGCGAGCTCGCGAGAGATTGCCCGCGAGTTTGAATATGAGGCTTCTGCGGTCATCGTGACGAGCGGCGGCATCGGCGGCAACCATGACCTCGTCCGGCAAAACTGGCCGGAGAGGCTGGGCGATCCGCCCCGGCACATGCTCTCTGGCGTTCCGGCTTATGTCGACGGCAGGATGCTTGCCGTTGCGGAGGAAGCGGGCGGACGGATCGTGAACCGCGACCGGATGTGGCATTATACCGAGGGCTTGAAGAACTGGAATCCGATATGGGCTAATCATGGCATTCGCATTCTTCCCGGGCCTTCCTCCATTTGGCTGGATGCGCAGGGAAATCGTCTTCCGGCTCCGAACTTTCCGGGCTTCGATACACTGGGCACACTGGAGGCGTTGAGGAAGACCGGTTACGACTATTCTTGGTTTATATTGACGCAGAAAATGATCGAGAAGGAATTTGCGCTCTCCGGCTCTGAGCAAAATCCCGATTTAACGGGCAAAAGCATCCGCAAGGTGCTGTCACGCGTGCTGCCGGGCGCGCCAGCTCCCGTGCAAGCTTTTATGGATAAAGGCGAGGACTTTGTCGTTGCAAATACGCTGGAGGAGCTCGTCACGGGCATGAACGAGCTGACGGCTAGCGGGCTGGTGGACCTCCAGACAATCCGGCGGCAGCTGGAAGCGCGGGATCGAGAGATGGACAACGCCTTCACGAAGGATTTGCAGATTACGGCTCTGCGCGGAGCCCGTCATTATATCGGCGATAAGTTCATACGGGTCGCCAAGCCGCATAAAATGCTGGAGCCGGGCAACGGCCCGCTCATTGCTGTTCGCCTGCACATCGTCAGCCGCAAGACGTTGGGCGGACTGCAGACGGATCTGTCCGGACGGGTGCTTGGTCTGACGGGAGAGCCAATTGCGGGCCTTTATGCAGCGGGTGAGGCTTCCGGCTTTGGCGGTGGAGGCGTTCACGGGTACCGGGCGTTGGAGGGAACGTTTCTCGGCGGCTGTCTGTTCTCAGGGAGAACGGCGGGAAGAGCGGTCGCCGCAGCGCTGAAATAGCAGGAGTAGATCACGGTAACGGTAACGGGTAGTAAAGGTAACGGTGGACAACGTATCGTTTAGCGGATAGGGAGAGGAGCCCAAGCAATGGATCGTTACGCGTATTACAAAGAGACATTCGGACAACTGCCGATGCCCTTTGCCTTTGTTGATTTGGATCGTTTGGACCACAATGCAAGGGAAATTGCCCAGGCGGCGGGGGATAAAAAAATCCGAATTGCCAGCAAATCACTGCGCTGCGTAGACGTAATGCGCCGCTTATTGGATGCCGACCCTGTCTATCAGGGCATCATGTGCTTCACGGCTGCCGAGGCAGCTTTTCTAGCGGGTCAAGGCTTTGATGATTTGCTGCTGGGTTATCCGCAATGGCATCCCCGGCATATCGCTGAGCTGGCAGACTGGATTAAGGAAGGGCGCACCGTTGCCTTTATGGCGGACTCTGTGGAGCATGTGGAGCAACTGGAACGATTGGCGAAGGAGAGAGGAACGGTATTCGCGGTCTGTATCGATATCGATATGTCGGTGCAATATCCGGGCTTGCGTTTTGGGGTATGGCGCTCGCCGATCCAGGTCTGGGAGCAGCTAAAGTCCGTCGTGGAGCGGATTGTTCAATCGGACTGGCTGAAGCTTGATGGTTTAATGGGCTATGAAGCGCAAGTGGCCGGTGTCGGCGATCGAATGCCAGCCAGCACACTTAAGAACAAGCTGGTGCGGGCATTGAAGAAGCGGTCCATTGCGGAGGCGGCCAGACGGAGAGGGGATGCGGTGGAACGTATTGCTGCGATGAATGTTCCTCTTCGTTTCGTTAATGCCGGAGGCACGGGCAGCTTGGACAGCTCTCGCAATGAGCCGTGGGTAACGGAAATGACGGCGGGCTCCGGCTTCTATTCTCCTGTTCTCTTCGACTATTATTCCAACTTTCAATACGAGCCGGCTGCTGGATTTGCGATAGAGATCGTGAGAAAGCCGCGGCATGATATCGTCACCTGCATGGGTGGCGGCTATACGTCATCAGGATCGGCAGGCCCGGAAAAGCTGCCCCAGCCTTATTTGCCGGAGGGCTTGAAGCTGTTTGGCAGGGAAGGGGTCGGCGAGGTGCAGACGCCGCTCTTGTACGGGGGAGGCACTCCGCTCGCCATTGGCGATCCGGTCTTTTTCCGCCATGCGAAGGCAGGCGAGTTGAGCGAGCGTTTTCTTACGCTGCATGCGGTTTCGCAGGGGCAAATCGTAGGTGAATACGCAACCTATAGGGGGATGGGGGAATGCTTCCTATGAAACTGCAATCGACGGCAGTGATCCGCTCCAAGCCGTGGACGAATTGGTCGGGCATCGTTCAGGCGACGCCTCGGGAAGTGCTGCTGCCGGGCACAATCGACGAGGTGGTGGAGGCGGTGCAGCTCTGCCGGCGGGAAGGACGAACGCTGCGCGTCGTCGGCTCGGGACATTCGTTTACGCCAATTGCTGCCTCCGATGATATTCTGCTGTCGCTTGATCGGATGCAGGGACTAGTGAGCATCGATCCCGACGCGGCTGCCGCGACGGTATGGGCCGGGACGAAGCTGAGACTGCTTGGCGAGTTGCTGTTTGAGCAGGGGCTGGCGCAGGAAAACTTGGGCGACATCGACGTTCAGTCTATTGCCGGAGCAATTAGTACCGGTACGCATGGAACCGGGCGGACATACGGCAATCTGTCTACACAGATTATCGGGCTGACGATCGTGACCGGAAGGGGCGACGTCGTTGAATGTACGCCGGAATCCCACCCCGAATGGTTCAAGGCGATGCAGGTTTCACTTGGTGTCCTCGGCGTTATCGTGCAGGTGAAGCTCAGGCTGCAGAACGCCTATAAGCTGGAATATGTCAGCAGCCGGATGCCGCTGAAGTCATGCCTCGCGCAGCTGTCCGAGCTTGCCGAGAATAACCGCCATTTTGAGTTTTACTGGTTTCCTTATGCGGAGCCTTGTCAGATTAAGCGAATGAACATTACGGAGCAGGAAGTGACGAACCGCAAAGCATGGGAGCACTTCAGCGACGTCTGGATCGAGAATAAGTTGTTTGGCCTGCTGTCGGAGCTGAGCCGCAAGCTCCCTTCCTCCAGCGCGGTGATCAGCCGCTTGTCGGCCTCGCAAGTTCCGGTCGGGCGCAAGGTCAATTACAGCCATCGGATGTTTGCTACGCAAAGGCTGGTTCGCTTTAACGAAATGGAATACAACCTGCCTGCGGAGGCGCTTGGCGAGGTTATTAAAGAAATGCGCGAGGAGCTTGCGCGGGGGCGGTACCGGGTTCATTTTCCGGTGGAATGCCGTTACGCCAAAGGCGATGATATTTGGCTTAGTCCGGCCAATGGCCGCGACTCCGCTTATATTGCGGTGCATATGTACAGGGGCATGCCGCATGAAGCTTACTTCGAAGCGATGGAGCGAATTTTCCTCCGTTATGGGGGCAGACCGCATTGGGGGAAAATGCATAGCTTGCAAGCTGCGCAATTTAAGGAGCTTTATCCGAAATGGGAGGCGTTTGGCGCGGTGCGCGAGGCGCTTGATCCTGACCGGATCCTGCTGAACGACCGGATGGAGCATTTATTTTGACGCGGAAAACAAGCCCAGCCTGTGCGATGACAGGAATGGGCTTGTTTTTTGTTTTACATGTCATATAATTATTACATATGATACATTTTAATAATGGCGATGAGCTGCTTCTCGTTCTAGAAGCGCTGTCGAACCCCCATCGATTGAAGATTGTAGCCGTGTTAACGGAAGGACGGCAATATGTAAGCGAGCTGGCGCGTGAGTTAGGTATGAGCAGGCCTTTGCTGTATCTTCATTTACAGAAGCTGGAGGAGGCGAATTTGGTTTCAAGCAGCTTGGAAATTTTAGATACCGGCAAAACAGCGAAATATTACATGCTTAATCCATTTGACTTTGAATTGAACGAGCACATAATAGCCGGATTAGCATCCACGCTAACTTTTAAGAAGAAAAATAGATAGGACAAGGGGAGAGTTTGGATGAGTGGAGTAGGCATAACAGGATTGATTGTGTTGATTATACCGATTGCAGTGGTTGTTCTAATTGTTTACTTTATTACGAGCACAATAAAGCGTTTTGAAGCAAGGGCCAATGAGAAGCTCATGCTTGAACGTGAAAATACGTTAACGCTTCAAAGAAAAGTGGCTGATCTAGAAGGACGGCTGCTAAGGATCGAGACGATGCTGAAGGAAGTGGATTGAGGCGAATGATCGGTTGGAAAAATGAAGACCATCCCATTGGACAGGGATGGTCTTTTTTATCGTCTACGTTTCAGCAATCTGCGGCTGCTTCTTCCCAGAATAATTGACGCAGCCGATGCTGATGATGATAAGCGCTAGCCCGGCGAGCAGCGAGTAAGTAAACGGCTCATGCATGAACACAGTACCCGTCAACACGGCGATGAGCGGTACCAGGAAGGTGAATGCGGCAACCTTACTAGCATCCCCCGTACTCATAAGCTTGAAGTAGATGACGAATGCGATCGGAATGCCGCAAGTGGCGCCGTAGATGAGACCCAGAATAAATGGGCCATTCCATACGATGCTGCTCCAGCTCTCCGTTGCGCTGCCAATGCCGGTCAGCGCAATCCCCCCGATAATAAATTGCATGGCAACCATCCACATGGAATCGGTATGTCTGCTTTCCTTCTTCACATAGATGACGCCCAGCGCCCAGCTAAGCGCGGTAAGCAGAGCGAGACTGACCCCGAGCAAGGATACGTCGCCAGTAATGCCGTCAGCACTAACTGCCAAAATGCCAAGGAAGCCGATAATGAGTCCGGTAATCTTGAGCAATGACAATTTTTCACCCAGCCACATCCAGGCAAGCAGCCCGATCAGGACAGGTTGAAAGTAGACGAGGACGGAGAACAAGCCGCCCGGCAAATAAATGAGCCCTATCGATTGAACGCCATAGAAGAGGACGGCGTTGAACAGGGCGGATATGCTGTAGCGATGCCAGTTTTGGCGGAATTTCAGCTTGTCCCGTTTGGGCAGCAGGAATATCGACAATAAGAGCCCTCCGAGCAATGAACGGATGCCAGAGAATAAGAGCGGCGGGGTGTAGGCTAACGCCGTCTTGTAGATGGACCAGCTCAAGCCCCAAATCAGAACCAGAAAAAGAATAGCAAGTGTCGTTTTCGAAGATAGTATGCGCATGGTGACCTCCAGCAGCAAGCTTAAGCTATGTTGAAATAGAAATAGGCATACTACTTACTATACCTGAGCTTCGCTTGAAGGAATAATAATTTTTTATGCAAAAAAAGAAGCCAGCGGGTTGCCCGCTGACTGCTTTCATGTGAACAATGATAAACAAGCTATTGAATATGCCGTTTCACTTCGTACATATTAACGACGGTATCGATGATATACTCTGGCTGCGTCTCTCCGCGCCGGTCCCGGTGTCCTTGAATATGCTCGGGGCTCTTCTCCCAGCTCTTCCATGCATCTTCCGATTCCCAGCGGATGATGACGACAATCTCTTCTTGTTCCGTGTTCCACTTATTGACCATAATAGTTCTGTCGATCAGGCCTTCTCGGCCGTCAAGCGGGCCGGGCTGGCTGAAACGCTCGACGACTTTATCTGCGTTGCCGGGATGTACGGTGATCGTTCTGGTTTGGATTAGCATGCGAAACCTCCTATGGTTTGCTTGGACGTATGACGACGCCAACTCAGCGAAATCGTATCATACCGTCTAAGAAACCGGAATGGACATTCCGGCTGCCTGCCATGGACTATTCAAACGGAGGCTTCCATGCCAGCGGTTAGCGCATAATATAGCCGCCATCAGGAAAGAGCGTGCTGCCTGTCGTATAGCCGTTGGTCATCAAATAGAGCGTCGTGTGCGCCGCTTCTTCGGCAGCGCCGACGCGGCCGACGAGATTCATTTTGGCATATTGCCGATACGATTCATCCCGTACCTCTTGGGCTGCTCCTTCCCAATTGAATGCCGTATGAATCGTGCCGGGAGAAATAACGTTCACCCGAACAGGTGCCAGCTCGACGGCAAGCGCTTTGCCGAGGCTTTCAATCGCGCCGTTGCAGGCGGCGTACGAGGCTCCGTCTGCAAGCGGCCGCTGGCCGAAAGCGCCGGACATGAGGACGATGGAGCCATCTTTGCTTAGAAAAGGAGCTGCATATTTAGCCGCGTTGTATTGCGGCCAGAATTTGGCGTTAAAGCAGCTGTGAGCCACTTCCGCAGGAGAAGCGATGGAGCCCCGTACATAGGAGGCGCCTGGCGTGAACAAGTGATCGAAATGGCCGATTTTGGCGAAGAAGGCTTGCAGCTCCTCTTCGTTTTGATTATTTAAAGTATGGATTTCAGCATGATCGGCTCCTCCGAGCAGCTGCTGCGCTTTTTCAAGTTTTTGCTGCGACCGGCCTGCCAGAATGACGTATGCGCCTTGTTCGACTGCTTGCTGGGCTGTTGCAAATCCGATGCCGGAGCTTCCTCCGATGATGACGATGCGTTGGTGATTCAGTGTAAAGTTGGACATGATGAAAACTCCTCTCCCTTTTGTTTCACTCATTATTAGTGATAAAAGGAGACTTGCACAGTACTTACTTTATTCGTACTACAGCTGCAGTGGAGGGAAAGCTGAGGGCTGGCTGCTGGGAAACGGAGTGCAGGGAAGCCGCAGAACCGTTATATTGGTTGTAGAGGTGATTGGAAATTGGGGTTTTTGAAAAACTCGAATGAACCAAGGCTGCAAGGCGTATTAACGACGCTGCAGAAAATCGGCGGCAAATGGAAGCCGCTCGTCTTGTTCATTTTGTTAATAGACGGAACTAAACGGTTTGGCGAGCTGAAGCGGCTTATTCCGGATGTCTCCCAAGGGACACTGGCAAAGCAGCTCCGCGAGCTGGAAGAGGATCGTTTGATAATTAGGGAAGACTTTCAGGAGCTGCCGCTGCGGGTCGAATATCGGATCTCCGAGCATGGCCGGACGCTGATAACCGTTCTGGACAGCATGTGCGGCTGGGGACGGGAGCATCAGACTTTTATAGACCGCGAGCGACAAGCGGAGGACTGAGTTTGGCAGAGGCAGGACATGCTCTTAATTAGGAAATAAAGAAGAGATAAGGAGGCGAGGGTTCAAGTGATGATGCACAAGATCGGCGTAATCGGAGAAATCAATCGTTATCCCATTAAGTCATTTGCGGGTGAGGGTTTGGCGAGCTGTCAGGTGGAGAACTACGGACTGGAAGGTGACCGGGTATACGCGTTTTACGATGAGGCGAAGACGGGCTGGAACAGCTTTATTACAGCTAGAGATATTCCCGCTATGCTTGCCTACAGAAGCAAGTTCGTGGAAGGTGAGCTGCAGATTACAGCCCCGGACGGGCGAAGTGTGGGCTGGAATGAGGAGCTGGCTCAAGAGCTTCAACCCTTTTCCAAGCGTAAAATAGCAATGCGCGGCTATCAAGCGCCTAATCCTGAAAATCCAAACCTCATGTCCGTCGATGCTGCGAGCGTTCTGATCATTACGGATGCGTCTTTGCGCAAGCTGCAGTCGCTGTGGGGCAAGGAGCTGGATCATCGCCGGTTCCGGGCGAATCTGGTCGTTATTGTAGATGAGCATGGCTTGCCTGAGGGAGAATGGATAGGCAAGAAGCTGACGATAGGAACGGCCGGGCTGCAAGCCGAGGAGTATTGTGAGCGGTGCTCCATGATAACGATTGATCCAGATTCACTCGAGCGGGATGCCTCCTTGCTGAAAAAGGTGAATGAGGAGCTGGGCCTGAGCTTTGGCGTGTATGCTTCAGTAGTGAACGCCGGTCGGATTCAAGTTGGTGACGATGTTTATTTAGTGTCGGCTGCGGAATAGTTTGGGCAGTAGGCTTCTAGACTTTGAAGCGGGCGTGAATGCTCTGTTGGAGGTTGTGAACGATTGCGGGAGAAGACGGGATGCCAAGCTGCTGAAGTGCATATAAGGCAGCGCCTGTTACGGGTGAAAATGTGGGTGTTACAACGTGATAGCTTTTGTTGCGGCTGCCAGTGGATAAGCGTTCACTCAGCTTTTGATGGATATAATCGCTGTTGATGACGCTGCCGATAAAGGCGACATCGACTTGATCGTTATCGAAGGCAGCGGCCAGTATCTCGACGCCCACTTGAATTTGCTCGGTGGCTTTATCGCAGACTCTTCTGGCTGTACGGCTCCCTTGGCTTGCAGCATTCGTCACATGAGGTGCAAAGTCGCCGAATTTGCGGTTCCGCTCTCTTTTGTCCGTAATGAAGCCGGCTGTGCCGAGATCATGGAGCTGCTTAAGGGAATGGACTTCCCAATGCTGCAGCAGCGATCGGACAAGAGCAGCATCCGACTCGTCGGCCTTGCCTGCCAAGATTTCATAAGTTGTATCGTAAGCAATGAATCTGGCCGCACTGGCCGCATAGTGATAGAAATCATAATTCCGGAGCTGCCGGCCTTCATCCGTTACAGCAAAAATAATGGAGCCGGTTCCCGAAATAATGACGATGCCGGGATTCGCCTCAAGCGCTCCGTAGTGAGCGATTGCTGCGTCATTTAGATGCCAGCGTTGAGCCTCTAAGCCATCGATTGCCGTCAGTGGCTCGACCCATTCCAAGTCCTCTGGACAGTCATAGCCTGCGATGCCCGCAGCGATTCCTTTAACGTCGCAGAATGTTTTACCGGCTGCGGTAATCACTTCTTGAATAGCTTGATGAACATGCTGCTTAGCTTGCAAATCCTTGTATAGGGAAGCCGAGCCCTTTTCCACATAGGAAAGCACATTTCCTGCCGAATCAATGGCTATTGCCCGCGTACGGGTGCCGCCGCCGTCAATACCGATTACGATCTCGTTAGCCTTCATTTAAATCGAACCTCCTGCTATTGGATGGTTCTTGAATTATACTATAATTTGTAATATTAGGAAGTCGCTTTTTATTAATTGAAGTTGCTAAGAGGAAGCGGTATTCTAAGAGTGACAGACCGATAGATCATACCTCGAAGGAGCGTGCAGCATGTCGCAAAATTCAATTATTCACTCTGTTATTTTTTCGTTGAAGTATGAGAATGGCTCGGCGGAAGAGCAGCGTTTTCTGGAAGACGGCAAAGCGATTTTGAGCTCCATTCCGACAGTGAAGGATTTCCGTGTGCTTCGTCAGGTGAGTCCGAAAAATACATATGATTTTGGCTTTTCGATGGTTTTTGCTAACGAGGCTGATTACGAGGCTTATAATGTGCATCCGCTTCATGTTGATTTCGTTGCGAACCGTTGGCAGAAGGAAGTTACGCAGTTTTTAGAGATCGATTATAACGAGCTTTAATCACAGTGTGCTGCGTAGGGGTTGGCCCTTGTTCTCAGTGAAGTCTGAAGGTGCGAGTAAACAAGCGATGACCAGAGCGGGTGCTATTCAGAGGCAGGAGCTCGCTTAAGACCCTGAAAGGGTCTTAACGGCGGGAAATAGCCGCATGAGGGTTGGTATAAGACCCTCGGAGGGCCTTAACCCTCGTGAAAGCACAGGAAAGGGCTCAAAAACCGGTGACCGCAGACAGCTTAAGACCCTGAAAGGGTCTTAACGAGGGAGAGCAGCCGCCTAAATGGAGGTCTAAGACCCTATCAGGGTCTTAGACCTCCAGCGCTGAGCATCCGAGCACCATTTCATTGGTTACAATAACTCGCGACCTCCCTTGCTTTGAAATGCGCGGGATCCAACCACGCGGAAAAAGAGAAAAGGAGCGCCCTCACCGGCAGCTCCTTTTCTCTTTTTCCGCGTTTACAGCGTCTGACCGCTATCGACGGTGATGATTTGTCCCGTCATTGCTTCCTGCCCCAAGGCTGCGCAGATGAGCTGAGCGATATCCTCTGGTGTGGAGATGCGCTGAAGCAGAAGCTGAGGCGCGAGAAGCTTCATTTGTTCCTCTCTGCCGGACCACCATCTGGTCGCTACGGCGCCTGGAACGACGCAATTGACGCGGATCGTGGGAGACAACGCGCGGGCGAGCGACTTGGTTAAGCCGTGAACGGCCGCTTTGGAGACAGCGTAAGGAAGAGATGAGCCTAATCCGGTCTGACCCGCGATGCTGCCGACATTGACGATAGCACCATGTCCTGATTTTTTCATGTAGGGGGAGACGGCCTTGGCACAATGAAACATCCCTTTCACATTGACACTGAATAGCTCGTCCCATACTTCATCTGTGGCAGTATCCAAATCGCTCATCGGAATATGTCTCGTGATGCTTGCGTTGTTGACGAGCAGATCGACCGATCCGAACACCGCAACTACCTGCTGTACCATCGTCTTCACTTCATTCTCCCGGGCTACATTAGTCTGGACGGCAATAGCCCGGCCGCCCTCCTGCTCGATAAGCCGAACCGTTTCCTCAGCCTCTTCCTTCGAGCGGGAGTAATTAACGGCTACAGCAGCGCCTCGCTTAGCCAGCAGCAGACTAGTGGCTCTTCCAATACCTGTTCCTCCGCCGGTTACGATAGCTGTTTTACCGTACAAATCCATCACGCATCACGCCCTTTCTTCTAATAAGCTCATTGTATATCTGTAAATGCTATCCGTATAATTGAACTATTCGAATATCAGGTTCATTCTTATTGAATCTACAGGACGGGGGCGCGGTGATGGAGCTTCTGCATTTAAAAACATTCCAAACGATCGTGAAGCACGGCAATTTCATTCGCGCAGCTGAGGAACTGAACTATGCCCAATCGACGGTTACAACACAAATGCAAAAGCTGGAGGCCGATCTTGGCGTTCAGTTGATGGAGCGGGGAAAACAGTTCCGTCTGACAGAGGCGGGCAGACTTTTCTATGAGCAAAGTGCAGCTATTCTAAAAAATATGGAGCAGCTTCAGCTAAATATGTCTGGTCTGCAAGAGGGAGAGACGGGGCATGTTCGCTTAGGAGTGACCGAACCCACGGCAAGCTATAGGCTGCCGAAGCTTCTACAAGCCTTCATGATGTCTAATCCGGGAATCGGTATTTCGCTCGTATTCGGGAACACCCCTATGTTAAGCGAGCAGCTCTATAAAGGAGAGATTGATCTCGCCATTTGCTCCCCTCCCGATGAAATGTCGGAGCGTTATTTTGAACCGCTGTTCCGGGAAACGTTTGTCGTTCTGCTGCCTGACAATCACCCTTTGACGGCCAAGGGAACGGTAGATCCGGCTGATCTGTACGAAACGAGACTGCTGCTGACATCGGCAGTCTGCCCATACCGCCGCAAGCTCGAAATCGTCCTGCAGCAGATAGGGCCCCAACTCGGCCTGCATACGATGGAGATCGGCAGTATGACGGCATTGCCGCATTATGTGGCCAGCGGAATGGGAATTGCTTTGGTACCAAGCATTCTGCTGAATCCTCCGCCGAAGCATACGGTGCAGCGGGCTGTCAGCGGAGATTTGGTCGATATGGTCGTCGGCATTTTATCCAAGCCAGCTGATTTTCAAACCAAGCCTTCGACAGCGAAGGTTTATCATTATTTGAAGGAGCATCTCAACATCGAGTCATAGCAAGGACATTAATGAAGTCTCTTGAGCTCAGTCCATATGCGAAAAAGAACCGCCTCTGTTCTGGACAGAAGCGGTTCTTTTTGGTGTCAGCTCTAGTTGAGGAAGAGCATCAATCAACCTATATATCTTTTAGAAAAGTAAAGTATCAGGGTCTGGACCTACGCGGCGGTTCTCGTTCAACGCGTCAATGCGAGCCACTTCTTCAGCACTCAGCTCGAAGTTGAAGATGTCTGCATTTTCAACGATCCGGTTTTCTTTAATCGATTTCGGAATTGTTACGATGCCGTGCTGCAAGTCCCAGCGCAAAATAACTTGAGCGACTGATTTGCCATGCTTCGCTCCGATTTCCGTCAGTACGGGATTGTCCAGCAATTTGCCTTGCATGAGCGGTGACCAAGCTTCAATCTGAATGCCGTTGGCCGCGCAATAGTCGCGCAATTCTTGCTGCGACAGGTTCGGGTGAATCTCCACTTGGTTGACCATCGGTTTGATTTCAGCATCCTTGAGCAATTCTTCCAGATGATGAACATGGAAGTTGCTGACGCCAATCGCTTTAACGCGGCCTTCTTTGTAGAGGGTTTCCAGAGCGCGCCAAGTTTCTTTGTACTTGTCTTTGCCTGGCCAGTGAACGAGATAGAGATCCAGATATTCAAGGCCCAGTTTTTGCAGGCTTGTCTCATAGGCAGCAAGGGTTGTTTCGTAGCCTTGATCGTCATTCCATACTTTAGAAGTCACGAACAGCTCTTCGCGGGACAGGCCGTTTTCCGCCAAAGCTTCTTTAATGCCTTGTCCAACGCCAGTCTCATTCTGGTAGATAGCTGCCGTATCGATGCTGCGGTAACCGTTGCGGATAGCCGATTTGACGGATTCCACAGTCGATGAACCTTCTTCCACTTTAAATACGCCAAGTCCGAACCAAGGCATTTTAACTCCGTTATGCAATGTTGTTGTGGCTTGTAAGTTTTGTGCTGTTGTCATGAGAAACAGCCTCCTTCTTATTGTTTTGGTCTTGCGATTCCAGCTTGCGCATCCAGCCCGTCATGAGTACAGCGGCAGCTACCATGAGCGCCCCCACCCATGTGGTATGGATAATTCCGACTTTCTCGGTAATGATACCACCGAAGTATGCCCCAATTGCAATACCGGCATTAAAGGCCGCAATGTTGAAGGCAGATGCGACGTCAACGGCTTTTGGGGTGAAACGTTCGGCGAGCATCACGACATACACCTGCAGTCCCGGTACGTTCATGAATGCAAGCAAGCCCATGAGCAGGATCGTAACGAGCCCAGCCCATTTGAACGGCGCGGTAAAATAAAGCACCAGCAGCACAACGGCCTGTGCAGCAAACATATAGAACAGCGCATTAACCGGCTTGCGGTTTGCTGCTTTTCCGCCGATGATATTGCCGATGGCTATGGCGATGCCATAGACCAGCAGGATAACGACAATCGCTTTATCGCCGAAGCCGCTAACGTCATGCAGCAGCGGAGACAGGTAAGTGAAGACAACGAAGGTGCCTCCGTAACCGAGTGCTGTAACTGCGTACGCCAGAAGCAGACGTCCGTTTGTAATCACCTTTATCTGTTCGCGAACCGGTGTTACGACTCCTGCACGAAGCGTTGAAGGAACGAGCAGCGCATTGGAGATCAGGGCAATGACCCCGATGATGGCAATCGTCACAAAAGCAACCCGCCAGCCTAGCTGTTGGCCCAGCCATGTGCCGAGAGGTACGCCGGTGACGGTCGCAACTGTCAGACCGGAGAACATAATGGCAATCGCGCTGGCCCGCCGATTCTCGGGCACCAGATCGGCGGCAATCGTTGAACCGATCGACATAAATACGCCGTGGGCGAATGCGGACACGATGCGTGCCGTAAGCAGCAGCGCAACCCCGTTTGCGGAAGCGGCGAGCCCGTTGCCGATAATGAACACAATCATGATAGCCAGCAGCAGCGTTTTTCGTGACACCCGCGAGGTTAACGACGTGAGTATTGGCGCGCCCACAGTAACGCCTAGCGCATAGAGCGTAACCGTGAGTCCTGCTGTTCGAATCGATATATGCAAGTCATCTGAGAGCAGAGGCAGCAAGCCTACGCTGATGAACTCTGTCGTTCCGATTGCGAAGGCACTGATTGCCAGAGCCAGCAGCGCCAGAGTGCTTCTTTTTGAATTTAAAGCGTTCATAATCAGTCCTCCTGTATGGTATTTCTCGGCCGGTAAATGCTATTATGGAGGAAGGTTGGGGAAATGAACAGTACGTACTTTGCGGTACGCTAGATACTTGGAAGTAACATAGGCACTAAAAAGTGCCCTTCATTATAAGTGCTTGGAGGCTACAGAAATGGCGGTTGAAAAGAAATACAACATCTCAGTTGAAGCGACATTGGATGTCATTGGGGGCAAGTGGAAATGTGTGATTCTCTGCCATCTCACGCATGGTAAACGAAGAACGAATGATTTGAAACGGATTATGCCAGGCATTACGCAAAAAATGCTGACCCAGCAGCTTCGGGAGCTGGAGCAGGACGGCATCGTTAACCGGATCGTTTACCACCAAGTACCGCCAAAGGTGGAGTACGAGCTGAGCGAGTATGGAGACAGTCTTCGCGCCATTCTGACCGCTCTTTGTACATGGGGAGATCAGCATATTATTAAAGAATATGGAGATAAAAGCCTGGTGCTGGAGGACAGTTATTTAAACAAGCTGGATTAGCTCTTATATTGTTCTCGAAATAAAAATGCGCTATTCGCCGGAGCGAATAGCGCATTCGTCTGTCAATTAGTTAAAGCCGGGGAAGCTGGACAACTCTGACAGACGAAGTAAGAAGAGAACGATGGCAATTACGCCAAGCACTACAATTGGCACATCATTCTTGAATGGGTCTCCGGCACGCACATGCGCCAAAAATCCGCCAATTGCTACTAGGCTAAGCAAGAGTGCACCTGCTGCCGTCCAGCTTGGCTCCCAGTATCCGATGATCAGGGCAGCGACTGAAACCAGCTGCACAAGCCCCGTGATGACACGAAACCATTGAGGCAGTCTCAGATGGTTGAATGATTCCACTTGCATTTTGACCCCTGCCACTTTACTAATCCCAGAGAATAAAAACGCAAAAGCAAGCAAGCTTTGCAAGACGATTGCTACAATTTCCATTTGCTAAACGCTCCTTTTTTTAGTGCTTCACTTTATTCTGCAATTAATGCGAGCACATATATGTTCAAAATAAAATCGCAGCTTATTGTTAACTGCAATTGTCTAAGGCACATTATATACGAAAAGTGAGCAGTTGAAAAGAACTTCTTTTTGTTTGTTTTGGCGGCGGTTGTTGAAGGGTAGTAATAGGTGCTGAGTCAGGAGATTAAAGCGACCAACAGGTTTAGAATCGTGATAAAATTTGAGTTAGAGAATTAAGAGACAGGCGCCGTTATGTCCTTCGTACGGCAGGCGGCTTCCATATATGAAGGATGTGGAGACAACATGATTATTGTGAGTTCTTGTTTGGCAGGATTAGCGTGCAGGTATAATGGAACGGATAGTTTAAGTGAAAAGATTAAACTGCTTGTGCAGGAGGGTAAGGCGGTAATGGTATGTCCGGAGCTGCTTGGAGGTTTCGTCACACCGCGTGAGCCAGCTGAGATTATTGGCGGCACAGGCGAAGACGTGCTGGAAGGCAACGCAAGTGTAATAGAGAAATCCGGCGGGGACGTTACAGCGTTGTACTTGGACGGTGCGCAGAAGACACTGGAGCTAGCGAGAAAGTATGCGGCCACCACAATTGTTCTAAAGGAATATAGTCCTTCCTGTGGCAGTGGAATGATCTATGACGGCAGCTTCGGAAACCGCCGTTTGGAAGGCACAGGTGTTACGACAGCATTGTTGCGTCGCGAAGGCTTTGAGGTAATTTCGGAGCTGGAACTGGGCGAGCGGTTCTAAGGTTAGGCTAGTTGGACAAGCTCATATAGCTCGTTCTGTATTGTATAGGTGAGAGGGCATAAGGCGAACGCAGGTTAAGGAAATTCATTTCGCTATAAGGTAAGAAATTTCCTTAATATTGACTCAAACATGGATTTCTGAGGTAGTAACGTAAGAAAGTACATAAGGGCGGAAATTGATTTCTTACTAGAGAAAAAAGTTACCTTATCTGGGCGAATCAGCTCAAATCCGGCGGGATAGCCGAAAATTAAAGAAAAAACCAGCAGGGAATAACGAAATTATTTATACTAGAGCACGCCGGGTCGATTGTGAAGTCCGGTGGCATAGGTGCGGAGTATACACGAACAGCAGAGCTGCAGGACTGCAGAGCCTTAAAACAAACAGACGCCGGTCACATACACCGGCGTCGGTTTATTTCTCTTCATAATAACTCAATGATTAATATCGCATCTGTTCATGATGAACAATAGCTGATTTTCCAGCCGGTTGATCGCCATTTGCGATTCCGGATCTTCGGCGCCGCTGCCGCGAAGCTCGGCCAGCTCACGCTTTAGAGCATGCAGGTCATCGCCCGCATTCGCACAGTCATAGTCGCTTTCGAGATTATCCAACATATACCTGCTCCTCCATTCCCCATAAAGTGTACCCTCTATTATGGGGAAGGCGGCACGGCTATTATTCATTACGCTGCAACGGTGTCTTGCACTACAGGTTCTGGAGAAGGAAGAACTTCCTCCTGCGGTACTTCTTCGGCAGGAACCTCCGGTTCTTCAACAATCGGAGTCTCTTCCTCCTTCACGATGGAGACCTGCTTAACCTTCACCCAGAACAACCCTTTGGAAGTCTGTATCTGGTACCAGTCCTTCCAGACCAATCGGATCATTAATTTCTGGCCTGCATAGGATAGTGCAGTCGCTTTCGGCTGAAGCGGGGTCGTGTAGATGCCTGTATCTTTCGTTAATGTGACCTTCAGTCCTTCTGGAGCTTTGGTCACACCCAGCAGCGCATTGCGGCCGCTAATCCATACGCGGGAGCTTCCTGATGCGACCTCCAACCAGTCGCCTTTCGTCCGGGTCAGCTTGTACGTACCAGCTTTCAGTGAGCCCGTCGTTTTTGAGTCGGGACTTGGCCATTGGTAGCTCGTCTCGGAGGACAGAAGATAGAAGTCACCGCTGCCCGGCTTGACGTCCTGCTTGCCCAGCCAAAGCTCATAGCCCTCGATAGCGAGCATCCATCCCGTATCGCGATGCTGCTTCCAGATGCGGGACCATTCCGACAGAGGCACATGCGTGTCTCCTACAGCGCGCCCGATCTCAGGTGTCATAGCGGGGCGTCCAAATTCGGAAATAAACCAATCGGTAAAGCCGCCGCCTGAAGGATTGGAGCTGGGTGCAACCAGCGAATAGCCCGTCATGGAAGCATATTGAGAGGCTAGAGCGCGATCACGAGCCAGATTTTCAGATTTTGTCCGATAGTTCCAAAAAATAATTTCGCCCGATGAGTGATAGGACATCGCAAGCTCCGGACGAATCTCGCGGGCAAGCTTAGCCATAGCGGCTGCTTCCTTCGCCTGCAGCGGCTTCTGGCCTTTATAATTCATATAACTGTTGGACGACGCCGTATTTCGAATCGATTCCCATCCCGCAGGATACTGACGATTCAGATCGACGCCTTTGCCGTTGGCTTTCCACCGTTTGAAATCCCGGCTTCCTTTATTCATGCGGATCAAGCTCTCGTGCACCGATGAAGGAAAGGCTGAAATTCCTTTCTGTTGAAGCGTAACCCCGTCAGGGTTGACCATCGGGATAATGACAAAGGTGACGCGGTCCAGCAAGTCTCGAACAGCGATTTTATTGTAGGTATCGTTATTTGCGTAGGAAGAGGCAAAATTCTCAACCATAGACATAATTAGGACGGTAGTCATCCACTCTCTAGCATGATGAGAACCGTTTAGCAAAATAATAGCCGGACCCTTGCCGACATCCATTCGCCAGAGCTTCCGGTTATATTCACTTTCCCCGATGGAAGACAGCCTGATAAGATCCGGATAACGTTCAGCTAATGCATTCATATCTCTTATCATCGTTTCGTACGTGTAGATTTGGCTCTGGTTCACGATACCAGCAGCATGTACGGGTGTTGCGGAGCCAAACAAGGAACAAATGAGTACAGTTGTGACTAGCAGCGACAGCAGTTTAGAACGATGGTGCCTGATTAACACGAATTTGTTCTCCCCCAAGTGATGTCTAGTTTTGAACTAACTCAATTCGACATCAACCAACAAATTCCTTGTTTTACATATCTTTTTTGTGAAAATAGTAGTGAATCTAAAGAATTAGAAATAGAGGGCCAAATACTAGCAGTAATAGGTAATGCGGATCAGAGGCTTCGCCTACTTGTATTCGGCAACCATTTTTGGGACAATAGGCAGTAGCAGATTGGCAACAGATGAAAAGAGGATTATTCATGAGTAAATCATCCCTATATGGATTAACATTAGAGCAGCTTACCGGGTGGCTGGAGGAGCGCGGACACCGTAAGTTTCGTGCGACGCAAGTATGGGATTGGCTGTACCGCAAGCGCGTGACGGACTTTGCGGCGATGACCGACGTCAATGCTGATTGTCTGGCGCTGCTGGAAGAGCATTTTGTGCTCCGAACAATGGAAGAGCATGTGAAGCAGGAATCGGTCGACGGCACGATCAAGTTTCTGTTCAAGCTGCAGGATGGCAATCTGATCGAAACGGTACTGATGCGCCATAAGTTTGGGTTGTCGGTATGCGTGACGACGCAGGTCGGCTGCAACATCGGCTGCAGCTTCTGCGCGAGCGGCCTATTGAAGAAAAGCCGTGACTTGTCGGCTGGTGAGATTGTAGAGCAGATCATGAAGGCGCAGCTGCATCTCGATCAAGCGGGTGAAGGAGACAGGGTCAGCCACATCGTTGTTATGGGCATCGGAGAACCATTCGACAATATGACGAATATGATCAATTTCTTGACCGTCGTTAAGGATCATAAGGGGCTGGCGATCGGGGCTAGACATATCACCGTCTCTACGAGTGGTCTGGCTGATAAAATCTATGCTTTCACGGATATGAACACAGGAGTGAATCTGGCGGTATCCTTGCATGCGCCAAATAACGAGCTGCGGTCGCGAATCATGGTCATAAACCGGGCATATCCGCTCGAGAAGCTGATGCCGGCGATTGATTATTATCTGGAGAAGACGCGCCGGCGGATTACGCTGGAGTACATTTTGCTCAAGGATGTCAATGACGGCCGGGAACAAGCGCTGGAGCTGGTAGAGTTGATCAGCGAAGGCGATCGCAAATCGCTTGTGAATGTGAATCTTATCCCGTACAATCCGGTTGATGAGCACAGTCAATATCAGCGGAGCGAGCAGGAATCGATTAAGGCGTTCTACGATGTGATGAAAAAGAACGGTATCAGCGTCAGCGTCAGACTGGAGCATGGCACGGATATCGATGCGGCTTGCGGCCAGCTGCGAAGCAAGCAATTGAAGAAGAGTGCAGGTTAACGTCTGTCAATAAAATAGGTTGCCAAGCGAGGCGGCAGATCCGATTTCACATCGGTTTTGCCGTCTTTTTATGCGGGTTTGGCAAGTCGATTGACGGGACAAAAATGAATGACTACAATGATGAAAACTAACCGAGAATCCACTCGCATTCCACACCATTCGGAAAAAAAGAGGAGCATAGGTCATGTCCTATCTATCTATGAATACATGGAGTCTTCATCGCCATCTCGGTCCGCTTCGCTGGACGTATTGGGATGCAGCAGCACAAACGCACGGCATTCACATTGATCCGCAGCCGGAGCTGACGACACTTCTGGAGCTGCCGGGGATGCTGGCAGAGAAGGGTTTTGGAGCGGTTGATATTTGCCATTTCAACTTCCCGCGCACGGATGCCGGCTATTTGCTGCAATTAAGACAGGCGTTTGAACAAAGCAAGATTGCATTTCACACCCTGCTGCTCGATTACGGCGATATTTCATCTGCCGATGAAGTGCGAAGCAGTGCTGATATGAAGCTCGCCAAGGAATGGATCGATATTGCATCGCAGGCGGGAGCAGAGCGTATCCGTATTGTGGCTGGGGAATCGCCATCTACGGATGCGGCGGCACTGGAACGTGCCGGCAAGAAATTGCTGGAGCTGGCGGCCTATGCCAAAGAGCGGAACGTTCGCGTCATTACGGAAAACTTCAAGCCGCTAACCTTAACGGCTGCGAATTGCCTGGCGCTGGCGGACAAAGGTGCGGGAGAAATCGGAATGATCGGCGATTTCGGCAATTTCGAGCGGTCAATCCGTCACGAGGAGCTGGCAGCGCTGCTGCCGATTTGTGAGAATGTACACGCCAAACCGGAATTCAATGCGGACGGAATACCGGAGGAAGTTGAATTTGGAAGGAATTTACGAATATTGGCCGATATCCAGTACAAAGGACCTATAGCTCTGGTTTATGACGGACCAGGTGATATGTGGGAAGGTGTGCAGCGGGTAAGAGCGGTTGTAGAGCGCTGTCTGGCGCAATAACATAGAGGGCTTAGGCTTGCATACAGCCGGTTGTATATACATGCAAAGAAGATGAGGCATCCGTTCAACGGTTAGCCTCATCTTTTTATTTTTGTGTCCACAGTACCGTTGCAAATGCTCGAATTCACCAGCAATAACCGAATAGACATAGGACTTTAGATAGAATTGATAGATATAGATACAAAGTCTCACTTCGAGTATGGATAATTATTCTATAATAGTAGTATAAAAGTTCGACATATTCTGACATTTTTCTAACGGGGTGAATAGAAGCGATGATTTCTCCTTTTTTTAAGAAAAAGGATTCAGCGGCGAGCGCGCCGGATCAAGAGGCAAGGGCAACCTCTGTAAGTGATCCGGGTTTGCAGAGTATCGAGCCGGGCACAGATGAGGTCGAGCAAACGGAATCGGCTGCAGAGCTATTTGCGGTCATGAGCAGTTCCAGTAAAGCCAATTTGGATAAAAAATCGTTGGACCTGATATTCTCGGTCGAACAAATAATCCAGGCTAGACAGCATTCGGATCGGAACATCCATGAGCTTCAGGATCGTCTGAACCATGCCAACAACCATGTAGACCGGTTGAACCGCGACGTTAAGAATCTCAATAAAGTCATTGAGGAGCGCGAGAAGAACATTTTGGAGCTGGAGAACAAGCTGATCGAGAAAAACTTGAAGGTCGATCAGGTAATGGAGGATTACCGCGAGCTGCAGACGCAAATGTCCGGTGAGACCGAGGAGTTGAAGGCGGTCATCGATCTGGAGCAGCAAAAGTACAGCAGCTTGATGCAGAAGCATAATGAAACGCAGGCGGAGCGGAATAAGCGAATTAATGAGCTGGAGGAGCGCATTAGCCGGCTTGAAGCGGAGGGCAACCATCTTCGCCAGAAATACGAGACGACCCGCCAGGAGAAAGCTTATTTGGCGAACATGATTCAGGACTTCACTAATCGCATGTCGATGCCGTTCGCGAATCAGGCGAATTCGGCCGTGGACAGCAGCGGAGACAATTAAAGGAGAATCAACATGAGACGCGGCAGGAGGAAGTCCATACACCATGGAGACGAATAAAATCCGAATGATCGAGCTCTTATCTCTGCGACAGGAGCCGGATCATTATCGAATGGAGCTATGCGTCACGGCAAGTGAAGAACGCAACAGGTTCGTACTCGACATCGATGAGCATACCTTCCATCAGCTTTCCGCTGCCGTTCCCCGAACGGGCGAGCGAGTCAGGCTGTCGCTGTATCCCAAATGGGATGCTTTCGGTAAACGGTTCAACAGCAGTCTGACAAAGGTTAATCGCGATACAAGTCTTCATTTTCCTTTTACTTGTACCAAATGTTATGTAAAACAGCTGGAGTCGGCTATGCGTGAAGAGGCTCTCTCCGTGCAAGAAGAGCATCGTGCAAGTGTAAGTACAACACCTAATGCCGGTCAGAAGCAGTCCTCGGAAAAGGTTCATTTTCGCCTGTTAGGCAAGCGATTTCGTTACATTGCAGCGAGACTGGCCGTATTTACGATTATTTTATGCCTTGCAAGCATTACGATGAATCGTGAGCTGTTTGAGGATTATTCTGATCCGCTAAGCCACCGGGTTATAGCGGCAAGCTCTAACGAAACGTTGACTGAACCAAGTCCGGCCCCTTGGACTTTTGGCCCTGGTATCGTGCAAGCCGCTTCATGGAGCGGTTGGAACGAGAAGCCGCTGGTTGAATCTATGCGTTCAGCTAAGCAGGACGAAGAGAAAATCCAGCCTGCAGAACCGGAAAAGAAGCTGAGCTATGAGGTCGTGCAGCTCCCGGCCGATAAATTGCAGTACAGCTTGCCAAAGGGTTATGTCGCTTTGACCTTCGATGACGGTCCTTCCGTTTATACGGAGCAAATCGTCGATATTTTGAAGGAGAATGATGTTGCAGCAACCTTCCTGTTCATTGGGAAAAATGCGAAGCGGAAGCAAGAAGCCGCCGCTTATGCTAGTGAGCAAGGGATGGTAGTGGGCAATCACTCCTGGTCTCACAGCGACTTGTCGCAAGCGGAAAGCGAGAAAGCATTGATTGAGCTGAAGCGGACCAATGAGCTGCTGGAGGAAATAACGGGAGATCCGACGACGATTTTTCGCCCGCCTTATGGTGCGGTTTCTAACGAGCTGAAGGCTCAGGTTAAGCAGCTGGGGATGAAGACGCTGATGTGGAACCGCGATCCGGAGGACTGGAGTGTCAAAAGTGCGGCGGACATCGTGAAATACTTCCACCAGACGAATCCTTCCGGCGGCATTTATGTTCTGCATGAGAAGAAGATCACGGCGGAGGCTCTACCGGAAATTATCGACTATTTGAAAAAGAAGAAGCTGAAATTTGCTGTTTTTGAATAACAGGTTAGAACGCCGCCGGCCATTGGTCCGGCGGTGTTTTTTTTATCCCGGGTTATTCATGTATGAAAAGGAGGATTTTGCTCACAATAAACCCATCTGTTCCCTTATTTACAAAAAAGGAGGATTATGGATGAAATTTCGTTGGATGAACATGATGCTGTCACTCGGTCTGTCCGCAACGCTATTGCTTTCGGTTGCAGCTATGCCTGCCGCGGCTCACGCGGAGAAGGGCCATCATACGCGCGAGCATAAAGCTTGCTTGAGCCCTAAGGCGGTAACTCTGGTGCAGCAATTGCAGAAGCTATGGATTGAGCACGCGCTCTGGACGAAGAACTTTGTTGTGAGCAGCTTGGAGGGTTTAGCCGATAAGGATCAACAGCTGGCGAGGCTGCTTCGCAATCAGCAGGATATTGGCAATGCGATTAAGCCATATTATGGCGAAGAAGCTGGCAATAAGCTTGCGAAGCTGCTGACAGAGCATATTGTAACGGCCGGGAAGGTCGTAGGCGCGATGGTAAGCGGCAATGAGAGCGATCTGCAGAAGTATAACAAAGAGTGGTATGCCAATGCAGATGAAATTGCAGCATTTCTAAGCAGCCTTAACCCGAATTGGGATCAAAACCAATTGAAGGATATGCTGCATATGCATCTGCAGCTTCTTACCGAGGATGTTGCAGCTTATCATCAGAAGGAATGGGAGAAATCGATTCAACTCTTCGATAAGAATGAAGATCATCTCATTCAATTGGCTAATGTTCTTGCCGAAGGCATTCTGAAGCAATTTCCAAATCAGTTCAAATGAAAAATCTCCGGGCGGCTGAAACAACCGTCCGGAGATTTTTAGTTGATCTAGCCCTGACAGCTAGCCAAGAATATGGTAACCCGAATCGACATGCAGTACTTCGCCGGTTACGCCGCGGGATAATGGGCTGAGCAGGAACATTGTCGCATCGCCAACCTCATCCTGATCGACATTCCGTCTAAGCGGCGCTTTCTCATCCATCGTGGTGACCAGCTCGTTGAAGCCGGCCACTCCGCCTTTTGCAGAAAGCGTCCGGATCGGGCCGGAAGAGATGGCGTTGACACGAATACCAGCCTTGCCCAAGTCCTCGGCCAAGTAGCGGACGCTCGCTTCCAGCG
Organism: Paenibacillus gorillae; assembly: GCF_000513275.1. Taxonomy (GTDB): domain Bacteria; phylum Bacillota; class Bacilli; order Paenibacillales; family Paenibacillaceae; genus Pristimantibacillus; species Pristimantibacillus gorillae. The sequence goes on along the minus strand of NZ_CBVJ010000126.1, from coordinate 13,144 downwards.
CGGCTTTGGCTACACCCATAACATTATAGTTTTTCATGACGCGCTCCGCACCAAGATAGGTTTGCGTTACGATGCTGCCGCCTTCAGTCATAAGCGGCTTGCAGGCTTTCGCCATCGCAACGAGGGAGTAGGCGCTAATGTCCTGCGCTTGCAGATAGCCTGCGCGGGTCGTGTCGACATATTCGCCTTGCAAATATTCTTTATCGGCAAATGCAACGGAGTGGGCCAGTCCATGAATGACAGGCACTGCCGCTTGAATTTCTTGTGCTGCTGCCTCAATGCTGGCGTCATCCGACACGTCGCAGGATACGCATAGCAGCGGTTTGATGCCGTTCGCTTCCAGCAGCTGCGACAGCTTCTGGAATGACCGCTCTTTCCGGTATGTGAAAATCAAATTCGCGCCTTCGCGATGAAGCGATTTCGCAATTCCCCATGCAATGCTGCGCTCGTTCGCAACACCCATGACGATTATATTTTTTCCTTTCAATATTCCACTCATTTGTACAGCCTCATTTCATGTAGGTTCTCTCACAGCCATGCAGAATCCATCCGCTGCTATATCTATTTAGGTCTATTTTAACACAAGATAATAATACCTGGTACTAATTTGTTGCCGCCTTATACGATGCGCACCTCCGGGCAGGCATTTCTTGTTACGTCCCCGGAGGAAACCAAACATGGCGCAGATCGACCCAGCCCTGCGAATTGAAGGTCACGCCGCGCACGGAGGGCATATAAGCGGTCTGAACCGGCCGTTCATATAAAATATGAAGCTGATGCTCGCGGATCAGCAGTTCTTCAATTTCCTGAAACAGCTGGGCTCTGCGTTCAGAATCAGCTTGCCGGGCAACAGCTTGCAGCCGTTTCTCGATGTCCAGGCGAGTGTGCGGCTCGATGTGTGATGACATCGTCTGGTACAGGTCGAATTGCCGAAGCTGCTCGTCCTGGTCGCGCAGCAGCGAGAAGACGATCAGATCCGATTCCAGCCGGATTGGTCCCTTGAAGGCTTCAACGGAGGCGGTAGCGACGGTGCAGCTATAGCCATGCTTCTCCAGCCGCCCGGCAAGCACCTCGGCATCATGGCGGTAGGGCTCAATCGTCGCGATAGCAATGGAGATAGCATTTGCATGGTGAATGTCATTCCCATCGGACACTTCCGACACGGACGAATCCTCTTGTAAGCAAGCCAGCAGCTTCGCACGCAATTCCGGATCGGACATGACGCCTTCCTTCTGCGTATTGCAGGTTACGAATTTCCGTACGGTCGTGCGGGAGTGAATCTGACTCCAGCCGCCGCTTCCGGCTTCCGCCGGATTATGGATCAAGTGGAATGGGGAGGAGGGCTCAGCGGCTTCCTCTGACAGTCCCCATGGGACATGAACGATTTCGACGCGGTCCAGATGCGCCCGTCCCTGGAAGTAGGAGCCGAAAGCCTCCAGCACGCAGCCGCCATCACTCATCTCGGTTAATTGGAAAGGGCCAGTCCCAATCGGTCTTGAACCAAACAGCTCGCCGAGCTGTCCCAATTCTTTCGGAACTATGGCTGCCCGGCTCGTGCAGAGCAGGGGCAGGAACAGCTCGTTAGGTTCGATCAATTGTATTTCCACCACGTTTGGATGGACGGCGCGGACAGACTGAATCTGCTTGAAAATAACGCTGTACAGCGTCCTGCGCGAAGTGCCGATCAATCGCTCCAGCGTAAAGACGACGTCATCGGCGGTCATGATTTTGCCATTATGGAACAGCACTTCCTTGCGCAAATAGAACGTCCACCGCTTGCGGCTGGCGTCAACCTCCCAAGCATGGGCGACACCCGGCAAGATCTCTTCTGCCCTATGTCCGTCATTAATATCAGAGCTCGCAAAGTTCGCCCGGCGAACGAGACCGTCGAAGACGTGGCTGGCTACGAATGATTCCGCCAGCAGGTTCATAGACAGCGGGTCGGCCGTCTGAAGCTGTTGACGGAGCGGCAGTCTAAGCGTATCTATACGCTTGTTGCTTCTCAGCTCGGTGCTGTGGCCGAAATAGCCGAGCAGCCAGCCCTGTACATGCTCTTGCAGCGCTGCGGAACGCACATGCCCTTGCAATTGTGCAAGCGAACGACCGATAGCATGACGGTTGGTCTCCATTGCCTTCAGCATGGATTGCGACGCGATTTCCTCGGGCGCAGCGATAAAGCGCAGTGTGGACCGGCGTCCCCTGCCGCGGCTGGAAATCCATTCAACCCAGCCGTGCTCCACCATGCTGCGGATGACATTCATCGCATTCCGGTGCGTGCAGTCCAGCGCTCCTGCCAGCTCGTCCAGCGTAAGCTCCGCTTCGGCTTCTGCTCCGTAACGGGAATGCAGTCGCAAATAATGGCCATGCAGCTTCATTCGATTTCAATCTCCTGTCCGGTTATAAAATACGAAACTATTGCTCACGTAATTTCTATTTATCTTCTTATTTTAACATTTACAATGGATGTTAGATAGCATAATAAATGGAGGGAATTGTAATGAGTGAAGAAGTGCCTGTGCTAAAGCCGGATGAAGCTTTTGCAGACCGGAAGGGAGCGATCCGGGTGTTATGGATGGCGCTGGTAACAGCGTGTATTCATCAGTATTTATTTTTCGAGCATTCGTTTGGAATTTCCTATCCGATATTTATCGGCATCTTCTATGCCTTATTGCTCGGAAATGCGAAAGGGAGCATGCGCAGGCTGACGGGTATTGACTACTTTTGCTTCGCGGCTGTCGCTTTGCTTGCTTTGACCTATGTACTGTTCGCTAACCCGATCTTTTACGGATTAAATTTCATTGCGATTCCAGTGCTAATTGCGCTACATACCGTCTACTTGTTTGGTCCGGATAAGGGGAGAGTCTGGTCGGATATCCGGCTCATTTCGGCGACGCTGGAGCAGCTTTTCATTCAAACCTTCGGCCATTGGGCGACCGCATTCTCGCTGCTTCGCTCTACGACCGCAACAAAAATAGACAGCCGTCATAAAAAAACGACGGGCAGTGTGCTCATCGGTCTCGCGATTGCCGGACCGCTGCTGATTATCGTCACGACGCTGCTTGGTTCCGCAGACGGCGTTTTTCAGGGAATCGTGAATGCCATTCCGGATTCATTCGGGAGCTTTTCGATAGGAGAAGGCATCGGCAGGTTCATGTGGATCGTTATTTTGAGTCTTTTATTGTTCGGCTACGTGTGGGGATTTGTTAGGCCCCGTGTATCGCATAGAGCGAGGCTGGCGGCTAATTGGAAGGAAGCTCAGCTGCAGGGAACGGTGCCTTTGCACGCTGCGAAAGCTGGTTCCGCTAGTGTTAAAGCAGATCCGCTCATTATAGCGACTGTGCTTGTTGCGATAAATGCTGTCTATATTTTGTTTGTCGTCATTCAGTTTTCTTATTTATTCGGCATGCTGAACGGCCAGTTGCCGGAAGGAATGACGTATGCAGAGTACGCCAGGGGCGGATTTTTCGAGCTGGTGATCGTGACTTCGATTAATTTTGCCATCATGCTGGGGACGCTTGTCTTTTCCGATCGAAGCCGGGTCATTCTCGCTAAGGTCAATAACGTACTGCTGTATGTGCTCGTCAGCTGCTCAGGCGTCATGCTTGTATCTGCTTATAAGCGGCTAGTACTCTATGAGCAAGCCTACGGCTATACCTATATTCGTTTTCTAGTGCATGCTTTTATGATTTACTTGGCAGTTCTTCTTCTTATAGCCGGACTGCGTATTGCGATATCGCGTATTCCGCTGGCCCGATTCTATATCGTGATTAGTATTGCTGCCTATGTGCTGATCAATTATATCGGGATGGACCGGATGATTGCAGAGCGCAACATCGAGCGATTTAATAGTACCGCCACGATTACGGACATTTCCTATTTGGATGAGCTATCGGCTGACGTCGTTCCTCTGCTCATTGAATACGCAGATAAGCATCCCGAATTGGAAAAGGGCTTGAAGCACAGAGAGGAAGAGCTTCAGAACAGAGACCACAGCTGGCAGTCTTACAATTGGGCGAAGGCGCGTGCGCAGCGGCAGTTGAACCAGCATTTTTCCTCCAATTAAACATGAAGCAGCCGCCTTCTCCTGGAGAGAAGGCGGCTGCTCTCGGTTAAATGAACTTGCGCAGAATAGCGTCTACTCTTTTGCGGTTGCTAATGAAGTTTTTCCGCCTCAGCAGACGCTGATTAAGCGTATTTCGCTGATGGACAACGACCAGGTAGTTGCGCCTTCCCTTTCGGGTCAATATTTCATGCTTATGCTTGACCACTGCGGGATGGCCGCCTTTGATTTTATATCGTTTTCCATTAAAATAATCTGCGCTCTTATAGATCCAGGTATAGAAGGGCGGAGAGGTCTTCTTGACCGGAGAAATCCGGTGACGAAGGCTGTCATAGATGTAGCCAAGCTGGTTGACGAGCGCGCGCGTTCCTTCTCTGGGCTTCGCTGCATGCAGCTGTTGAATCAGCGTCTTGCTGTAGGTGTCGTCGCAGTCAAGCCGGACGAGATATAGCCATTTGGCGTCGCCCGCCAGTTCTTTTTGCGCTTCGATATATTGCTCTTCCGGCACGAAACGAATATTGTCCGGCAGCGGCTCATGCTTCTCCAGCGTTTTTTGAATGAGCTCCTCCGTAACGGATGCATAACGAATAAGCGCAGTGAACTGCTGATTAGTTTGCTTTTTCAAGCTATTCATCGTATATTTCATAAACACATTCATCCGGTATTCAATCCATGCCTCTGTTAGTCCAACCTTATATGGACCGCCTCGGGTGGAGCGGTTGTTGAATTCAATGCCGACGATGATGACCCTTTTTGCCATAGCGGAGCGAACGCCCTCCTTCTGTTCTTTGCTCCAGCATATTCAGCCGTAAAACGGTGGTGAAGACAGCATAGGGGCGAAACTGCGGGAAATGGGCATAATAACCATATAAAGGTTGACGCAGCAGCTGTGACAATAGTAGTTTAATGAATAGCGGCAAAGCTTGGCAGGCTGCGGAATGAATGTTGGATAGAAGATGGAGGCGAATGCGATGACAGAGCAAGCGAACGAACAAGTGAATGAGCAAGAGCTGATTCAATACATTGCCGAACAGACGAAATTGGATGTGAAAAGCATTCAGCTCGTACTGAAGCATGAGCAGAAATTTATGGATGGCGCGAAAACGAACGCCAGCGGAGAAGTGGAGATCGACAGCGACGAGCTTGTCGACTACATCGTAGGCCGTCCTGATGTGAAGCTGGACGAATTGAAAGTGGAGTCCATTCTCGACGCGGAGATGGATTACTTCATGGACAAAGGGCTTGCCGGCTATATCGATTAATGAGAAGAACAAGAAGACCTTTCTCGCGCCTTAAGCGCAGGAAGGTCTTCTTTTTATCGTAAATGCAGCAGATCGGGTCTACCGCAGCTTCATTAGCTTCAAAGCAGCAGAAACAAATACTTTTACGCCAATACGCAGTGAATCCTCATCGATCGTAAACCGCGAATGATGATGCGGATAGACAATGCCGGCTGCTTGATTGCCAGCGCCGATATTGAAATAAGTGCCTGGCACACGGTGGATATAAGCTGACATATCATCGGCGGCCATACTTGGTTTTATCGTATAGATCGCATCCTCGCCGACAACCTCCGCCGCCGATTCTGCAACAATGGCCGTCACTTCCTTATTGTTAATCAGTGGACGATAGCCATACGTAAATTGCAGCTCATATTCAGCGCCATGCGCCTCCGTAATGCCGCGGACAATTTGCTCCATGCGGCGCGGCACTTCCTCGCGCAGCTCGGGATCAATACACCGTACCGTCCCGCATAACTCAACGCTGCCGGGAATGACGTTATGCGACTGGCCCCCGGCAAATTTGGTGACGGAGACAACAAGCGGATCAACCGGACTGAAATGGCGGGACGCCAAATGCTGCAGATTCGTTACAACCTGTGCGCCAATCGCGATGGAATCGACGGTCCGATGCGGCTCAGCTGCATGACCGCCTTTGCCTTTGATCGTAATCGTGAAATTGTCTGGCGAAGCGAGCATCGGCCCAGCTACCACGCCAACCTTGCCGACTTGTACCGGCGATTGCAGATGGGCGCCAATGACATAATCGACGCCGTCCAAAACGCCCGCTGCAATCATATCTTCCGCACCGCCCGGAGGCAGCTCCTCCGCATGCTGGAATATAAACCGGACTTCACCTTCCAGCTCCTCCAGCGCGAGATGATCTGTCAGCAGCTTGGCCACGCCAAGTGCAATGGCGGTATGGCCATCGTGGCCGCAGGCATGCATAACACCATCCGTGTTCGACGAGAATGGAAGGCCGGTTTCCTCTTGAATCGGCAGAGCGTCGATATCAGCGCGAATAGCGAGCACCACGCCTGGCCGTTCGCCAATCAATCTTGCCATAACACTGGTCGGAGTAGGCCGGCTGACCGTCAGCTTGCCGAAGGATCGAAGTGTTTCTTCTATATATAGAGCAGTGCTTGCTTCTTTGAAGCTAAGCTCGGGATGCTGATGCAAATAACGTCTCCATGCAATAACTTGCGGATGCTGGGCTTCGGCCAATTTCAGCCATTGCTCTAATAACATGTCATTGCTCTCCTCTCAGTTTCCATGCCGCGATGTTCCGCTCGATTTGCCCCATATGCTTCTCTACATGACTGCAAATAAAGCTGTCGACAATATGCGCGATCGAGATTTTCTCCTCGCCCTTCAAACCGTAACGGAGCCATTGCTCCTCCGTGAGCTTTTTCAGCAAGCTTCCGTTGTATATGGCCAGAGCCTCATAGGCGGTCAGCATGTCCGCAATGGTCGTTTCGTTGAATTGCTGCTGCGACACCCAGCCTTCATGGGCAAAGGTAACGAGCGGCGTTACGGGCTCGGAGATGATTTTACGAATCCGGTAGGAATTGACGATATTGGAGTCGAGCAGATGGCCGACGATTTCGTTGATGCTCCATTTGCCGGGACCGGGCTGCCAGAGCAGCAGTTCTTCGGGCAGTCCTTGAACCTTGTTCCGGATTTTGTCCGTCGTGTGCAAATAGTTTTGAATGGATGTCTCTCTTGTTGCTGTATTCATGCTAGCAGCCTCCTGAATGATGGAATTGGGATAAGGGATGAAAAAAGGCATCGAGGCGGTTCAGCCATAACGATGCCTTCTGGTAACGGTAGAACCTTATTTCAATGCTTCGGTAATAAAGGAGTTGTCATATACTTTGCTGATGTCGACCTTCGTCTTCACGGTGCCTGTCGCTTCGAGAATATCCGCTGTCGATTGCATCGCGCCTTCGATCTCCGGCGATACCGGCTCATTGATATAATGCGTATTCGAGATTAACGTCCGGACAAGCTCAGGATCCATCTTTTTCTCTGTTGCCAGAATGGTGACGGCTTCGTCCATATGACCGGCAACCCATTCAACGGTCTGCTGATACACTTTCAGGTACAATGCAGTTAAATCCGGGTGATCCTTCAAGAACTTGTCGCGGCCAATCATGACGGCTGGAGCGATGAAGCCCATCGTCTTGACGCTCTCCAGAATGCGAGCGCGACCGCCTTGCGTTTCCATCGTTACGAACGGGTCCCAAATCGCCCAAGCGTCTACGTTGCCGGATTGGAAAGCGGGATTCGCTTCATCGGGCTGAAGCTGAACGAGCTTCACATCATCCTCGGATAGGCCGTTTTTCTCTAATGCTTTCACGAGGAAAATATGACCGGAGGAGCCTTTCGCTACTGCAATCGTCTTGCCTTTCAGGTCAGCGATCGATTGGATAGGGCTGTCCGGCTTCACAATGACACTGTTCTGGTTGCCTTCAACACCAGTAACGGAAATGACAGTGAACGGGCTGTCGGCAGCTTTGCCGGTTACGACAGTGCCGTCGCCGATGAAGGAGAAGTCAACGCGATTGGAGACTACGCCTTCGAGCAGCGGTACCGAGCTTTGGAATTCATTCCATTTGACCTCGGCGTTTACTTTGCCAAAGGCCTCCTCGAAGAATCCTTTGTTTTTGGCGATTGTCAGCAGATTGAGTCCGCCGTTGATGGCGATATTTACCGTTACTTTCTCATCTGCCGCCGATTTGCTGGAGCAAGCGGATAAACCTAATAATCCGATAATTACGGAGAGAACGATCAAGCCGGACTTCCATGCCGGAGAGCGTTTAATTGTCATGTTCTGCATTGCTTACAACCCCTTGTCTGCATCATTATGCTTGTGTGTTTGTTATCCAATCGTTCCGGTCGGATATCTGTATTGTATTATTTCCGATTAATCTAGTAAAATAACTATGAAATATATTATCATAACTTCAAGTTATGTGTCAGGGGTGTTCATATGAACCTTGAGCAATTCGAATATATCGCTGCAATCGCACGTACCGGATCGATTACGATTGCCGCCGAGCAGCTTCACGTCAGCCAAGCTGGCATCAGCAAATCGCTGGCAAAGCTGGAGCAGGAGCTGGGCATTACGATTTTCAAACGTTCGCGGCTCGGTACGGTTCCGACTGACCGGGGCAAAATCATTATCGAGAAGGTGTTCGAGATTCTAGCCCGGATGGAGGAGATCCGCGAGCAGTCGCTTGTGAAAAGCTCATTGACCGAGGGCGAGGTTCGGTTCTCGGTTGGTCCGAATTTTATGGCTGTGCTGACCAAGGCAATTATCGCCTTCAAGCGGGATCATCCCAACGTCAAGCTGGAGATTACGTCAAAGAGCACTGAGGAGGTCATCCAGGACTTGAAGGAGGACCGGACGGATCTCGGACTGATCTATCTCGACAACCATAAGCCGGAAGACGTGAAGGATCTGCAGATGAAGACGCTGCATGTATCTCGGATGGTTGTATGCGTCGGCCGGCGCTCCAGTCTGGCGATGAACAAAAGTGTCACGCCGCAGGATTTGCTGGCGCAGCCGTTCGTCAACATCGACGGCGTATTTTCCAACTGGTATTTAGGCGACTTCATGGACAAGTATGGTCAGGTCAACATTTTGTTCACGTCCAACAACATCGAGCTGCTGAAACGGACAATTGCGGAAGGCGCGGCCGTAGGGCTTTTTATCGAGTATGCGATGATGAACGACCCGCTTGTGCTGAACGGGGATATCGTTATGATTCCGCTCGTCAGCCATGAGCCGTCCACGATTTCGCTGGGCTGGGCGCGGCTGGCGAAAAAGCATTTTTCGATCGCCCAGAAGGAGTTTTTGAACTATTTGATCCGCGAATATAACAGCTTCAAGTAGGCGTCCTTGCGGAAGGGCAACCAGCAAAAGGCATATTGACAATCGTTTTGGCCGTCTGCTAATATTCTCCCTAAATTCATTTGGACGATACTTTACATCATGGCAGGGGGGCTTAACATGACTGCAACGGCACTGGAAATGAGTCATTTGAATAAAACGTTTCGCACGGCGGACACGTCTACGCATGTACTCGATGACATCCATCTGAGCTTGAAAAAACAGGAGTTTGTGTCGATTATCGGCCCAAGCGGCTGCGGCAAAAGCACACTGCTCAAAATCGCGGCCGGACTGGATGTCGACTACGAGGGACGGGTACAGCTGAACGGCTCCGACGTGCTGGGTCCAAGCAAGGAGAAGGGCTTTATTTTTCAAGAGCATCGGCTGTTTCCATGGGCTACGGTGGAGAAAAATATTGCTGCGGACCTGTCGCTGAAAAACGGCGAGGTGCGCCGCAGAGTCGACGAGATGATTGAGCTCGTCCGGCTGAAGGGATTTGAGAAGGCTTATCCGAAGCAGCTTTCGGGCGGCATGTCGCAGCGTGTAGCCATTGCCCGGGCGCTTCTTCGCAGCCCTCAAGTGCTGCTGCTGGACGAGCCTTTTGGCGCGCTTGATGCTTTTACCCGCAATCATATGCAGGAGTCGCTGCTCGATATTTGGCGGCAAAACCAGACGTCGATGCTGCTCGTTACGCATGACATCGACGAGGCGATCTTTCTGTCCAATCGCATAGTGGTCATGGATGCCCGTCCCGGCCGGATCAAGGCGGTTATTGCTGTTGATCTTCCGTATCCGAGAAACCGGGTAGGCGTTCCGTTCCAGCAGCTTCGTACACAGGTGCTTGGTGCGCTCAATCATGTGGAAGTTGAGGACGTCAGCTATGAGATATAACGACACTATGAGGAAAGGTCGTCGGTTTCTATGACTGCAAAAGAAAGAACGAAACGCTTTCTGCTAGGCGCTTGTATCCCTGTTGGCGTATTGGTGTTATGGCAGCTGGCCGTAATGAACGGACTCGTCTCCCGCCAGCTGTTCCCGCCTCCAACCTCGATATTCCGCGATTTTTACGATATGCTTTTGTCCGGGGAGCTGCCTCATCATCTCGGAATTAGCGTGCTTCGTGCCATGATCGGATTCTTTGTAGGCGGTGGACTTGGCCTGCTGATCGGCCTTGGTTCAGGTCTGTACAAGCGTGCGGAGCAGGTGCTTGATCCGACGATCCAGATGCTGCGGACCGTACCGCTGCTGGCGATTACGCCGCTGTTCATCCTGTGGTTCGGCTTCGGTGAGCTGTCGAAAATATTGCTCATCGCCATGGGCGCCTTCTTCCCGCTATATGTGAATGCGTTTCTGGGCGTCCGCAACGTCGATTCGAAGCTGTTCGACGTCGCGCGGGTGCTGGAATTCAGCCGTTTTCACCAGCTGACGAAAGTGGTTCTGCCTGCGGCTATGCCGAATATTTTGCTCGGTGTGAGGCTGTCGCTCAGCACGGCGTGGCTGTGCCTGGTCGTTGCGGAATTAATGGGTGCCGATCAAGGAATCGGTTATTTGATCCAAGATGCTCGCTCCTACATGCGCACAGGTGTTGTGTTTGTTGGTATCGTCATTTTTGCCGTCGTCGGCAAACTGACCGACTCGCTCGTCCGCCTCTTGGAAGCGCGTCTGCTGCAATGGCGCGACAGCTACCGGGGATAGCTTGAGTGATGGCTAAGGGATCATCTTCGCTGGGAAAAGCCTATGTTGCCGCGTTGGCCTACTCGGTCATCATCGGCTTTTCGTTCGTTTTCGTGAAATTCGCGCTGCGCTCGGCTAGTCCAATGGATTTGCTGGCGCATCGATTTACTGTCTCTTTTGCAGCAGCAAATGTGTTGTTGCTGGCGGGCTGGGGGCGAGCTCGGTTTACTTGGGCTGGTGTCCTGAACCTGCTGCCGATTGCTGTATTTTATCCTTCTTGCTTTTTTATGTTTCAGTCATGGGGACTGTTCTACCTTTCTTCTTCTGAAGCCGGCATCATTCAAGCGGCAATTCCGATTCTGACGATGGTGCTTGCCGCTATTTTTATCCGGGAACGCTCGACAGGCTGGCAAAAGCTATTTATTCTTCTGTCCGTTTGCGGCGTCGCATTCATTGTAACCATGTCAGGCGGAGAGGGCGGAGGTGGTGGCTGGCGTCTGGCGGGCTATTGCCTGATGTTGATTTCCGCTCTGTCTTCTGCGGCCTATAATGTGATGGCTAGGAAGCTCACGCAGAGTCATAGCGTCACAGAGATGACGTACCTAATGATGGGCGTCGGCTTCGTCGTTTTTAACACAATTGCGGTTTCTCAGCATCTGTCGGCAGGTACGCTGGCGGCGTATTTTGAACCCTTCGCTGAGCCGCGCTTTATCGTGTCAATTTTGTATCTTGGATTGATGTCGTCGCTGCTTACCTCTTATTTGACTAACTATGCCTTAAGCCGAATTCAAGCTTCGCAGATGAGTGTGTTTGTCAATTTGTCCGTTGTTGTAACCATTGGAGCGGGCGTCATTGTACTGGGGGAAGTGCTAGCCTGGTATCATGTGGCTGGAGCTATTCTTATTCTCGGCGGGGTTGTTGGAGCGAACATGAGGGCGCGTAAAAAATGCAAAGCTTTTATAATAGTTAGTTGGAGCTGCTGCCTTAGGCGTGGAAATGCTGGCTGTCGAGTTGAGTCTCGACAGCTTTTTTTGTTGGATGTGTTCGTTTCCTGAGCGCTATTGCACCTGACGCCGATTTTTCCTTAAAAGTCTGGTTATCCGTACGCTGCAACGAATCAAAATGTAAAAGTGCAGGTTGTTCGCCGTTTTATGGGCGATTTATCGCCTCAAAATGCAAATGTGCAGTTTGATTGCGCTAAAACGAGCCATTTGGCTCAAAATGAGCGATTCCAAATGTATTTTTGCATTTTGAAGGCCATTTGGGGCTATATGAGGCTAATCAAAATGTAATTTTACATTTTGATGCGAGTTTATAGTGTGCAGGAAGCTTGATTAGCGTCTAGGGTGTGAATGAAACTTGATTAGACTAGTTTATAGTGTGCCGGAAGTTTGATTTGTCTAGAGTGTGGTGTGCTGACTGTACTGCAAAGTTTGGCGATGTTCGCTGGAACTGCAGAATGTTTAAGCTGGTATTGTGAATATCTTGTTGTAAAGCAGCCGTCTGCGGGCGGCTTTTTTTGCGTGTATTTGGCGGTATTGAGTAGATTTTTTGAAATTGAAGCAGAAATCCGTAATGAAATTGGGATGATGGGAAATAGTAAGCATTGTTGTAAAAGAAATATCAACTCAGAGAAGGATGGTGTCTGTTTGCATGAAATGGGATTGGAGCATTCTCTCCCGAGAGAAAAATAAAAAACCTCGCCGGACAATGGGCAAGGTAATCGGGGCGCTGTTACTCGCGTTGACTTTAGCAGTAAGTATGCCGCATACAACACTGGCAGTAGGCAAAGGCGCTAAAGGACCGGATGTCTATGTCATCCAAGGCATGCTGAAATCAGTAGGCAGCTATTCCGGGCCAATTAACGGCAAATACGATGCTCTGACTGTAAAAGGTGTTAAGCATTATCAAAAAACACACGGCCTTAAGGTAACCGGATCAGTGGATAATAAAACCTTCCAGGCTATTACTTACTCGTATGGCAAAGCGAAATTCCCTTCGGCTGTGAAGAGCCAAGGTACAGGCAAAGGAAAAGGGCTAGGTAAAGGTAAAGGCGGCGGTAAAGCTGGAGCTGGAGGCGGCGGCAAAGCCGGTGCGGGAGCTGGTGGCGGCGCAGGCGGCGGAGCTGGTGGCGGTGCAGGCGGCGGAGCTGGTGGCGGAGCAGGTGGCGGTGCAGGCGGCGGTGCAGGCGGCGGTGCAGGCGGCGGAGCTGGTGGCGGTGCAGGCGGCGGAGCT
>NZ_CBVJ010000125.1 GCF_000513275.1 Paenibacillus gorillae | reverse complement strand
AAAGGCGGCATTCAGTTTAAAGGTCGCGGATTCAGTGAAGGCGAAGGCAAAGGAATTGGCGGCGGCCAAACTGAAAATCAAGGTAAAGGCGGCGGCATTGGCGGCGGCACGACAGAAAATCAAGGCAAAGGCGGCATCGGCGGCAGCCAGTCGAATAATCAAGGCAAAGGCGGTATCGGCGGCAGCCAAATCGAGAATCAAGGCAAGAGCGGCGTAGGCGGCAGCCAGTCGGGTAACCAAGGTAAAAGCGGCGTAGGCGGCAGCCAGTCGGGTAACCAAGGCAAGAGCGGCGTAGGCGGCAGCCAGTCGGGCAATCAAGGCAAGAGCGGTGTAGGCGGCAGCCAGTCGGGCAATCAAAGCCCGTCCAACAATCAAGGTAATGTAGGCGGCAGCCAAACAAGCCCTGGCAAAAGCGGCAAAGGCTCGCAATAAGCTAGGCGGCTAAATAGCAAGCAAACGGCCTGAGTCAATTGGACTCAGGCCGTTTGCAATTGCATTAATTAACGTCGTCGTGGTCAGTGCCGACAATCACGTCATGCCACGCCTCAATATCTTTGTGGAAGTTTGCGGTTTTTTCTCTATAGTTTTGCAGTGTATCCTTGCCAAGGGGGAGATGAACCGGCGGTTTATCCGCATTGACGAGCAGCAGAAGCGCTTGGGCCAGCTTTTTTGGATCTCCGGGCTGCTTCTTATTGACTTGCGTTGCAATACTTCTCATTTTGCCCACCGTGTCTGCGTAATCCTCGATAATGTTGCCGGTTCGTGTCAGCGAGGTCGTATCCAGGAAGTCGGTTCTGAAATAGCCCGGTTCAACGGCTGTCGCATGAATGCCTAGCGGAGCCAGCTCAATCGCCAGCGTCTCTGTAATGCCTTCAATGGCGAATTTAGTGGAAGCGTACAAGCCCCATCCTTCCGCTCCTCTCAGGCCGCCGACCGACGAAATGTTCACGATATGCCCGGAGCGTTGTTTGCGCATGTGCGGCAGCGCTGCCCGAATGACATTCAACGTGCCGAACACGTTGGTATTGTAGTTGTTTTTCACTTCTTCACCTGAAGCTTCTTCTATCGCACTAAGCAATCCATATCCTGCGTTGTTAACCAGAACGTCGATCTGCCCGAATTTGCCGACAGCCTCACTCATGGCATCATGTGCCTGTGCTTCATTGGTGACATCCAGCAGCACCACATGCAGATTATCGTTATGGTTCAATTGGCTTTGCAGAGCGTCTGCATTGCTGCGGACTGTCGCTACCACTTTATCTCCTGCGTCCAGAGCGGCTTTGGAAATTTCCAAGCCGAGACCTCGGGAGGCTCCTGTAATAAACCATACTTTGCTCATCGTTCATATCCTCCTCAATTCGTGTTGTTCAACGGCTTCATCGTAACATAGGCGGCTGCGCGGTACTTTTCTGTGCGGCTCGAATGCATTTGACATTTTAGCTCAAGCTGAATTGTTGATTTATTTTCTGTTGGCTCGCATGGCCAAGTGTGATATAAGTGACTCCAGAAGCCGATTATAAAGAGGCAATCAGAAAGGGGCGGTGGGAATGATCGAACATTTGGTCAAAGCTCCTCAGGAACTCGCCGAGACGCATAATCAGGTCATTTTGAAAATGAACGGACTATCCGTTATGAAAGCTTGCGTGTTCACGGAGAAGCTGAGAGGGTCTTTGTTTCTGGAAGATCATCTGCTGTTATTCGTTCAGCGCGGCGTGTATTCCATCAGCTATGGCGGGGAGATTTATGACGTGCGTCCCAACGAGATGATTTTGCTGAAAAAAGCAATTGTCGTCCAATACCAGAAAACTGGCGATCCGGATGGCGACGGCATGATGGAATACCGGATGTTCTTTCTGAAGGATGACCTGCTCAGAGAGTTTTCCAGACTGTCTGGCATAAAGCCAAAAGCACCAGCAGCTTCGGTCGCTGTCTCCGTTAAGCCGGTTAACGAGCGCCTTCTGAAATACGTGGATTCATTAGAACCTTATTTCACCGAACCCGACGGCATTGATGAGCATTTGATTAAAATTAAACTGCTGGAGCTGCTTTTTGATCTCGCTGCGGCCGATCAGGATCTCATGCTGCAATTGCTTCAGCTGAAGCAGCAGGCACGTTCCGATATTCCCAAAATCGTCGAGGAAAACCTGTTAAATCCGGTATCGGTCGATGATTTGGCGTACTTATCCGGCCGAAGCTTGTCCACCTTCAAACGAGAGTTCCAAGCGATCTACAGCATGCCCCCGCGCCAATGGATTCGGGAAAGAAGGCTGGACCGGGCGAAAGAGCTGCTGATGAACTCCGCTTTATCGGTTACGGACATTTGTTATATGACGGGGTTTGAAAATAGTACCCATTTCTCGCGTGCGTTCAAAGAGCAGTATGGAATCTCTCCGGCCTTCTACAGACAAAAATACAGCTTTGCATGACCAGTGGTTCATGCTCGCAGGCGTTACAATAACGCAAGCGGGTTTGAACCAAATGAAAACGTGTCCGGCCCCAATTATTGCGTAAATTACCCGCCCCTACTCTGGGGCGGTTTTTTTGTTGGAAAGACAGATATAATAAATAAAATGACAGCTATAATTTACATTTTGTTATTTATATCATACTATAGATAACAAAGGAGTGATGGATAAATGAGGAAAATTGGTTGGTTGAGAAGTTCTACAGGTGATGAGAGGCTGGATCAGGTGCGGAATAAACTGTATGTCGAAGCTTATTGGCTGGTCGTTCTCATTTGTTATGTATCAGCTATCGTAAAGCTTATACGTTTTGGAACAGACTATAAGCTATTTCTTACAGAACTCATTATTCTAGTGGCTACGAGCTTTTACATTGGCCTTCGTTCCATCCTTAAAGGGGTGTATGCGGCCGAGGTTGAGCTGAAGGAACGGAGGAGCCGGGTGTCGCGAAGCAAGAAACAAATGATTAGCGGACTTGTGCTGGGCCTCGGTATTGCGATATTCTTCGGAGTGAGAAGCGCTGTCTTATATGGGGACGACAGCACTCGTTTCGTATATTTTTTATCTGTTTTTGCGTTTTCGATTATCTTCTATATTCCGTTGTTTCTAATGGTACTGTGGTTTGGGGACGCTGCTGCAAGAAAGGTGAGCCAGTCGATGGGACCTAAAGATGATGAGGAATAGGAGACAAGCGGGAAAGGGAACCAGCCTATGAAAAATTCGAAAAATATGAGACTGAAGCTGGCGCGTGTTGAAAAGGAGCTGTCACAGGATGAGCTTGCCCGGCTTGTGGGCGTGTCCCGGCAGACAATCGGTCTGATCGAGTCGGGGAATTACAATCCAAGCTTAAGTCTTTGCGTAGCCATTTGCCGCTGCCTGTCCAAGACGTTGAATGATCTCTTCTGGGAAGAGCAAGCGGACCAGTAAACAATCTGTAAAATGAAAAGCCGCCTTTTGGCGGCTTTTTTGCTTCCTCTTCGGTGGGTTAGCAAGGCACATTGTACAATTACCAGCCTAAATTAAGTGTTTTACCCGTCTCGGCGTAAGTTTTAATATCACTCAGCAGCATCGGCCATACATCTGCTGTTTTCTGATAACCG
The DNA here is from genome assembly GCF_000513275.1 of Paenibacillus gorillae. Taxonomy (GTDB): domain Bacteria; phylum Bacillota; class Bacilli; order Paenibacillales; family Paenibacillaceae; genus Pristimantibacillus; species Pristimantibacillus gorillae. The sequence goes on along the minus strand of NZ_CBVJ010000125.1, from coordinate 36,445 downwards.
GGATGGCCCTCGGACCATTCATCATTGAGCAGCGTTAGCTTGGTACAAGCGCCGAAAGGCTCTAAGGTGTAGGTCACGCGGCAGCTCAGCTCGGCATGGTTGGTGTAATAGGTGGCGCCGGGATGCTCGATATAGCTGAACTGGCGGCCAGGCTCGAAGTAGAGCACCGTACCGTAAATATGAACCGTCTCCGGACCGTCATTGCCGGGCCCGACATATTCAAGCGCTGCGCCTTCTTCGAAGGTTGAACGCAAGACACAGTCGTAGTACAGCTTGCGGGTATGCTCAGGTGAAGTGAACAGGCTCCATACTTTTTCCGGCGTTGCGTCGATATAGATCGTAAATTGAAGGTTCATGGCGATGACCTCTTTTCTGAAAGTGATGTTCTTGCTATTCTAACTGTATGAAATGGACGGGCAGCGGTATAGTAAAAACGCGACAGACAGGAGGCGGGACGTATGGGATCTGGAGAAGAAATCAATCAATTGCAGCAGGAGACGCATAAGGATCTGGCCGGCAGAGGCATTCTATATCCAACCAGCCGCAAATTTCAAGTTGCAAGGTATGAGCCTTGCGCGGAATTGCGGCCTTTCATCCGTCATTACTGGATCATTGAATGGGATTTAACAGGAGAGCCTCCATACAAGCAGGAAGTGCTGCAAAATCCGGTCATCAATCTCGTTTTCGAGAAGGACCAGACCGGAATCTTCGGCGTTGAGCGTAAAAAGTCGCATCATATGCTGGAGGGCATCGGGCATGTGCTGGGCGTTCATTTTTTGCCGGGAGGCTTTTACCCGTTCTTTGGAGGGCGATCTGTCAGTGATTTAACTGATACATCCGCCAGCCTGGAGGATGTATTCGGTTGTTCGACTGCAGAGCTGGAGCTTGAGGTGCTGTCGCAACCTGACCACAGCGGCAGAATTGGCGTATTTGAACGTTTCCTGCTGGAGCGGCTTCCTGCTGCAGACGACAATGTCGCATCGATTTGCGCGATTATCGACCGGATTATTGCGGAGCACCAGGTGACCAAGGTAGAGCATCTGATGGATGGCCTTGGCATGAGCAAAAGAACGCTGCAGCGTCTATTCAGCCAATATGTTGGCGTATCTCCGAAATGGGTCATTCAGCGCTATCGCATGCTGGAGGCTGCAGAGCTTGCAGCTGCCGGCAATGAGATTGACTGGCCGTCGCTGGCTGTAGAGCTGGGCTTTTTCGATCAGGCGCATTTTATAAAAGCGTTCAAAGCGCTCGTTGGCTTATCACCGGATTCGTACGCTAGACGTTTATAAAAAAGTAAATCGGACGGTTGACATTTATCTCAATATCATATATCTTAAATTTAAGATAATAAAAATTAAGACATTCCGATGCGAGAGATGAGGCCGATCGATATGGCACAAAACAAAGATGAATCACTGGAGCTGTATATTGCGCTTTCCCGGGCCAGCCAATGGGTGAATGCGCATGCCGACCGGGACATTCGCAAGCATGGCTTGAACCGGACGGAGTTCGGCGTGCTGGAGCTGCTGCATCATAAGGGGCCGCAGCCGCTGCAGCAAATCGGGGGCAAGGTACTGATGAGCAGCGGGAACATTACCTATGTAGTCGATAAGCTGGAGAAGAAGAAGCTGGTATGCCGGAAAGCGTCGACCGAGGATCGCCGATTAACCTATGCCGAGATAACGGAAGCAGGCACACGGTTCATTGAGGAAGTATTTCCTGCCCATGCAGACGTGATTCGCAGTTCGGTTGACGGACTGACTGCGGAGGAGAAGCAGGCGGCAAGCGCACTGCTCAAGAAGCTTGGACGTTTCGCGGAGAGCAGCTATAAGTAGCTGTTCGCCGAATCATAGATAAGCAGTTAACGATGAACAAATCACGATAGAACGATAACAACAACATTGAGGGAGTGGATCGTAATGACAGAACAAACGAAATTAAAAATCAGCAGGTATTCACCATATTACCGCTTTTGTACGTGACGCGCAGGCGACAGTCGATTTTTATGCAGGGTTGCTGGGATTGCGTTTAGTTAAAAAAACGATCAACTTCGATGCGCCGGAAGTTTATCATCTGTACTTTGGTGATGAGCAGGGAAGTCCGGGGACGATTATTACATTTTTCCCTTCGGCAGGCTCGCGTCTCGGACGTGTCGGCGCTGGTCAAGTCGGCATTACAACCTACGTCGTTCCGGTTGACTCGCTCGATTTCTGGCGGGAGAGATTGGCGAAATTCAATATTGCGGTGACAGAGACGACAAGATTCGGCGAAACGTATCTGCAGTTTGATGATCCGGACGGCATGCACGCAGAGCTGGTTGCCCGGGAGGCCGGCACGGCAAGTACTTGGGGCTTTGGCGGCGTTCCGGCTGAGAAAGCGATCAAAGGCTTTGGCGGAGCTGTATTGTTCAGCCTGGCGCCTAGCCGTACCGCTCATTTGCTGGAGCATGTAATGGGGCTGACCAAAGTCGGCGAGGAGAACGGCTTTGCGCGGTTCCAATCGTTTGGCGACATCGGCAATATTATCGATGTGAACGTGACGCCAATGGCAGCAGGTGCAGGCGGCGCGGGAACGGTTCATCATATCGCATGGCGCGCCAAAGATTTCGAAGAGCATGAGAGCTGGAGAACGCAGGTCGAGACTAGCGGCTATCAGCCGACTCCGATCGTGGACCGTCAATATTTCAATGCAATCTATTTCCGTGAAGCGGGCGGAATTCTGTTCGAGATCGCGACCGATCCTCCGGGCTTTGCCCGTGATGAGGAGCAAGAAAATCTCGGCGAGAAACTGATGCTGCCGGAATGGTATGAGAAACACCGCGATCAGATCGTTAAATTGCTGCCGCCGATTGAAGTTCGCGTATTGAAGGAGGATCAGTAATGACAGCGACGATGAAGCATATTTTCAAACCAGGTACCGACCCGTCTGCTCCCGTACTACTGCTGCTCCATGGAACGGGAGGGACTGAAAGCGATCTGCTGCCGCTGGCCGTGGCGATTTCTCCGGCGTCTTCGGTGCTTAGCGTAAGGGGCAATGTATTGGAAAATGGTATGCCGCGGTTTTTCCGCCGGCTGGCTGAAGGCGTATTCGATATTGAGGATTTGATCTTCCGGACTCAGGAATTGAACGAATTTCTGGACCAGGCCGCAGAGGAATACGGATTCGACCGCCGCAATCTCATTGCCATAGGTTATTCGAATGGCGCCAACATTGCAGCAAGTCTGTTGTTCCATGACAGGGATGCGCTGCGCGGTGCGATTCTGCATCATCCAATGGTGCCGCTGCGCGGCATTGAACTGCCGGCTCTCACAGACGTTCCCGTCTTCATCGGAGCGGGCAGCAATGATCCGATCTGCTCGCCGCAGGAGACGGAGGAGCTTACCTCATTGTTAACAGGGGCAGGAGCTTCGGTAAATGTACACTGGGAGCGGTTCGGCCATCAGCTCACTGGTACGGAGGTGGCGGCAGCCGCCCAGTGGTACCGGGAGAATATCGTGTAACGGAGGAAAAGTTATGGTGATGATCGACCCGTCGGCACTAAGCGCCCGCGACAATTATAAGCTGTTGATTGGTAGCATCATCCCGAGGCCTATCGCCTTAGTCACGACATTGTCTGATCAGGGAGTTCTAAACGCGGCACCCTTCAGTTTTTTCAATATTGTCAGCTCGAACCCGCCGCTTGTTTCGGTCTCTGTGCAGCGAAAGAATGGCGAGAGGAAGGATACGGCGCGCAACGCAATAGGAAAGGGACAATTCGTCGTCCATATCGCCGACGAGTCCTTTCTTGAGGCGATGAATGCGACGGCGGCAAGCCTGCCGCCGGAGGAGAGCGAGGTGCAGGCAGCCGGATTAACTCTGGTCAGCAGCCAGCGGATTGAAGTTCCTGGTGTAGCCGAGCCCCGTATTCGAATGGAATGCTTATTGGAGCAAGCATTGGAGCTTGGAGGCGATGCGGAAGGCGGGCCTGCCTGCGATCTGCTTATCGGGCGGGTTGTCGCTTACCATATCGCCGATTCGGTTTATGATGGGGATGGGCATATCGATCCCCGCAAGCTTCAGCCAGTAAGCCGGCTTGCCGGTCATGATTATGCCGGTCTTGGCGATATTTTCACAGTGGAAAGACCGTTGTAGCTATCATAGAAACGAGTCTCTAGCGATTAGGCTAGGGCTCGTTTTTTTCTACTTCAAGCTGGCTCTGCTAGGCAGCTTCAAAGGAATTGAGCCGACTATTTCAACACTTTTATAAAATTCCAAAAATCGACAAATTTTGAAATTGAATTAGAGAGTGGTTGAGCGCTTGTCCTTATTTATTCACAATATTTATTTTCAAAACGCCGCAACAATTTCCAAATACGTTTCGTATCAAATATACCGGGTGAACGGTCATAGAGTACTGACTATGTTACGAATCGTATAGGGCATGTCCGGAAAGAGGATAAGGAGGTAGAGCGAAGTTGAGGAAGAAACTCGTTTGTCTGAGCCTTATTTTCACTTTAATTGTCGGCTTGGGCGTATGGCCAGAGTTTGGAGGGCCGGTTGAAGCGGCGGATGCCGGAGGCGGCATCGTGTATGTAAATGCGAATGCAAAAGGAAGAGAAAACGGAACGAGCTGGGAAAACGCCTATCGGGATTTGGAGGACGCGTTATCAGAAACGGAGGAGAATAGCGGGAAAGAGATTTGGGTGGCCAAGGGTACTTATTATCCAAGCGAATATCAGGAGGACAGGGATCGCCGGACCCGCCATTTCAAACTGAAAAATGGTGTCGCGATACGTGGAGGTTTTGCCGGCAATGAGAAAATCGGGGACGGTTCGTCCGTTCAAGCAATGCTCGCAAACCGCGATTTCAATGCGAATGAAACGGTGCTTAGCGCCGATATTAACCGGGACCGCAAAGCGAACGGCAACGTCTATCAAGTCATTAAGAATAAAGATGTGAACGCAACCGCCGTATTGGACGGCGTGACGATTACAGGCGGTTTTGCATCGGACAAAACGATCAATACAGGCGCAGGCATGCTGAACGAGAATAGCAGCCCTACGCTGCTCAATATTATTTTTACTAGAAATGAAGCGGTCAACGGAGGCGGACTCGCCAACTACAACAGCAGTCCGAAGCTGACGAACGTGACGTTCGCCGATAATCGCGCCGCCCGCAGCGGCGGGGGCATTTACAATCAGGACAACAGCAATCCTGTTATTACGAATGCAGTCTTCTATGCGAATCGTGCGACGGATGGCGGCGGTTTGTTCAATGCGAGCAGCAGTCCGGTGCTGACGAATGTGACGATCGCGAGTAACGAAGCGAGCGACGGGGGCGGCGGAATTCTGAATGCTGGCGCCAGCAAGCCGCAGCTTCGCAATAGCATTGTGGGCAACAACAATGACCGGGATTTCCACAGCATTACGAACCGGGATGGCGGTACGATTGATATTTCCTACAGCATTGTGCAGGATGATAAGCCTGACGGCATTCTGAACGAAGCAGTGGGCAATAGCATTGTTGGCAACAGTGACGCTGATCCGTTGCTGTTCACCGATCAGAATCGCTATCTGCAGCCTAAGAAGGAATCTCCTGCTATCGACAAGGGCTCCAATGCAGTGTTCCAGCAGGGCGCATCGCCGGATCTTTCTTCTATTACGACAGACAGAAGCGGGCGGGCGCGCATCGTGAACGGAACGGTCGATATCGGCGCCTATGAGTTTGTATGGGCGAGCAAGGTGTCGCTTACGCTGACTCCGGATCTGACGGAACCGACGCAGAAGCCGGTTCAAGTGACGGTGAAGGCGGAGCTGGAAGGGGAGAACAACGGCGTTGCTACTATTAAATGGGCAGAAGGGCAACGTGATGCCGCTTATTTCGCAAATAGCGGAACCGATATAACGGGAAGCAGCAAAGCATCTTTTGCCGCGAATGGCACCTACACCTTCTATGTACGTGACAAGTATGGCAACGAAGCGGCGAAGACGATCACCATCTCGAATATATGGACGGGACAGCCGGTTATTCAGTTAACACCGGATACGACGGCTCCAACCAACGGTCAGGTGAAGGTATCTGTCAATGCCAGTGCACAAGGCGCGGGCAATTCGCTTGTCCAACTGAAATGGGCTTCGGGCAACCGGAATGCCGATTATTTTGCCGCGCAGGGTACGGATATACGGAATGCCAGCTCGTTCTCGGTGACCTCTAACGGTGTCTATACGGTGTACGCACTGGACAAAGCCGGGAATGCTGCGGTGAAGACAATAGAGATCAGCAATATCGGCATTGGCAACAAGCCGCTGATTTTAACCGCGCTCAGCACGCAAGCTCCGGTCAACGGCTCGGTAGATGTGACGGTCATAGCAACAGTGCAGGCATCGGGAGCACGGTTGTCGCAGCTGAAGTGGGCAGACGGCACGCGTGATGCCGCTTATTTCGACAATAGAGGAAGCACAGTTTCCAACGGCGGGAAGTTTACAGCGACCTCTAACGGAGTCTACACCGTTTATGCCCGTGATTCCTACGGCAATGAATCGGTAAACACGATTACAATTACCAATATTATTAAAGTAGCTCCGGTGATCCAGACATCGATCAGTCCGCAGACGACGACAACAGGCTCGGTACAAGTGTATATTGCAGTAACGCTGCAGGGGGAAGGAAATGGATTATCGCAGTTGAAATGGGACAGCGGTCAGCGTGATGCCGCTTATTTCGCCTCTAAAGGTACGGATATAAAAAATGCAAACAGCTTCTTAGCCTATTCGAATGGAACTTATACGGTCTACGCGAAGGACACGGCGGGTAATGCATCTGTTGCCTTGGTTCAAGTGACCAATATCCGTTCGAATTCATCGGAGGAAAGCTGGTGTTCGATTAATAGAAGGACAACAGTTTTAGTCGGTAAATCAGCCGTATTAAATCTATCGGATCAGGTTTCTGTCCATATTCCGTCCGGAGCGGCAGGCCGGGATTTATGCTATCAGCTGGAAACCGCTCCTAAACCGGATCGCATGGACGGTGCGGGCTATAGCGTGTTAAGCGGCTTCTTCAAATGGGGGGCGGATTATGCGACTTCCTACGCGCAGCCGGTCCAGCTGTCCATCGCCTATGACCGCTGGCAGCTGCGCAGCGACCAAGTCGGCAGCATTTTCAGCTATGATCCGGTTGCCAAGAGATGGACGGAGCTTGGAGGCACGGCGGATGGCAATCGAATCAAGGTGGATGTGCGTAATGTAACGACCGGAGCAATCTATGCAGTATTCTCCCGTGACTATGTGCCGCCTAAACCGCAGGTGACCTTCAACGATATCGCCGGACACTGGGCGGCAGTTGGCATTCGTGAAGCGGCTGAGAAGGGAATTGTGCAAGGCGATCCAAGCGGACGCTTCCGTCCGAATGCCTCCATTACACGGGCTGAGTTTGTCGTCATGGTCATGAATACGCAAGGCCCGGTCAATGACAGCTCGCTCCCGTATTTCCGGGATGGAGCGGACATTGGCTCATGGGCGCAGCCGGCCATAGCCAAGGCGGTTCGCTTGGGACTCGTATCCGGCTATGAGGACGGCACCTTCCGTCCGAATGCCCGTATTACCCGAGCGGAAATCGCGGTCATCATTGGCCGGATGCTCAAGATACCGGGCGGAAGCTATTCATATACGAGCTTTGACGATGACCGGTATATTCCGAAGTGGGCGAAAAGCTCCGTCGAATCGCTGCACCGGATCGGCATCGTTGACGGAAGAAGCGCGAATCGCTTTGAACCGCTGGCTAATGCGACCCGTGCGGAAGCGGTGCTCTTGCTGCTGCGGGCGATAAAGCTCGGCTGATACAATAAGCGGCAGCTATATAAAAGAAGACGGCTCCTTCATGGCGAGGGAGCCGTCTTCTTTTTGCCCATTTTACCCTAGCGGGTTGCGGGCTGACGTTGTTGCTAATTATTGTTGTTCTTGCTGCTCGAAACGTTTGACGATCTCGATAATGACGTTGACCGCCTTCTCCATATTGTCGATTGAGACGTATTCGTATTTGCCGTGGTAGTTCTCCCCGCCTGTAAAGATATTCGGAGTCGGCAGTCCCATATATGACAACTGGGAGCCGTCAGTGCCGCCGCGGATCGGCTTAATAATCGGCGTAATGCCAAGGGATTCCATCGCATCACGCGCAAGTTCGACGATATGGAAAACCGGCTCGATTTTGTCCCGCATGTTGTAGTATTGATCATTCATTTCCAAGACGATGCTATTGGCACCATAAATGGCTTGCAGCTCGGATACCACACTGGACATAAACGCTTTGCGTGCTTCGAATTTTTGCTTGTCGTGGTCACGAATGATATAGCTGAGCTTGGTCAGCTCGACATCGCCCTGCATCGACAGCAGATGGTAGAAGCCTTCGTAGCCCTCCGTAAGCTCCGGCGTTTCTTCGGCCGGCAGTCTGCGCTGCAGCTCCATCGCAATCTTGATGGAATTGACCATTTTACCCTTGGCGGTGCCAGGGTGAACGTTAGTGCCCCTGCATGTTATTTTTACACCTGCGGCATTGAAGCTTTCGTATTCCAGCTCGCCGAGCGGGCCGCCATCGACTGTATAGGCATAACGGGCTCCGAATGCGGCGACATCGAACCGATGCGGGCCCCGTCCAATCTCCTCATCCGGAGTAAAGGCTACGCGCACTTTGCCGTGCTTAATTTCCGGGTGCTGGATCAAGTAAGCCATCGCAGTCATGATTTCGGCAATGCCGGCTTTGTTGTCGGCTCCGAGCAAAGTTGTGCCGTCTGTCGTCATAAGCGTCTGGCCTTTGTAGCTGCTCAGCTCAGGAAATTCACGCGTAGACAGTGTAACGCCAGTGTTCAGCACGATATCTCCGCCGTCGTAGTTGTCGATGATTTGAGGTTTGACGTTCTTGCCGGTGAAATCGCTCGCCGTATCGACATGGGCCAGAAAGCCGATCGTCGCCACCTGCTTCTCTGTGTTGGACGGCAGTGTTGCCATCACGTAGCCATTGCCGTCAATGGTTACCTCCTCCATGCCGATGGCTTTAAGTTCATCCACCAGTTGGTTGGCCAGCACAAGCTGACCCGGCGTTGTCGGGCATGTCTCGCTCTCGGCATCGGATTGCGTATCGACAATAACATAGGACGTGAGCCGTTTAATGATCTCTTCTTTCATAACGTATATCGTTCTCCCTTCGCTGGGTATGTAGTAGTGAGCGCAAGCTGTACCCCTTTATTATAGACCAGTCAAAATAAGAAAACGAATGCGGACATTTTTACAGATGTTGAGTGCTAGAGAAGAGCCGGGAGGACAAAAACCCCCTTTTTGCCCGAGATGTGAAAGAGCTTCACCTCGTGGAAGAAGGGGATATTGGGAGTGCTATACGGTTGACCTGCGCAAGAGCAAGTAGGATACGAGGGCATAAATGAGCGTAATCGGAATCAGCCAGAGTGCGATATCCACTGCAGTTTTATCAGAGAACCAGGCGAAAATATATTTCCACCAGTTGTAGTGGGTCATCAAGAAGGAGAGGACGGTGGAAATGGCAACGCCGGCGATGGCCATTACAATCATGCCGATGCCTTTAAATTTGCGGTAGATGCTGCCAATGGTGAAGCCGCTGAAGAACAGCATAATAATGATCATGAAGTAAACGAACAATTGTTGGATCATCGAGCCATCGTTCAGATAGGGGAGACTGAAGAAGTGCAAATGGGTACCCCATCCTGCGGTCGCTTTTTCAATCATGCCGAGCACCAGCAAGACGACTGAGATGAAGAGGCTGTTCGCTGCAGCGAACAAAGCGGTACCTGTAAAATAGTCATGCCGTCTGACACTGAAGCTGAGCGCGAAATTGAACGTTTGCGGCAGGACGGTAATGCCCATAACGAACAAGTAGACAAGGATCGACAGGATGCCGCCCGTTGTAATTTCCTCTTGGGAGATGTAGCCGACGATGAGATTGACTAGAAAACTGGATGCAAGCACAGCGTAGGGAATGATAAACCAAGTCGCTTTGTCTCTAAAATGCATTTTCAATACACTGGATAAGCGGTTCATGAGCGGTCAGCCTCCTTGGCATCCAATTTTCCGTTCGTCAGATGAATAATCAACTGCTGCAATGATACCGGCGCGAGCTCTAAGCCCAGCGATTCGGCTTTTTTCCGTTCGTCAGCGGTCAACCTGCCCATAACTGCGGCATTGACCAAAGCGCCGAACGGCTGCTTGGCGATAATTTTTTTGCCTGCAAGGAACGGTTCCACGATGCTGGAAGAACCTGCGATAGAATAAGCGGCACCCCGCAGCTCTTCGGAATCTTCGTCGAGAATAATGCTGCCGTTATCGACGACGATGACATGCTCCAGCATGCGGCTCACCTCATCAATCAAATGTGTGGAAAGAATGACTGTTCGCGGATTCTCGGAGTAGTCCTCCAGCAGCCGATCGTAGAACAGAGAACGGGCAACTGCGTCCAGACCCAGATAGGGCTCATCGAAAATCGTCAGCGGAGCCCGGCTCGCAAGTCCGACAATAATGCCCAGCGAGGAGTGCATCCCGCGCGACAGCTTCTTGATGCGGCGCTTAAGCGGCAGCTGGAAGTCTTGGAGAAGCGAGTAGGCGTATTCCCGGTCCCAGTTCGGGAAGAGCGATTCCGACAGCTCTAGGACGTCAATTACTCTGTAGTTGTCTGGGTATTTGAGGCTTTCTTTGATGAAGCAGATCTGACTGAGGACGTTATTGTTCTCATAAGGCGACTCGCCGAAAATCTTCATCTCGCCGCTCGTCGCAAATAATTGTGCGGTCAGCATATGCATGATCGTCGTTTTGCCTGCGCCGTTGCGGCCCAGCAGGCCGTAAATTTTGTCCGGCTCGAGACTGAAGCTGACGCCTTTTACCGCTTGGACGGTTCCATAGGTTTTGGTCAGTTGTTTGACTTCTACTACATTCGTCATTTGGATGCATCCCCTCTCTGAATCATGGTCATCAGTTGCTCCGATGTTATGCCGAGCTTCTCCGCTTCCCTCATCATCGTTACGATATACTGCTCGAAGAACAATTCCTGCCGCTTGCCAATCAGCTTCGATTTCGCCCCGGTTGCCACAAACATTCCAATCCCTCTCTTCTTATACAAAATGCCTTCATCTGCAAGGAGGTTGACGCCCTTAGCCGCTGTAGCGGGATTAATCTGATGGTAGGCTGCAAACTCGTTCTTCGAGGGTACCTGTGCTTCCTCGGGTAATCTGCCTTCTATAATGTCATCCTCGATCTGTTCGGCGATCTGCATAAATATCGGCCGGCTGTCGTCAATGGAAAGAACCATAATCTGCTGCTCACCTCCTGGTCACTCTCTCGGTGGAGTGGTTGGTTACTCATGTAATCAACTATACAGGCGACGGCGCTCGATGTCAACGGGCAGGAGTAAAATTGGGCTAGGGTGAAGGGAGCGTGGTAGGAGGGGAAGGTAAAACAAGGCAGAATAAGGTACAGTGAGATCGATTGAGATAAAACAAGAGCAGGATGAGATAGAACAAGAGAAGATTAATTGGAATTGGTCTCTGGGATGTAGCGAGTGAAGGGTGAAGCGGGTGGAATACAGCGAAATGGCGGGAATTCGGATAATTTTGGAGTATGCGCCGCTGACCAGAGTAAAATTTATAGCTTTCTTCTCCTGGCACAGAAACAAAATGCAAAAGTGCATTTTGATAAGGCTAAAAATGCTTGAAACAGCGCTCAAAATGTAAAAGTGCAGTTGAAATCGCTCAATTTCGCTCTATAGGGGCTTTTTTGGCCAAACAAACTGCACTTTTGCAGTTTGAGGCGATAAATGGCCGAAAAACCGGCTAACAAACTGCAGATTTACATTTTGATTCGTCTCAGCCGACGGAAACTTCACAGTAGAGTGAGAGGAAGTAATAGAAGTGCTGAATGATGGCGTCGAATTAAGCGAAAGTTCCAGTCCTTGACCAAGGCTGGTTTTATAGTGACGGTGAAGTAGACCGATGAGACGGTTCTTCGGAGGTTTTATGTTGGTTGTGGGAGGGGGGTTACAGGGAGATAAGACCCTGAAAAGGTCTTAAGTAAATTGGCGGCACGGATTTTAGGGGAAAAAGCATCGGCTAAAGCTGTTAAGACCTTCACAGGGTCTTAAAACCGTTTGAGGAGCGGGTTTTACAAACAGATAAGAGCTTGAAAGGGTCTTAAGTAGATAGGTGAAACGGTTTTGTGAATGAAAATGCGTCCTCTGATGCTACTAAGACCCTTACGGGGTCTTAAGTTGAGCAGCAGAGTGGAATAATAGTAGGTTAAGGCCCTAGGAGGGTTTTAAGTGAGGCTAGGACGCAATTGTGCAACTATGCGATGGAAAAGGCGTTGAAGTTGAATATGCTGGTGATGAGCAATAGTCCGTGGTGCGGGGTAACTTATCATGAGATTGACCACCCGCGTGCGCCGAGCAACGCGTGCCGCGGTTCGCACATCCTAGCGTCCCAGAATAATAAAAACCGCCGGCCTGACAGAATGTCAGGCCGGCGGTTCATCGATTACTTTTATTACAATGTGGGCTCCAGCTTGATGAGCAGATTTTGAATCTGGTCGCGGATCGCATTGACCTCTTCGATCGGGATGTTCATCTGCTCCCCCAGCTGTGCCGGTACGCATTTAGCCTTTTCCTTGAGCTTAGCACCATGCTCTGTTACACGAATGACGAGATTGCGCTCGTCTGCCTTATCCCGGTCCCGTGTAATGAGCTGCATGGCTTCCAGCTTTTTCAGCAGCGGTGTCAGCGTGCCTGAATCCAGCAGCAGGCGCGCGCCCAAGTCTTTGACCGTTACGCCGTCCTTCTCCCAAAGCGCCAGCATCGTAATGTACTGCGTATACGTGAGATCGAGCTCGGAGAGGATCGGCCGGTAAAGCTTTGTTATTTCACGCGAACAGGCGTAAAAAGCGAAACAAAGCTGGTTTTCCAGTTTCAACAGTTCGTCTTTTTCGTTCATCTTGTCCCCTCCTTGCGGCGATCATTTGTTTAAATTGTATGCAATTTATTATCACATTGTAGCACCATTCGGCCAAAAGTGTCAAAACCGCAATTACGTTCGACCCAGCACGGTGTGCCGCGATGTCCATAACGTATGCAGCAACGGCTAGACTACTCTAATAATCAGAACAACATGGAGAAAAGAAATTTGACACCTCTCATTAAATTTTATACAATCTAATTGTAACAAATTTAAATGGTCCTATAAATTAAAAATAAAAATTTTGGAGGCGAATGAATATGTCTATCTATAATATTGAGGTCGATTCCGTCAGCGGCGAGAAAAAAACGCTTGAGCCTTACAAAGGCCAAGTGCTGCTTATTGTGAACACTGCAACGAAATGCGGTCTTGCTCCGCAATTTAAAGGGCTACAAAAGCTGCATGATACGTACCATGACAAAGGCTTTTCTGTTCTCGGTTTCCCGAGCGGCCAATTTTTGAATCAAGAGCTGGAAGGCAATGAGGAAATTGCCGAGGTCTGCGAAATCAACTTCGGTGTATCCTTCCCGCTGTATGGAAAAGTTGATGTGAACGGTAAAACAGCGCACCCGCTGTTCGACTACTTAAGCAGCAATGCACGGGGCGTACTAGGCTCCAAAGCGATCAAATGGAATTTTACGAAGTTTCTCATTGACCGGGATGGCCGAGTCTTGAAACGGTTTGCTCCCAACGACGCACCGGAAAAAATCGAAAGTGAAATTGCCGCACTGCTCGGATAACCGCCAGTAGTATGCGGATGACCGCGGTCATGCAACGCCCCGCTGTACGCGGAGGTTGCACACATGCGGAGAATGATTAATACGCGATTCCTACGCGAGAGCGGGTGAACTCGCTGCTACCCAATTGCCGGTAGGCGAATTCGGCAGTATCGGCGACGGAGATTTGTTTGCCATCCATCGGCAAATAGTCTTTTTCCGTCCGGTATACACCGGTATATTCGCCGTCCGGCAGGTAGGTCGGGCAGACGAGCGTCCAGTCCAGCCCGGACTGCTGCATGGCCTGCAGCATCGCATGATGCTCCTGGGCTGCACGGGTTAGCGTCCGGCGCGATTCACTCGATTGATAGCGCAGCAAGCCCGGCTCCGCCCGGCTTTCCAGCACGCCTGCCGTGCCGATGGCGATCAGCCGAGTAACATTATGCTGCTGCATCGCTTGGATCAGCATCGGCATCATAACCGATAGTGTTGTCCCCCCGTCCGTACCAAGTGCGCTTACAACAGCATCGGCATCTTTTACAGCTTCGTTCAATGCGCGCTCATCCAGCACGCTGCCTTCAAGCACCGTTACCCGGTCCAGCACACCAGTCAATTTCTCCGGTGTGCGCACCAGCAAGGTCAGTTCATGACCATCCCTCAAAGCATATTCCATCAAACGTCCGCCTACGCGGCCCGTTGCGCCTAAAATTGCAATTTTCATCGTTGTACTCTCCTGCTTTCTTCATATTGCTATTGTGATCGGTACATCCGGCTCTACTATTATGCTTCTATACTATTATACTGCCATTCCATTCATTGTTAGTAGCGTCCGGCTCGGTTATAATAAATGGGAATTTATTTCCGTATCGGATGAGGAATATTATGACCAATAAAACGACGACCAAAAAACAGGTCTATGACTACATCGCCAGAAACGGCATTGTCTCGAAAGCCGAGCTGATGGCGCAATTTGAGCTGAAAATCAACAGCATGACACGTCTGCTAGAGGAGCTAATCACGGAGAATTGGCTGCAAGAGAAGGGGCTCGGCTACTCCACGGGCGGCAGGCCGCCGATTCTATATGAGACGAATGCTCATCGCGGTTATATATTGGGACTGGAGATTTCAAGAATTTATTCTTCAATGGGACTCTATGATTTGCATATGAACCGGCTGTCACTCGTCCGCTGGACGATGGATGAGACGATGACACCAGAGCGATTCATCGACCGGGTACAGGAGACTGTTGATTCATTTCTAGTGCAGCATGAGCTGGCTGCTCAGCAGATTGTAGGTATCGGAGTTGGTGCAGTTGGCCCGCTTGACCGGGAACGGGGACTAATTGTTGACCCGGTGCTGTTCCCGGCTGCCGGCTGGCGCGATCTGCCGATATGCAGACTGCTGGAGGAACGGCTTGGTTTTCCGGCGCTGCTGGATAACGGTGCGAATACCGCCTTAATTGGCGAGCATTGGGCGTTGCGAAGCGAACGGTACGAGCATATGCTTTATGTGCATGCCGGAGCCGGCCTGCGGTCGGCTGTGATGTCTGGCGGGGAGCTCGTATACGGAGCAACCGACACGGAAGGTGCGGTAGGTCAAATGATTATTCAGGCCGGAGGTCCCCGGCTTCGCGACAATGGCAATTATGGTGCGCTTGAGGCCTTTGTGTCTCTGCAAGCTTTAGAGAGCAAAGTGAGAGAATTGCCCGTCACGGCTGCCGCTGTCACAACAACGATCGCAGGCCAAGAGCAGATTACGTTTGAGACGATGGTTCGTGCGCTAGCGGAAGGCGATGCTGATGTGCTCCATATTTTCAATGAGGCAGCAGCGTATCTCGGTATTGGCCTCGCAAACTTAATCAATGTGCTTCACCCAGAGCAGGTTATTATTGGCGGAGCGCTGCTGAGTGCGCACGAGACGATGTTCGATACGGCGATTCGTGTGGCCGAGCAGAATACGTATTATTTTCCCAAGTATAAGCCGTTGTTCTCGAAAGGAATATTGAAAGAGGATGCGGTGGCAGCAGGTGCTGCGGTTATGGTTCTTAAAAAAATGCAATTGTAAAAATGAAACTCGGATTAATTTTTTTTAATAAAAAAGCAACCTTTAGCTGCCGGGCGCCGTTGATAGAGTAGGGAATCTGTTAGACGTTTGATGAAGAGCATAACAATTCCTCTTTTGGCTTGAATATGACAATCATTTTTTAAGGGGAATTTGTATTGATGAAAACAAAGCAAAAATTCAGTCTGACACTCATTCTTATCATTGGCATAGTCGCAATCCTATCTGCCTGTTCACAGTCCGTATTAAGTTCTAATAATAAAGTAACGTTTACAGTCAATGGCGAGAAAGTGAAGCAGGCTCCTGTACTGGCGGTGGATCAAGGCGAGCCGATGGTGCCGGCGGCTTTTCTGGAAAACACCTTTAAAGTGAAGCTGGAATGGGCGCTTAAGCAGGATAATGGCAATAACGGCGTTTTTTACTCCAATCAGGTTGCAGTCCTTATGTATCATGACATTTCGAATGACCCGTCGAAAGAGAAATCTGCGATTTCAGATAAGCAATTCGAGGAGCAAATGGAGCTGTTGAAGACGAATGGCTTCCATGTCATTACGATTAAGGAATACGCTGATTTTATTTTGCGTGACGGCACAGTGCCGGACAATGCAGTGCTCATCACGTTTGACGACGGCTATGAAACGTTTTATACCGATGCCTATCCGATCTTGAAGCGCTACGGATACCCGGCAGTTAACTTCGTGATCGTCTCCTCTGTAGGCGGCAAGCACAATGGGGCTCCAAAGATGACGTGGGATCAAATGCGCGAGATGCAAAAGTCAGGAATGGACTTCTATAATCATACGTATGATCTGCATCGTTACGGTGCTATGCGTGAGGATGGCTTGACGAAGCCGGTACTGACGCGCAAGCAATACTTTAAAGATGAGAAGCGTATGGAGACTGATGCGGAGTATACGGCGAGAATTACGAATGACCTGACGGAAGCAGAACGGATTCTGAAGCAGGAGCTGCACAATTCGATGAGCGTGCTGGCATTCCCTTACGGTGCGTATAATGACGAAGCACTCGCTATTATGAAGAAGCTGGGCATTGAGATTAGCTTTACAGTCAAGGAAGGCATTAACGGCAAAGGGCAGACGAACGGCTACCGGGTGAACGGCGCCAAGCATGGCGAATCCTCTATGCAGCTTATTGAGAAGCTGAAAGGATTGACGGTGGAGGACGGAGAGGTCAAGGTGTTCCTAAACGGAAAAGAAGCGGATTTCACTTCCCTCAAGCCGGTGAAGCGGAAAGAAGGCGTCATGATTCCGCTGCGCGAATTCTGCAAAATGAACAACATGAAGCTCGACTGGAACAGCAAGAAAAACCGCATAGCAATTGATACCTAAATCCATACTAACAGGCATAGCGCCCAATCGCTGTGCCTGTTTTTTTGTCGTTCTCAGGAACTAAGAACAGCATGCAGTGTACGCCGAAGGTGGGGAAACTTAAGAAGCCGATCTAAAGAAAACACACCTTTTATCCTAAGTTCCCGCATTGTAAGGGGTTCCAGATCAAGGCATAATAAACACATCCACAAATAAGGGGGATATAAAACAATGAAGAAGAACATGAAGGGCATCCTGAAGCTTGTAATGGCTGGTACATTGGCACTCAGCCTCGCGGCTTGCGGCAACAACGGCGGCGGCACTACAGGAACTAACAACGGCACAGATAAAGCCAACGAAGGCAGCACAGGCGGCAAAAAAGAGAATATAACGATTACGTTCCAAAACATCTACCCGGACCCGACGGATCCGAAGAACATCATCATGAAGAAAATTGTTAAAGCTTATGAAGATGAAAATCCAAACGTGAAAATCGAACTCGACTCGCTGAACACGGACCAACAAAAAGTGAAGCTGAAAACACAAGCAGCTTCCCGTGAAGTTCCAGACATTACGGTGGTTAACCCAGCCGCTCAAATGAAGCCTTTCGTTGACGCGAAGCTGTTCGCTCCACTGAACGATATGCTGGATCAAAACGGTCTGAAAGACACGTTCCAAGAAGGCATCCTTGACTTCTACTCGTTCGACAACAACATCTACGCTTTGCCGGATGGCAACAACATCGGCCTGGTGTACTACAATAAAGAACTGTTCGAGCAAGCTGGCGTGAAAGTGCCAACGACGTTCGAAGAAATGGTTGACGTAGTTAAAGCGTTGAAAGCAAAAGGTATTCAACCAATGGCAATCGGCGAGAAAGACTCCTGGACAGGTTCGTTCTTGTTCATGAACGTTCTGCTTCGCACGAACGGCCCTGGCTTCCTGCAAGAAGTGCTTGACGGCAAGAAAACGTTCGAAGATCCTGCTTTCAAAGAAGCAGCAGACGCTTTCCAAAACCTGATTCAAGCCGGCGCATTCCAAGAAGGCGCAACTTCCTTCGACTACAACGCAGGCGAGAACTTGTTCAAAACGGGTAAAGCAGCAATGTACTACATGGGCAGCTGGGCAACTGGCGGTATCGAAACTTCGACAATCAACGGCAAAGCTGGCGTGTTCAAGTTCCCTACTGTAAACGGCAAAGGCGACCCTAACGAATTCATGCTTGCTCCAGGCAGCGCGTTCGCGATCTCTGCTGACAGCAAACACTTGCCAGAAACAAAAGATTTCTTGAACTACTTCATGATCAACTTCCCTAAAGAGACTTTCTCCGCTAAAGGCGCTGTAGGTCTTGCACAAAAAGTAGAAGGCGACTTCAAAGCTGCCGGCTACTCCGACATGGCAATGGAAGTTCTGGATATGTTCAAAGACGTTAAAGGCGGCGACATTGCGTTTGATAACACGATGAACCCTGCTACTGCACAAGCTCACTTGACTTCGATCCAAAACCTGTTCGTTAAGAAAAACGACGCAGCTAACGTTGCGAAAGAGCACCAAACTGCGTACGAAAGCAACAAATAAGAACCATTACAAAGAGAAATGAAGCGCGGCGCGAAGGGTGCCTTGCGAAAGCAAGAATCTCTTCGCTCCTTACGCTTACATGAGTCATTCAAGGAGGAGCGCGAGATGAACGTACTAAGAGTATCGAAGTGGACGATAGCGCTGTTCGTGTTGCCGTGTCTGCTGCTCTATGTCTGTTTCGTATTCGTCCCTATTCTCGTATCCCTGTACAGCGGCTTGCTGGATTGGAACGGAATCGGCGAGTCGAAATTTATCGGGCTGGACAATTTCAAGCAAATGCTGTTCCATGACGCGGTGTTCTGGCCAGCTGTCAAACGGACATTAATGTTCGCGGTTGTATCGATGTGTATTCAAATTCCTTTGGCCCTGTTTCTGGCCATCCTGCTTAACCGTTTCGTTAAGAAACCGAACTTCCTCGTATCGAGTTATTTCTTGCCCGCAATTCTGTCGGTTGTCGTAATCGGCCAATTGTGGAAAACGATCTACAACCCCGCTTCGATGGGCGGCATGCTTAACCAGGTGCTGGAGTCGATTGGACTGCAATCCTGGACACATTCTTGGTTGACTGATCCAAGCGTGGCCATGTACAGCTTGTACTTTGTAGCCGTGTGGCAGTTCTTGGGCTACCATACATTGATTCAGTTTACAGGCATTCAAAACATACCTTCAGACATTTATGAAGCAGCAAAAATTGACGGTGCTGAAGGGCTTAAAGCCGATTGGCACATTACCCTACCCATGAATATTCCGATCATTAAGATATCGATCGTTCTTGCATTTATAGGTTCGCTACAATCATTTGATCTCATTATGGTTATGACAGGCGGCGGTCCGGCTCATGCAACCGACGTAATCTCGACGCTCATGTACAACATGTCGTTCCTGTCGATGAAATACGGCTACGGCAGCTCGATTGCAGCCTTCTTGGTTGTGGTGTGTCTCGTTGCTACATTCTTCATCAACCTGATCTTTAACCGCTTAGAACGGAAATATACGTAATGGAGGAGGGAACTGCCATGAATCAGGCTGCGCAAGCGGGTGCAATCAAACCATCTGCAAAGATAAAGTCACGGAGCAAATTCAGCATCGGCAAAACACTAGTCTTTATCTTGTTCGGCGTGCTGCTCGTTACTCAGCTGTATCCGCTCCTCTGGCTGTTGATCTATTCAACGAAAACGAATGAAGAAATATTGTCCGGCAGCTTCTTCTCCCTGCCAAAGTCGCCGCAATGGGCGAACTTCCAGACGGCAGTGGAGTCCGGTAATTACTTTAAGTATTTGGGCAATAGTGTATTTGTAACACTTGTCACGATGGTCTGCGTATTGCTGTTAGCCTCGTTAGTTTCATTCGCAATCAGCCGTTTCAGATGGAAATACGGCCAAGTCATACTGCTGCTGTTTCTGATCGGGATGATGATTCCGATGCAGGCAACGCTGCTGCCGCTTATGCTTATCTTCAAAAATTTGGATCTTCTTAATAAGCACGCCTCAATTATTTTGCCGTATATCGCCTTTCAGACGCCAGTTGCAGTATTCATACTGAGCAGCTTCATGAAGTCGATACCGAATGAAATTGAAGAATCTGCGATTGTGGATGGAGCTGGCGTGTTCCGGATCTTCTGGAATATCATTCTTCCGGTATCCGTACCGCCGATGATGACGGTTATGATTCTGACGTTCATCAACATCTGGAACGAATACATTTTGGCAGCGACCTTCATTTCGTCGGAACGTCTCAAGACCCTTCCGTTCGGGGTGAACAGCTTTGTAAGCCAGTATTCAGTCAACTATGGTGCGATCGGGGCATTTCTCGTACTTGGCGCATTGCCGGTCGTGATCATTTACTTCCTGCTTGCCGATAAGATTACTAAAGGCATGGTAGCGGGTGCGGTGAAGGGTTAATCCCCTTCGCCTTTTTTCCGTTTGAGCCCTTGAATTTGTATGTTGAGCTTTGCCGTCTTCGGCAAAGCCGTTTATGTTTTCAATCGTAAATGAACCGTGCGGTATGTTACAATCAGGGCAAATAGACATGGAGGGGCGAGCATCGATTTATGGCAAGAATTTTTAAGCGGCACTCGATTCACGGCAGGCTTTTTATTCTCTTTTTGACCTCCATGTTGACCCTGCTCATTCTGGTTAGCGTGCTGTATTACCAGAAAACGACGGAAATCATCCATTCCAAGATCAGCGATCTTGCAGTGAAGAACATATCGCAAACGGTTGGATTATTTGACCTGATGCTTGAAGGCTATGACAGCGTTACCAAGTCGCTCAACAGCAACTATGAGCTTCTAAGGCTGATCCAGGAACGCGATAAGGAAGAAGATGCAGCCATCAGCGTAATTAACGAGCGGACGATAACTAATATATTGGGCGCTGTCTATTATTCACGGGATGACATTATTGGCATTCATGTTATTTCTAATAAAGGCAAAGTATATAATTATGAACGGCGTTTCGCAGGTATCGTCGATATTAACTACAGCTCGACAGACTGGTACAAGAAGCTGGTGGAGTCGAACGGTAAGATGCAATGGTTCGGCTTGTCGGAAGGATCGTTAATCAACAGTTTTTTGCGGCAGGACCCCGTGTTCGTCTTTGGACGACAGCTCTATGATTTGACCAATTACAAGCCAATTGGCGTAGTGCTCATTGAGACGAATCCGAAGCCGATTCTGTCAGCTCTATCTAATGTAACGATCAGCCCAAACAGCCGGGTATATATCGTAGATCGCGAGAACCGGATTATTGCCTCAACTGAGCCGACGGTAGAGTCGCCTGAGGATCGTAAGGACCCGCCTTCCTTCGCGGGACTGCCGCGTCCGAAACGGAATGACATCGTCGTCGACAATCAGACTGACCAGCTGATCGTTGCCGCCAACGCGGCAATGGCGGAATGGACCGTCTACAGCCTCACGCCAAAAGAAGATATTAGCGCGGAGCTGGCGCAGACGAGACTATATCTGCTATTTGTTATATTAGCCGTCATTATTATCGCTACGTTCCTGGCATCGCTGATTTCCCGCAATATTGCCTCACCGCTCAAGCTGCTCATCCGTGAGATGAAGCAGGTAGAGCTCGGTAATTTCCGCGGGGCGGTAAACGTCAATTCATTCGAGGAAATTAACAGTCTCGTCTCTTCCTTCAATAGAATGGTGCTGCGGATGGACGAGCTTATTGAACGCATAACGCTATCTTCCATTAGCGAGAAGAACGCGGAGCTGCAAGCGCTGCAATCGCAGGTGAATCCGCATTTTCTGTACAACACGCTTGATATGATTTACTGGATGCTGGACGAACGGGAGAATGACAGGCTTGGCCGTGTTATTTTATCCTTGTCCCATATGTTCCGTTACAGCAGTGATTGGGAGGAAGCGTCGAAGACAACACTTGGCCAAGAGCTGGATCAGATGCGCCATTATATGACGATTATCGAGAATCGGCTGGAAGGGCGCATTGAGACGGAGATCAACATCGATAAAAGCTGGCTGGATGCACCGATGCCCAAGATGACACTGCAGCCGATTATCGAGAATGCAGTCAAGAGCGGACTAGAGCCGCTTGACCGTCTTGGCGTGCTGCGCGTCTATGCCGAATCGGATGAGAAAACGCAGGAATTCCGGATCGTGATCGAAGACAACGGGGTTGGCATGAGTGAAGAGACATTGGCAGCAATTCGCAAATCGATGTATGAACCGGTATTCATCAAGAATGGTGCAGTTGCGGCACCTCGCTCGGCTCAGACCAGCGAAGCCAGAACGCGGCGCGGTATCGGCCTTCCCAATGTGCATCATCGGCTCGCGCTTATGTTCGGGGACAACTACGGCTTGCGCATAGATAGTGAGCAGGACGTAGGTACAACGGTTGTTATCGTTATGCCGATGCCGGTCTCAAATTCAAGTTCAAGTCAGCATCCGGAGTCCTCGCAGCATTAAAGGCATCTATAGATTCTAGAAAGGAGTTTTGATCCATGAATATTCTAGTCGTCGACGACGAAAAAGTAATCCGGGAAGGCATTAAGCGCACGCTTATCAATCGCTTCCCTCAATATAATGTTCTGCTGGCAGCGAGCCCAGAGGAGGCGGTAATACAGCTTCGCAAAGACAGGGTCGATATCGTCTTGACGGACATTCTGATGCCAGGCATGTCTGGACTCGAAATGATGAATCTGACTGCGGCCAGCTATCCGGATATGAAGTGGGTCGTCATTTCCGCTCATTCTGAATTTTCGTATGCACAGGAAGCGGTAAGGCTGGGAGCCAAGGATTACTTACTGAAGCCAATCGGCAAGGATGTGCTGGTGGACATGATCGAGAAGCTGGCTGCAGAGATCGGCAAGGAGAGGGAGCTGACGGAGGAAGCAGAGCTGCTTCGGGTCAACCGCAAATATTTGCGCGAGGCCGTATTTCAGCGCTGGGCGTCGGGGCTCGATATTGGCCGGATCGACGTGAAGCCGTTTATGGACAGCCATCCGCAATTTCATCTCATTATGGTGAAGATGGAAAGCGAGAAGGTGGTTCATCTTGAGCATTTTATCATTGAAAACGTGCTTGGCGAGCTGATCGGCAAGCATGGCTGCGGTTTTGTCACGATTCAGGACAGCAAGAGCTTATTAGGGCTCATTACGCTGGATGCCCATTCCAGCTTGAGTGCGCTGCTGGATGAGCTTCGGACCCACTTGATTAAATATTTGCGAATTCCGTTTCAGATTATGCATTCGGAGCTGATTCAAGATATTCACGCCGTGCCAGGTGAAGTGCAGCGGATGCGCCAAGCCTCTTCGACGCAGGTGTACGAGCATTATGCCAGCGGCGGGGATCAGGCGGTGGAGGTGGCACTGCAATACATTCGCACCCATTATCATGCCGATCTGTCACTGGAAAAGGTTGCTGCCATCGTCTATTTGAATCCGGTCTACTTCAGCCAGCTGTTCAAGCAGAAGACAGGCTCCGGCTTCAAGGAACACGTTATTGGCCTCCGGATGGAGCAGGCCAAGAAGCTGCTGATGAATCCAAAGCTTAAGCTGGCGGATGTAGCCGAGCGGATAGGCTATCAGGACATCCGTCATTTCTCGCAGCTGTTTCGTAAAAAGTATGGAGAAACCCCGTCCGAATTCCGTCAAAAAGAAGAGCATTCCGTGCCGCAAGAGCCGGTGTAAATCGCCTTAATAAGAAGTTACTGTTAACTTTCATATTGTTAATGCAATTGCCACGGAACTATGCTAAGATACGGTTTGTTTTGAAAGAGACAGAGAGACCGATATTAGTGGAGAAGGTGGCATCTTGGCAAGCGCAGCATTAGAAGAAAAGGACGCCAAGTCCTTTAATTTGTTTTTTTGACTTGGCCGATTTTTTTGGAAATCTTTTTATTTATGATGATGGGGATCGCCGATACGCTTATGCTGAGCGCGATTTCCGATAATGCCGTATCGGGCGTTGGGGCAGCGAATCAGTACTTGCATATCGCGATTCTTATTCTGGAGGTCATCGGCAACGGGGCATCTATTGTCGTAGCGCAATACATCGGCTCCCGTAAGCTGCTGGAAGCGGCCCGTATCTCGGCGTTAGCGATTACGATGAACCTGATCGTCGGCTTGCTGATCAGCGGCATGTTCCTGCTGTTCTGTAATCAGATTTTGCAGATTCTTAATCTGCAGGGTGAAATACTGGAGCATGCGAAGAGCTACCTGTCCTTCGTCGGCGGTTTTATTTTTCTGCAGGCGCTTGTGAATTCCTTGGCGGCAATTGTCCGGGTGCACGGGTTCACGAAGGAAGCGATGCTCGTGTCATTCGGTATGAACGTCGTTCATATCATCGGCAACTATGCGCTGATCTTCGGCAACTTCGGTTTTTCAGAGATGGGTGTACACGGGGCTGCAATTTCAACTGTAATCAGCAGGCTGATAGCGGTGCTTGTATTCCTGTGGCTGTTGTACCGGATCATGGAGATCAAAATTCAGTTCCGTTATTATTTTTCATTATCCAAAGCGTTTATTGGCAAAATATTAAAAATCGGCGTACCTTCGGCAACCGAGCAGGTCATGTATCAAAGCTGCCAGATGGTGTTCCTCTTCTATGCCACGTTTTTGGGCGAAGAGTCGATGGCAGCCCGTCAATACGCATCGAACATCTCGATGTTCATTTACTTGTTCGCTTTTGCAGTTGGTGTAGGCACCTCTATTATCGTTGGCCGATATGTGGGCGGCAACCGCAAGGACGAAGCTTACAGCCGCGTATGGCAAAGCGTACGTTCAGCTAGCATCGCTACAGCAGTGATGGTAGCGCTCGTTATGATTTTCCGGCAGCCATTGATGACTATCTTTACCGATGATCTCAACATTATTAAGCTTGGCGCGCATGTGCTGCTCTTCAGCATCGTTTTGGAGACGGGACGCACGATTAACATCGTGCTGATCAACTCGTTGCGTGCTGCGGGCGATGCCCGTTTCCCGCTGTGGATCGGCATGGTAACGATGGTTGGTATAAGTGTCCCATTGGGCTATCTGTTAGTCTTTAAGCTGGATATGGGTCTTCCCGGCATATGGCTGGCGATTGCCGCCGATGAGTGGCTTCGGGCCATTCTGATGTCACTGCGCTGGCGCAGCCGCAAATGGGAGAAGCATGCGCTAGTGAAGCATGAGCAAGGGGACGGGGCAGTTATTTCGGCGCACTAAGCGCAACGGGTAAAGGAGCGGCCGTTGATGGAGCGTATGGTCAGCGAGAAGGGCAACGGCTCCTTCGTTAAAGCGGAGGCGCATAAAGATGCAATCCAATCTTCCTTGGCCGGGACAGATGTCTGCTCGGATCATGATATCTTGCGTATCTGCCTGCTTGCGGGCAAAATTATGCTGCAAAATGGCGGCGAGACCTCCCGTGTGGAGGACACGATGATGCGGATTGCTGCCGCCTACGGCTATGACAATTCACATAGCTATGTAACGCCGACCGGCATTCTATTCGCCATTGACGGGACAGCTCCTGCTACACGGCTCATTCGTATCTCAGAGCGCTCCACCAATTTGCAGAAGGTAACGATCGTGAACGATATATCCCGGCGCATCTGTGGAGATGGAATGACGCCGGTTGAAGCCCTGAGCCTGCTTCAGGAAACCGATACGCAGCCATTCGCTTACCCCGAATGGCTGCGTATTGCTACAGCGGCACTGGCGAGCGGCTGCTTCGCAATTATGTTCCGCGGGGGCTGGAGTGATTTCATGCCGGCCGTTCTGGCAGGCGGGATTGGCTTTCTGCTCGTCGTATTGCTGAATCGCTTTGTACCGGTGAAGTTTTTCGCTGAGTTTCTAGCTGCAGCCGCCATTGGCGGGACAGCCGTCTTGCTCACACAAAACGGTGTGGGTGCTGATCTGAACATCATCATAATCGGCTCCGTTATGCCGCTCGTTCCGGGCTTGCACATCACGAATGCAGTCCGGGACTTGATGGCAGGACATCTTGTGTCAGGGTTATCCAAGGGCGCAGAGGCATTCTTGACGGCATTCGCGATCGGTTCGGGCATTGCAGTTGTGCTTTCCCTGTTATAGGGGCAGAGAGGAGAGGTGAATGATGGTGTGGATCGAACAGCTGGTTACGAGCTTTATCGCTTCTGCGGCATTCGGCCTCATCTTCAACGTGCCTAAGCGAATGCTGCTGCAATGCGGCAGTGTTGGCATGGCCGGCTGGTTCATGTACATGAGCTGCGTCCAGCTAGGCATCGGCGTTGTGCCCTCGACGCTGATTGCGGTCGTCGTCGTAACCGTCATCAGCCAGCTGTTCGCAAGAATGTACAAGACGCCTATCATCGTCTTCAACGTGTCGGGTATCATACCGCTTGTTCCCGGCGGCATTGCCTACGATGCGATGCGCAACGTTGTGGAGAACAACTATAATGCCGCGCTTGAGCTCGGCTTTCAAGCGTTTATGCTCTCGGGCACCATTGCAATCGGCCTCGTCCTCTCGGAGGTCGTCAATCAACTTCTGCGCAAACCCGCGCGTTGATGATCGGAAGATAAGGAAAAGAAATCCCCCATTCGCATGTTTGTTCATGTGAATGGGGGATTTCTTTATATGCTTATGAAGACTTAATTGTACGATCAACTTGTTCGAAATGCTCAACCGTGGGGAAAGGATCGTAGAAGTGATGCAGCAGCTTCCGCCACTCCTCGTATTGCGGTGATCCGCGGAAGCCGACCGTATGATGCTCTAGCGTCTCCCACTGGACAAGCAGCAGATATTTGCCTCGCATCTCCATGCAGCGCTGTAGTTCGTGATGAATGTATCCGTCCATAGAAGAAATGATAACGGAAGCTTCACGGAATGCTTCCTCATAAGCATTCTCCAGTCCATCTTTTACTTTCAGCATAACGGCTTCTAGTATCATGAGCAGGCCTCCTTGTTATTATGGCGGGGCAGGTTGGGAGAAAAGAAGTGCTTTGGCCTCTCTTAGGATGGCATCAACTGCCGCCCGGCCCGATTGCATAACGGCCGCGCAGCGTGCCGATCATCTCGCGGATGCGCTCCTCCGTTGGCATGTCGAGGGCGGCTGCCGCTTCTTGCATGCCCTTCACGGTCTGGCCGCTCCGGACAATGCGCTTCACCGCTTCGGCGAATACCTCAGCGGCATTCGGGCCAAGACCAGCCAGCTCTTCGAGGCTGGCCGTACTTTCCTCTGTGACGCGGGGATAATCTGCGTTACGATCCCCTCCGGCCGCCCGCTCATAGAAGGAGCGGACGAGCGCGGCCCGTTCGCGGCCTGATCCGGCCGCGACGACGAAGGCCTGCACGATGTAGGCATGCGCCTGCCTGCGCTGTGCGATGCCGCAGAACTTCAGGCCGCCGATGCTAAGATCGTAATCGCCGGGACAGTAGGCACCGGCGATCTCACCTTTATCGACCTGGCGGCCTGTGGACTGGAGCGCATGCTGGATCAGGCCGTACATGCGCTCGAAGTCTCCATGGAAGCGGAAGTCCAAGGTATCCGACTTCGGCAAAATCAGCGACACATTGACGACGCCATGGTCGAGCGGCACCGCAGCTCCGCCCGAATGGCGTACCGCGGTCGACCAGCCCTGCGCCTCTAGCCATTGCTGCGCCTCATAGGCCGCAGGCAGTCTGCTGTCACGCAGCCCCATAATGAACGCGCGAGGATGGCGCCATATATGGCATATGGCCGGACCGCCCTGTCCGGCACTGCGGCAAAGCAGCTCGTCCAACGCGAATGGATACAGCGGGTCGCTATCCGCAGCCCCCTCAGCCATCCGATCCAATAGCAGCAATTGGCCCAATCCCAATGCTTGTGCGTCGTTCGCTTCATCTCCTGTCACCGTGCAACCATCCCTTCCGTTCAAACAATCTTTCTTTATGATAGCATGTTGCAGGTTGGCTGAGCGACAGCCCTGTGAGCGATATGTACAGAATGTCTTGAAAGAGTCTTCCCAAGTCCTTTGACGTTATTTTTATTTACCATAAATAGGTATTCTATGCTACTATATTCTTTTGAAAATATGGGGGTGTGAGAAATGATGAGTAATCTTTTGCAGGTTAGAGTAACAGGGGTATTGGTTGAGAATGAGACAATATTATTAGTTAAACAGAACGTAACGTCTGACCGCAATTGGTCTTTGCCAGGAGGAAGAGTTGCACAAGGCGAGACGTTAGAAGATGCAATTATTAGAGAAATTGAAGAGGAAACAGGACTTATCACTACCGTGTCTAAGCTGTTATATCTTTGCGATAAACCTGATGCTTCGCCCTCTTTAGTACATATAACTTTCTTGCTTCATAGAGTAGGCGGGGCGATACGACTGCCATCCAATGAGTTTGATAGCAACCCTATAAATGATGTGGTAATGGTTCCGATTCATAATCTAGCAGCCTGTGGATTCTCTGAGAAATTCATGACCCTTGTTCAAAAGGGATTTCCAGAGTCCGGAAGCTATAAAGGACTGAAAAGTAACATCGGCTTATAGAGGAGGAATATCCGATGAAAAATATTTACCTAGTGAGACACTGCCAGGCAGAAGGGCAAGAACCCGACGCACGGTTGACCGCTGCCGGTGCTCAGCAAGCGGAAGAACTCGCTCATTTTTTAGCTAATAAAAATATCGATTATATCATCTCTAGTCCGTTTGAAAGGGCTATCCGAACCATCACACCACTAGCTGAGAAATTGGGCGTAGAGGTTAATAAGGATACAAGATTAGCCGAAAGAGTATTATCAGGGAAAAATCATAAAGAATGGCGTGACATGCTTCGCAAGACATACGATGACTTAAATTTATGCTATGAGGGCGGGGAGTCCAGCAGCATGGCTATGAGCCGTGCCAGCAGTGTTGTCTCGGAAGCACTAAATAGTGCGTGTCCCTGTCCAACCCGGATGTCTTTCATATTTGCTGCCTGCAAGATCAGCCAACCGTTCAGCGAATATGGGCCGAGTGAGCGCATACTAGACAAGTCGAATCATTTATAATTTCTCTTTATACTGTTGCAATAGTCTTATGCTACGCTAAGAACGATGAACATTCATTTTAATAGAATAATTTTACTATAAATGATTACTAGGTGAGGATATGAACACGGAGCGGGAAATGGGCACAATGAGCAAGCAATTAACGGTACTAGTAGGTATGATTGTTGTCTTCACCGTCGTTACTTCATTATTCATTTATGAGTGGCTGAATCCATCGTTTCAGTATCCGGAAGCGAGAGGCGGGGTGCTGGACGCCAGACAGTGGGATTTTGCGAAACAGGGGATTGTCCCGCTGCGGGGAGAGTGGGAGTTTTATGAGAATAAGCTGCTGACTCCGCTAGATTTCGATGCCAATGCCAACGGCAAGGCACTGGAGGCAGAGCGTCGAATTATTCGCGTTCCTGGGGGCTGGGGGGACGTCTCCGGCAGCGGATATGGCGCGGGTACGTACCGTTTGCGCATCGAGACCAACAATCCGGATCTATATAGCCTGCGGGGCAAAAAAATTCGCATGTCCAGCCATATCTACATCAATGGAAAAGACCTTGGCGGCAATGGAAAACCAGATCTGTCGGCAGATCGGTTCGTGCCTAGCAACCTTCCGGTTTTTGATACAATCCGAGCGGATTCCGGTACCATCGATATCATCATACAGATAGCCAGCCACCGCTACATGGAAGGCGGTTTGGTACAAGCGCCTGAATTCGGCTTGACGGAAGATGTATTGGCCAGGCGTGATAATGCCCGTCTCGCGGATATGATTGTCATCACCACTTTGCTCGTATTTGCGATTTATTTCGCAGGGATGTTCAAGCAATGGAGGAAGGAACCCTATCTCGCCTTTTTCAGTTTGTTCTGCTTGTCATTAGGGTTGTTTTTCAGCATGGACAATGAAATTGTCATCGCAACCTTGTTCCCGGCAATGTCTTTCCTATTTTTTGCAGAAGATGCTCTTTTTCCTGCCCTATGTGTCTATCCTTTCATTTGCTCTCTATGTTTATCTATACCTGGATCATCAAAAAAACTGGGAATATAAATGGCTGAGCCGGGTGTCCTGGGTATCCCTGGCCTTGTTGTTGGCGGTTCCGAACGAATATTTAGTGGACATTCTTTGGCTGGGGATCATTCTGCAAATCACTGCTTTTGCTTTCATTATTCGCTGGATTTTCCGTTACCGGAACGGCGGGGTTCAGGTTTATTATATTTTGTTAGGTTTGTTTTTCCTTATCATTAGCTGGGTGTATGCTCAGACACGCTATCAGTTGGCGCTCGATAACCCTTATTATATGATCGTAACGCCTCTGCTTCTCGTTCTGTCGCAATCCTTCCTCATGTCGGACCGGGTTCGCGATGCGTACTTGCGGAACGAGCGATTGGCCGAGCAGCTAATTGCATATGATCGTCAAAAAGATGAGTTTCTCATCCATACGTCCCATGAGTTCAAGACTCCTCTGCACGGTATTATTAATCTGGCTCAGGTGGTCATCGATCAGAATGAAAAAGAAATACCGCAGCGTCATCGCGATAATCTGGATTTTATTATTGCCCAGGCGACTCGCCTGTCTACGCTGGTGAATGATATTATCGATTTTCAAAGCTTGCAGCAAGGCAGCTTAATGTTTCATAATCGGCTCTTTGACGTTAGCGGCACAGTGCAGGCTACACTAGAAGCATTGAAGGTTTTGCGCCGGGACGATCAGCTGCGGCTGGTCAATCATGTGCCTCCGGGAAGCTACTATCTATACACGGATGAGAACCGCTTGAAGCAAATTCTAGTGAATCTGGTCGGCAACGCATTGAAATTTACGGAACAGGGCAGCGTGGCGGTGGCAGCAGAAGCACGAGATGGCTGGATTCGACTTGCATTTGTGGATACCGGTGCAGGAATGAGCGCGGAGCGTCAACAGGAGCTTTTCAAGGCTGATCTATATAAAGGGGAAGAAGGGCCGGCGGTTTCGGCGTTCCAATCTTCAGGTCTGGGGCTGAAAATATCAAAGGCGCTTGCGCTGCAAATGGGCGGAGATCTGGAGCTGATATGGTCGGAGCCGGGAAGGGGCTCCGAGTTCGAGCTGCGGCTGCCGGAAGCGACGGCGACGCAGAGGCAGCTGGAAGCCGCCCGTGCCGAATTTGCTGTCAGCACGGAACCGCAGTTATCACACAGTGCAGGCTCACCAGCAATGGAAGAGACACTGTCTCATTTGGCGGAGCAATCTGGCAAGGTAAAAATTTTGCTGGTGGATGATGATGCCTCTAATATCAAGGTGCTGCAAGAGTTGTTTCCGTCCAGCCGCTACCATGTTCTTGTGGCATACAATGGGACGGATGCGCTCAATTTAATTCAGCAGCACCGCAGCGATCTGTCCCTTGTCCTGCTCGACGTGATGATGCCCGGTCTGTCCGGGTATGAAGTATGCAGGCGTATTCGGGAGGATAACCCGCTCTACAAGCTGCCCGTTTTGCTGCTGACGGTTCGCAATTCGCCGGCTGATATCGCGATGGGCTTTGAGGCGGGAGCCAATGATTTTCTGGTGAAGCCGTTCAGCGGCAAGGAGCTGCTGGCGCGGGTGCAAACGCTGCTGGAATTGAAGGAGGCAGTCGGACAAGCAATTCGGATGGAGACGCTGTTTCTGCAATCGCAGATTAAACCGCATTTTATCTATAACGTCTTAAGCGGTATTATCTCGTTATGCTATAGCGACGGTGCACGGGCAGGCAAGCTGCTTGGCGAGTTCAGCAACTATTTGCGGCTTAGCTTTGACCTTGACCCCCGTCATGCGAAGGTCAGTCTGCAGCGGGAGTTGTCTCTCACCAATTCCTACATTGAGCTGGAGAAGGCCCGTTTCGGGGCACGCTTGAATGTGGAATGGAACGTGGAGGCAGGGGTGGAACCGTTGATTCCGGCGCTAATTTTGCAGCCTCTAGTCGAAAATGCGATACGCCACGGCATCATGAAGCGGCTGTCGGGAGGTACGGTGGTCATTCGGGCGACGCTGGAGCCGCAAGGCTTGCGGATCGCCGTTCAGGACGATGGGGTCGGCATGAAGGCCGAGCAACTGGAGCGGATTTTCAATCCGGAACGACTGGAGGGGAGCATCGGCCTGATCAACGTCCATAAGCGATTGGTGAATGAATTCGGACAAGGCTTGCGGATCGAGAGCCTACAGGAGAAGGGCACAACCGTCGATTTCCTGATTCCTTTCCGCGCTGGAGAGACCAGACCCCATGGAGAGGCGGAAGCAGCAGGATGATGAAAGCAGTAATAGTAGACGACGAGCAACTGGTAGCAGAGCAAATCGACAGAATGCTCGTAAATGCCGGGGTGAAGGTGCTTGGATGCTGTATTAATCCTCACGAGGCACTCGGCATGGCGAAGGCACTGCAGCCCGATGTACTGTTTCTGGATATTGAAATGCCGGAGTTGAGCGGACTGGAAATTGCAAAACTGGTGTATGCAGACAAGCTCGACATGGAGGTTGTATTCATTACGGCCTACAATCAATACGCGATTGATGCATTCCGGGTAAATGCGCTCGACTATTTGTTGAAGCCGGTAATGGAAGAGGATTTGATGCGTTCGCTGGAACGTGTCACTCAAAGACGGCAGCATCGCAAAGCCGCTGTCGGCACCAGCAGTGACGGGCAACGGACGGTCACTGCAGAGCTATTCGGCAAGTTCGCACTACGATTGAATGAGGGTCTGGAGCCCGTTCGCTGGGTAACATCCAAGTGCGCGGAACTGCTCGCTTACATGCTGCTGCAGCCTTTGGAGAAGGAGGTCAGCAAGTGGGAGCTGGTCGAAGCTCTCTGGCCGTCGCAGAATTCGGATAAAGCAGGCATTAACCTTAGGAGCACGGTTAGCAGAGTCAACAAGACGTTCCGGGATTGCGGTTTGGAGATTACGCTGACTTCTGTCAAGAATGGATATAGGCTGGTGTTGTCTAATGGTGCGCCGGCTGTGGACGCGATGGAATTGGAGAGCTACGTATTGGAAGGTGTAGAGCCTGACAGCGACAATCTGTCCCGTGTTGAGCAACTCATACAGCGCTGCAGCCAGCCGTTCCTGCCAGAGTTCGATAGCGCCTGGTGCGAGCCTTACCGCAAGCAGTACCGGCAGTATTTTCTGCATTTGGGGAAAAAGCTTCTCCTGTATTACGAGCGTATAGAGGCGGAGCCGTTCAAGACGTTGCGTCTCGCCGACCTGTTGGCCGATCATGAACCTTATGACGAATCGCTGCGGGAAGCGGCGATGAAACTGCACTATCGAATAGGCGGTTCCCAGCGTGCCGCTGCTTACTATGAAGCATATGCTGAACTGATCCATACGGAGCTGGGAGCTTCTCCTAGTGATACACTCGCTGAGTTGCTTCACAGCCTAATAGATTGATCTTTATTGTAAGAAGGAACCTGCCATCTGAAGCGGGTTCCTTTTGTTTTGCAACAATTTTGCAACATCGTACCCGTTATAATCTCACAGTAATGTACATCAGCATGAAAGTGAGTGAGAGCAGATCATGTTCAAACGTTGGATATCTATAGCTATGGTTTTACTTTTAATTGCAGTCAATATTCCTCAGTATGCTTCTGCAGCCCCTCTTGACGAGTGGAATATCCGGAATCCGATACCTACGGGTGACTATTTACATGATGTCGCCTACGGAAAAGCAACGTATGTGGCAGTGGGGGGAAATGGAGCAGTAGCAACCTCTGGTAACGGGTCGGACTGGACTGGCCGAGCGAGTGGCGCTGTCATGGATCTTACTGGTGTCGCTTTCGGAAATAATACGTTTGTGGCAGTAGGGGGCAGCGGGACGATTATTTCCTCCAGCGACGGTGTGAGCTGGACAAGCCGAGTGAGTACCTCTTCAGCGGCTCTAAGCAGTATTACCTTTGGGAATAACTTGTTCGTGGTAGTAGGTACAGGTGGAACGGTTCTCACCTCCAGCGACGGGGTGAACTGGACGAAGCAAACTAGTAATACTACAGAAAGTTTAAATAGTGTTACTTATGGAGGCAGCAGCACGTATGTGGTGACAGGGAATGCAGGGTTTATTATGACCGCCACCAATGTAACGACCTGGACGAAAAGAACGAGTGGTACCACGGATAATCTACATAGCATCACTTTTGGTAGTAGCATGTTTGTAGTGGCGGGTGGATCTGGGACGATTCTGACATCTACACCTAATGGAGGCACATGGACGAAAAGGACGAGTGGTGTTACGAACGGTTTATATGACATTGCCTATGGAAACAGTACATTCGTGGCAACAGATATCTTTAGCGGAAAAGTTTTAACCTCTAACAATGGAATGAACTGGGTTTCTCAAGATAGCGGTTTTAGCAGCATAAATGGTATTCGTTTCGTAAATAACACGTTTTTGGCGTTAAGTGAGAGCGGGAAAATTCTGGCTACTGCAAATGGAACGGCTTGGACAATCGTAACAAATCCAATGACGAATGTTCTAAATGGCGTCACTTACGGAAACAGATTGCATGTAGCAGTAGGTAACACAGGAACGATTATGACCTCCAGCAACGGAACGGCTTGGACAAGTCAAACAAGCGGCACTGTGAATACGCTAAATGGAGCCGCCTACGGAAGCGGCAGGTATGTGGTCGTTGGTGCTAATGGAATCATCTTAACATCAAGTAACGGAGCAAACTGGACGAGCCAAGCAAGCGGCACGACAAATACGTTAACCAGCGTTACTTACGAAAATGGCCAGTTTGTGGCGGTGGGTAACATGGGAGTGATTGTGACCTCCAGAGACGCATCGAACTGGACGAGCCAATTGAGCGGCATTACGAATACTCTGCTTGGCGTCACCTATGGCAATGGTATGTATATGGCTGTAGGGGGCCCTGGAGTAATTATGA
Source organism: Paenibacillus gorillae (assembly GCF_000513275.1). Lineage (GTDB taxonomy): Bacteria > Bacillota > Bacilli > Paenibacillales > Paenibacillaceae > Pristimantibacillus > Pristimantibacillus gorillae. The sequence goes on along the minus strand of NZ_CBVJ010000125.1, from coordinate 1,431 downwards.
CCTCCGTAGACGGTGCCAACTGGGTAAGGGGAACGAGCGGTACTACAAGTACGTTATATAGTGTCACCTACGGAAATGGCAAGTTTGTTGCAGTGGGCACCAGCGGGGTAATTATGATCTCCACTGATGCAGTGAACTGGACGAGCCGAAATAGCGGCAATTCGAATAGTCTCAGAGGCGTCGTTTACGGAAATGGCGTGTATGTTGCGTCGGGTAATCTTGGGCTTATGTTTACCTCTAGTGATGGATTAAACTGGGTGAGCCGTACGACCGGAACCGGGAAAAGTCTATTCGGCATCACCTATGGAAGAGGTTCATATGTGACGGTAGGTTTAGCTGGGACAATACTGCAAACTACCCCATTACCGTTTACGACTTATACTGCAACTTATAATGCTAACGGAGCAACATCAGGGGCCGTGCCGGTCGACAATGTTGCATATGAGCAAGGAGATCCGGTGACCGTCGTTGATAATACGGGAAATCTGGTCAAGACAAATTTTACATTTGAGGGTTGGAATACGGAGGCAGACGGAACCGGAACGAGATACGCCCCAGGTTCTTACCTTGCGATGGGAACGGCGAACGTGACGCTGTATGCGGAGTGGGCGGCTGTACCCCCTGCAATCAACAGCGTGGATGTTAGTCCAAGCAGTGCAAGCGTGGTGCAGGGAGGAAGCAAGCAGCTCACAGCGGCGGTAGATGCGGTAGGCGGTGCAGCGACAACCGTAACGTGGACGAGCAGTGATGCTAAAGTGTCGGTGGACAATACCGGTAATGTAACGGCAGCAGCAGATGCTGAACTAGGCGATTACACGATCACGGCAACGTCAACAGAGGATATCAGCAAAAAAGGGACGGCAACGATTACGGTGACTGCAGCTCCTGCAATCACCAGTGTGGACGTCAGTCCGAACAGCGCAAGTGTGGTTCAGGGAGGAAGCAAGCAGCTCACGGCAACAGTAGTCGCGGTTGGCGGTGCAGCGACGACAGTGACGTGGACGAGCAGTGATGCTAAAGTGTCGGTGGATAATACCGGTAATGTAACGGTAGCAGCTGATGCCGATCTAGGCGATTATACGATCACGGCAACATCGACAGTGAACAGCAGCAAAAAAGGAACGGCAACGATCACGGTGACAGCAGCTCCTGCAATCAACAGCGTGGACGTTAGTCCGAACAGCGCGAGTGTGGTTCAGGGAGGAAGCAAGCAGCTTACGGCAACGGTGGAGGCGGTTGGCGGTGCAGCGACAACAGTGACGTGGACAAGCAGCGACGCTAAAGTGTCGGTAGACAATACCGGCAATGTAACGGTAGCGGCTGATGCCGATCTAGGCGATTATACGATCACGGCAACATCGACAGTGAACAGCAGTAAAAAAGGAACGGCCACAATCACGGTGACAGCAGCTCCTGCAATCACCAGTGTGG
>NZ_CBVJ010000124.1 GCF_000513275.1 Paenibacillus gorillae | reverse complement strand
GGCAACATCGACAGTGAACAGCAGTAAAAAAGGAACGGCCACAATCACGGTGACAGCAGCTCCTGCAATCACCAGTGTGGACGTTAGTCCGAATAGCGCAAGCGTGGTTCAAGGAGGAAGCAAGCAGCTTACGGAAACAGTAGTTGCGGTTGGCGGAGCAGCGACGACGGTGACGTGGACGAGCAGCGACAGCGCCAGTGTGGCGGTGGACAGCACAGGAAACGTGACGGCAGCAGCGGATGCAGAGCCAGGTGATTACACGATCACGGCAACATCAACAGTGAACAGCAGTAAAAAAGGAACGGCCACAATTACGGTGACAGCAGCGCCTGCCATCACTAGTGTGGACGTCAGTCCGAACAGTGCAAGCATAATGCAAGGAGAAAGCAAGCAGCTCACGGCAACAGTAGTTGCGGTTGGCGGAGCAGCGACGACGGTGACGTGGACGAGCAATGACACCAGTGGAAAATTAGCGGTAGACGCTACAGGAAATGTAACAGCAGCAGCGGATGCAGAGCCAGGTGATTACACAATCACGGCAACGTCAACAGTGAACAGCAGTAAAAAAGGAACGGCAACGATCACAGTGACGGCCGCACCTGCCATTCACAGTGTGAGTGTGAGCCCTAACAGTTCAAGTGTAGTGCAAGGAGGAAGCAGGCAGCTTACAGCAACGGTAGTTGCGGTTGGCGGAGCAGCAACGACGGTGACGTGGACGAGCAGCGACGCTGAAGTGACGGTGGATAATACCGGTAAGGTGACGGCAGTAGCGGATGCAGAGCCGGGTGACTATACAATTACAGCAACATCGACAGTGAACAGCAGCAAAAAAGGAACGGCGACGATCACGGTGACGGCCGCGCCGACTTACACAATTGCTGCTCTCACGAATCAAACGTTAACAGCACTTATCGAGGAATACACAGCTGGCAGTCAAGAAGTCAGAACGATTCCTGTCTTGAATACGGGCTCAGGAGATTTGACAAACCTGTCGGTAGCGATAGACGGTGTAAATGCTAATGATTTTGTCATTACACAGCCGGATTCTACTTTGGACAGCGGCGAATCAACAAGCTTTACGGTTGGAGTGAAGGACGGGTTGCCAGTAGGTACGTACACGGCAACAGTCACGGTATCGGCGGATCACATGACGCCTGTAACGTTTACCGTTACTCAAGCAGTCAGCTTGCCGAATACCCCTGTTAATCCGCAAAGCCTGACAGCTGCCGGAGGTGATCGTCAAGTTACTCTCAATTGGAGTACGGTTGAGGGAGCGGCGTATTACAACATTTATATGACGACGGTTTCTGGCCAATATTCAGAGGTTGAAGCAGCAACGGTTACTTCTTCTACCTACAATGTGCAGAACCTGTTGAACGGTACGACCTATTACTTTGTAGTGAAAGCCGGCAATGCAGGCGGCTTAGGTGCGATGTCCAATGAGGCAAGTGCCACACCGGCAACCGTATCGGCAGCACCAACGGATGTGACGGCGGTTGCGGGGGATGGACAAGTGATCATTACGTTTACGCCTCCAACAGATAACGGCGGAAGTCCGATTACACGATATGAGGTGACGGTGTCTCCAGGAAATATCGTCGTATCTGGAACGTCGAGCCCGATTGTTATTACGGGTCTAAGCAACGGAACGAGTTATACCTTTACACTAAAAGCGATTAATGCAGCCGGATCAAGCACATCCTCTGCACAATCCAATGCTGTAGTGCCAGTATCAAGCGGGGGGAACGGTACTCCTTCGCCTGGTAACTCTACGCCACCAGAGAAACCTGCCAATAGTGTAGATGTTCTTATTAACGGAAAAGTAGAAAATGCGGGAACTGCCACAACAAGCAAACGAGATGGCCAGAACGTCCTGACCATTTCCGTCGATCAGAAGAAACTGGAGGAGAAACTAGCGGCGGAAGGTAAAGGGGCCGTAGTTGCGATTCCGGTTAATACGAAGTCGGACGTTGTGATTGGTGAACTTAACGGACAGATGGTTAAGGGCATGGAAAACCAGCAAGCTGTTGTAGTGATCAAGACAGACAATGCGACGTATACGATTCCTGCTGCACAGATCCAAATCGGAGCTTTAGCGGATAAACTGGGCAAGTCGGTTGCCCTTCAAGACATCAAAGTGCAGATCGAAATCGCCGCTCCTACGGCTGATACGTTGAAGGTTGTTGAGAACGCGGCAGCGAATGGCACATTCACGCTTGTGGTTCCGCCGGTCGATTTTACGATCAGAGCTACTTACGGAAATGCAAGTATTGAAGTATCCAAGTTCAATGCTTATATGGAAAGAACGATCGCTATTCCGGCCGGAGTGGATCCGAAAAAGATTACGACAGGCGTCGTAGTGGAGCCGGATGGGACGGTACGCCACGTACCGACTAAGATCGTTCTAATCGAAGGCAAGTATTATGCTCAGATTAACAGCTTAACCAATAGCACGTACTCTGTGGTCTGGCATCCGATTGAATTCGCGGATGTCGCGAACCACTGGGCGAAAGCTGCGGTAAACGACATGGGATCGCGTATGGTTATTGGCGGTACAGGCAACGGTCTGTTCAGCCCTGACCGCGACATCACCCGAGCTGAGTTTGCAGCGATTCTTGTACGCGGATTGGGATTGAAGCTGGATAATAGTGCAACAGTCTTCTCTGATGTGAAGACATCAGACTGGTTCAACAGCGCAATCAACACGGCTTATCAGCATCAGCTGATTAAAGGATTCGAGGACGGCACATTCCGGCCGAACGACAAAATCACTCGAGAAGAAGCCATGATGATTCTCTCCAGAGCAATGGCGATTACCGGACTGAAGGCCAAGCTGTCCGAACAATCGGTGGATGCAACCCTTCGTCCGTTTGGAGATGCATCAAAAGTATCTGCTTGGGCACACAGCGGTGTTGCAGACAGCGTTCAGGCGGGTCTTGTAACTGGACGGAGTGCAGCCCAGCTTGCGCCGAAGGCCTTTATTACCCGGGCTGAGGTTGCAACCATTGTACAAAGGCTCTTACAGCAATCTGACCTGATTTAAGCAGATATATTTTCCAATTAATGAGCTAGAATCAATCAATTATCCCTTTCCAGCAGCCTATTGTGTTGTTGGGGAGGGGTTTTTTTATGTGCGGCTTTATGTAATCGAAACAAATAGCTCTTACATTCGAAACCGTGAAGCCTTGATGCTGTGCGGATTTTCGTGGTTTTCCGCTAAAATCTTTTATTATTCTTTTATCACCTCTCGTTATAATCGGTTTTGACAAGCGAATAAACAGGAGGCTGTGGAATGAATAAAAGAAGGTTAAATAAAGCGACAGCGATGCTCATCGTATTTAGTATGATCGCAGGCATCATGTTTGGAGCTGGAATGCCGTCAACGGCACATGCAGAAGAAGATTTGACGAACTTCTCAGGCGGGGATGGTACAATTTCCAACCCTTATAAAGTATCAAGTGAAAGGGAACTGCGCAATGTGACCATACCGGGCCCGGGCGCGTATTTCCAGCAGACGGGAAACATTGAGCTGTCGGGCAACTGGACGCCGCTTGCGAGCTTTAGCGGCAGCTATGACGGAAACGGATTTGGCATCTACAACATGACAATCAACTCGGGGAATCAGTTCCTTGGTTTGTTTTCCGCTCTAGCAGGAGGAGCAGAATTGAAAAATGTCAGCTTGATTGATTTCAATACGACTTCAACAGGTATGAATGCATTTGTTGGCGGTTTAGCCGGAGTTGTGAATGCGAATGCAAAGGTGACGAATAGTTCCAGCAAAGGTTCGATTCAGGCGGCATCGGCTAACTATGCGGGCGGATTGGTTGGTATGAATGAAGGGCTCATCGAGGGCAGTTCGAGTCAAGCAGTGATTACTGGGAGCGGTAATGATGTGATTGCCGGCGGTTTAGCAGGGACGAATGTTGGATCTATAAAGAACAGCCATACGAGCGGCTCGTTGGAAACATATTATTATCGTTCTTATGCTGGTGGTCTCGCGGGTACGAATACAGGAACGATATCGGGCAGCGGGAGCAGCACTACAGTAACGGGAGGGGATGCTTTTACCGGTGGTGGTCTGAGTGCCTCCAATCCAACAGGCGGAGTTATCACAGAAAGTTACAGCACGGGGAAGGTAGTCGGGACCAGCAGCGGCGTTGTAGGAGGTTTGACGGGCAGGAATACTGGCAATATCAGCAGAAGCTTTAGTACAAGCGATGTGGATATCGGAGCAGGAGGAATTGCTGGCGGTCTAGCGGGCTACAAATTTGACGGGTTGATTAGCGACAGTTATAGCACAGGCAATGTGCTGGGTAACGGAGCTGTCTTCACTGGCGGCCTCGTCGGCATCAGTCAAGGCGGGGATGTAACGAACAGCTATAGCACGGGGAGTGCAAGCGGCGGGACAGACGCCAACGGCGGTCTAATCGGGTATAAGCCTGTCGGCAGTGTCTCAGACAGCTATTTTTATAGTACGGGAGGAGTCGTGTCACAAGGGGGCACTCCTAAAGATGCTAATGCTTTGATGCAGCAATCGACCTTCACCTCTTGGGATTTCAGTAATGTATGGAGGATTGCCGAAGGATACGCGTATCCTTCACTTCAATGGCAGCCCTACTCCGCGAAGGAATCGACTTATTATGATTACGAGAGCTTAACTTGGGACTCCATTAAAGGTACGAACAGTGCGGCAAACCATGTCACGGAGAACCTTCAATTGCCGGCAACCGGAACGGCAGCAGGCTCGGCCATTACATGGATTGTGTCGCAGAGCAGCTTGATTAATCCCGCGACTGGTAAGGTGACAAGGGCATCGGATGACGATTATGAAGTTACTCTGACAGCGACGATAAGCCGGTCCGGAGGCGAGACACGGACTAAGAGCTTTGTATTAATTGTCATTGAAGCGCCAAACATTAAGCCAAACCGCAAAGCCGCGGTTGATGCAACGGCGAGCGCCAAAGTTACAATTCATACCGCATATTCGCTGGATTTGTCGACAATTTTTGAAGATGTCGATGGCGATCCATTAAGCTACAACGTATCGGTTAACGGTGCTGCAGCGATAACGGCAAATCGAGCATATACCTATACGCCGACGGCTGCAGGTGCTGTAACATTAGTCTTTACAGCGGATGATGGTGAAGAAGAGTCGGATGATACGTATACTATTCAGATTACAGTCAACCAGGCACCCGCTCGGGAATCGAACATAGGGGCAACGACGGAAGCGGTTGTGATGGTGAATACACCTTATACGCTTGATCTTTCTGCGATTTTTGAAGATGTCGATGGCGATGGATTAACCTATGAGGTATCCATTAATGGTGCGACAGCAGTAGCTGCAACCGCGAATTATACGTATACGCCAACAACGGCTGGGATCGTAACCTTAGTTTTTGCAGCTAATGATGGAACGAGCGTTTCTTCCGATACTTACACGGTGGAACTGACGGTCAATACGGCTCCGGTCCGCCGGACAGGCGTAGATGCAACAGCAGCGGCCGTTGTAACGGTAAACACACCGTATACGGTCGATTTGGCTGCTATTTTCGAGGATGCAGACAGCGATGAATTGACTTACAAGGTGTCTATTAATGGTGCAACGGCGGTACCCGCAAATGAGAATTATACGTATATGCCAACAGCGGCCGGAAGCGAAACCCTAGTCTTTAGCGCCAATGACGGGGTCACTGATTCAGCGGATACTTATACGGTTGCGGTGACTGTGACTGCGAATTCCGCGCCGGTCCGCCGGGCAGATGTGGCCGCAACAGCAGAAGCGGCTTTGAACGTAAATGCGGCTTATTCGCTTGACCTTCGGGACATCTTTGAAGATGCAGATAATGACGCACTCACTTATAAAGTAACGGTAAACGGCGGTTCAGCGGCAGCGGCGGCAGAAAGCTACTCTTACACGTCAACTACAGTTGGAATCGTAACACTGGTCTTCACCGCTAATGACGGATTTATGGATTCCACAGATCGTTATACGGTTACGCTAACCGTGTCTCAGCCAAACAACGGCAACGGCAATGGAAGTGGCGGGAACGGTAATGGCGGGAATGGCGGAAGCGGAACGGGAGCGGGGGGCGGCAGCCCAACCATCGACTACAAGGTTACGGTGTCAGGTGATGTAGGAACGACGCTGCCTATAAAGGTGGATCAAGCGGCAGGTCACGCAACGGTAGCGATTGGAGCGCTGGCAGACAGCATTTTTACAGGTAACAAGAAGACCGTATTGACAGTGCCGGATATTCCCGGCGTAAGTATCTATACCATTGAAGTTGCTCCGCAATCTCTTTCTAGTAAGCAGTTGGAGGGTGAACTGATCTTTGCCACTCATGCAGGCAGCATTGCCATTCCATCCAACATGCTGCAAGGCGTAGCGGGTACCGAGGGGAAAGTTGCAGCCATTACGGTACGTACGGGTGATAAAAGCGGATTATCCGCTTCAGCGGCAGCGGCCATAGGCGATCGGCCATTGCTGGAGCTGACACTGAAGCTCGATGGAACAAAAATCAACTGGAACAACCCGGCTGCACCGGTGAAAGTCTCGATTCCATATAAGCCGACTGCCGAGGAGTTGAACGATCCTGAGCATATCGTCGTGTGGTATATTGACGGCAATGTCATCTCCATCCCTAGCGGCCAATATGATGCGAAGAGCGGAACGGTCACCTTTGTGACGACGCACTTTAGCTCCTATGCTGTGGCTTATGTGCATAAAACTTTCGGGGATTTGGACAGCGTAAAATGGGCTAAGCATCCAATAGAGGTCATGGCCTCCAAGGGGATCATTAACGGCACATCGGCAGGAGCCTTCTCACCGGAAGCTCGTATCACGCGAGCAGATTTCCTTGTCCTGCTTGTGAAAACATTGGGACTGACATCAGAGTTTGAAGGCAATTTCTCGGATGCAGATTCGAATGCCTATTACTATGAAGCATTGGGTATTGCGAAGCAGTTGGGGCTGGCAACGGGAAGCGGCAACAATGAATTCCATCCGAAGGAGAACATTTCCCGGCAGGATATGATGGTATTGACCGCTCGTGCCTTAGAGAAGCTCAAGGGACTGCAACCTGTACAGTCTTCTGCCGGGCTGGACGTCTATAGCGATCGGAAGGCCGTCGCTTCATATGCGGAGCTGAGTCTGGCAGTTTTGGCGGAGGCGGGTCTGGTCAACGGTTCCGGAAATATGCTTAATCCGAGAGGACTGACTACACGGGCAGAAGCTGCCGTGTTCTTGTACCGGATTTATAATCAATACGGAGCGGCTATCAAATAAATAGAAGGCAGACCTGTCCGATGCTTGGGCAGGTCTGCCTTCATTTAATTTAATATGACTCTTCTGTCTGGAAAAATTCCTATAAAAAAAGCGCCGGCTCATGATGCTATCATGAGACTGGCGCTTATCTGATCGTATCGGTCCAGCTCATCCCATCGGGCACCGCGTGTCACTTGCGGCGAGCCGTTCGCTCTATACCATCAGCGGTTACTTCGTACAATTGGTGCGGCAGGTCATGTCCCATACCGTCAATCAACATGAGCTCGGAACCCGGGATGGCAGATGCTGTATCCTCACCACACGCCGGAACAAATAGGGGATCGTCCATCCCATGAATGACAAGTGCGGGTACTTTAATGGTCGCCAGCCGCGGACGACGGTCACCGGAGACAGCGATCGCAGCAATTTGCCGTCCGACACTGCCTGGATCATATGCTCGCCGGACTTCCTCAAGAATGAGCGCGCGATAAGCATCCTCTTCAAAGGGATAGCCCGTACCGGCGATGCGTTTGGCAAAAGCGATGCTGTGCGCCAAATATCCTGCTTCATCCTCAAAGGGATTCGGCGCCGGTGAAGTCATCATGCCCATGACTTCCTGTGAAGCCTGCGGAAGGGCGGGATTACCGGAGCTAGACATGATGGAGGTAAGTGATAATACCCGTTCAGGGTACCTGCTGGCTGCAACCTGGGCAATCATTCCGCCCATCGACCTGCCAACGAAGTGTGCCCGGTCAATGGAAAGGGCGTCAAGCAGCCCGATAGCGTCTTTTGCCATGTCATTGAGTGTGTAAGGAATGTCGGGTCGCTTTCCTGACATGAGAGCAGCTGCCAGTGCTTCAAAATCCAGCGTCGGATAATGGCTGAAATGCGTTGAGCAGCCTACGTCCCGGTTGTCAAAGCGAATGACGCGAAAGCCCCGCGCTGCTAATAGCTCACAAAACGGAGCCGTCCACCGGATCATCTGGGTGCCAAGACCGGCGATAAGGATGATAGCCTCATCATTTTCGTTGCCAAAACTGTCATAGGCCAATTCAACCCCGTTAACTTTCAAAATGTTCATCAGTATGTTCTCCTTTAATTCATTCAATATCAGAAGTTCTGTTATCTATCGCAATTCCTTGTTAATTCTTTATACCCTCATATGCTTTCATTCATAAGTTCTCTTTGGGAAATGCATGGGCAGCTAATCGTTTGACATGGTTTCTGATATCAGGTGCCCAGTCGTCGATGAAGTGATAAAAACGATCCATATCAGCCGCATACAGAGCCCGCAGAGCTTCTTCATATTGGTGGAAGTCCCCGGCCATAGCTGTCATAAAATTATAGGTTGTTTCTTGAGACGCACGAATTGTGCTCTGCTGCTCTCCAGCATGACGAGCTTCGTCAATGAGTTTTCGTAATGTTACCGATGCCCCTCCAGGTTGACTCTTGAGCCATTCCCAGTGCCGAGGCAATAACGTTACCTCACCGGAGACAACGCCCAGCTTGGGTCGGCCGACCCTCCGCGCAGGCTGCTGACTCACTTCCAAACCGGATGAGTCGCCGAACTGAGCTTCTAATCGTTGGAGTACATCATCTGTCTTCCCGCGGAAATCAACATCTATTGGCTTTCCCGTGGAATCATCAAATATAAGCAGTTGCGTGAGGTCTCTATCATTCAGAGCATCCTTCACTGTAGTAACAACGTGCTGTAAAGAACCATTGGCGACGACTTCTACACCCAAAAATGCCGTACAGTATAGGGTATTACCCAAATGCTGACCTCCTCTCTGATTACCTCGCTAATTATACCCGGATAAAACTAAATAATCAATATTACCCGGGTAAAATATAATTTTCGTTAGACCGGTCCCGTACTTGGGCAGGTCTTTTTGTTATTTTCACAGCGTAGCCCTCGAAAAATTAGGTTTGAACGATGCCGCCATTACACTTTTTGTATTTTTTTGTTGAAAAAAAGCTGCGCTTTGTTTGTCATTTTACCGCTATTTAACCGCAGGGATTTAAAATTTTAATCGAATGATTTTCAGTAACGGCGGTTTGAACCCAATGAGACGATCATTTCTGGCAATGACGTATCCGGCAGGTAAGTGAAAAATCTTGAATAGAAGGAAGTGCTATGTTGAAAAAATCCGTAAAGCGGTTCATCGTTGTTGTATTGGCGGGCTTATGTTTATTCCAGTCATCGGGATTGGCTCTTGCGAAGGTTCCTTCGGACATCGCAAATAGCTGGGCGAAGGAGACGATCCTTTCGTGGATTGAGAGAGGGCTGGTCAACGGATATGAGGATGGCAGCTTTAAGCCGAATAAGACAATTACCCGGGCAGAGATCGTCGCTCTCATTAATCGCGCCTTCGAAATTAAGGGCGGTTCGACGTCCAAATTCACGGATGTCCGCAAGAGCGACTGGTTTTATCAAGACGTCGCAGCAGCGGCGGCGGCAGGTTATCTGTCTGGATACCAAGACGGAACCTTTAAGCCGAAAGCGGTAGTTACCCGTCAAGAGCTGGCGGTCATTACGGCGAAGTTGTTAAAGCTTGCGGCTTCGGACTCTTATCTTAACTTCAAGGATACGAAGAACAGCCCGGAATGGAGCAAAGGCGCGATTGGTGCGGTCATTGACGCGAAGGTGATGGGCGGGTTTCCCGACGGGACGTTCCAGCCGCTGAAGCCCGCGACCCGCGCGGAAGTGATCGTCATTTTGGACAAAGCGCTCAAGCTGAAAGGGAATGACGTTCTCGTTACGGCTTATGATAAGCCCGGGACTTATGGTCCGGCTGAGGGGATACAAGCGATCGACGGGAATGTGGTCATTAAGGTCGCGGGAGTTACGCTGCGAAATCTCACAATCAAGGGGGATTTGCTGCTGGGCGCTGGGATCGGCGAAGGGGATGTTTTCCTTCAAGGTGTAACCGTGGCCGGCACGACGAGCGTAGAAGGCGGAGGTGCGAATAGCGTCCATTTTGAGAATTCGGTATTGGCGAACGTAGTTGTAGACAAGAAGAACGGCAGCATTCGCATCGTTGTAGAGGATGGTGCGACGACGATACGGGAGATTGAGCTGCGATCCGCCGCGAAGGTGGAATATAAAGGTGCCAAGGGCAGCGGTATTAAGACGGTTACACTCTCGAAATTGCTGCCTGCTGGCAGTGAAATCGTTCTGACAGGAGCATTCGAAACAGTCGATATTTTATCGCAAAGCATTCGCATTTCAATTCCGGAAGGTTCGGTCAAACAATTGAATGTGGCGCCATCGGCTTCCAATACGAATTTGGCGCTTGGCAAGGACGCAAGCATCGTTGATTTGGTGCTGGATGCGCTCACGAAAGTCGTGGGGCAAGGCAAAATCGAGAATGCGGCAATTAATGCGGATGGAACATCATTGGAAAATAAGCCGGCAGCTTTGAAAATCAAAGAAGGTATCGCGGCGACCGTAGGAGGGGAACAGATCGGCTCTGCACAGGCGTCAGGCCCTGCCGGGCCAACCGGTCCGACTGGGCCAGTCACGACGCCGCCATCTGCGGAAGAAGTTGCGGCAACGACTGCCGTTGTGTCGGCGGAGGCCTCTGCAAATGGACTGGCAGGCGACGGAACCGACGCGCAACCAGCCATTGATGCAGCTCAAGCGAAGCAAGCTGCGGCATCGGTTTTGGTGACGGCGTTGCCAAGCAGCTCGGCGAAGACAGCATTGGCAGCCAGACTGGCGGCCGTACAAGCTAAAATCGACGACGCGCAATCTGATCTGGATGCCGTTATCGCGGCGACCGTTTCGGTTACGGCGGCAGAGACGGCAGCCGGCAGACTAGCAGGTGACGGAACCGACGCGCAAGAGGCCATCGATGCGGCTCAATCGAAGCAAGCTGCGGCATCGGTCTTGGTGACGGCGTTGCCAAGCAGCATGGCGAAGACGGAATTGGCGGCAAGATTGACGGCCGTACAAGCTAGCATCAACGATGCGCAGTCTGATCTGATTGCCGTTACTGCGGCAACGGCTGCGGTAGCGGCTGCCGAGACGGCAGCTAACGGTTTGCTGGGAGACGGAAGCGATTCGCAAGGTGCTGCCGATGCGGCGCAAGCGAAGCAGAGTGCGGCATCGGGTTTGGTGTCGGCTTTGCCTGGCAGCGCAGCGAAGACGGCGTTGGAGTCGAGACTGGCCGCGTTACAAGACGTCATCGACGACGCGCAGGAAGCTGTGGATGCGGTACTTACGGCAGCTGAATCAGTTGTCGCCGCTGAGACTGCGGCAGATGAACTGACTGGTGACGGAACGGATACGCAAACCGCGATCGATGCGGTGCAGACGAAACAGGATACGGCAACTGGATTGGTCTCCGCCTTGCAGGACAGCACGGCGAAGACGGCGCTGGAAGCGAGATTGGCAGCGGTGCAATCGGCCATTGATAGTGCCCAGAATGTCGGGGATGCTGTTATCGCGGCGGCGGCTTCGGTAACGGCTGCCGAGACGACAGCCGGTGAACTAGCAGGTGACGGAACCGACGCGCAAGAGGCCATCGATGCGGCTCAATCGGATCACGCTACGGCATCAGGCTTAGTGACGGATTTGCCAAGCAGCACAGCGAAGACGGCATTAGCCGCTAGAATAGCAGCGGTGCAAGCGACAATTAACGATGCGCAGTCCAAATTGAATGCCGTTGCTGCGGCAACGGCTTCGGTAGCGGCTGCCGAGACGGTGGCTAACAGTTTGCTGGGAGACGGAAGCGATACGCAAGTCGCTGTTGATGCAGCGCAATTGAAGCAGAGTACGGCATCGGGCTTGGTGACGGCATTGCCAAGCAGCACGGCGAAGACGGCATTGGCCGCTAGAATAGCAGCGGTGCAAGACGTCATCGACGATGCGCAGGACGTCGTGAATACGGTAGCTGCGGCAGCGGCATCGGTGGGCGCGGCAGAGGCTGCGGCAAACGGGCTGGCGGGTAACGGAACCGATACGCAAAGCGCGATTGATGCGGCGCAGACGAAGCAGGGTACGGCATCAAGCTTGGTGACAGCATTGCTGGATAGTACGGCGAAAACGGCGCTCGCAGATAGGCTGCAGGCGGTGCAATCGGCAATCGACAGTGCCCAGGATGTTCTGGATGCCGTTATTGCGGCAACCACGTCGGTAGCAGCAGCCGAGGCGGCTGCTGGCGGATTAGCGGGTGATGGAACCGACGTGCAGAGCGTGATCAATACGGTGCAAACGAAGCAGAGTACGGCATCGGACTTGGTAGATGCATTGCCAGACAGTACGGCGAAGACGACATTGGCTGCTAGATTGGCGACTGTGCAAGCAGCAATCTACGGTGCGCAGTCGAATTTGGAAGATGTAATTGAAGCAACGGCTTCGGTAGTAACCGCTGAGACGGCGGCTAATGGACTTGCCGGCGATGGAACCGACGCGCAAGGCGCGATCGATACGGTGCAGACGAAGCAGAGTGCGGCATCGGACTTGGTAACGGCATTGCCAAGCAGCACGGCAAAGACAGCATTAGCTGCTAGAATTGCCGCCGTGCAAGCGAAGATCAATGATGCGAAGACCGGCCTGAATGCCGTTATCGCAGCGACGGCATCGGTTGTTATTGCCGAACGGGAATCTGCGAATCTGATCGGCAATGGCACGGACGCACAGGACACCATTGATACGGTGCAGGCGAAAAACGATGCGGCAGCTCTGTTGGTAACAGCGTTGCCGGGCAGCACGGCGAAGACGGCATTGGCCGCGAGATTGTCAGCGGTGCAAGCAAAGATCAATGATGCGCAGAGTAGTCTGGATGCGGTCATCGCGGCGACGGCATCGGTGGTCGCGGCCGAGACGGCAGCGAACGGCTTGCTGGGCGACGGCAGTGATACGCAAGGTGCCGTCGATGCGGCACAAGTGAAGCATAACACCGCATCGGGCTTGGTGGCGGCATTGTCGAACAGTACGGCGACGACGGCGTTGCAAGCTAGATTGGCCGCGATCCAAACGAAGATCGACGATGTTCAGGATGCGGTGGATCTCGTAGCTGCGGTGACAGCATCGGTCGTGACCGCCGAGACGGCAGCGAACGGGCTTGCTGGCAACGGAACCGACACGCAAAGCGCGATTGATGCGGCGCAAACGAAGAAG
>NZ_CBVJ010000123.1 GCF_000513275.1 Paenibacillus gorillae | reverse complement strand
CACTGCATCAGGCTTAGTGGCTAATCTGCCGGGCAGTACAGCGAAGACGGCATTGGCTGCCAGACTAGCAGCCGTGCAAGTGACGATCGACGCAGGGCAGTCGAAGCTGAACGAAGTCATCGCCGCAACGGCATCGGTCGTGGCCGCCGAGACGCCGGCTAACGGACTCGCCGGCGATGGAACGGATACACAAGGCGCGATTGATGCAGCGCAGACGAAGCAGAGTGCGGCATCGGCCCTGGTGGAAGCCTTGCCGAGCAGCACGGTGAAGACAGCGTTGGCTGACAGAATCACTACCGTGCAAGCGAAGATCACTGCCGCGCAGACGAATCTGAATGCGGTCATTGCAGCAACGGCATCGGTCGTCACGGCAGAGACGGCAGCGAATGGCCTGCTGGGCGACGGCAGTGATACGCAGGATGCAGTCGATGCAGTCCAAGCGAAGCAGAGTGCGGCATCGGTCTTGGCGACGGACCTCCCGGGCAGCACGGCGAAGACGGCATTGCAAGTCAGGCTGGCGACCGTTCAAACGACGATCGATAATGCCCAAGATGCGGTGGATCTCGTAGCCGCAGCGACAGCATCGGTCGTGACCGCAGAGACGACAGCGAACGGACTCGCGGGCGATGGAACAGATACGCAAGGGGCTATCGATACGGCGCAAGCGAAGAAGAGTACGGCATCGGGCTTGGTGACGCCATTGCCGAGCAGTACAGTGAAGACGGCATTGGCCGCAAGATTAACGGTTGTACAAGCAGCGATCGACGGTGCACAGACCAACCTGAACGACGTCATTGCGGCGACAGCATCAGTCGTCACGGCCGAGTCGGAAGCAGCGGCAATGATTGGGGACGGCACTGATGTGCAAGGAACCATCGACTCAGTGAAATCGGATCAGGAGACGGCATTGAGCTTGGTGACGGCGCTGCCGGGCAGTACGGCAAAAACGGCATTAGTCAATAGACTGGCAGCATCGCAAGTGCTAATCGACAATGCGCAAGGCGCGCTGGATATCGTCGTTGCGCTGCAAGAAGCGCTTGATGCAGCGAGCCCGTTGGTGGAAGTCAAATACACGGCTTCCAGTTGGAGTACGCTGCAAACGGCGCTGGCTCTGCCGCAAACGACACTGGGAGAGAAAGCGACCAAAGTCGTTGCCCTTAACGACGCGCTGAATCATTTGGTAGTCAGAATCGTAACGAGCATTGACGTCAACATTGTCTCAGGAAGCAGCCTGTACGTGCTTCCGGGATACACAGGACCGGGATCGCATATCACGATGCAGGCAGTCGTAAAAGACCAATTCGGTGTAGAAATGAAGACAGAAGGAATTACTTGGAGCCATGACAGTATCGGCGCCAATGATAGGCTGACGGATGCCAACTTCGGCAATAGATATAACTTTTATGACTTTAATGTCTATAATGACCTAACCCCTCGGGTTGTTACGATTACGGTGAGTTCTGTATCTACACCAAACGTGAAAGGAACTTGTGTCATTACTATGATCCGCGGCAGATAGAGCATAGCAGATTTTCCATTCACGCAACGAACCCCCTCATTGATTGAGGGGGTTCGTTGCGCTTTAGGCATCGGCTGCTACGTTTGGCAACTGAGCGAAGCCCCGCAGCAAGATTCGTTTTCAATTAGCATGTAAACTTTTAAAATGCCACATTCCGTCTAATTGCAATATCCATATATACTTAAATTATTGCCTTTTCGATCAGAAGCGGCAAGGCCATGCTTCACCCCTTGCACGTTTCCAAGTTAATAGTGAAGGTAATAAAGCATGAATACTTTTATTATTGCTATTGTCCAATATAATTGCAGTGTTCCTGGCACGGCACAACAGAATTTGTTTATAAATCTATGAAGAAATGGAGAGGTATCCTATGGATTTCTTTTTTGACGGATTTATATCGAGAGAGGTTTTGAATAACTATCTGTCACGTGCAGTGACGCATTGCGGCATTGGCGAGGATAACAGCTTGGCTTCTTCAACCTTTGAGGACGATATTCGAATGTTAAAGAATGAAGGCGCTAAGTTTATCGGACGGGCTTCCTATGTATGGGATAGCACGGATGATGAGCGGCATTTCCAGATTGCGAAGGAACGTGCAGATCGCGCACATGAGGTGGATCCGGACTTTATTTTACAGGCCTGCGTATTTGAATGCATTCAAAAAAGCTTCGTAAACTCAGTAAAAGTACCCGCATGGGTGTTTGCAGCTTTTGGACTGGATGCTGAGGATCGTTATTTTTCCTATGACAATATGCTCTTTGAAAATGGCCGATATATTCATCAATGGGGGAAGGACTCCTCGGTAGAGGATATTAATCGCTTGGAATCCCGTTTATGGATTTATTACAGAGCATGTTCCTATATCCGTGCAGGATTTGAAGGCATTCATTTCGGACAGGTGCATTTGATCGGTGCGGAGGATGAAGGTTTCCGCTATTTCAAAGAAGTAATAGGAATGATCCGGGATTATGCCAAAAAGCATGCCCGCCGCCATTATGTCTTATGCGATGCGCATACACATGGAATCAGCGTGGACGGTATCAGCCTGTTTGATTATAATTGCTTCCCAATTCGCTTAAAGGAAGTCACCGGCAGTCCGATAGAAAGTATTTGTGAAGCGGGATATTTGGACAGTCTGTTCTCACGCAGTGCACCAGGAGTATCTCCAAGCGGGTGGACGGCTGATTCGATGCCCTTTATTGTAGAGTTTGATAATTTCGGTCGGGATCGTGCTCGCGGGGTGCCGAATCATGAAAGCCATTTTGCATGGGGTTATGACGAAATCACATGGTTTGCCCTTCTAAGGGATGATGCCCGTGCCGAATTTCTGCGCTATATCGATCAATGGGTGAATGAGCGCTATCCAGAGGGATGGGTTCAGATGCCATCACGCCGTATCATGACGGAAAGCATTAAGAGGACGTATGCATCGACAACGCTGACTGCAGAAAGAGTGGCAGAGCTTGCTCCTGTTGAGTATATAACTGCGTATGCAAAATACGAGGATTCCTATGATATTTACCGCTGGTATTATAGTGCTAATCGCCCTTCAGATGCCTGTCCCTATGGATTTGGCGATGAGGATGTCATTAAGGAACTGTTTTCCTCAAGGGGGTAGTGCCCTTTTTTTATCAGCATAAGCAATTAAATAGTATCAGGTAAAAACAACTTCACTGACAGCAGCTGTCAGTGAAGTTGTTTTATTATGAACCTGACCGCTCATTACGATGAATGGTTGCTGTAATTAATCAATCTTATGAGGAGCGTTCGAGATGAATAATACGGTATATCTTTACGTGTTTGATACGATGTCTGATTGGGAAGCAGGTTACTTAACTGCTGAATTGAATTCGGGAAGATACTTCAGGCAGGGGCTGGCTCCAGCAAAGATAGTCACTGTGGGAATAGAAAAGACTCCAGTTACGACAATGGGCGGATTAAAAATAATGCCAGACGTTAAAGTAGAGGATTGCAGCATTAAAGATATCGACGCATTGATTTTGCCCGGTGGAAATACATGGACAGAAGCTATTCACGGGCCTATATTAAAAATTGCCGCGATGTGCATAGAGCAAGGAATAGTAGTTGGAGCAATTTGTGGAGCTACTTTGGGACTTGCTGGAGCAGGATTATTAGATTCACGTCCGCACACAAGCAATGATTTGGCCTATCTTAAAATGATTTGCCATTCTTATAGGGGTGAAGAGCATTACAAAGCGGAATGTTCTGTATCGGACGGGAAATTGATCACTGCATCAGGAGTAGCGCCATTAGAATTTACTGTTCATGTTTTAAAAGCGTTAGATGTAGTTACTCCAGAAACATTAGACGCTTGGTATGGGCTAAATAAAACGCATGAATCCAAATATTTCTATGAGTTAATGAATTCCATCCAATGAGCTATAACCGGATAGTGACCTAAAAGAAATAAAGATGACATCAGAGAAATCTGAGCGTCATCTTTATTCCATAATAAGGATCGGTAGATTGATCAGTATCATATATTATTGTCGGTTTTTAGGAGAATATGTTATGGTAGTAGTGGGTAATCATTACAATCATTAATTTCTTTTACAAGGAGCCGATTATGAGAATCACCCATAACATATCCGCATTAAATGCTGACAATATATTGAAGAAAAATAATGAGAAATTGTCCAAATCATCGGAAAAGCTGGCTTCCGGCCTGCGTATTAATAGAGCTGCTGATGATGCAGCGGGTCTGTCGATTTCGGAGTCGATGAGAGGGCAGATTCGAGGGCTGCAGCAGGCAGAACGGAACGTACAGGATGGCATATCTGTCGTTCAGACCGCCGATGGCGGTATGCAGGAAATTTCGAACATTATTGCGCGGCAGAAGGAACTGCTCGTTCAGGGGATGAACGGCACTTATTCCGATCAGGACAAGCGGATGATCGAACTGGAAATACGCCAGCTTAATGAGGCCATTGATAATATTGCAGAGTCGAACACGTTCAACACAATCAATCTTCTCGCCCGCAGTGATTATCAGATCTATGCAGACCGTTCGAGTACCGATACGACAATGAACATCAGTGATCCGCCGACCGATATTTACATATCAAAAAGCCCAATTTACGCCCCTGCAGGAACGCCAGGCACACCGCGTCAAAAAATCAAGGGACACAGATACGACCACGACGACCCAGACCTACTCCAGCACAAGTCAAACGACGCCTAAAGTATTTCCGGATGGAAGAGAAGGCTATAACGATTATAAGGTCGATACTCAGACGACTACCAAAACAGATACAAACACTAAGGTTTATGAGACTACGGCTCCTACAACGAACCCCGTTTATACGGACCCGGCTTATTGGTATACCGTAGGAAGAAATGATACTTATTTTGGCTCAGCGCATCATTCGCAATTGTATGGGAATATGGTTGAAGATATTGAAGTTGACGGAGTTTCAAGAGCGTTGGAATATGGGAGCAGAACAAATCCCGGAACGGTTCCGGCAGTCGACCATTTTGTTTTTCCTAATACAGACATATCCGTAACGAGATACCGGACGATAAATGCAGACAATTCCATGGAAATCAGATATGAAATGAGAAATAACGGGACAACGGATTCAACCGTTAATATGAGCAACAGCTTGAATCCGCCTAAAAACGCAGTGATGTTTGACGATACAGGAAATCCGCTCCCGCCAGGCAATCATGTCATCTCACCGGTGTCCGGTAACGTCTTCCATATGGAAGGTGAAGAAGCGAATGCGAGTGTTGAATTTGATGATGGACTCGGACTTGCAGCGCCAACAGGGCTCACCATTAATAATACGGTACCGGGGGAGCCGCAAATTAATTTCAATTGGGAGTACAATTTGGCACAAGGCCAGAGTATGACCATTGGATTTAAGTACGGTCCATTATCGCTGTCGCCAAATATCGATGTCCTAGAGCATACAACGGAAACTGAGGTAACCAGGCATATTGAATCCGAGGTTGTGACAGACATTACAGATATCGACTATGCCCCTCCGCAACTTGTCATTCAAGCGGGGACGAAAGCGCACGAAACCATCGAGATCCCTTTATTCAACGTCAAAGCTAGCGGTCTAGGAATATCGAATATCGGATTACTGCCGCCATCGATCCCTTCGCAATCACTTGCTCGGACCGAAGGTGCCTTAGCGAAAGTAAACAATGTCCGGGCAATCCATGGTTCCTTGCAAAATCGTATGGAGCATACGATGAACAATGTAGGGAATTATCAAGAAAACTTAGCAGCTGCGGAATCAAGGATCCGGGATACGGACATGGCTAAAGAAATGGTTAATGTCACATTGTCTAACATTATATCTCAATCTGCACAAGCCATGCTGGCTCAAG
This sequence comes from Paenibacillus gorillae, assembly GCF_000513275.1. Lineage (GTDB taxonomy): Bacteria > Bacillota > Bacilli > Paenibacillales > Paenibacillaceae > Pristimantibacillus > Pristimantibacillus gorillae. The sequence goes on along the minus strand of NZ_CBVJ010000123.1, from coordinate 51,883 downwards.
CGAATAACAATCCGCAAGCAATTCTGCAATTAATGAAAAGCTAGACTTAACTAAACCTGCCTGTTTGGGCAGGTTTTTTTGGTGCTGACCGCTAATAAATGATTTAGCTACTTCCATATGCGTGTCACTCCAATAAGCTGTTGCCCATCAAAGCTTAACTTATAAATATCAGGCATTTCCAACTGCCCCCAGAAGGTGAAATCAAATCTCTTATCCAAGGCATTCATTATTAATACCATGATGTTGCCATGTGTCCCGACTGCGATATTTTCGCCTTCATACTGTTCAAGCACTTTATGGAGCACTCGAACTCCTCTGTCTTGTGCAATGAGGTTAGACTCCCCTCCCTCCCAGGAAAAAGAAGGCTCGGCCCATACCTTTTCTATGGCATGGTTAAAGTCATCTACGGGTTCAGCAGATAATAATCGTTCTCTAAAATCTTCTTCGATAACGAGATCAGCGCCATAGCTTTCAGCTAACCCTTCAACCGTTTGTATCGCTCTTTGATATGGACTTGATAGGAAGACGGTTATATTTTCGTTTTTCAATATGTCGGTAACTCTTCGGGCATCCTCTTTGCCACGCTCGGATAAGGGTCTCTGTAATTCATCGGCAGAATAAGCAGAGTGCGCATGCCGGACCAAATAAAGATTTGTAGTCAATGTATTCACCAGCCTATCGATTCATTCAATATCCATATTTTACTCGATTTATAAAAGTATTGTAGGCATAACTAGAAATAATCATTTTTATCAGAGATAGAGTTTTGTATAATAAGTCTAGCAACATGATTTATGATGCCGCGTAAGTACATAACAAGCCGTTGTAACCAGCTGGCTTGTTTTTTTATGCATATGATTTTACAAATTTGCTAATAGAGAGAGGTACAGTTGCAGATGGAAACGATCCTGTTGGTAGACGATGAGCAGGAAATTGTGAAGCTGATGGAAATCTATTTGACGAATGAAGGCTATCGGCTGCTTAAGGCGTCGGATGGCGTGGAAGCTTTGGAGCAATTGCGCCAGCATCAGATAGATCTCATTATTCTGGACGTCATGATGCCGCGAATGGATGGCCTGGAGGCATGCATGAAAATTCGTGAAGAGCATCACATTCCGATTATTATGCTGTCGGCCAAAAGTCAGGATATCGATAAAATCGCCGGTCTCAGCATCGGGGCAGATGATTATGTGGCGAAGCCGTTCAGTCCGCTGGTGCTCGTTGCAAGGGTCAAATCGCATTTGCGCCGCTACAGGAGATTTAAGGGAGCCGAAGTGAAAAATGCCGATGAAATCATCATTGACGATCTCGTCATCAATACGGCGATGCACACGGTATTCGTCGATCAGCAGGAGGTTAAGCTGACGCCGCGTGAATTCGCGATCCTGCATCTGCTCGCCGTTAACCGGGGCATCGTTCTTAGTATGGATAAAATCTACGAATCAGCATGGAATGAACCGTTTATGGAATCGAAAAATACGGTTATGGTTCATATCCGCAAGCTGCGAGAGAAAATTGAGAAAAACGCGCAAAGTCCAAAATTTATCAAGACGGTATGGGGCATCGGCTACAAGATGGAATCGCTATAGAACGAAAGGGCGGCGGTAGACGTGGATGTACAACGGAAAAGAGCTCTGCTGCTCATTGGGGCTGCGGCGGCATTCTTAATCGTACTTGCAGGGCGGTCGGTCTTATCCGTACTAATTCAGATTAAGCCATATGATGAGCCGCTCATCTGGATGGTAGAGCATATCGGCTCCATTCCAATTATGCTGGCGACCGGACTGCTCATTTTTGCATTCTTTTATTATTGGGTGCGCGGCCGGATCTTTAACAAGGCGCAGAGGGCTGCCAAGGCCGAACGTGAGCTGGAGCAGCTGGAGGCAAGAGGGAGCGGGGCAAGGCTGTTCCAGACGCTGCGCTGGAGGTTTCTGCTGATCTTCATCGTCAGTATGGGATTAACAGGATGCCTTCTGGTTATCGGCCATGCTTTTATTTCCTATCTGATATTCAAAGATCCGAATAGCCTAGGGTTAAAATGGGTCATTAACAACATCGGCTCGCCAATATTGATGACGATTTGCGGCATTTTGCTGTTCTTTATCGTGTTTTATTTGACGACAAGCTCGATGATCGGATATTTGAAGCAGATTACGACCGGCTTGCAGGTGATTGCCAAAGGACAATTAGATCATTCCATCCCGGTAAAGACGACGGATGAGCTTGGACTGCTGGCGCATAACATCAACCGGATGAGCCGCCAGCTCAGTCTCTCCATTGAAGAGGAGCGCAACACCGAGAAGACGAAAAACGATCTGATCACCGGCGTCTCCCATGATTTACGCACCCCGCTTACCTCTATATTGGGCTTCCTGGAGGCCATTGAGGATGATCGCTATAAGGATGAGGTCGAGCTGCGTTATTACGTCAATATCGCCCATGAGAAGTCACGCGGGCTGAAGCGTCTGATCGATGATCTGTTCGAGTATACGAAATATAATAATCAAGACGAGCTGGATATTAGGGAGCTGGACCTGATCGGCTTCCTTCGTCAGCTGGCTGAGGAATTTGTGCCCAGTCTGAACAAAGCGGATATGGTTTGCCGCATCGATGCGCCGGACGGTGCCATGCTGATTGCTGCGGACGGAGAAAGCCTTGTCCGCGCTTTCGAGAATATTATGACCAACGCCATTAACTACGGCTCGCAGGGCAAGTTTATCGATATCCGTGTCGCGGTTGAAGATGGTCAGGCGGTCATCGCTTTTTCCAATTACGGGGAACCGATTGCGAAGCAGGAGCTTCCGCGTCTATTCGAACGCTTCTACCGAGTGGAGCAATCACGTTCTACTCATACGGGCGGGAGCGGGCTGGGACTGGCCATTGTGAAAAGCATCGTCGAACGGCATCGCGGTACGATTACCGTTAGAAGCAGCAAGAAGGAAACCGTATTCGAAATCCGTTTGCCGCTCTATTCTTAAAGCCGTTTAAACGAACGTTAAGGATTTGATAAGCTTTTGTGGCGTCAGGCGTTAAGAAGCCTCTTCTATACTTATCCCTATCGATAAGAAATAGAGGGGGCTTTATTTTGTTTAAAACTCGTTTATTACTAGTGTTGTTAACTGTTCTTCTGGGCGCATGCCAGCAGACATCCAGTCCGTCAACAGAAGTAGGCTTTGTCATCAATGGCGTGAAGCTGACAGAGCCGCCCGCTGTTACGATGAAAAACGGACAAATGCTGGTATCTTCCGCTTTTATCGAGGAGCATTTTCAGAAGAAGATTGAAGCGGTAATTCCAACCACAGAGACGGGCAACAGTTCGAGCTATTACTCCAACAAGGTTGCTGTATTAATGTACCATGATATCGGAACAGAGCCGGCGCCGGGCACGAAGCAGCTTTCGAGCGAACGGTTTGAGAGTCAAATGGCGCTGCTGAAGGAAAACGGCTTTCAGGTCATCGACATCGGGCAATATACGGATTTTATAAAAAATGAAGGAGCAGTGCCGGATAATGCCGTGCTGCTGACGTTCGACGACGGCTATGAGAGTTTTTACAAGGTCGCATATCCGGTGCTGCAGAAGTACGAGTACCCTGCTGTGAATTTTGTAATCGTGTCAGCTATCGATAATCGCACAGGCTTGGCGAAGTTAAGCTGGGATCAGATGAGAGAGATGCAGAAGTCGGGCATGTCGTTCTACAGTCATACCTACGATTTGCATCACTACGGGGAAGCTAATGCGGCTGGAGGAAACAAACCGCTGATGACTGTCCGGCTTTATAATCAAGCGATCGGAGGGACAGAAACGGATGAGGTCTATCGTAAGCGAATTGTCGACGATTTGGCGTTAGCTGAGAAACGCTTGAAGGAAGAACTGGGGAATGAGCGTGGCGTATTGGCATTTCCATATGGCGCGTTCAACGAGGAAGTGCTGAAGGAGCTGGAACCGCTCGGAATTGAGCTTTCGTTCACGGTGAAGGAAGGGCTGAATACTGCCGGGCAGGTCAATGGCTTCCGCATTAACGGAGCGCAGGATGGTGAGACAGCAGAGCAATTAATAGATAAGCTGAAACGCGCGGGCAAACCTGCAATTGCAGAGGGAGCGGTCGGAATTCGCATAGACGGAGAAGAAGCCGCTTTTACAGGTGTACGGTCTGCGAAAGAGGGGGAAGGTCTGATGATTCCGCTGCGGGAATTTTGCAACAGCTATCATATTGAAGTCCATTGGGATAATAAGAAAAAGCTGGTGTCGCTGGGAGCATAGTAAGGGGAGCGGCCTAGTCCCTTTCGTTTCTTCTCTGAATATTCTACAAGGTAGAGGTAGAGTAGCGTGCAAGAGAAGGAATACCGATAGGGAAGTGATGCAATGGGAATGGAGTCGCTGCTGGCGATTCATCCGCCAAGATTTTTGAATGGGAATACGTATATCGGCCCCTACACTTACGGTACGCCGGTCGTATTGTCTTATAGCTCCACCAATACAGTCGTCATTGGAAAATTTTGTTCCATCGGCGGTACGACGATTATGCTGGGAGGCAATCATCGTTATGATTGGGGAACGACTTATCCGTTCAGTGCATTTATGCCTGAGCACGGTCACACGCAGGGCGTTACCTGGTCTAAAGGCAATGTCCTCATTGGGCATGATGTATGGATTGGCATCTGCTCCACCATCATGTCCGGCGTAACCGTAGGACACGGTGCGTGTATTGGCACAGGCTCGGTCGTCACCAAGGATATCCCTCCTTATGCGATTGCGGCCGGCAATCCGGCTCGTGTCGTCAAGTATCGTTTCCCGCAAAATATCATCGATGGCCTGATGCGTATTCAATGGTGGGACTGGGAGCCGCATCAGATTGAGCCGGCTATTCCGCTGCTCATGTCGAATGATTTTTTCGGATTGTTCCGCTATGCGAAATCGATAGGGAAATAAGCTTTCCAGCCGCCGTGGTTCTTTTACGGCGGTTTTTTGTTCTAGCATCTCTGTGATAGACAAAGAGAATTCGTATCGGAAACGTTTGCAAAAAAGACATTTACAATATTTTCTTGTTGTTGTAGTATCTGAGTAGATATTTTAGCAAACGTTTCCGAAAAAGGGAGGAAGCTATCATGGGGCACCAGCAGCGTAAGCCCGCTGTGCAGGAGAATCCCCTAAGATGGCTGAAGCTTTTCGTCTGCATATGACATTGTAAAAGCTGCATAAAAGCCGAATCGGAGCAGGCAAAGATTGCAATTCGTGCAAACGCTTACAGTTTTTATTTTGTGCATAGCTAGTCTGTTAAACTGACCGGCTGCCGCCGGATTTTTCCATGGACATGGAGGGCTGCTATGAGACCAACAATCAAGAACATTGCGTTAGAGCTGCAGCTGGCAGTCAGCACCGTATCCCGCGCGCTGAACGGAAGCTACGGCGTGCACCCGAGGACGGTTGAACGCGTACAGCAGAAAGCACGAGAGCTCGGCTATGTGCCGGATCTCGGCGCACAGCAGCTTGCCGGCAAACGAAGCAACTTTATCGGCGTGTTTGCGCCGGAGTTCGATTTCGAGGCGACACCGGAGTTTGCGGAGCTGTTCCCTCCTATGCATAAGGCGCTCCGGCTCCTTGGCAAGGATGTGCTTGTTTTCTCGGTACCGTTCTTTGATTACGAGCCCGGTAAGCTGGAGAAGTGGGTTGCCTTGCGCAATCTTTCAGGCATCATCGTGCTGCCGGCCTTTGGCAAGGATCATCCGATGCTCCAGGAAGCGCTGGAACTGGAAATGCCTTGCGTCAATTTCGGCGGCGCATACGGCCGTCGCTGCTCAACCTTTACCGGCGGTGATCGTCTCGGCGGCCAGCAGGTTGGCGCTTATCTTGGGGAGCTTGGACATTTGCGAATCGGTATTGTGAGCGGTCCGGAGCCGCTTCGCATATGTAGAGACCGCTACTTGGGATTTCTGGACGGTTACGAGCAGAGTACCGGCCATTCGAAGCAAGCTGTGCCAATGGCTTACGGCGACTTCAGTGGAGCAAGCGGGGGGAGAGCGGTGCTGGAGCTGTGGCGCAACAATCCTGGGCTAACGGCGATCTTCTGCATGAATGACTTGATGGCGATGGGCGCTATAGCGGCGATGAGCGAAGCGGGAATACGCATTCCCGAGGAGCTGTCTGTCATTGGGTATGACGGCGCTTTTTTTACCGCTTATACGAATCCACCGCTGACGACGATCCGCCATCCCTACGAACGGCTTGGCGAGCAGGCTGTTGAGCTGCTCATGAATCTGATTGACGGAGACGAGGGCGTCGTATTCGACGGTCTGCCGCCGCAGTTGATTAGACGGCGAACGGCAGCGCCGTGCAGGAATGAGAATACAGCAGATAAAACGACAGACGCAGTATGACATGGGTAACAGCAGCAGGAGCTTAGCAGGAGCGTATGACACATGCCAGGAAAGAAAGACGACGGGGGCTGATGAAATGGCGGGGACTCCGCAACTATGGTTGCCGCAAGAAGAAGGGACAAGTGCACTGCTTCGCGTGTCCGGGCTCAAGCGGACGTTCGGGCGGGGAACTGCTGCGACGACCGTGCTTCAGGGCGTCGAGCTTTCAATCGAAGCGGGAAAGCTGGTCGCATTGAAGGGGCGCTCAGGCTCTGGCAAGACAACGCTGCTCAACCTGTTGGCGGCGCTGGATACTCCAACTGAGGGAAGCGTCCGTTTCGATGGACAGGCACTAAACGAACTGTCCGACAAGGCGCGCGGTGAAGTGCGGCGCAGACGAATGGGGCTTATCTTCCAATCCTTTGCCTTGTTCCCGCTAATGTCGGCTTACGAGAACGTCGAGTTCGCGATGCGGATTGCGGGCGTCGCTGCAAGCGGAAGGAAAGAGGCAGCGGAACAAGCGCTGGATTTCGTTGGCCTTAAGCCGCGCATGCACCATCGGCCCTTTGAGATGTCTGGCGGGGAGCAGCAGCGGACCGCAATTGCACGGGCCATTGCGCACAAGCCGAAGCTGCTGCTGGCGGATGAGCCCACAGCGGAGCTGGATAGCCGAACGGGCTTGCATATTCTCAGCGTGCTCAGGGGGCTCGTTAAGGAAGCTGGAATGACCGTCATTATGACCACGCACGACCCGGCCATTATGGAGGTTGTCGACGAGGTGTATGAATTGGAGGATGGAATCATTGTTCAAGCTGCAAAACTCTAGACGAGCAGCGCTCGCGCTGCTCACAAGCCTGTCTCTGTTATCCGGCTGCTCGCTGCTCCCGAAGGAGGAAGCGCCCATCAAGCCGCCGCTCGTCAAGCCGGCGGAACAGAATTACTCCACTGCACTCGTTGAGAAAGGCGATATCCGCACCGAAATTCGGGGTGCCGGTTTTTTCGAGTCGACGGAAACCGATAATGCGCAATTCGTCTCGCAGGGCGGGCGTGTTGAGAAGGTTAACGTAAAGTCCGGCGATACGGTGAAGAAAGGTGATTTGCTGTTAAAGCTCGGAGTAGATGGAATGGATCTGCAGCTTTTGGAGCAGAAGCTAGCGCTTCAGAAAGCGGAATATGCGCTGAAGCAGTTGAAGCGAAATGCGGATGACCCCGATGCGATGCGTCTTGCCGAGCTGCAGCTGGATATCGAGAAGCTGAAGTATGACAAGCTCCAAGGAACCATTTCACGCAGCGAGCTGCGCGCTTCGATGGGTGGTCTCGTTGTTTTCGTCGAGGATCTGGAGCCGGGCGATACGGTTCAGCCTTACCAAACGCTCGTAACCGTGGTTAATCCGGATAAATTACGCTTTTCTTATCAATCTTCGGATACGGCTCTTATCCGTGAAGCCTCGGTCGGGATGAAAGCCGAGATCTCTACCAGCAAGACAAAGACGCTGGGCAAGGTCGTGCAGACGCCATCCACTGCGCCGGAGACGACGAACGAAGGTCTGGCCGAAAAGTACAAAAAAACACTCTACGTAGACATAGACAAGCTCCCTGAGGGGGCGAAGCTGGGCATGAGCGGTGATTTGGTCATCGTGCTGACTGAGCATAAGGATACGCTGGTCATTCCGAAGAGCGGCCTCCGTACTTACATGGGGCGTACTTTCGTCCGTGTGCTCGATAATAAAGCGCTGCGGGAAATCGATGTAGAGACGGGATTAATCTCTACGACGATGGTCGAAATTACGAAAGGCTTGGATGAAGGGCAAACGCTCGTACTGAATTGACGTTATTCCACAGTCCCACGTCTGAGAAGCAATTCATTTGACAGGAGCGGAGGCTTGCAGGTGGCTTTGTTGTCCATGATTTTTCGCAAAATGACGCAAAACAAGTGGCTGGAGGCCAGTCTGCTGATGGGGCTTATTATTACGGTTGGCCTCGTATCCAGCATTCCGATGTATACAGAAGCGATTCTCTCTCGCATGCTGATTAAAGAGCTGGAGAGCTCGCAGGGCAATAGCACTACCTATCCAGGCACGCTGTCAGCCCGTTTCGTCTACTCGTCCAGCGATGCGGACGGAAGGCTGCGGCAGAAGAACGCCAATGACAGCTTCGTCCGCAAGCAGGTTATTCCGTCTATGCCCGTTCCATTGCTCGCATCGACATACGATGTGCAATCACTGACGTATACGATGAAGCCTGACGGCAGGCAGCAGCAGTCGAGCAAGAAAACGTCGGACATTCGTTCCAAGCTGGTTGGTGTTGAAGGGCTGGAACAGCATATTAAGCTTGTTGACGGGCGGATGCCGGAGAAGAAGCCGGTCAATGGCGTTTACGAGGTGCTTGTAACCGAGAAAGGTCTGAACAATCTGCGCGCTGTGCTGGGTGCAGAGTTTACGTTGGAGGACAAGACGATATCGGATACGATTAAGATCAAGCCGGTAGGCGTATTTACGAAGCTTAATGATGACGATCTATTTTTCCAATCGACAGATTTGGGCACTTATACAAGCTCCGTACTCATTGACCGGGAACTGCTGGAGAATGACTTGCTTAATACGAAGAGACTACAGACGGGAGCCAGCGGCTGGTATTTGGTGCCAGACTACTCCAAGCTGGAGCTGCGCACGGTCGATCAATATTTGCATGCGGCAGCGCAGCTGAAACAACTCGTAGAAACAAGCTACAACTACGCTATGGATGCCAAGTATTTGAATGTCATCGACGCTTATTTCGAGCGCTCCAGCAGCTTGCGTATTCTGATGTGGTCGCTGAACGTGCCGGTGCTGGCTATGCTCGCTTTATACGTCTTTATGGTATCCAATCTTATTACGAACCGGCAGCGGACGGAAATCGCCGTCATTCGCAGCCGGGGTGCTTCACGCTTGCAGATCATGTTGTCCTATATGGCGGAATATGGCCTGCTCAGCATGCTGGCGGTTGCGGCAGGTCCGCCGCTAGGTTTGTTTCTCACTAGGGTACTGGGCTCCTCCAACGGCTTTATGTCCTTCGTTCAACGAACCGGCATCCGCGTTCATCTGAACAGTGAAGTCTATACGTATGCGATAATTACGGCATTAGCTGTATTCGCTATTATGCTGCTGCCGGCGCTGCAGGCGACCAGGGCGACAATTGTCGGTCATAAGCAGCAGATGGCCCGTATGGGAGGGACGCCTTTTTGGCATAAGCTGTTTCTGGATGTCATTGCACTGGCTATTGCGCTATATGGGTTAAGAGTGTTCCATACGCGCATGAAGTCGCTCCAAACGCTAGGCTTGACCGGAAGTGACTTGCATATAGATCCGCTGCAGTTCGCGGTTCCTGCGTTGTTCATTCTGGGCGGCGGCATGCTGCTGCTGCGGATCTACCCTTATTTTCTGCGGCTGGTCTATTGGTCGGGGAAGAAATGGTGGCCTCCTTCGATCTATGCCACGCTAATTCAAGTCGGACGCTCCAGTACCGGTTATCAGTTTCTGATGATATTTCTGATGATGACAATCGCCACAGGCATGTTCAGCGCGAGCGCAGCAAGAACGATCAACAGCAACAGTGAGGACCGGGTCCACTATGCAGCCGGTGCGGATGTCATCCTGCGGGCACAGTGGCCTAACGACAAGCCTTCCGATCAGGGGGGCGGCATGATGGGCGCTGGGCAATCGTCTGCGCCAGTGCCGGAAGTGATTCATTATGTAGAGCCTCCATTCGAGCCTTACACGAAATTGGAAGGCGTGGAACATACGGCAAGAGTATTTATTAAGCAAAAAGCTGCTTTTTCCAGCAATGGAGGCAGCGGAACCGCAAGGCTGATGGGGATCGACACCGATGAGTTCGGCATGACGTCCTGGTTTCGGAACGGCTTGCTGCCGTATCCGTTCTATGAGTACTTGAACGTGCTGGCACCGGCGCCGAATGCGGTGCTTATTTCCAAGACGCTGGCTGACAAAAGAGGCTTGAAGCAGGGCGACACGATCTATATCGGCTGGGAGGGTGTTAATCAGCAGCCATTTGTCGTCTATGCCATCGTAGACTATTTCCCGACATTCAGTCCGGTAGCGGATGGAAATAGCGAGCCTCCAATGCTGATTGTGGGTCATCGTCAGCAAATTCAGACCGTGCTCTCTATGGAACCTTATGAAGTATGGCTCAAGCTGAAGCCGGAGGCATCAGTGAGCGACTTGTATCGTAGCATCGAGAACAGCAAGCTGTCTTTGACGACGATTGATAATACGGGAGAAGCGATAAACAAGGCGAAGAGCGATCCGTTTCTAATGGCGGTGAACGGAGCGCTAACGTTAGGTTTCCTAATCTCGTTAGGGATCAGCTTTGTGGGCTTCCTGCTCTATTGGCTGCTCGTGCTGCGCGGAAGGATGCTGCAAAACGGTATTATGCGAGCTATGGGATTGTCACTGCGCCAGCTTCTGGGCATGCTGACCGTCGAGCAGCTTCTGACGTCCGGTGCAGCTGTTGGCATCGGCCTGTTAACCGGCTATATTACAAGCCGGCTGTTTGTTCCAGTGTTCCAGAATGCGTTCGATGCCAAGACGCTTGTACCGCCGTTTATCGTAACGGTAGACCCTACCGACTCCATCCGGATTTATATTTTCGTCGGTGTCATGCTGCTTATCGGGCTGTTTATTCTGGGTGTCATGCTGTCTCGGTTGAAAATACATCAGGCCATTAAGCTGGGGGAGGACTAACCATTGATTCACTGCGAAGGACTGGTCAAAATTTACAAAGCGGCGGATCTGGAAGTGTTCGCGCTTCAGGGTCTGGATCTTCATATAGAGGCCGGAGAGCTGATGGCGATTATCGGCAACAGCGGCAGCGGCAAGTCGACGCTGCTCAATATGCTGGGAGGGCTCGACCGCCCTACTGCCGGCAGCCTCTTCGTGGACGGCAAGGATTTGCTCAAATTCAGCGAGCGCGATTACGTCCGCTATAAGCGGGAAAGCGTCGGCTTTGTGTGGCAGAACAACGGACGTAATCTCATTCCTTATCTGACAGCGCAGCAAAATGTCGAGCTGCCGATTCTGCTGCAGGGGCGCCGCAAGAAGGAGCGGGCGCGTGAGCTGCTGGAGGCGGTTGGCCTTAGCCACCGCGCCCATAATAAGCTGCAGCAGCTGTCGGGCGGCGAGCAGCAGCGGGTTGCAATCGCTATTGCGCTGGCCAACCAGCCGCGCTTGCTGTTGGCCGATGAGCCGACAGGCTCGGTAGACAGCCGGATGGCGACGCAAATTTTGGAGCTGTTCCGGGAGCTCAACCGGACGCTTGGCCTAACTGTCGTTATCGTTACGCATGATCCTGAGCTTGCGCGCAAGGTGGATCGGGTGGTGGCGATTCGCGATGGCAAGATCTCATCCGAAATGCTGCGGAAAGGTTCGTACTTGTCTGAACTGGAGGCGATGGCTGAAGATGAAGCGGCAGCCAGGGAGACGCATGTGGAGTATGCCGTTCTCGACAAAGCCGGCCGCCTCCAGGTGCCTGCGGGCTACCTGGAAACGGCCGGCTTCAAAGATAAACGTAAAGTGCGGGTAGAGATGGAGAACGGGCGTATTGTGCTGTCGCCTCCGGAGGATGCCTGACTGCTGGCTAGTAAAGCCTATTTCTCGATTGCCGTTGTCGCCGCTGGCGGCAGCGGCAATTTGATTTCGACAATGGTTCCGACATCCAGCTGGCTTTTGAAATTCATGCTGCCTTTATGGTTGTCGATAATTTGCTGACTCACCATCAGCCCAAGTCCTGTGCCTTCTTCTTTGCGGGTGAAGAAAGGCTCGCACAGCCGGCTCAAATCCGGCTCGGCAATACCGCTGCCTTGGTCTGTAATCCGAATGAGAATGCCTTCAGGCGGTGCGTAACGCAGCTCGATCGTCAATTCTCCGCCGCTTGGCATGGACTCAATGCCGTTCTTCATGACATTCAGAAACACTTGCTTCAACTGATTGACTTCGCCCATCACGAGCGGAACTTGCTCGTCCAGATAGGTGACAAGCTGAACATTGTTGAAATTGGCTTCGGAGTCAAGCAGCATGACGATATCGCGCAGTGTATCGCGGACATTGATCAATTGAAAATGGACAGCCTGCGGCTTGGCGACGACAAGAAATTCGCTGACGATAAAGTTGATCCGGTCAAGCTCCGCCAGCATAATGTCGAAGTAGGCCGGGGTCAGCTTCTCGTTCTGCTGCAGCAATTGGACGAAGCCCCGCAGCGTCGTTAGCGGATTGCGTACCTCGTGGGCGACGCCCGCTGCAAGCTGTCCGACGACGGAGAGCTTTTCCGAGCGGCGCAGCACTTCTTCCGTATGCTTTCTCGCCGTTATATTCCGGGAAATAGTGGCGATCGCAACGATGTCTCCGGATTCATTCCGAATTGGCGAGATCGTCAGACTCACATCGATGGGGTTGCCGTTTTTACTATAACGGACGGTTTCCTGGTCTGTGATGGAGCCGCCATTTTTCACAATATCAAGCACCTTCTGAAACTCCTCGTGATATTCTTCCGGGACATTGTCCAGCCTCCTTCCCAGTGCTTCCGGCTCACTCCAGCCATAGATGGTCTCGAACGCTTTGTTAATCTGAATGAGATAGCCCGATAAATCCGATACATGGATGGCATCTGAGGTATGGTTGACGAATGATTCCAAGTACTGCTTCGTATGGCGGATTTCCTCGGTAGCGTCTTTGAGCTGCGTCGTGTAGGTTTGCAGATTATGGCTCATCGTGTTGACCCGCGAAGCGAGCAGGCCAAGCTCGTCGCTGCTGGTCACCGCCACCTGCACGCCGAAATTGCCTTGCGCAATTTCATTGACCTTGCTTAAAATCTGGTTCAACGAGCGGATAATGAAGGCGGCCAAAAAAGAGCTGGCAGCTGCCGTGAACAAGATCAGCCCAAGCGAAATCATCGCTTGCACAGATAACTGGCGAAGAAGCGTATTCTGAATCGTGCCTAGATCAAAGGTAATGCCAATGACAGTCGTGCTTTGGCCGACAATGGGAACGAAGCTTTTCAATACCTCTCGCCCGTTGATATGGTCTCTCGCCGTCACGACTCCCCCAGTAGATTCAGCCAGCAAAATATTCTCATTGTCGTGGCGGCCGATAAAGTCGTTATTGCCGAAAATAACGCTGCGAACGTCAAGGTTGTATATAGGCATTCCCTTTTTAATTTTGATAATCGGCTTTTTTGCCGACGAAATCGGTATTGAAGCCGGTCACTTCAAGAATCGAAGAATTGTCCTTCAGCACCTGAGCTGCGATCGCTTCACTGCCGCTTGTCTGTTCAAATTTCAAAAAGACGTCGGCGTTGATAAACGGATTGATCATATAATTTGTCGTACCGTCATAATAGCTGCCCCATTTATTAACGCGTGAAGGGTTGGAGGTTGCATAATTAATAGGGCCAGACCAGAAGTGGCCCAGCTTTTGTCCTTCTTTTATCGAGACAGGCTTAAGGTCAAACAGCTGGTTGAATGCGGTATACCAATACCCCCAGGTTTTCGAGCTGATGTTGAGCTCTGCCGGATCGGATGATTTTGCCGCAACGATATCATCCCTGGTCCTTACCCATAGCGTAATGTCATCGACGCCGAGCTGTTTGCTGAGCGTCTCGAGCTGTTCGTTGCTGACATTGGCGATATCCGGATCAAGCTGGTTTTGAGCGGCAATCGCTGCCAGGCGGAGCTTCTCGCCCAGACTGCTCTCGATTAGGCGCCGGGATTGCTGGGCTGTATCCATCGATTGTCCGATTTGCTTAGCGATGACGAGCATCTGCTGCTCGGCATTCGATTGCAGCTCGACCTTGGAGTTGAAATAGTAGATAGATATATTGAGAAGCAGAACGACGGTTACCGTTATAGAGATAAACCATGCTAGCTTAGCTTTGATCGACAAAAGTCTTCCCTCCCGGATGTTCATGTTCGTGATCGCTTCTTCATTTTATTTGACGTCAAAGGCTGGAAATCCTTGTTGTAAGGGTAATTTATAGGCAGGTTCGATAGAATGATCCAATCGGTCTAAAATTGATAAAGCGCAAAGAAGCGCATCCTGCGGCAAAATAGCCTGCTGGATGCGCTTCCTTGTGAGATAAAACCGGTAGGCGGCTTTATTTTGCAGAGAATTATTCCTCTTTTCGATTGCGAACGATGAGGATAAGAGCTCCGATTGCGACGAATGCGATAGCCATAAACGGCCGGAGATGCGTCATACTGTTCAGGAATGCGCCAAGCGAGAATACGGCGAAGAACAGGAGCGAGAGCACCGTTAGAATGTTGATCGGGATGAGCAGCCATTTGTTGCGATTGCCGAACCAATAAAATTCGAAGAGTCCCACTGCTACGGCCAGAATGTAGCCCGGCCACATGTACTTCCAGTTATCGAAGAGCATGGCGATCTGGGAGACGAAGCCGGCCATGAACAGTATGCCGCCTGGAATGAGCATGCCGACGCCTTTGCGGCCCGTCATCGAGAAGTACATCCAGTGGAAGAACAAGCCAAGCGGAATGACGAACATTGTGGGCCAGAAATAAGCGAATAGATTTCCTGGACCGAAGGAAGTGCCTTGATTGAGGAAAAGATAGGCGCCAAACAAAATAAGTACGGGACCGAGTATCGTCCTTTTAGTCATGCGAGGTAGACTCCTTTGCTTCATTAGTTTGCATTGTTGTTTTTCATCGTGCTGTTCTGCTGTTGAATTAAGCATAACATAGCCGTCTTGGCGCTGTCCTCGTCCTCTGGGTATTCCATGAACTAGACTAAAGTCTAGCTTTGAGGGTGTCGAAAAAAGCCTCTTAGTGTCTAATGAAAGAGGGAGCTTCCGCAATTTACAAATAAGAGGGTTCATTAGGCAAAAGCTCTTACATTCCGACAATTTACACCTCTTGTTATCTGCTTTGAAAGCGCTACAATTATAAGTAATCAAGACTAGGAGGTGATAACGATGAGCCAAGAGGAAGAAGTTGTACAAGCGGTAGAAGAGGTAGTTGAAGCAGCAGTTGAAGAAGCTGCGGCTGAAGAAGTTGTAGAAGAAGCTGTTGAGGCTGAGGAAGCCGAAGCAGTAGAGGAAGAAGCGGAAGCAGCTGCTGAAGAAGCAGCGGTTGCGGAAGAAGAATCGGCAGCGGCAGCTGACGAAGCATCTGAGGGAGAAACGGAATAATGATTGCGGTCATTTTAAATAGTAATATTAACCGTCCCCTTCGATCTGAAGGGGATTAGTTGCGTTATTCTATACAGTTCAAGGAAAAAAGAGAAATGTAACGCGCTAAGCCGTATATATATCAAAACCTAATACTAGGAGGCGGCTGGCATGAAAAGCATTAAACCGGGCAGAGGTCCATCTGCTATGGGGGCGGCAGGCAGTATTGGCTCCGTTATTTTCGGAATTTTATGGACGATTATCGCGTTTTCAATAACGAGAGATGCACCGTTTCCGCTGGTCGGCATCATTTTTCCGTTGTTTGGCGTTGTTTTCGTCATAACGGGAATATTCCAGGCAGTTGTTCATTATAAGAATGCGACGGGAAAAAACCGAATGTCGATCGTCGATATCGTTGATGCCGACGAGGAGTCTGATCCGCTTGATCGCTATTATCGTAAGGGCTCCAAGGAAGGCCGGGATTCGCTCGCCTCAGCAGCACCGGATGGCATCAAGAAATTTTGTCCCTATTGCGGAAACCGTCTGGCATCGGCGGACTATGAATATTGTCCGCAATGCGGCAAACCGTTATAGGGATGAAATATTGTCCGCGTGCGGCAAACCGTTATAGGGAAGAACTTTTGTCCGCGTGCGGCAAACCGTTAGAATAAACGAGCTGTCACCGATGCGGGTTGCAAGCAGGCTTGTCGCTGATGTATGCTCTTTAATAAATATAAGAACAGATAAGTTTGTTTAAGAAGAAGGAGAACCACCAGATGATTACGATAAAGACAGCTGCAGAAATTAACCGGATGCATGAAGCGGGAAAAATATTGGCGGAATGCCACCGTCAAATCGCCAACCTGATTGAGCCGGGCATTACATCCCATGAAATCGACCAGTTTGTAGAAAAGCTGCTGAAGCAGCATGGCGCTACGCCAGAGCAAAAGGGCTACAAAGGTTACCCTTACGCGACGTGCGCGTCGGTGAACGATGTCATTTGCCACGGCTTTCCGAGGAAGGAGAAGCTGAACGCCGGTGACATCGTTACGATTGATATGGTCGTGAACCTGAACGGCTGGCTGGCGGACTCCGCTTGGTCTTACGCCGTCGGCGAAGTGTCGGAGGAGGCAGACCGCCTTCTGCGCGTAACGAAGGAATCGCTGTACAAGGGCATTGAGCAAGCCGTTGCAGGCAACCGGATTGGCGATGTATCGCATGCGATTCAAGTCTATGCGGAGTCGGAAGGCTTCTCCGTCGTACGCGATTTCATCGGTCACGGCATCGGGCAAGTGATGCATGAGGACCCGCAGGTTCCGCATTACGGTCCGCCGAACAAAGGCCCGCGCATTAAAGAAGGAATGGTGTTCACGATCGAGCCGATGCTTAACGTTGGCACCTACTTGACGAAGATCGATTCGGACGGTTGGACCGCGCGGACGAGAGACGGCAAGCTTTCGGCGCAATACGAGCATACAATTGCAATTACAGCAGACGGTCCGATTATTCTGACCGCTCAATAAGAAGGAAGAAAAACCGCCTCACGGCTTTGTAAATGATCGGAAAGACCGATCGTTGGCCGTGTGGCGGTTTTTTTGGCGATGCTATCGGTTTGACGGGAATGGGCGGAGCGAGTTACGCTATCGGTACAATCAAGCAAGCGCATTCATTCCGCATTGCTGAACGCCAGACAAGGCGGTGCAAATGTTGGGCGAAGGGGACGGGCGGACGAACAGGGGAGCAGGAGCATGACGGAACAAGGCAGGGCAAGCCGGCGCAACGTGGGCATATTTGCGCATGTGGACGCGGGCAAGACGACAACGACGGAGCATATGCTCTATTTGAGCGGGCGAACGCGGGCGCTTGGCAGCGTCGATGCGGGGACGGCGCTGACAGATTGGATGGAGGTCGAGCGGGAGCGCGGTATTTCGGTCCGTGCTGCGACCACTTCCTGCACCTGGAAAGGCGCAAGCATTAACATCGTCGATACCCCGGGGCATGTCGACTTTCTGTCCGAGGTGGAGCGCTCTCTGCGGGTGATGGACGGGGCGGTGCTCATCGTGTCCGCGGTGGAGGGCGTGCAGGCACAGACGGAAATGATCTGGAACGCGCTGCGCAAGCTGCGGATTCCGACCGTCATCTATGTGAATAAAATGGACCGGATCGGCACAGACCGCGAAGCGGTGCTGCATAGCATTCACAGCTATTTGACGAGGGATGCGGTCGAGATGCAGCAGCCGCTGGGCAGCGAGCAGCAGTTTGCGGGCAGCGCAGATTTATGGACTGTATCTGAGTTGGAGCGGACAGCGCTTATAGAAGCGGTCGCCGAACGCGATGAAGAGCTGCTGCTTCGCTATGTTGCAGGGGAAGATATGCCGCTTGCGGAATGGAAGGAGCAGGCGGCGGTGCTATCGAGACAAAGCAAGCTATTCCCCGTCTTGTATGGCGCGTCGGGCAAGGGGATCGGGATCGAGGCTCTGCTGGATGCGATTCTGCATTATTTGCCGGAGCCGGGCGGTGACCGGAACGCGCCTTTGTCCGGCATTGTGTTCAAGATCGAACGGGACAAAACGATGGGACGGATGGCGTATGTCCGCCTCTACGACGGGGCGATGAGCAATCGCGATGTGGTTCGCAACGCCACGCAAAACGTCGACGAAAAGGTAACGCAAATCCGCAAAGTCGAAGGCGGCCGTTCGGAGGATCTAGGCCAGCTGGAGGCGGGAGATATTGCTGCGGTATGCGGGATGTCACATGTGCGGATCGGCGACATACTGGGTGTGGCAGACGCGGTGCCGGAGGAGGTGCGGCTGGCCGTGCCGCTGTTGACCGTACAGGCGCATTGGCCGGATGAGCAGCAATATCCGGCAGTGGTGAGCGCGCTGCAGGAGCTGTCCGATGAAGATCCGCTGCTCGACGTCCAGTGGCTGCAGGATGAACGGGAGCTGCATGTGAAGGTAATGGGACCGATCCAGCTGGAAATTTTAACGACGGTGCTTGCTGCCCGTTACGGTCTGGATGTGCGGTTCGGACAGCCGTCGATCATTTATAAGGAAACACCGCGTCAAGCGGGAGAGGGCTACGTCGCTTATTTGATGCCGAAGCCATGCTGGGCCATATTGCGGTTCCGCTTGGAGCCGGGGGAGCGAGGCAGCGGTGTAAAGTACGAAGCATTTGTAAGATCTGAAGATTTGCTGCCGCAATACCAGAATGAGGTGGCACGCCGGGTTCCAGAGGCGCTGCAGCAGGGACTCCGCGGCTGGGAAGTCGTCGATCTGAAGGTGACGCTAATCGAAGGCCAGCATCATGTATGGCATACGCATCCGCTTGATTTTGCGGTAGCCACCCCTATGGGCATTATGAACGGTCTTGCCTCTGTCGGGACTAAGCTGCTTGAGCCTGTGCTGCATTTTCGGATCGTCGTACCGGAAGAAAACGGCGGGCGCGTGATGAACGATCTGTCGATGATGCGAGGAAGCTTTGACGCGCCTGTATTGCAAGGTGACCGTATGCTTATAGAGGGCAGGGTGCCTGCGGCTACCTCGCTGTCCTATTCAGTGGAACTGAATTCGCTGACGAAGGGCAGGGGGACGATGGCTACTTTTTTCGCCGGGTATGAGGAATGTCCTGCGGATGTGGAAGCCGAAAGGGTGCGCAGAGGTGTCAATCCGCTCGACCAGTCCAAATATATTTTGAGCGTGCGCAAGGCATTGCAGGGATAGCCGCTAGTCTTTTGCTTAGAGGAATAATTGGACAAGCAGCGTGCCCGCCGATAGGAGTACTGTCGTAATGGACACAGCGGCTAATGGCCGGAGCGCTTTTGCCCGAACAGCCTTCAGATCAACGTTGAGGCCAAGACCGACCATAGCCATCGCCAGAAGGAAGGTTGCCGCTTGTGCCAGAAGCTTCAAGACAGAGTCGGAAATTGCGAAAGCGGTATGGGCGGAAAAGGTGCCAAAGGCGCTCATTGCCATAAAGCCAAGCAGAAACCAAGGGAACGTGATTTTGGCTGCGGCCTTCCCTTTGCCTTTGTTTGTGCGTTTCATGATGAGAATAAGCGCGAAGCTAAGCGGGATAAGCATGAAGACGCGTGCCAGCTTAGCGAGCAGCCCCATGACAACAGCGTCTTCGCCAGCGGGCTGAGCCGCTAAGGCAACATGGGCGATCTCATGCAGACTGATTCCAGCCCAAGCGCCATATTGTTCTGCGCTGAGCGGCAGCAGCGGCTGGAGCAGCGTATAGCCTACGGCAGTAATGGTGCCGATGAGGGCGATGAGACCAGCTCCGATGGCGGTGTCGCCGTCACGGGATTTCAGAATAGGCGATACGGCGGCAATGGCTGCTGCGCCGCAAATGCCAGTGCCAATGCCAAGCAGCAGAGAAAGGGAAAAGTCGGCTTTCAGCCGCCGTGCAAGCCAGACTGTAAGGCCAATCGCGAAGAGGGCGACGATCGCAGCTTGCAACAGCAGCCCCCAGCCTTGCTGGAGCACAGTGCCGATGTTAAGCCGCAGGCCAAATAAAATGATAGCAAACCGAAGCAACTGCTTGGAGGCAAGCTGAATACCCCTTCGCCATTGCTCGGGATAACCGAATAGCTGGCGGTAAATGACGGCTACGCCGATAGCCAGCGCCATCTGGCCTAACCGGTTGAAGCCTGGCAGCAGGGATAGGCCGTAAGCGGCCGCGGCAATGATAATGGTAAAGGCGAGACCGCCGAGCCATTCTTTTAGACGAAGCATATTGCCGTAGTGGCGGCGGTTCTGTTTTTCATGACGATAGGGAAGGGCGTTATCAGATAGAGTACGCATGAGCTGTTCACCTCTTCTTGTTGTATGATGTTGGGCTATCGTTTCGTTGGTATGAATTAAGCTTAATTGAATAGCTATCATAAGAAAAATAAATAGTTCTAATTGTTATAATAATGATATGGTTATTATAAATGCTTGAATGTTGGGGGGCGCGAGGATTGGATCAATCTATGCTCGTATTTATAGCGGTTGCGGAGAAGATGAACTTCACGAGGGCTGCTGAGGCGCTTCATATGACGCAGCCTGCAGTGAGCCAGCATATTCAAGCGCTGGAGAGCGAGATGGGCACAAAGCTGCTGGAGCGCAGCAACAAGTATGTCCGGCTGAACGAAGCAGGGAGGATTGTCTATCGGCATGGGAAAGAGATTGCCGGATTGTACACAAGCATGCAGAGTCTGGTCCATGATCTAATGAATGAGGCAAGTGGGACCTTGGCGATCGGGGCCAGCTATACTTTTGGCGAATATGCGCTCCCTCATACCATTGCCTATTTGCAGCGTCATTACCCGGAAATCAAGCCGACGATTACGATCAGCAATTCGAAAGAGATTGCCGAGCTGGTCGCGGGCAGGCAGCTTGATATCGGCATTGTAGAGGGTGAGCTACAACATGGAAATGGGAGGCTGCATGTAGAGCCTTTTGCGAAGGATCGGATGTATATTATTGCTTCCTCCGCTCATCCCGCCTTGGGAGAGGCAGAGGATGTAACAGCAGCCCAGCTTCAAGATCAGACATGGATCGTTCGGGAAGAAGGCTCTGGCACTCGTGAGGCTACGGAGCGAATGTTCAGTGACAACGGGCTGCAATCTCCTGCAACAATGGAGTTTGGCAGCACGCAGATTATTAAGGAGTCGGTGGAAGCGGGCTTAGGGATTACGCTGCTGTCTCATTGGGCGGTACGCAAGGAAATTAAGCTGGGTACGTTAAATAGGCTGACCCTGGAGGGCCAGCCTGTAGAAAGAGAGTTCTCGCTTGTTCGGATTGACGATCAGCTGCAGACGAAAGCGCTGCAGGTTTTTCTAGAAATATTGCGCGCTCATCAGGGGCTGCCTGAGCTGGAATAGGCTAGTCCGTTTCGTTCGATACCCTAATGTGCGTTGGAACTGCGCGCGGTGCTTCAGGCTTGAATTAAGCCTGCG
Organism: Paenibacillus gorillae; assembly: GCF_000513275.1. Lineage (GTDB taxonomy): Bacteria > Bacillota > Bacilli > Paenibacillales > Paenibacillaceae > Pristimantibacillus > Pristimantibacillus gorillae. The sequence continues at coordinate 30,411 of NZ_CBVJ010000123.1, read as the reverse complement.
GCAGGCGATACAGCGCGAAGGGCTCGCCATTACGGAAGGATCGGCTGATTTGATCCAGTTCCTTAAGGTTTTCCGGTTGGAGATCCAGCGAGACGCTTTGCAGATTGTCTTCAAGCTGCGGCGCACTCGTTGCGCCTACAATGACGGTGGAGACGACCGGCTGATGCATGAGCCAAGCCAGCGATAACGCGCTTGCCGTACTGTCCAGCTGCTTCGCTAATGTGCTGACGTTGCGTCCAAGCTCTAGATTCCGTTCGCCGAAAAAGCTTAAGAAGCTAGGGTTTTTGTGTGCTCTGGAGCCCTCTGGCGCGGAGCCGTCCGTACCGTATTTACCGGTAAGAATGCCTCCGGCGAGCGGGAAGTACGGAATAATGCCAAGTCCTTGATCCTGGCAGAGCGGCACAAGCTCGCGCTCCGGTGTCCGGTCCGCAAGCGAATAGCTCGTTTGCATGGACACAAAGCGATTAAGACCGAGATGGTCACTGATGCCAAGTGCTTTCATCAGCTCCCAGGCCGCATAGTTAGAGGCGCCGATATAGCGGACTTTGCCGGAGCGAACCATATCATCCAGCGTACGAAGCGTCTCCTCAAGCGGTGTGTAAGGATCGAATGTATGAATTTGATAGAGATCGACATAATCGGTTTTCAGCCGTTTCAGGCTGCCCTCCAGCTCCGACTGCAGATGAAAGCGGGAGGAGCCTCTTGCATTGGGACCGTCTCCCCGCGGCAGCCCGGCTTTCGTTGCCAGGACAACCTCGCTCCGTCTGCCCCCAATGACAGAGCCGATAATCGTCTCTGACGCCGTAGCAGAATAGATGTTGGCCGTATCGATGAAGTTGATGCCTTGATCCAGTGCAACGTTAATAATGCGTTCGGATGTCTGCTGATCCGCTCTGGAGCCGAAAGAATTAGTGCCAAGTCCAAGTGCGGATACATGAAGCCCGCTGTTGCCGAGTCGATTGTATTTCACGCCGTGTCACTCCTTTAGCTTTCATTCAGTTGGCTGTTTGGTGTCGTGGTTTCTTTTCCCATTATACCAAAACCATTCACCGCAAGCCTAGCGCCCGGGTGACTAGGATCGGCAGACAGCTAGGCTTGTAATGGATGCATGGATGACGAAATGTGAAGTGACTTGGCATAGGGTATATAAGGCAGACGAGGCTTCAACTCTTCGTTTGTGATTAGCTGGTATTCGGTAAGGAGAACCGTGAACAACGAACTAAATCCACTTGGTTAGCAGATTTTTTAGCTCAACAGTAATTCCGGTCAATGGCAACCGTACCTCGTCTGAGTTGATAAGGCCTTGCTCGGCCAGCAGCCATTTAATTGGAGCCGGGTTCGGCTCTTGGAACAGCAGCCGAACGAGCGGCAGCAGTTGTCCGAATGCCTCTCTCGCTTCGGTCAGCTTACTGTTTTGGAATAGTGCATATACTTCGAGAAAAGATTCGGTATGAACGCTGGCAGATGCCATCATCCCGCCTTGGGCTCCGCTGCCCAGCATCGCGAGAAAACTCTCGTCCTCCCCGCTAAGCACCGGTTTCGTTGTATGACGAGCAAGCTCTGTCATCAGAGCGACACCGCCGGAGCTGTCTTTTAAACCGATGACGCCTTCTAATGAAAGTATAGTTAAAATGGTCTCAGCCGTGGAGCGGACGCCTGTGCGCTGCGGAATTTCGTAGGCAATCACTGGAATGCCAGTGTCTGCCGCCCGGCGGTAGTGTTCGATAATGCCTTTTTGGGAAGGGCGGTTATAGTAAGGGACAACGACAAGTGCTGCATCAGCGCCAAGCTCTCCAGCCAGCCGGGTGCGGTTGACGGTGGAGGCGGTATCGTTGGTTCCAGTGCCGAGTACAATAGGAATGTGCAAACGGGTGCCTCTTGCCCGCAATGCTGCCTCCATTAGGAGGGGAAGCTCTGCTGTCGTAACGGTCGGAGACTCGCCAGTTGTACCGTTTACTACGATCCCGTTCACACCGCGGTGCAGTAAATTGTCGATATAACGCTCGAAAGAAGGGATATCCAGCTCGCCGTTAGGAAGAAACGGGGTGACGACCGGGACGAAAATGCCTTTTAGCTGTTGCTCGTTCATTATGGTCAACTCCTTTTAACGTATAGGAAAAAATGGGGCTTGAATGATTATCTATACTGTAGCATGATCGGAGTATCATCATTATCGATACTTAGTAATGGCTATCATCGATAATCGTAATAGTAATAGTAGATGGAGGTGGGTAAAATGCTGGATCTCGTCTATTTGCATACGTTTCGCGAGGTTGCCAGGAGAAGGAGCATTACCCGGGCGGCAGAGGAGCTCGGGTATGCGCAGTCGAGCGTAACCGTCCAAATTCAGAAGCTGGAAAAGCATTATGGCGTGCCTCTCCTTGAACGGTACGGGCGTTATATGCGCCTAACGCCTCCCGGAGAGGCGTTGTTGAAGCTGGCCTCGCAGATGCTGGATCTGTACGACGAGTCCCGAGAAACGGTGGCGGGTTCTGCAGGAGGAACGCTCGTTATCGGGGCGATCGATTCCTTGGCGGCGTATTTTCTGCCTCCGTACTTGCATCGATTGCGGCGGATGTTTCCAGGGCTGAACATCCAGCTTCAACCGGAGCGTGAATCGAATATTGTGAGCAAGGTAAAAGAAGGCGAGTTCGACATTGGTCTTCTGCTGGATGTAAAGCCAGCCGACACCTCGCTCCTATGTACGGCGGTACGCGAAGAGCCTCTAGTGCTCGTTGCGCTGCCGAATCATCCTCTTGGGCTTCTCCCGAAGGTGGAGCTGAGCGATTTGAATGGTGCGGAGCTGATCATATCCGAGGAGAGCTGTATCTATCGTGGAATGTTCGAGAAAGTGCTGAGAGAAGGAGAGATAGCTTTTACCAGCTTGTTCGAATTGGGCAATCCGGAGGCGATCAAGCAATGTGTCGTCAACGGATTGGGTATTGCCTTGCTGCCGCAAATGGTCGTGGCCAGTGAGTTGGCTGCGGGCAAGCTGGTCGCGCTGCCGTTCCAACACCCGGACATTCGCTTTGACCTGCAGCACCTCATCCATCCGAAAAAATGGATGTCCGCTCCGCTTCAGGCCTTCATCGATATGCTGGGAGGCAGCGAAGAGGGACTAAGCTAATCACTCCAGCACGATATGCCCGCGCGCGGTGCCATAGCGGCACGCGGGCTCGGTCGCACGTCGGCGGTCAAACCTTGTGCGATAATGGCAAGCAGGAGGCGGGATGAGGCCGTTAAGACCCAGCGGGGTCTTAGCGCCTCCCGTGGGGAGGCAAAAAGAAAGGCGCGGACTAACGGTCTTTAATCTCACAGTACTGCGTCAGGGTGTGCTCGTTTACTCTACGCTGCTTCGGATGCCACACCCTGTTAGCATTTACAACGCCGAAGAGAGGCGTGTTCCAATGATGGCTGCCTACGATGGGGGCTGCAACGAAGCAGCTTCGCAATGATGGCACAGCCCCCCGATTGGCCTGCAACGAAGCAGCTTCGCGGTGATGGCACAGCCCTCCAATTGGCTTGTAACACGAAGTGTGAATCTCGTAATTGACAGCCCCCCATTGGCCTGCAACGAAGCAGCTTCGCAATGATGGCACAGCCCTCCAATTGGCAACACGAAGCGAATTTCGTAATTGACAGCCCCCGATTGGCCTGCAACGAAGCAGCTTCGCAATGATGGCACAGCCCTCCAATTGGCTTGTAACACGAAGCGAATTTCGTAATTGACAGCCCCTCGATTGGCCTGCAACGAAGCAGCTTCGCAAATTAGCGAAGAGAACTTCGTTGCAGGAGGTAGTGCGAGGCATCTAAGGTAGCGGAGCGAAGCAAGTTTCGCAGTTGGCGAACCAAGGTTCACGAAAAGCGAAATTTGCTTCGCTAATTAGACGACACGCTGCTGATTCAAGTCCTACAGCGAATTTAGCTTCGCTAAACAGCGAATCGGCTTCGTTGCAGGTGCTAACCAACACCGCTGATCTTTTCGTTCTTTACTTTCCGCATCATGTAGTGCTAATCAGCACCCTGTAACTAACAAGGCTCAATGGCACCTTAAGCAGACCATTAAGACCCTGTCAGGGCCTTAGCGGCCACGCGGCAAGGCAAAAAAAGAGGTTAAGACCCTCCGGGGGTCTTAACCCTGCGAAATCAGTCGTTCACCCGCCGAAAATCGCGTGAAAATAGGCCGACAAGACCCTGCCAGGGTCTTAGCGGCCACGCGGCAAGGCAAAAGAAAGAGATTAGGTCCCTCTAAGGGTCTTAACCCTGCGAAATTAATCGTTCGCCCGCCGTAAATCGCGTGAAATTAGGCCGACAAGACCCTGTCGGGGCCTTAACAGCCTCGCAACGAGGCAAAAGAAAGAGCTTAAGACCCTCCAAGGGTCTTAAGCTCAAAAGTTACGGAACTTCATCATATCACCCGCCTACTCCGGACGGTTAACGGTGCCGCTGCCGATTTTATAAGGGGAGTCAACTCCCTCATACATAAGGTGCATGGACATCCCGACGGCTGCATGCGCCAGGTTGTGGCAATGGTCCATCCATATTCCCGGGTTGTCGGCGATGAAGCCAACCTCAAATACGTCCCCTGGCGTAACGTCGAGCGTGTCGGACCACCATGGACTGCCGGTTGCCTGTACTCCGTTGCGCGACAGCACGAGCATATGGTGACCATGCAGATGCATGGGGTGGTCAACGGAGCCGCGATTGACGATCGTCATTTTCACGAGTTCGCCTTCCTTCACCATAAACATCGGCGTGTCCGGGAACAGCTTGCCGTTCATCGTGTAATGAAAGCCAAGCTCACCATTATAAAAGCCCAGTTTGTTGTCCAACACCAGCTTGAACTCCCGGTCAAATGAGCTGTTCGCATCAAACTGCGTCTCTGCAGGCTTACCGTAGTGAAGAGGATCGAACTCGGCTGTCAGCGGAAAGCTGCTTTTTAGCGCTGGAACAGCTGCTTCACCGCTAGCGCTCATGAGCAGGCCGAGTTTGTCCCCCGCCTTACCAGCGCCAACTGCCAAATAAACGGGTGTCTCCGGCATGATGAACGTTACGTCATATCGACCTCCGGTAGTCAGCTTCAAGCTTACGTTGCTCAAATCGCCTGGCTGAATGACGTCGGTTCCATCGATTGCAGCTACTTGAAATGGAGTTCCAACCAGCCGATAGGACTGGCGTACCCAGTCGTCGGTATTAACGAGCCGCAGGCGCACTGGCGTACCCGGTGCGATTCGGATCTGCTCGATTCCGTCGTTGGTGCCGATCGCGAAGCCCGCACCCTGCCAAATATGGCTGATCACATTGATATCTTTAGTTCCAGCCGGCAGCCCTTTGGCTGGCTCGACGATTAAGGGGCCGAACAAGCCTCGCTGCACGGCTTCCATAGATTCCTGGTGGGAGTGGTACCAGTATGTCCCGGCTTGCTTGGCGACAAAGCGATAAGTATAACTTTCACCCGGCATGACAGCATTTTGTGTAACGCCAGCTATGCCATCCTCCGCATTGGGTACGTCCAAGCCATGCCAATGCAGGGTTGCGCCGGTTTTGATGTTTTTATTGATAAGCGTGACCTCCACCAGCTGGCCTTGGCGCACGCGCAGTTCTGGGCCGGGGGTCTGACCGTTAAACGTCCAGGCCTCTACTTCTTTGCCGGAGCTAAGCGCAATGGTCTTTGTTTCGGCTGTCAGCGTGAATCGCACAGCCGGCTCCCCATTCACCGGTCCAGTTAAGGTATCCACAGATATCTTGGGCTTTGTTGCGTGATTGCTGGCCGGTTCTCCTCCATGCTGGTGCGCAACTGTCTTGGAGCCGATGCCATAATCAATGGTCCCAGAAGACATAGCGAGCGTGACGGGAAGCAGGCTGTCGTTTTTAAGCGACAGAAACGGAAAGTATGCAATCGCCGCTGCGGCAAAAACGATGGCCGAACGGCCCATCAGACGTCTCCAAGGGCGATTCACCGGTTCGATACCGGTGAGACCTATGCGTGAACTGCGGTTCAAATGCGACATCCATAACCCAAGTGCCGCTACGGCAAGCACAAGTAGCGGGATGACAATCCCGAATAAACTGGATGGCATCGTCGAAGTCAGAAGCAAATATAACCCAGTCAGGGAGCAGAGCGTCGACAACTGGTAAGGCAGAACGACCGCAGGCTGTGCCGACCGCCCCCGGAGTCTGACATCCAGCGGGCTCATCAGCTTGCGGCCTGTTGCTTGCCGGATCCGGCGCAGCCGGGGAATGGTCATGATCCATAGCATGAACGGCGGGATGGCGGCAAGCGGAAGCAGGAGCAATCGATCAGCCCAAAATATAGGCTTGCTGGATGCAAGCATCATAATAACCGCAACAATAACCCCGGCGGCAGGCACGGATAGGACGATAGCCCATCTTTTAAGAGTACGGGCATTCCGATTTAGATGCTCCTCTGAGCGGCTGTATAGTAAAGTGGATGCTTTGTTTCCCGCAATCCATGACAGTATAATGGACAGGAATAAACTTACTTGAGCGATAATCATCGCAGTGATATACAAAACCGTGTCCTCCCCGTATAATAAGCTTAGTCCATTTTACTCTTGTAGAGACTGTGCTTAACACAGCCCGAGGATGGGGTTGCAACTGGACTTAAGACGGGTTATTTCGTCGAAATAGCCGTACAGAAATTCAAGTTATGTCATCCATTATACTAAAGGAGGTGAATGCTTTGGTATTTGAGCTTCATGAGGTCATTCCCTATTTGCTCTCGATCAGCATTATTTGCTCATTTGCGTATGCCGCCTATTTCACGCGCCAGTCCATTGAGGACAACGGCGGATGGTCGCCGCAACGGTTCATCTGGGTACCGCTCATTCTGCTTGTACATCAAGTCAGCAGACCAGACCGTATCCAGCACTGGCTCGTGCGAAAAGTAAAAAGGAAAGAATCCCCCGACGGTGAATCCGCGGATTGCAGCTCCTCGTTGCGAAATCAAGAACACCCACAACGAGGAGGATTTTTATGGAGACAACTTCAAACCAAGCATTCGCCTTTCTTAAAAGATATCGCTTTTTAGCCGTAATTGCCATACTGCTTATCGTGAGCGGATGCGGCGCACCGAACGGTACGGTTGATGCGAATACGCCAGGCTTTTTCAACCATTACGTCGTATTCCCGTTCTCGTACTTGATTCAGCACATTGCTTCGTTCTTTGGCGACAGCTATGGAATGGCGATTATTGCAATGACTTTGCTTGTGCGTCTAGTACTGATGCCGTTTATGCTACGCCAGCATAAGAGCCAGCAGAAGATGAAACAGAAGATGGCTGTTATGCAGCCGGAATTGAATAAGCTGAAGGAAAAGTACAAGGACAAGACGCCAGAGTCGCAAGCGAAGATGAACAAGGAAATGATGGAGCTGTATAGCAAGCATCAGTTCAACCCGCTGGCGATCGGCTGTCTGCCGATGCTGCTGCAAATCCCGATTCTTACCGGATTGTACTATGCGATCAAAATGACGCCGGAGCTTGCGCAGCATTCCTTCCTGTGGTTCCAACTTGGCGTTCCCGACCATGTGCTTCCGTTTCTTGCGGGAATTGTCTACTACATTCAATTCCGCACTTCACAGGTGGGGGTTGATCCTGCGCAAGCGAAGCAAATGGCCTTTATGGGTTATATTTCGCCCGTTATGATGGCTATATTCTCCTTCTCTGCGCCGGCGGCTGTACCGTTATATTGGGTAGTAGGCGGGACATTTATGATTTTACAGACGATGCTTGCCAAACGTTTGTACCCCGTTCTGAAGCCGGACAAATTGCCGACACCAGGCGTTTCGACCAAATAACAACAAGACGCATCTCCAGAAGGGGGTGCGTTTTTTCTTCTCTTGCTGTCTGGCAGCACCTCATTCATCCTTGGGCTGTTGGCCCTTGTCTGATTGGATAAACGAAGATGTTTTTGGCAAAAATCCAATTCATGTAACCTGTTTTCCCATTTGTTCTCCGGCAGCCGGCCAATAAACTTGCATGCTGTTTACTTTATACCTAAGACTTTAAGTGGTATACTGTGGGTAATGTATCATTCAGATAACTTCACACTGTTTCCGCTAGCTTCCTTTTGCAGCTTCCGGATTTAATAGGCTAGCTCACACGGCTGGCCAGTCCAGCAGGGTATAAATTCGCCTGCCAGACTAAGCAACGGCTCCGCGTATTTCATTATCATCATTCAATAATTACGGCTTATCCCTGCTTTTCAAGGCTGACCGCCGAGGGTAAGTCGCTTTCAGCCTTTTGCTGGCATTCGACAGCACATAGCTTTGCGGCTCCTCCGTGAACAAGCCGAATTTATCGTCAATATCCTTCTCCGTCACCAAATCTTCTTCTGAATTTCTCTCTTGTTTGTCCATCGTCGTCCCATCACACTCCCTGCGTTATGATCGTTAGAATGCCCCAAAGGAGGAATTTCATATGATAAAGCTATTTCCGGCAAATGAGCGGAACTCGGTTGACCTAGGGTGGCTGCGCAGCGCGCGAAGTTTTTCTTTTGGCGATTATTTCGACCAGGATAATTACGGGTTTGGCGTTATGCGTGTACTTAATGATGACGTTATTGCCCCGGGACGCGGCTTCGGAGCCCACCCGCACAGCGATATGGAGATCGTGACGATCCCATTGGCCGGCAGAATAAAGCATGAGGACAACTTGGGTAACATTGAAGTTACCTCCGCAGGAGAAGTGCAGCGGATGACTGCCGGCAGCGGAATTATCCATGCTGAGTACAATGATTCCGATACGGATGAAGGCCAGTTTTTCCAGCTATGGTTTATGCCGCGAGAGAAAGGCTTAGAGCCGTCCTATGAGATGGTGAGCTACGACAACGACAAGTTAACTAATGCGTTTGTCCCAATCGTCACGCCCGATGGCGCGAACGGCACAGCAAGCATTCATCAGGATCTGACGATCTATCTGGGCCGTCTGGAGCCTGGCAAAAAGCTTTATCATAACCAGCAGCCCGGCAGAAGGGTGTTTGCGATGGTCATTGAGGGCAGCGTAGATATTAACGGATTCAGCATGGGGCCGAAGGATTCCATCCGGGCGCAGTTTGAGCCTGATATTTTGCTGCGGACGGGTGAAGAGAGCGTATTCGTGTTGTTCATCGACTTGCCTTGATTACAGACAAAGAGAAGGACGGGAGGGCTTTACGTGCACGAAACGTTACTGATCAAGCATGCTGTGGGAGGAAGGACATTTGTTGATTCTGATCATCAGCCAGTGACTTATCAGGCAGAGCCGGCTGAAGGAAGCCGATGGTCGTTTGAAGTTCAGAATCCGTCCGATAAAGATATGGATGAGCTGCTGAGATGGCGAAGCGAGCTGAACGTATTTCTATTCCGCCATTATGGGGAAGAGCAGCCAACGGTAAAAATTTGGTTCTATGTCCAGGAAGATACGGTAAACTATGATAAGGCCAAACATATACTTACCTTCACCGCCAGATCCAGTATTGAGTATATTCCGCAGCAATTCGGTTACAAACTGTAAATTGTCGAAATATGAAATATTAGGTCGAAAATGAAGGATGTAGTTTACTAATGATTGGACCAAGTTTACAATATACATGTTACAAACCGGATAAACGATTATTTATACATGCTGCGCCTGGCGATAAAAAAATTTTAATTATGATGAATGGAATTTTTTAAAAAAGAAACGATAAAATAGTCAGTCAGCATATTGTGGAATTTGATTTCAGGAAGGGGGCGTTACCGATCTATAACCGGAAAAAGATTCAAGAGGAAATTCCAGAGGTCAATACGAAGATCTGGTCTTGCGAAAGTGACGATTGCAATGGTTGGATGCGCGAGAACTTTTCGTTTGAACAGGCTCCAACTTGCTTGCTCTGCAATTCTCCAATGGTGAGTGGAGAGCGGATGCTGCCCGCGCTTGTAAATGCTAATGACAATTTGAAGCTGAAGGCGGTCGCGGCTACGGCTGAGTAATAGGCTAAGCTTAGATGAGATGCTCCTTGGAGCATCTCGACTGTCAACCATGTAGATGCTCTGCGGGCATGTCATTAAGTTAAGCTTTAACTTAATGATATTGCCCCTGTGGGGCATCCTTTTTTTGCCAGATAGGCGAACGTATGTGTGGTATACTGGGTGGAGCAGAACAAAACGGATGGTTTGCGGCAGCGCGTAACCAGAATCGGGTGATGGCATGGCCATGGAGAAAGAAATCGCGATCGCGGTGAGGCCGCTCGTGGAATATGTGTACCGCGCAGGCAGCATCGAGTCCGGTTTTCAAATGGCGGATGCAATGGCAGAAGGGACGCGGGTGCATCAGCAGGTACAGAAACAGTATGGCGAGCGGGATCAGAAGGAAGAGTATCTCTGCGCCAATATCGATTATGAAGAGCTGACGTACCGCGTGGACGGACGTTGTGACGGACTTTTGATCAGCGAGGATGGCAGCGTAACGATCGATGAGATCAAATCGACTCGTGCGGATTTGTCCCGGCTTGGGGAGGAAGGAATCCCGGTTCACTGGGCTCAAGCCTATTGCTACGCCTTCATGTATGCCGCTGAACAGGGTCTAGACAAGGTCGGGATTCAGCTTACCTATGTGTCCGTGCAATCCGGCGAGCGCCGCTTATACAGACGTGCAGCGTTCTTTGCGGAGCTGCAGCAGTTTATGATGGATCTGCTGCGCGATTATACGCCATACGCCCGGATGCTGCTGCGCCATGCTGAAGAGAGGGATAGGAGCATCTCCGAGCTGGCATTTCCTTTCGACATGTACCGGAGCGGGCAGCGGAAACTGGCTGGAGCCGTATATCGGACGATCGAGGAGGGTGCCAATCTGTTCGCCAAAGCGCCAACCGGTATAGGTAAAACGATCTCGACGACGTTTCCCGCCGTCAAGGCGATGGGGGAAGGGCTGCTCAGCCGTCTATTTTATTTGACGGCCCGTACGACGACGCGGACAGCCGCGGAGGATGCTTTTGCCCGGATGGCGGCGAAGGGGCTTCGCATTCATGCTGTAACGCTGACCGCCAAGGCGAGCATTTGCTTTCAGGAGGAGCAGCGATGCGACAAGCGCTACTGCGAATATGCGGACGGCTATTACGACCGGGTGAACGGCGCGCTGCTTGACATGCTCGGCGAGGAAACGAATATGACCCGTGAGGTTGTAGAACAGTATGCCCGTAAGCACCGGGTCTGTCCGTTCGAGTTTTCACTTGACGCCGCATATGCTGCGGATGTCGTAATCTGCGATTATAACTACATCTATGACCCGAGGGTGTCGTTGAAACGGCTGCTTGGCGAGCAGAAGAAACAGACAGCGCTGCTTGTCGATGAAGCGCATAACTTGGTTGACCGTGCACGAGAGATGTTCTCTGCGGAGCTGGAGAAAGCTTCGTTTCTAGCTCTGCAGCGCCTGCTTAAGCCCGTGTACCGGGAAGGATATGCTGCAGTCAAAGCGGTGAATGATTACTTTATCGCGTTGCGCAAGGCATGCGGAGATGAGAGGGAGCGATCGGAGCGGGAGCTGCCCGAGGAACTTATCGGATTACTAGAGGTGTTCGTTGGCGCGGCAGAGACGTGGCTCAGCAACCGCCGGATGGGCGCTTTGCCGAGTTCTGCGGAAGGCGCTGTCAATCCGGAGGCGGGGGCCGAGGCGATGTTGCTGGACGTTTACTTTGGGGCACAAGCCTTCCTTCGGTCCGCTAAGCTGTACGACGAAAGGTTCCTCACCTATACCGAGGTGAGGGGCGGGGATGTCCGGACGAGGCTGTTCTGCCTGGACCCTTCTCATTTGCTTCGCCAGAGCGGCAAGGGATACCGTTCGCAGATTTATTTCTCGGCGACGCTTTCCCCCGCTGCTTATTATATGGACATGCTTGGAGCTGCGCCGGAGGATTACACGTTAGCTGTTCCCACACCATTCACGCGTGAACAACTGGATGTACAACTAGTGCCGATCTCAACCCGCTATCGGGATCGGGAGGAGTCGAGAGTGCCGATTGCACGACTGTTGAATCGGCTGGCAGTGGAGCGCCCCGGCAATTATTTCGTATTTTTTCCGTCATACGCCTATATGAATGATTGCTATGAGACTTTGTTGGCGGAGGGAGAAGCGCTGCCGTTCGATACGCTCCTGCAGCAGCCGGCCATGTCGGAAGAGGACCGGGCTGCGTTCATGGCTGCCTTCCATTCGGGCAGAGAGCGTACGCTGGTGGGATTTGCGGTGATGGGAGGCATTTTTTCCGAAGGGATCGATTTAGTCGGCGATCGCTTAACCGGTGTAGTAGTTGTCGGGGTGGGACTGCCTCAGGTTGGTGCGGAACGTGATCTGCTGAAGGCGTACTTCGACGAGACCGGCAAGAATGGATTTCATTACGCTTATGTATTTCCGGGCATGAATAAGGTGTTGCAAGCGGGAGGGCGGCTTATCCGCTCTGAAACGGATAGTGGCGTGCTCGTGCTAGTGGACGACCGGTATTTGAGGCCGGAATACGAGCGGCTGCTGCCGGAAGAATGGCTGCCGTATGAAGTGATACGTCCGTAACGGAAAGATAACAAGGATGGGATTATGAAAAAGTTTGGAGTGATTGTTCAACATGAATTCTACACCTAATAGTTTGACAAGTGATCGTAAGCCGGTATCTTCGGCCAGATTGTGGATGGCACTGCTTCTAGGCTCGCTGGCTGCATTTGCTCCTTTATCGATCGACATGTATTTGCCCGCATTGCCTGAACTGGCCGGTGATTTCAAGGCTGGGACGTCGATGTCGCAGCTCAGTCTGACCGCATGCTTGCTCGGTATTTCAATTGGACAGCTGCTGATCGGACCTTTAAGTGATGTCCAGGGAAGGAAAAAGCCGCTGCTGATCGGCCTTGCCCTTTATGCAGTGGTATCCGTACTTTGCGTCATTGCGCCGTCTATCGAGACCTTCGTCTTGCTAAGGTTTATACAAGGTCTTGGCGGTGCGGCCGGCATCGTTATTTCCCGCGCAATGGTCCGGGATATGTATGAGGGAGCGGAAATGACGAAGTTTTATTCGATGCTAATGCTCGTCAACGGTGTCGCTCCAATTGCGGCTCCAATTGCCGGAGGACAGATATTGAAATGGACGTCATGGCGCGGGGTCTTTATCGTTCTGGCCATCATTGGCGTATTGATGCTGCTTGCCGTATGGTTTGGCCTCAAGGAAACGCTCAAGGAGCAAAACCGGCTAAAGGGCGGACTTGGCAGTACGCTTCGGACGTTCCAGAGATTGCTGAAGGATCGGTTATTTATGGGCTATGCGCTATCGCAGGGACTTATCATTGCGGGTATGTTCGCTTACATCTCCGGATCGCCCTTCGTTCTGCAGGAGTTGTTCGGCTTATCGGCGCAAATGTATAGTGTATGCTTTGCCATCAATGGCATTGGTATTATTATCGCCAGTCAAGTGGCGGGGAGGTTAGCCGGGAAGGTTAGCGCAACCAAAATTCTGATTACAGGTCTTAGCATGGCTTCGATTGGCGGCGTCACGCTGCTTGTGATGATATTGCTCGATGCAGGTTTGTTCGGTGTTCTTATCCCGCTCTTTTTCATTGTTTCGAGCGTCGGACTCGTATCGACGGCCAGCTTCTCGCTCGCGATGCAAAATCAGGGCCAATCCGCAGGCAGTGCCTCAGCTCTTATCGGCCTGCTGTCCTTCGTCTTCGGCGGCTGCATGGCGCCGCTGGTCGGTCTTGGCGGCAGCGGGACCGCATTGCCGATGGGGATCGTTATAGCGTCGGTTAACGTTTTGGCGGTGCTCTGTTACACACTGCTTGTCAAGCGAGTGCGTTAACTACGTATTAGACAGGTTTAGGAATAAGTAAAACACAAAGGGAAGTCTATCCAAAATCATGGATAGACTTCCCTTTGCTGTTACCGTGTACACGAGGCTTACAAGGGCATCGGCACATCCGCATCTTTGCCGAGCATGGCGCCGCGCCATTTGCGGTACAGCTCCCATGCCGAGCCGTTCTCTAGCAGTGATTTGCATGTGTAGATACCTTCTTCAATAGAATCGACCTTCTCTGCCAAACGCAGGCGGACCGCGCCGTTAAGCAGCACCTGGTTCACGTAGCCGATATGGCCTTCGGAGCGCAGTGCTTCCTCTGTCACGCGAATTTGCATGGCCGCTGTCCATTCGACACCTTCGGGCAGCGAGGTTTCTAGGCCATAAGTGTCGGGATCGATGACGTGGAGCCGGGCTTCGCCATGTTCGACAATATAAGTGCGTGTTGGCCGTTCGATGTATAAATCCTCGGAGCCCTCCGAGCCTTGCACGATAAGCGCCTTGCTGTAGCCAAGGTGTAGAAGCAGCTTGCTCATCCGGTCAAATACAGTGTTATGATATACCCCGAAGACCAGATAAGGAGAGCGGGAGAAGTCGATCAGCTTCTCGGCGGTGTTCAGCACCGTACGCATGCCTAATTCTTCGCGCAGCGGCCTTAGCTCCTTTAATGGGGGGCACCATTGTTCTGACGGTACATACAGCACCCCCGTCTGACGGGCGATCTCTTCGGTCCTGCTCTTGTCCGTCATATCCGCATCGATTCCTATTGCAGCTAACAGATCATGCAGCGTGACGCCCCATTTCGGGGGAAGCGAAGCGGCCCCGTGGAGCGTGACAGGCAAGCCGGCCGAGGCAAGCAGGAATGAGGTTGCGAAGGTGGCGTAAAAGGCTTTCGTACGGCCGTCGTATGGACCGGCGCAATCCAGACCGCGCTGAATCGGCGCGCGGTACGATTGCTTGCGGCAGGTGAGGACGAAAGCCTCCAGCTCCTCTACGCTTTCCATCTTGATTCTCTCCGCGATGAGAAAAGCGCCGATTTGGGCGGGTGTCGCTTTACGGTTCAGAATAAGATCGGCTGCTTCCAGTGCTTCCTCACCGTTTAAATCACGAGCCCCTCTTTTGCCGCGGGCAACCTCTTTCAATAGTTTTGTCAGCATGTCGCAACCCCCTATTTCTGCTCCTGAAGAATTTGGTAGACCTTCACGATCGATGTGGCAACATCGACCATCCGCTTTCGGTCATTCATTGCTTGCTTGCGAAGGATGTCATAAGCCTCCGCCTCGGAGACGTTTTTGATTTTGCACAAAATGCCTTTCGCCATATCGATCCATTTGCGTTCCTCGATGCGTGCCTCCAACTGCTTGCGTTCATTTAACCACTGCTGCCGTTCGAAGCATTGCTTGGCGCCGAAATGAAGTGCCCAATGAAGCTCTTGTTCGGTCATTGAAGGGGTGAGTATGCCGTCAATTCGGATATCATCCTCGCAGAAGGCGGCGGACTGTCCGGCCGTGACGGCGCTGCACCACCATAACATCGGGACTCGCTTTTCTTGTATCAGCATGCTGCCCCAACGTTTTGCATCGCCAAGAGAAAGCTGAAGCACAACGGCGTCAGTATGGTCGACTTTTTGTTTGGCTGTATCCTCGCGGTCGGCATGGGACACCGAGTAGCCGTGCTCTTCCAGCACATAACCGGGGGACAGCGTCAGCTCGGATTCGACAGTCGGCTCAGCCGGGGCTGTTCGATTAGAAATGACTAGTATTGAACGCATGGAGAAGCGCTCCCTCCTCATTAGCATGTAAGCACGCGAACATCTGATGGTTTGTTGTGAATATATATAACACAGAAAACGCGATTTTGTCGATATCACAATCTACCCATATTATATGTTAATTATGTTGACACGAAGAAAAGGGGCGTTGTATAGTTACGATACAAGCAAACATCATATCGTATTCGAATACAACGATGTATTCGGTTGAAGCGGCAATGAAGCCTGACTTCGCAATTAACGGGGACCGTAACGCAGCATGCGTGCGTCTCTGTTGAGCGAAGCCAGGCTTTTTCTATTTGTCAGGGTGAAATCGGGAGAGGAGAGATAGAAGATGGCAGAGCGCAAAAAACTGGTGCTGGTCGGCAATGGGATGGCGGGGGTAAGGGCGATTGAGCATTTGCTCAAGCTGGCGCCCGATATGTACGACATTACGATAATCGGAGCGGAACCGCATCCTAATTATAATCGGATTATGCTGTCCTCCGTGTTGGCGGGCGGCACGGATATGAAGGAAATCATCATTAATGACTGGGATTGGTATAAGGAAAACGGGATTGAGCTTCTGACTGGTCATACGGTAATGAAAATTGACACGGGGCGCCGAAAAGTGATAACGGATGCAGGCGTCGAAGCTGAATATGACCAACTTATTTTGGCTACAGGCTCGAATCCGTTTATGCTCCCGATCCCCGGCGCTGACAAGGAGGGTGTCATTGCTTTCCGCGATATTCGGGACTGCGAGACGATGATCGATACGGCCAAAACTTATAAAAAAGCAGTCGTCATTGGCGGCGGTCTGCTGGGTCTCGAGGCGGCGAGAGGACTGCTCCATCTTGGAATGGACGTCTCAGTCGTGCATATTCACGATTATTTAATGGAACGTCAGCTCGATGAAGCGGCATCGCGTATGCTGCAGCGCGAGCTGGAGGCGCAAGGGATGAAATTCTTGTTAAACAAACATTCCGCAAGCCTTGCAGGACGCCGGCGGGTCAAGTCCATCCGGTTTGCGGACGGCAGTGAGGCGGATGCAGATCTGGTCGTCATGGCCGTCGGGATTCGCCCAAATGTGCAGCTGGCAAAGGCATCAGGCATTGAAATCAACCGCGGCATCGTAGTTGATGATTATATGGCAACCAGTGTGCCTGGCATTTATGCGCTGGGCGAATGTGCGGAGCACCGGGGCATCGCCTACGGACTGGTTGCTCCTCTCTATGAGCAGGGAGCGGTGCTGGCCAAACGGCTCGCTGGTTTAGAGACACCGGGGTATACGGGCTCTGTTACGTCTACGAAGCTTAAGGTTTCCGGTGTTGATGTATTTTCGGCAGGCAGGTTCGGCGAGGTGGCAGGAACAAAGGCGCTGCGCATCCAGGATGATTTGGGCGGAACCTATAAGAAGATTGTCATCGAAGACGGCAAGCTGATCGGAGCGGTGCTGTTCGGTGATACGTCGGACGGGGCCGAGTTGTTCTCCCTGATGAAGAAAGGCGAATCGATCGAAGGCCGCGAGAAGGAGCTGCTGCTAGGTATATCGGCTAACTTGCTTGGCGGTCAGGCACCCGATGCTGCGGCCAAATACGAAGCGATGGCTGACGATGAAATCGTATGCGGCTGCAATGGCGTGTCCAAAGTAGCGATAACCGATGCGATTCGCACAAAAGGCTGTACGACGGTGTCTGGTGTCAAAGCCTGTACGAAAGCTTCCGCTTCCTGCGGCGGCTGCAAGCCGATTGTAGAAGGGCTGCTCAAAGTTTATGCCGGTGATGCGGCAGGTGAGCCGGTTAAAGAAGGCATTTGCGGTTGTACAACACTCAATCGCGACGAGATTGTTGCGGAAATATCGCGGATGAGGCTGATGACGGTCAAAGAGGTTATGAATGTGCTGGATTGGAGGGAGAAGGAGGGCTGTACGAAATGCCGGCCTGCTCTCAATTATTATCTGGGCATGCTGTACCCGGAAGAATATATCGACGAGAAGGAATCACGCGTTACGAACGAGCGCTATCATGCGAATATTCAGAAGGACGGCACTTATTCTGTCGTTCCCCGCATCTACGGCGGCGTGACGTCTCCGGCTGACTTGAAGAAAATTGCGGAGGTAGCCGAGAAGTTCGACGTGCCGATGGTGAAGTTTACCGGCGGGCAGCGATTGGATCTGCTCGGTGTGAAAAAAGAGGATTTGCCGAAAATCTGGGCAGAGCTCGATATGCCGTCCGGCCATGCTTACGGCAAGACGCTGCGGACGGTTAAAACCTGCGTTGGCTCAACATTCTGCCGCTTCGGTACACAGGACTCAATCGGGATGGGCATTCGGATGGAAAAAGCGTTCGAGCGGCTAAACACGCCAGCGAAAGTAAAGCTTGCCGTCTCCGGCTGTCCTCGCAATTGTGCCGAGGCGACAATTAAAGACTTGGGGGTCGTTGCGATTGACGGCGGCTGGGAGCTGCATGTCGGCGGTAACGGCGGTGTGAAGGTTAGGGCGACTGATCTGCTCTGTATCGTCAAGACAGAGGATGAGGTGATGGAGTGGTCGTCGGCTTATCTCCAATATTACCGCGAGAATGCGGTATGGAACGAACGTACGGCGCAGTGGCTGGAGCGTGTAGGTCTGGATGCGATTAAGGCAGCGTTGGAGAAGAAAGAAGACCGGCAGGCGCTTGTCTCGCGTATTGAAAAGACGCTTAGCTTAACGACCGATCCGTGGAAGCAAATTATTGAGAGCGATGATTTACGTAAAAACTTTGAGCAATTGTCCGGCTCCGGCGCACTGCCGGCAAGGGGATAGGGGGCGATCATATGACAATGAGGGTTCAAGTTGCAAAGCTGGCAGACATTGATGTCAAAAGCTCGCGGAAGGTAAAGGTGCAGGATACGGAAATCGCTATTTTCCGTTTGACGGATGGCAGTGTGCTGGCGGTGGAAAATAAATGTCCGCACAAAGGCGGCCAGCTGTCAGAGGGAATGGTATGCGGAGGCGCTGTTCACTGCCCTCTCCATGACTGGAAAATCGATTTGCGCAGCGGACGCGCCCAAGCGCCGGATGAAGGCTGCATTACGACATTTGATCTTGAGGTCGATGGGGAAAGCGGGAATATCTATATAACAATCTAAGAGAGCGGCAAGGAGGGGATTGACATGTCGGATATAATACTTGCTGAAACGGTCAGGATAGGCGGAGCAGGCACAGTCTATATTGTCGGAGCTGGTCCCGGCGATCCGGAGCTCATTACGGTTAAGGCGATGCGCCGTATTCAGGCGGCGGACGTTATTTTATATGATAGGCTGGTTAATCCGTCATTGCTGGACTATGCGCGCTCCGATGCGGAGCGGATCTACTGCGGGAAAGCGCCCGGCGCCCACTCCATGCCGCAGGAGGAAATCAACCGGACGCTCGCTGATTACGCGCTGCGGGGAAAGACGGTCGTCCGCCTCAAGGGCGGCGATCCGTTCGTATTCGGGCGGGGGAGCGAGGAAGCGCTGGAGCTTGCATCGCAAGGCATTCCGTATGAAATTGTGCCAGGCATCACGGCAGCGATCGGCGCATCCGCTTCAGCCGGCATCCCGGTTACGCACCGGGGGTACGCAGCTTCCTTCGCTTGCGTCACCGGGAGTCGCTGCCACGGCGATGCCAAGCCGGTTCGCTGGGATCTGCTGGCGCATAGCGTTGATACGCTGGCGGTCTATATGGGCGTCAGCCAGCTTGATGATATTCGCGGGAAGCTGCTGCTAGCCGGCAAAGCTCCTTCGACGCCGGTCGCCCTCATCGAACAGGGAACGACGTCCAGCCAGCGCGTGCTGACTGCCACGCTTGATGATATCCACCTGCTTGCCGCAGCCATGGGGATTATTAACCCGGCACTCATTATTATCGGTGAGGTTGTCCGTGTAAGAGAGCAGCTCTTGCATGCGCAAAGGCGAGCTTCCGCAATGAGGATGATCGGGTGAAAATAGGCCAACTTTTGTATTGACAGTTATTTCATGGGATGGTAAAGTGACAAATAGATTTCAATTTTCGAAAGGAGGATTACGTGATGCGTAACATGATTGCAGTACCCCAGAATCATAATTTTCATTCGCAAATTAAATTAATCAACGTAATCCATCCGCGCGTCATTACTCTTTGCATTTAAGGGTTATCCCATAAATCAAAGGCGCATGGTTACGTAACCGTAATCATGCGCCTTTTTGCTTGCAGCGGTCGAGGAGTGGCTTTCTTTCCATGACACTCATTCTGCCGCCAGACAAGGAAGCGTATCTCCGTTTACGGTGAAACGCTTCCTTTTTTTGTGATAAGAGGTGTGGAGGACGTAACTTTTGCTGCAAACGATGGCTATCGCCATCTGAATGATTGCAAATAGGGATGGAAAATGGGAGGTGCCTGGACAGAATTATGTTTATCGTACTTAAGAAGCTGCAATGGTTTTTCGCAATGAGCTGGAAGAGATACACCGTAGCCGCCGTGCTGCTGATTGTAGCGGGCGTTCTGGATGTCATTCCGCCTTGGCTGATCGGCTACACGATCGACGGCATTCATCAAGGCGAGCTTGGGACGTCCGGATTTTATCAGGTCGTATTCGGCTGGCTGGCCGTCGTTATTGTCGGTTATATCATTTCGTATGTGTGGCATTATCAATTATTTGGCGGAGCCTTCGTCTTGGAGAGGCTTATGCGTTCCAGGCTAATGAGGCATTTTCTGAAAATGACGCCGACCTTCTTCGAACGTAACCGGACGGGCGATTTGATGGCTCGTTCAACCAATGACTTGAACGCCGTGGCGACGACGGCTGGCTTCGGTATTTTGACGCTGATCGATTCCACATTTTTCATGGTAACCATTTTGATCATGATGGCGGGTATGATCAGCTTGAAGCTGACGCTTGCTGCGCTGCTGCCGCTGCCGTTCATGGCGCTGGCGATGACGTACTTCGGGAAAAAGATTCATAACCGGTTCATGGCTTCGCAGGATGCGTTCGGCGAGCTGAATGACCAGGTGCTGGAGTCGGTATCCGGCGTACGCGTCATTCGCGCCTTCGTGCAGGAGGAAGCGAGTCAAGGGCGATTCGAGAAGAAAACATCTGAAGTATTCGATCGAAGCATTGAGGTTGCCAAGATTGATGCCTTGTTTGAACCAACTATGAAAATTCTCGTTGGACTCAGTTATTTGATCGGTCTCTGCTATGGCGGTTTTCTTGTTTTTCACAGCGAGATTACGCTGGGCGAGCTTGTTTCTTTTAACGTTTACCTCGGGATGCTTATTTGGCCGATGTTCGCGATCGGCGAATTGATCAATATTATGCAGCGGGGCAACGCCTCTCTCGACCGCGTCAATGAGACGCTGGGTTACAAGGCGGATGTTACCGATGCACAGGACACAACAGACGTGACGAAGCCGGACGTGATTCAGTTTAAAGGTGTAACATTCCGTTACCCGTCCTCGTCGGTCGATAATTTGAGCCAGGTGTCATTCGCTATTAGCAAAGGACAGACGCTTGGCATTGTTGGACGCACCGGCAGCGGCAAGACGACGCTGTTGAAGCAATTGCTGCGTGAATATCCAATCGGCAACGGCGAAATTTCCGTATCCGGCGTTCCGCTCGGCAAGATGAAGATCGAGCAGTTGCTTGGCTGGGTCGGTTATGTTCCGCAGACGCCGATCCTGTTCTCGAAGACGATTCGGGACAACATCTTTTTCGGTCTGAAGGGCGAAGGCTCGGAGGAAGATTTGCAGCGGGCGCTTGCGCGGGCGTCATTTGCCAAAGATATTCAGTTTCTGCCGGATGGGCTGGAGACGATGGTTGGGGAGAAGGGCGTAGCGCTTTCGGGCGGACAGAAGCAGCGGGTTAGTATTGCACGCGCTTTGATCGCAGATCCGGAAATCCTGATGCTGGACGATGCCTTGTCCGCCGTTGACGGACGGACTGAGGCTGAGATCATTGAGGGCATTCGAACGGAACGCGCTGGTAAAACGACGCTCATCACAACGCATCGTCTCTCCGCTGTACAGCATGCAGACTGGATCGTCGTGCTGGATGAAGGCAAGATCGTGCAGGAAGGCAAGCATGAGCAGCTGATTCTGCAGGATGGCTGGTACAAAGAACAATATGAGCGGCAGCAATTGGAGTCGTTCATCGAATCAGAATAGGATAGGAGGCGTCCGCGAACAATGGGTCATACAGGCAAACGATTGTTTCAATACGCCATGCTGTATAAGAAGCCGATCATTTGGGCGCTCCTGCTGCTTGTCCTTGCAGTAAGTTCAGAGCTTGCAGGACCGTTCATAGCGAAACGGATGATCGACCAAAATATATTGGGCATAGAGAAAAAATGGCATGAGGTCGCAGCGCAAGAGCGCTACGCGGTCGAATATAAAGGCAAATGGTATAAACGCGAGGATCATTATGAGCCTGGCGAAGCAAAAGGTGCGGAAGTCCGGGTGCTTCAGTCCGGACGCAAGTTCTATTGGGTGGAAGGTACACTTCCTAACTCGGGCGAGCGGCGTACCGTGCAAGATGGCGTGATGACGGTGACGAGCAAGGAAACCGGCGAGCAGGCTTCTGTTCAGGTAACACTCATCTCGGCCAAAGAATTGTATCAGTTCTACAAGCCGGAAATTCCGGCATTAATGCTATTGGCTGGCGTTTACTTCGGCCTCCTGCTCTTAGGTGCGGTATTCACCTATGGACAGAGGCTTCTGCTACAGACATCAGCGAACAAAATCGTTCGCCAGATGCGCAATGACGTATTCGCCCACACGCAGCGGCTGCCGGTCGGCTATTTCGATACGCTGGCTGCCGGGCAGGTCGTATCACGTGTAACGAATGATACGGAGGCCATTCGCGAACTGTACGTTGCGGTGCTTGCGAACTTCTTCTCGGCAATCGTCTACATGACAGCGATTTACGGAGCGCTCTTCCTGCTGGATGCAAGGCTTGCGTTGTTCGCACTGCCGCTTGTGCCGATTTTGATCATCTGGATCAAGCTGTACCGTAAAGTCGCTGCCCGCTACAACCGGATTATCCGTTCGAAGCTCAGCGAAATTAACGGTATGATTAATGAATCGATTCAGGGCATGCCGATCATTCAAGCATTCCGCCGTCAGAAAGAGACGATGAAGGAATTCGATGAATTGAATGAGCACTATTTTAAATATCAGAACAAGCTTCTCAATCTCAACTCCATTACATCGCATAACTTGGTTAACGTTATTCGGAACTTGATGTTTCTGGTCGTTATCATTATGTTCTGGGGCGATTGGCTGGGTGCGGCTGTAGGCGTTGGTGTCCTCTA
Source organism: Paenibacillus gorillae (assembly GCF_000513275.1). Classification (GTDB taxonomy): domain Bacteria; phylum Bacillota; class Bacilli; order Paenibacillales; family Paenibacillaceae; genus Pristimantibacillus; species Pristimantibacillus gorillae. The sequence goes on along the minus strand of NZ_CBVJ010000123.1, from coordinate 7,545 downwards.
TGCGTTCGTCGATTTGATGAACCGGATGTTCCAGCCGATCGTCGGCGTCGTGAACCAACTCTCCAATCTGGAGACTGCCCGCGTCTCGGCAGAACGTGTATTTACGCTCATGGATCAGGAGGGCATCGAGGTTGTTCCAGGTACGATGGAGCGCTATCGCGGGGAAGTTCAGTTTGAGGACGTTACGTTCGCATACAAAAAAGAAGAGTATGTGCTGAAAAACATTTCGTTTACCGCTCGCCAAGGTCAGACAGTGGCGTTAGTCGGGCATACGGGCTCCGGCAAAAGCTCGATTCTGAATCTGCTGTTCCGCTTCTATGATACGAATAAAGGGCGGATTTCGATCGATGGTCAGGATGTGCTGTCGATTCCGAAGCAGCACCTGCGGCATCATATGGGCATCGTCCTCCAAGACCCATTCTTATTTACAGGTACGATTGCTTCTAACGTAAGTCTCGATAATCCGGCGATTAGCCGCGAGACGATCGAACAGGCGCTGCGTGACGTTGGTGCATATGAGATGTTCGCATCACTGCCAGGCGGGATCGACGCTCCTGTCATTGAGAAGGGAAGTACGCTGTCCGCTGGACAAAGACAGTTAATTTCCTTCGCGCGTGCGCTGGCATACGACCCGGCGATTCTGATTTTGGACGAAGCGACAGCTAGTATTGATACTGAGACGGAAGCGATCATTCAACAGGCGCTTGATGTGTTGAAAAAAGGCCGGACGACATTCGTCATTGCGCACCGGCTGTCCACGATCCGCCAAGCGGATCAGATTCTAGTGCTGGATCGCGGCCGCATTGTAGAGCGCGGCAATCATGATCAACTGATGGAGCACCGCGGCAAATACTTCGCGATGTATCAGCTGCAGCAGGGGGCGGCGGTTACCGCCTCCTAATTACGAAATAAATTAAAAACGGGTATGGCGCCTTGGTTAAGGAGCCATACCCGTTTTTGTGTATGCGATTCATATGATGAGGATAATCGCTTATTCCGTCTTGAATTTACCGATTTCTTTGTTCAATGCCGCTGCCAGGGAGCGGAGCTGCACGGCCGAGCTGGCAACTTCTTGCATCGAGGCAAGCTGTTCCTCAGAAGAGGCGGCAACCCGCTGCGAGTGCAGCGAAGAGCTTTCTGCAATGTGCTCCAACTGGTCGAGCGAAGCTGCAATTTCTTCACTGCCTGCCGACATTTGCTCGGAAGCGGCCGATACTTCTTGCACTTGCGAAGAAACTGCGCGAATCGCTTCTACAATTGCCCGGAATGATTCGCCGGCTTTCATAGATATTGCCGAACCTTCTCGAGCTCCGGTTACGGCTTGCTCCATAGAGCGTACCGCTTCATTCGTATGGCTGCTGATGCCTGTGAGAATCGTATTGATTTGCTCGGAAGATTCTTTGGAGCGCTCAGCCAGCTTTCGAATTTCATTGGCTACGACAGCGAATCCGCGTCCATGTTCGCCTGCGCGGGCAGCTTCGATCGAAGCGTTCAGCGCAAGGAGATTCGTTTGATTGGCGACGTCGCCAATCATGGCAAGAATCGTACTGATCTGGCTATTCATTTCTTCAAGCTGTTCCAGCGTCGTAACTGTGCTGGAGACGCTGTGCTCGATGGCATGAATCTGCTGAACGGTACGTCCCAGTACTTCCCCGCCGGCAACGGCGAGCTCTGTCGTATCGGCAGCCAGATCGGATACCGAAGACGAGGATTCCGCGATGCGCTGAATGCCAACCGTCATTTCCGTCATTGCACGCTGGCATTCCTGGAAGCTTTGCAGCTGAGTATCGGCGCCTGCTGCAACCTCTTGGATGGCTTCGGCTACTTCTTGTGTTGCAGCTGCTGTCTGCTCCGCGCTTTCCTGCATGTTTGCCGCTGAACTGGTTACTTCCTCCGAAGCGGAACGAAGATTGTAGGTCAAGCTGCGCAGACTGATAATCATATCATTGAAAGCGGCCGATACGCGTCCAATCTCGTTGCTATTCGTAACAGGTACAGTCTGTGTCAAGTCGCCTTTGGCTGCTTGCGCCGAGATTTCGGCTAGTCGTTTCAATGGACTCAGTGCCATTCTTGCCAGCCAAACGACGAAAGCCATGGCAACGACGATGAACAGAGCGGCTAGGCCAATGCCTTTCCACAGCATGACATTCATTTTGCTGGTGACATCATCGTAATCGAAGTCGATTGCAAAATAGCTAATAATTTTACCCTCTTTGTTCTTGATAGGTGTTAAATAGGTAATCCAGGTGCCCGAATCGTCCTGATAGGTATCCAGTTTAATGAAATTTTCAGTCCCAAGCTTCTCGAAGCCTTCGATGAACTCGTGAGGCAATTCATACTGCTTCTCGGTACCATAGCCCAGGTCGTTCATGCTTTTATTGCTCTGGATGATGGTAGCAAATTTGTTGCCGTCTTTTTCAACCGTGTTTGGCATGAACAGATATGTATTTTTAACCAATTCATTTGTATTCATCGCGTCTAATTGCTTTCCAAGCGAATTGAAAGTGGCTTGATTGTCGCGTTGATCGGCTTTCATTTGGATGTAAGCGTTCTGGACGAGATCCAGATTTGCCTGCATTTGTACCCCGAATGTACGAGTTGCGCGTTCCATATCTGCCAAGTAGGCGTTCTTCTGCGCGCTGTAGGATGTCCATTCAAAAACGCCGATGACGGCAATGAACAGAGCGGCGAGCACAATAGAGCTCGTTAAGGCTAGACTGCGGTCTTTAATCTTAAGAATAAATTTAATCATTACGGTTACTCCTCACTTGATGTATAATGCAGCATCGCTGCTTCTCCTGTGATATTTATAACGACATTATAGGTCTAATTTATTAGATAAGTTCGGCATTTGATGTTAGAAATGTATTTGAACACTTCAATTCGCAGCATTTGAAGCTGCATTTCATACTATTTTTAAGCCGATTTAAGGAAGCGTTAAGCAAAGGTCTTTAAGATAGTGCTTGTACTTAGTCATCTGTACAGAAAGGAGGAGAAGCTGATGAAGAGGAAAAGTAAAGCATGGGCGGCCACAACCTTAGCTTTAATGCTGGCGCTTGGCGGAGGTTTATCCGTTGAGAGCGTGTATGCTTCTCCAGCTGCGAGCTTGTCCATTTCTCAAGGAAAAGCTGACGACGGCTCGGCAGGCAGCAATGATCAGACATTCGTTGATAGCGGGAGTGATACAGAGGCAGGAGGCAACGCCTGAACCGTCTAGACTCAGACTACGCCCCAAAATGCAAATGTACATGTACATGGGCTAGAATCGGTCAGGCTGATGAATGCGGCTCGACATGCATATGTACATTTGCATTTTGTCACTTAGGTTATTAATGCATAATGGGCGTTTAATTATGGGGAAAATATAGGAGCGATATCGAAAAGACAGAGGGCCTAAATGGCCTGTCTTTCGATATCGCTCCTTATTTTATATCGAGTCAGGGTCGCCCGCTGTAATGAAAGCATGCACGCTCACGACGGCTGCGGGCTTCCTGCTTGCGACATTTTACAGCATAATATCAGTCAATTGGCCATATTATTCTAGATACTGGAAGGAGTAACGACTTGTTCACAGTAATTTCACACAACCCTTTCTTGACGGAGAGGGTTGTTTTTGGTTATAGTTCAATAATCAAATAGTTCTACTGTGAAACTATATAGACATGCAGAGGAAGAGAGGGGACGCTGTAATGACCGCGCCAGACATTGAATTTTTAAAGCAGATCATATCGCGCTACGAATCGGTGCATTTTACAGTGAATACAAGATTGACCGCCATGATCCGTGAGCTGATGCCTGAGGCGCTTACTGTAGACCAGTTCGCGACGCTCCGATATTTGCGGTCGGTGGGTGCAGCCAAATCAACGGACCTTGCAGATATATTCTGTGTAGGCAAAAGCTCGATTACCGCGATTACAACGCGGTTGTTCGATAAAAACCTCATTGAACGGCATCCGGATGAGAAGGACCGCCGCGTTACGCTGCTCCGCTTGACGGAGGAAGGCGAGCGGTTGTCTGGTTCGATCGAGGATGAGATTCAAAAGATGATCGCCAAGTTTTTGAATCATTTTGAAGAGGAGGAAGCCCTTCAATTCATTAACACGTTCGAGAAGTTAGCGAAAGTAATGACACAGGAGACGGAGAGGAGCTAGAGAGAAAATGAGAACCGTATTAAAGCTGAGATGGGTCTTGCTGGCAGTGTGGCTGGTAGCAGCTGCTGGCCTTATGTTAAGTGCCCCAAATATGCAGGATCTCGTCCGCGACAAGGGTCAGATCACCGTACCGGAAGGTTATTCCTCGACAAAGGCTGCTGAGATGATCAAGCAGTTTGAGGGCAAGGAAAGCGGAGGGGGCGGAGCGGCCACTGTTCTTGTTTTCCACAATGACAAGGGTTTATCGGATACCGACATGACCGCTGTTCAGTCCGGCATCAACACGTTGAAGGATCGTAAGGATGAGCTGCACATTACCAGTATGACGACTCATCTGGACACTCCTGAATTGAAGAGCCAGATGCTCGCGAAAGACGGCAAAACGATGATTGCTCTCGTCAACGTTAATCTTGACGGTGCAGATCTGTCTAAGGTTCGTGACGGTCTCTATAGCGCATTGTCAGATGTAAAAGTTGATCATTATTATACGGGCAACTGGATCATCTCTGAGGATGTTATGCAAAGCTCGGAAGAGGGCTTGAAGAAAACTGAATTTATTACCGTTGGCTTTATTCTGATTATTCTGTTCCTCGTATTCCGTTCGGCAGTGGCGCCAATCGTGCCGTTGCTGACTGTAGGTTTCACCTATTTGGTATCGCAATCCATTGTAGCCTATCTGGTGAAATACTTTGGATTCCCGCTATCGAATTTTACGCAAATTTTCCTAGTGGCCGTCCTATTCGGTATAGGAACCGATTATTGTATTCTGCTGATCAGCCGGTACAAGGAAGAGCTGTCCCATCGCGGCGGCAACATTCCGGAATCGATCGTAGCGACTTACAAGACGGCAGGGAAAACCGTTCTGTTCTCCGGCTTGGCCGTATTGGTCGGCTTCGCGTCGATCGGTTTCTCGACCTTCGTCTTGTACCGCTCTGCGGTGGCGGTAGCTGTAGGTATTGCTGTGCTGCTCGTAGCGTTGTTCACGATTGTGCCGTTTTTCATGGCGGTGCTGGGGCCGAAGCTGTTCTGGCCTTCTAAAGGCTCGCTGGAGCACAAGCCGAGCGGACTTTGGGGTGCAGTCGGCAAGTTCTCGCTGAAGCGTCCGGTGTGGGCGCTCGTGATTTTGGCGGTGCTGATTGTTCCTTTCCTAACCGCATATAAAGGTTCTATCTCGTTTAACTCGCTGGACGAAATCGGCGATAAATATGACTCTGTAAAAGCGTTCAATCTGATTGCTGACAGCTTCGGGCCTGGTGAATCCTTGACTTCCACTGTTGTTGTCAAATCGGATACTGCCATGGATACGCCGGAAGGCTTGGCCGCTCTGGAGCAAGTAAGCCGTGAGCTGGGTAAAGTTGAAGGTGTGAAGACAGTCCGCAGCGCGACCCGTCCAACCGGAGAAGTGCTCGATGACTTCCTGGTGACCGATCAAGTTGGTACGCTCGAAGACGGCCTGGGCAAAAGCGGCGACGGGCTGGGTCAGATCGGCTCGGGCCTATCCGAAGCCAGCGCAGCGCTTAGCGATAATGCGCCGAAGCTGAATCAAGCAGTGGATGGCGTCGGCGAACTGGTGAATGGCACCAATGCGTTGAAAAAAGGTGTCGTCCAGTTGGGCGATGGACTGAAGCAGATTGAAAAAGGACTGCTAGACGGCTCCGCTGGTGCCAAGGAGCTGAGCGAAGGGCTTAGCAAAGCGAAGGTAAGCGCAGATCAGCTCGCGGCAGCCAGCAAAGATTTGCTAGCCGGCTATAAGCAAGCCGAGTCGGGAGTTGGCCAATTGACGCAAGCCTATGGTGCGATCGCGTCTGAACAGGCGAAGCTTGCCGACGGATTAGCAAGCTTGGGCAAAGGGTTGGCGGGTCTGGAGCAAAGCCATCCGGAGCTGAAGGATGATGAGGCGTATGTGCAGGCTCTAGCTTCTGTTGCGCAGATGCAGCAAGGCGCTTCGGGTCTCAGCCAACAGCTGGTGATGCTGAATACGCAGCTTGGCGGCGTTGCCGGAGGGTTGAAGCAGGCGAACGGCGGCTTCGAGCAGGCTTCCGGCGGGCAAGCGGCCTTGGCACAAGGATTGGGTCAATTGGCTGACGGTATTGCCGCGCTGCAAAAGGGGATTGAGCAAGCGGCTGCCGGTCAAGGGCAGATCGTATCGAAGCTGCCTAGCGTTACGCAAGGCTTTGATAAGCTTGCTGGCGGGCAGAAGGAGCTGCAATCCGGTTTTGCAGATTTGAATGGGCAGCTTAGCCAGTTGACTGGAGGCTTGGATCAAAGTGTTGACGGTTTAACGCAAGTAACCGACGGGCTATCATCGGCGAAAGGGTACTTGAGTGAGCTTTCCTCTTCGGCAAACAAGCAAATTACCGGCTGGTTTATTCCGCAGGAAGCGATCGACAAGCCGGAGTTCCAGCAAGCTCTTGATGTTTATTTGTCCGAGGATCGCAAAACGGCAAAACTGGACGTCGTATTCAGCGGCAACCCTTATGAGCAAGAAACGATGTCGCAAATCGATGATCTGGAAGCTGCAGTCGGCCGTGCTCTAAAAGATACTGCTTATAGCAGTGCTGCTTATGCGGTAGGCGGTGTATCGAGTATGAATAACGATTTGAGCAATATTTCGAATGCGGATTACAGCCGCACCGTTATTTTGATGCTGATCGGTATCTCCATCATTCTCATTATCCTGTTCCGTTCGATTATTATGCCGCTTTACATGATCGCGTCGCTGCTCGTTACGTTCTACACGTCGATGGCGATTACGGAAGTGATCTTTGTAAGATTGCTAGGACATTCCGGCCTCAGCTGGGCGGTGCCGTTCTTCGGCTTCGTCATGCTGGTCGCGCTCGGAATCGACTACAGTATCTTCCTGATGGACCGCTTCAAAGAGTATCGTCACCTGTCGCCTTCTGAGGCGATACTGGAAGCGATGAAAAACATGGGCACCGTCATCATGTCGGCAGCTGTTATTCTGGGCGGTACCTTTGCGGCGATGCTGCCGTCAGGGGTCATGTCGCTGCTGCAGATCGCAACGATCGTGCTATGCGGATTGTTCATGTACGCACTCGTGATGCTGCCGCTGTTCATTCCAGTTATGGTGCGTATGTTCGGCAAAGCCAACTATTGGCCGTTCATGCGTTCGGATGACGAGCTGGACTCGCCGTCAGCGCCGAGCGAGAAGGTCCGCGCTTATCCGCGTGACACTACGATTTAATGGGTTAGTGGATGAATTGAATTGTTATGGCCTGTTTGGCAAGGGGGGCGGTCTTTGGACCGCTCACTTGCTGAGCGGGCTTTTTTTCTTTGGGGGTGGTGCGAAGCTGGCTTCGTAAAACAGCGAAGGGGCTTCGCTGTAGCTGAGGTTTAGTGGTCTGGCGGAGTTTAGCGAAGCTGGTTCGCAAAA
>NZ_CBVJ010000122.1 GCF_000513275.1 Paenibacillus gorillae | reverse complement strand
CTGTTCGCGAACCTAGGTTCACGAATAGCGAAGAATACTTCGTTGTAGAGCGCGAAAGGCTCGCTGAAGGGCTGGTTAGCGAAGCTGGCTTCGCAAAACAGCGAAGGGGCTTCGCTGTAGTTGAGGTTAGTGGTCTGGCGGAGTTTAGCGAAGCAGGTTAACAAAACAACGAAGCTGGCTTCGCTATAGCTACTTAAGTAACTGGGCTGAAGAAGGAATGTGTGTGCGGGGCTTGAAAGTAACTAGAGAACATAATGAGGGGCGTGCCTGTGAAAGGGAGAGCTTTGGAATTGATGGGATTCGCAAAGTGATTGATGCTGCATTGAAGCTGGAGGCGGGTATTGTGAAATTTGTAGATACGGACTTAGGTGGAGCTATAGCGGAGTTAGCCGATAAAAGTAAAAACGATCCGAAAAAGCTCGCACTATGGGCTGCGGAATGTGCGGAGAATGTACTTCATTTATTTGAGAATAAGCATCCAGCGGATAATCGTCCCCGCGCAGCTATTGAGGCTGGAAGGGCGTGGGTAAGCGGCGGGCTCACAATGAGTGATGCGCGGGCGGCTGCTTTTGCAAGCCATGCAGCTGCTCGGGATGCTGTGGACGAGGCAGCTTGCGCCGCCGCCCGAGCTGCCGGTCATGCCGCGGCAACCGCGCATGTTGCAGGGCATGCGGTTCATGCGGCTGCTTATGCGGCAAAAGCAGCTGCGTTCGCCGCCGATTCCGGCACTGCTGGTGCTCGCGTTGCCGAGGAAAGGGAATGGCAGTGGCAGCTTTTGCTAGCTTACAGTGACACTCTGTAATCGTGCTGTGCTTACTTGTTATTTAAATAGAAAGAAACTAGCCTAATAAGCTGCCTGCCCGCTAAATTCAGAAGCCCAGCTCATTAAAGCTAAGGTGGAGCGGCAAAAGGAAGTTTGTTCAATGGAGTGAGTTAAACAACCGGGCGGGGACAGTTAGCTGCTTGCGCCAATTAGAGGCGTTCAAGACCCTGTTTTATAGACATGCATAAAAATCCTTAAGCACCAAGAAGAGGCGTCCCCAGCAACAGGGGGTGCCTCTTCTTCTTCTTCTCCTTCTGCTCAAGCAATCTATACCACCGTGTGCGACAGCACGAGGCCGCCGTAGACGAAGGCGGCGCAGATGACGATCGCCGGGTGGATCTTCCGGCGTTCCATCGCCCAATAAGCAACGGCGGCAATGCCGATCGTCTGCCAGAGGCCGGAGGAATGCACAGAAGTGTTCGCCATCTGCCAAGTGAGCAGCAGCATCATAATGGCAACGACAGGCTGGACGAGCAGCGTCAGTCCTTTCACAATCGGCGATTGCCGATGCTTGGACAGCAGCTTCAGCAAGAAGATGAGCGCAACTGCGGACGGAATTACGGTCGCGGCTAGCGCCAGCAGCATGCCGGAAACTCCATACACGTTATAGCCGACAAAAGCGGCGATTTTGGTGGCGATGGGACCCGGCAAGGCGTTGCCGAGCGCAAGAATTTGTGAGAACTGGCTGTCCGTCGCCCAGCCGTAATTGTTGACAATCTCATTGTACATCAATGGAATAGAGGCAGGACCGCCCCCGTATCCGAGTATATTGGCAATAAAAAAACCGATAATCAGTTCAATCCAATCCATCATGCTCTAATCCTCGCTTGTCTCTGTCGGTTGTCTGTGTTTGCGTTTTTTTTTCCAGTCCCTAAAGCGTCTGATCACGTTGAAATGAACAGCCCCATAAGCCAGAAAAAGAATAATGACGATCGCGTCATGGACATGCAAAATCTGCAGCAGCAGAAAAGCGATCGCGCACATTGCGATGCCGAAGACAGCTCCCAATCCCTTAAGTGCGCGATTGCCGAATTCATAAGCCATGACCCCAAGCATGACTGCAATGACCGGGATCACCGCCGCAATCATCCCTTGTATGACAGCAGAACCGCTTAATGCGTCAACGACGGACAGCAGCACAATCATCGCAACGGATGATGGTAAAATATGTGCCAGCACAGCAACTGTCGCGCCTAGCCAGCCTTGCTTGCGATAGCCGAGGTAAGCGGCCATCTTGGTGGCGATAGGGCCCGGCAGGGCGTTGGCCAATGCTAAAATTTCAGCGAATTCCTCGTCGTTGATCCAGTTGTAGCGAGTGACTGCCTCGTAGCGGATCAACGGTATAACGGAGGGGCCTCCCCCATAGCCTAAAATGCCGGTTTTGATCATCGCCCAGCTCAGCTCGCCATATGTTTTGCCGCGCGAGCCATGTGGCTGTGGAATCTGTGCGGCAGAAGGGGAAGTTGGTGTGCTCATAATCTCATCCCCATCCGGCTTTTATAACGGTTGATCAGCACCTGGCAATCGACGCTCATAATGCCCGGCAGCGTATACAGCTTCTCGCGCATGAACGCCTCCATCTCCTGATTGTTCAGAAACAATCCATGCATATGAAGCTTGCTTGGTCCAGTCATATGATACAGGCTGGTCACTTCAGGCTCGTCAGACAGCTGATCAGCCACCTCATGCAGAAACTTAGGCTCAACCTCGACATTGAAAAAAGCGGATACTGTAATGCCGATCTTCTCCGGATTGATGACGGCAGTGAAACGTTCAATGACGCCCTCCTCCATCAAAGCATTAATGCGAGCTTGCACCGCTACTCGCGACAACCCAATGTCTTTGGCTAAGTCTGTGTAAGAAATTCTTCCATTAACATGCAGGGCGGAAATGATTTTGCGATCGATTTCATCAATATTTGCCGATTCAATCGGAATTGTTGTTTTGGACTGCATAGAATCTCCCTTCGTCTCGAAACGGCTGAATTATTCATAATGATCGCGATACAGCCGACTTATTTACTATACGAATAAATATATATGCATTTTCATTCACAATCAACATCAAATTAGATGGTTTACTTCCGAAAAAGGAATTGCTACATTTTCTGAGTCGTGGTATTTTAAATAAAACAATGTTAGATTATATAACGTTATATATGTATGAATTTTTGTATTCATGGTTCACTCACTCAATTCTATTTCAAATACATGCATAACAAGATGCCGGTTAGGTGGAGGCGCTTATGGGGACAACGAAGAAATCGGTTATGGGGACAAAAGCAATGGTAGTCAGCCCGCATCATCTGGCGACCGCCGCAGGGGCAAGAATGCTGGAGAGGGGCGGCAACGCCTTTGATGCGGCGATTGCTGTCAGCGCCTGCTTGGCGGTGGTATACCCGCATATGACGGGCATGGGCGGAGATTCGTTCTGGCTGTCATACCATAAGGACGAGGGCGAGGTTCGTGCTTATAATGCAAGCGGCCGCGCAGGGTACCAGGCCTCAATGGATGCGTATGCCGGTGAAGAGGCTATCCCTACAAGAGGGCCGCGGAGTGCGATCACTGTGCCTGGGATGGTGGACGGGTGGCATGCGGTTCAGAGCCGATATGGCCGGCTGACCTTTGCCGAGGTGCTTGAACCAGCGATCACCTACGCGACAGAAGGTTTTCCGATGTCACCGGATCAATACGAGAATACTGTGCATCAGGAGCAGATGCTTCGCTCGCAGCCGGGGACGGCGGCGGTTTATTTGCCTAACGGCCAAATCGTCAAGCCAGGTGAGCTTTTTGTGCAAAAAGAGCTGGCAGCGTCACTCAAGCTGATTGCCGAGCAGGGTCGCGACAGCTTCTACAAGGGTTCTATCGCCCATTCTATCGTGGATGGGTTGCAGCGCATCGGCGGCTTGCTGACGCTGGATGATTTTGCAGATCATAACGGAGAGTGGGTTACGCCGCTCAGGGGTTCTTATAGAGGTTATGACGTATATCAGGTTCCGCCCAACTCGCAAGGCTTTGTCGCGCTGATGGCTTTGCATATTTTGGAGCATTTTGATTTGAAACAAATGGGACATGACTCCTACAGCTATTATCATACGATTGTAGAAGCGTTGAAGCTTGCATTCCGCGACCGTAACCGCTATTTGACTGATCCCGAATTTGCGGACATTCCGCTGGAACGGCTGCTGAGCCAAGCTTATGCGGCGGAACTGGCAGCATTGATCGATTCGGCAAAAGCGCAGCCAATTGACAGCCAGCCTGTCGGCAGCGATACGGCCTATGCCGCAGTTGTCGACGAAGAGGGGAACTCGGTTTCTTTTATCCAAAGCTTGTATTTCGAATTTGGCTCGGGGGTAGTGGGGGGAGATACTGGCATTTTGCTGCAAAATAGAGGGTCGTTCTTCTCGCTTGATCCGCAGCATGTCAATTGTCTGATGCCGCACAAACGGACCTTCCACACATTAATGCCTGCAATGGCCTGCCGGGACGGAGTGCCGACTCATCTGTTCGGTACGCAAGGCGGCGAGGGGCAGCCGCAGACGCAGCTGGCGATATTGACGAGAATGATTGATTTCGGCATGGACCCGCAGTCGGCAGTGAGCGAGCCAAGATGGGTATGGGGACGTACCTGGGGCGCGCCAACCCAGGAATTGAAGATCGAGGGACGTATCAGCGGCGAGGTATCGGAGCAGTTGACGGCAGCGGGTCATCTTGTACGTGTTATGAAGGATGTGGACGGCATAATGGGGCATGCCCATGCGATTGTCATTCGCCCGGATGGCGTGTTGAACGGCGGCTCCGATCCGCGCTGCGACGGGGCAGCGATTGGATGGTAAGGAAGCACCAGCAAGCAAGCCGTGAGTGAAGTCCTTGAGAAAGAAAAGCCAGCGTTCTTAGTAAACTGCACCTTCATTGATAGTTATAACTAACAATGGAGGTACAGTTTACTAGTCGGCGCTGGCTATTTCTTTGCAATATGAATTATCTGGCAGATGTGCCTTGTCCGGCAGCTGCAGACTTCACGTCTGTTTCGTCCTGCTGCGGGAATTGAAGCTCATAGAGCTGATGGTAGCGCCCTTGCTTCTTCAGCAGCGTCTCGTGATTGCCTTCCTCAATGACGCGGCCCTTATCTAGCACGTATATGCGATCCGCCTGCCTGATCGTCGACAGCCGATGGGCGATAATGAGGCAGGTGCGTCCGGCCAGCAGGCGGGCAAGCGCATCCTGAATCGTGCGCTCGGATTCGCTGTCCAGCGAGGACGTCGCTTCGTCGAGAATGATGAGGCGCGGATCTTTAAGCAGCGCCCGAGCGATGGACAGACGCTGCTTTTGCCCGCCTGACAGCTTAACGCCTCGCTCGCCGATCTGTGAATCATAGCCATCTGGCAAATCCATGATGAAGGCATGAGCATTCGCTGCTGTCGCCGCTGCAATAATGTCCGCTTCCTCGGCGTCTGGCTTGCTGTAGGCGATGTTTTCACGAATGGTGCCGTTCAGCAGCCAAATTTCTTGCGACACAATGCCCATCTGGCTTCGCAGCGATTTCAAGCCGACATCGGTTAGCGAATAGCCGTCAATGGTTACTTCTCCCGCCTGCGGGTCGTAAAACCGCGTCAGCAGATGGGCGATAGTCGACTTACCGGCTCCAGAAGAGCCAACAAGCGCCGTCATTTCCCCGGCTTTCATCTCCAGATTGAATTGCTTCAGCATCGGAGCCCCATTATGGTAGGCGAAGCTGACATTGCGAAATTGGACCTCTCCCCTCACGACAGGCAATTGAATCGCATCCTCCTTCTCTTGGACGGCTGGTTCTTCACCTAATATTTCCACGATCCGCTCGTATGCGGCTGCTGATTGCTGAATCGTATTCATCGTCCGGCTGAACCGCTTCACCGGGTTTTGCAGCAATCTGACATAAGCCATAAAAGCGACAATCGTCCCGATGGTGAGCGATTCGTGCATCGTTTGCCGGGCTCCAAAAAGCAGCACAGCTGCAAGTCCGATGAAGTTTAATAAATCGATAATCGGCTCGTAGACGGCGCGGAGCCTCACAGCACCCAGATTGGCGTTCATATTGGCTTCACTTCGATCGGCAAAGCGGCGTACTTCGTAGTCTTCGCTGGAAAATGATTTGATCAGCCGGATTGAGGTTAATGTATCCTGCAGATGGGAGCTGACCTCCGATACAGATTCCTGGACTCGTTTGAATGAAAACCGCATTTTTTTACTGAAGAAGCGGGTTGTGATAATCATGAATGGAAAGGTAGCGAGTACTAGAAGCGTCAGCCTCCAATCGACCCAGAGCATATAACCGGCAACGGCTGCGAATGTGAACATGTCGGTTACGATGGACAGCATGCCGGAGGAAATCAATTGCTGCAGCATGTTGACGTCATTGGTTACGCGGGACATGAGGTCGCCGGTGCGGTTACGGTCGAAAAATCCGACATCCAGCCTTTGTAAATGACGGTATAATTCGTTGCGCAGATCGAGAATAGCCCGCTGCCCGACAGATGCCATGGTCAAGGAGCTCCAGTAGTTGAAGAGACCGAGCAGGATAGCGGTTGCAAGAATACCGATTCCAATCATCGGAAGCGCATCGTACTTTCGTCCGGGAATGACATGGTCAATCGTGTACTGCGTCAACTGCGGGATAACGAATTCGAGCAGTGATACAGCGATAATGCACACAAGGGCGGCAATTAATAGCGGCCATCGGGAGCTGACGTGAAAAAACATTCGTTTGTACATCGCCCATATGCTGCCTTTGCTTTTGGGGCGCTGCTGTATTATACGCGGGTTCATATTCATTCAGGATCACCTCGTTTGGTAGACATTCGTGCTCTTATGCTCTTGATTAAACGATAGCTCTCGACCGGCAGGGTGTCAATGAATCGCCAAATTCCTTTGTCTGAAAAAGCACAGATATTTGGTAGAGCAAAAGGCTGCCGGAGGACTGTGCTTTTTTGGATGAAGATAGTAAAATAAGGGGAAGCAAACCATACCTATAATGAATGGGGGCGTGCATGACGGATGTTCCGCAACAACCGGATACGTTGGCCAATCGCAATTGTAGCGGTGCTAGCTTTCGTTTTATTGAACGGGTGCATGAAGCGTGAGGCGAAGACGGTTGCTTCTGAAGAAAGCGGAGTTACATTAAGAATAATTCAAAGCTTAACGAATGAGCCACGTACGGAGGCGCTTCGCGATTTGCTGGATCGTTTTGAGGAGCTGCATCCCGAGATCAAGGTCGAGCTGCTGTCTCCGGGCAATTCGGTTGCAGATGAGCGAATTGAGTATGCACTCCGTGACCGGGTAGGCATTGATGTCGTTGAAGTAAGGGATCAGACACTAGTTCCGCTGGTTGAGCAGAAACTGCTGCTTAATTTGACGGCATACGCGGATAAATGGAAGGATTATGCCGGGCTGAGTGAGGATGCCAAGCATTTTGCCTCGGAATGGGACGGGGCCGTCTATTATATTCCGAACGGATTATACCGTAACCAGCTCTATTACCGTAAGGACAGGTTTGACGAAAAAGCGCTGCAGGTGCCGGAGACTTGGGAGGAGCTCTACTATACGGGCAAACGCTTGACCAATCCGGCGAAAGGCGAGTACGGTCTCGCTTTTCGCGGGGAGGAGGGTCCGGATCGTCTGCTGACGCAGCTTATTCAGGATTATAACGGTGATCACGTTGACACGCTGGACGGCATGTACAAGCTGGACCGTTCCACCATATTTAATGGGATCGGGGCGCGTGACGGTGCTCTCCTGTACAAGAAGCTTTACGAGGAGCTTTCGCCGCCGCAATCGGTCGAATGGAGCTACACCGAGCAGGCCGACGCGTTTGCGAATGGTTCGGTGTCGATGATGATTGCTGATGCTGGAGCAATCGCCCTGCTCAACGGGAAGTTGGAGTCAGACAACTGGGCGACAGCGCCGCTGCCTGTCGGGCCGCAAGGCATATCCCACTACGCGGTAAGGGGTGCGGGCTGGGGCATTACTTCCTATTCCTCGCATATTAAGGAAGCCTGGTCGCTGATCGAGTTTTTATCATCGCCTGCAGCTAATGAAGAGTTTGGTGAACGTATTGGAGTTATACCGATCTACCCGCGGGACGCCTCTTTTCTGCAATCGGGGCCATATGCCTCGTTCTGGATGATGGATCAGAACGAGGAGCAGTACGTTCGGACCCAGCCGCCTAGTCATTACTATGATTACAGTATTTTTTACAAGCAGGGAAAAGACCAGGCCCGACGTTACTTAGACGGGGATATAACGGTGGAAGAGCTGCTTAAGGATCTGGACGATTTCTGGCGCAAGGAGAGGACGAACGGAAAGGCGCAGGCTTATTCGCCCTAGTATGAACCGATTTGGAAATGGTTACGATTGGGTTAGACAGGTGTCATTTAAACCGTTTTACGTATACATGAATATGAATGACCGCTTGGATTGGAAATGGGGACGAAGCTATTGTCTGGAACAGGAAAAATCGCCGTGCTCTTTACGGGCGGAACCATCGGCAGTAAAAATAATAATGGAACCGTATCGGTTCACGAGAGCGGTACCTATGCTTTGCTCGAAGCATACGGAAGTCTCCCGGACAAACGGGACGTACAATTTGAGACCGCTCAGCCTTTGAATGTGCTGAGTGAGAACTTGGTGCCGGAAGACTGGAATACATTGATGGATGCGCTGGATCGTCTCGACAAAGCGGAGTATGCAGGCATTATTGTGACCCATGGCTCTGATACGCTTGCCTACTCGGCAGCTATGTTAAGTTACTTGTGCTGTGATTCACCGGTACCGATCGTGCTTGTAGCCGCCAATTATCATCTTGGCGATGAGCGCAGCAATGGCGTGAGTAATTTTGCCGCTGCGATTGATTTTATTATGGATACCGGCAGCGCGCCTGGCGTATTTGTCGTATACCGCAATGACCGGGGCGAATCGCTTGTGTATTTGGGTACGCGGATTACGCAATGCGAATCGTTTACCGATCAGTTCGGCAGTCCCTATACTCTGCCCTATGGACGGGTGGAGCAAGGCTGTTTCATCCCTGAGACGCATTCGGACAACCCTACGCTTACGGCATTGCGTGCTCGCGAGCGTACCGTCTCTCCGTGGGCGGAGCGCGGCAGCGGTAAACGAATAGAGTCGGGGCTGCTTTATATCAAGCCATTTACAGGAATCGACTATTCGTTCTACGACTTTAGCCGGCGCAAGCCGAAGGCGGTATTGCATGATCTGTACCATTCTGGCACGGCAAGCGCAAATGCACCGGGCAATTATTCGCTGCTGGGATTCGCCGAATATTGCGGAGAACAGGGAGTAGATCTGTATCTTTGTCCGTTAAAAGACCGGACAGAGGCAATGTATGCTTCCTCAGTCAGCTTGATGGAAGCAGGTGTCGTTTTTATCGACAATCTCTCTGTCGAAGCTGCGCTGATGAAGCTGATGCTGGCTTACTCTTTGTTTGATCGCAAAGAGGATATCGAATCCTTTATGTGGAATACAGAATTGTTTTACGAACGTCTTAAACGGGATAGACAAGGAGCGGATGAGAAATGACGCAAGTGCAAATCGGTCAAGAGGTACCTGACTTCACGCTGCCTGCTTCGACAGGCCAAGCTGTATCACTGAAGGATTACAGAGGGAAAAAGCTCGTTATTTATTTTTACCCGAAGGACATGACGCCTGGCTGTACGACGGAATCCTGCGATTTCCGCGATTACAACGGTCAATTCGAGACGAATAATACTGCAGTTATTGGTATTAGTCCGGATGACCTTGCATCCCATGATGAATTTATTGCCAAGCATGAGCTGCCTTTTCCGCTTCTATCGGATACGGAGCATGAGGTGTCGGAGCTGTTCGGCGTTTGGAAGCTGCGGAGCTGGAACGGTTCTGAGTTTATGGGAATCGAACGGTCGACTTTCCTGATTGATGAGAACGGCGTGCTGGCGAAGGAATGGCGTGTTGTCAATGTGGATGGCCACGTACAGGAAGTGCTTGAAGCGGCCAAGCAAGGCTAGGTTTAGTATACGTAAAGGGGCTTCGAGCGGCTTATGCCGCTGCGAGGCCTCTTTTTTTCGTGCGTGGAGTCCGCTAAATCCGGCGGCTTGACCCCTCCGCATGAAGAAATCGGCAAATCGGTTAACTTTGGCATGGAAACTTTACATTTTCCTCGTACAGCTGGAGCGCGATCTGGTTTACAATCATAACCATTCCATCCATTGAAAACGGATTCATTCATTCACTGGATAGCCCCGAACGGCAGGAGGAGAAGAAAGCCATGTCTAAAAAATTGCTGATCATGCTCATGCTTACCTTTTGTATCGCCCACTTAGGTGTCGTTCCGATCTCGGCCGCCAAGATGGCGCCGGAGTGGAAACTGATTGAACCTGCTTATGAGACGGCTGACACGTTCGTTGCGGCCTATTCCGTCCGTGACTTTGGCGCGCTTGGAGACGGAGAGACCGATGTAACGGCAATATTCCAGCAGCTGCTCGATGAGCTTGGCAAACTCGGTGGAGGCACATTATTCGTGCCCGAAGGCAAGTACGCCATCAAAGGCAGCTTGCTCATTCCGAAGGGCGTAACGCTGCGCGGCGAATGGAGCAAGCCCGTCAGAGGGCAGCCAGTGAAAGGCACGATCTTGATGGCTTATGCAGGGAGAGGCGACGAGAAGGCTGCTCCGCTAGTTACGATGGAGCCTTCCTCGGCCATTCGTGATTTGTCGATCTGGTATCCGGAACAGCTGCCGGATCAGATTACGCCATACCCGCCGGCAATCGTATTCGGCAAGCCGAATTATTTCGGGAATGACTTTTGCAACGCTAAAAATATTACCTTCGTCAACGCCTATACCGGTCTCATGTTTTCCCGTGAAAATGGCGGCTCCAGCCCTGTTCTGAACGGACTGTACGGTACGCCGCTGTCGCGGGGCGTCGAAATTGACAACATCGCCGATGTTGGACGCATCGAATGGATTGATTTCTCTCCCGATTATTGGTCGGGGTCGGGTTTGCCGAATGCTCCAGCCGCAGGCAGCGCGTACGAGCAGTGGATCTATGAGAACGGGACAGGTATCGTCATGCGCCGCAACGATTGGTCCTATACCGGCTACATTACAATTGACGGCTACAATAGAGGCTTTCATCTGGGGCCATCAATTGCAAGTCCGGGAAGTATCCCAAACGGACATAATTATGAGCTTACTTTTACCGGCAATAAAACGGCGATTTACGCCGAGACGGTTAGCGGGGACGGTGTGATGTTTACCCGTGTCCATATTCAAGACAGCGAGACGGGTATTGCGGCAGGTCCCGCAACCTCCGGCGTGCTGCAATTGAATGGCAGTGATATCAACGCTTCGCTTCATGCGATCGCAGTTGATCCAACCTCCCAGACGAAGCTGATTGTGCAGCAAAGTACGATAGCGGGCGGCGATGTGGCGGTTGCCGGAGGCACACTCATGGCTTCCGATTCCGACTTCAATAACGCTGCACCGCAGATTCGCATCACGGATAGCGCCAGAGCGATCCTTACCGGCAATCGTTTTAGCGGAACGCCGGATATTGAAGATACGTCGAAATTCATATCGGCAATCGACCATTCGCCGGTCAACATGGCAAAGCTGCCTGCGTTCCCGGATGCTGTGCCGGAAACGCATAAACCGGCGAGAATGACATTGTATGTAGCGACGGAAGCGCCGTTCCGTGCGAAAAATGACGGCAAAACTGACAATACGGCTGCAATTCAAGCGGCATTGGATAAGGCTGCAGCAGAAGGCGGAGGCGTCGTCTTTCTTCCGCCAGGCAAGTACAAGGTATTGGGGCACCTGACAGTGCCAACGGGAGTGGAGCTGAAGGGCTCGGTTGATAACAGCACCGTGCCAACTGGCCCCGGAAGCGTGCTGGAGGCTTACGCCGACCGGAACAATCCGAAAGGCGAGCCGTTCCTGAAGCTGTCCGAACGAAGCGGCGTAAGAGGGATCACGATCAACTATCCTGAGCAGCTTGCCTCGCAGCTGCCGAATATAGCTTCTTATCCTTACACGGTTCAGGCTGCGGGCAAAGACGTCTATATGATTAACGTTGGTCTGCGCGCGGTCTATAACGGCGTTGACCTGTTTACGCATAAGGCTGACAACCATTATCTCGATTATGTGACCGGCCATGTTTTTAGGAATGGCGTTAAGGTTGGCGGCGGCAGCGAGGGCGGCAAAATCTATAACATGCATTTCAACCAGATCGTCTATGCGGCCGGCTCGGAATCCAAGTTTGGTGAATGGCCAAACGCCCCGTCAATGGACAATAACAAACCGGTATACGAATATGGCTACAACCAGCTGGACTTTATGATACTGGGAGATGTGAAGGGCGAAATACTGTACAATAATTTCCACTATGGCTCGCGGAGCGGCCTGCTATTAGTGGAGGAGAATGGCAGAGGGCCAACCGGCATTAGCGTAGGTCTCGGTGTTGACGGAGCTCAGAAAGGGCTTGTATTCGAAAACGCGGGCGAAGCAGGCTTTGATCTCATTAATTCGCAAATTGTCTCAATTGATGGCGGTGAGGAGACGAGATATGTAGAGATTGGCGAGGAATTCGCTTCCGAGATTCGTTTTTACAGTGCGGATTTCTGGGGCGCTCCGATGTACGGGGTAACCGTGGATAACGGTAATCTGAAGCTGCAAGCGGTCAATTTCCGCAATCCCGGCGATTGGGGCTTTGCCAAGCTAATGAATGAGGGCAAGCTTTACTTGGATAACTCAGTGATCGGCTCTACTAAAGCGCTATTGAATGCGAAAGGCGAGCCGAAATTGTTCGCCCAGTCATCCATTATCAACTCTATCGGTACTTATGTGAAGGAAATGGGACTATGGAAAAACAATCAGACGCATAACGCATTTGCGAAGCCGGCCGAGAGCACGTCCAAGCCGGCGCCGGCAGCAGAAGAGGAGGCAGCCGAGACTCCAGCCCCTACGGAAGCACCGGCTCAAAGCGATGCGAATACCGCTGTCTGGAACTGGGTCTACGCCGGAATTGGCTTAGTCGTCGTGCTGGCAGCTGTTAGCTTCGTGCTGATCCGCCGGTATCGGGGATCGGATAAGCCAGACCATAACCATGGCGGGCCAAAAAGCAAAGAGATGAAATAGCTGTATTGCTCCTAATTTTGATATACAAAAGCCGCTCCCGGGAGCGGCTTCTCTTCTTGTTATGCTTCTTTAAATAATTACCGCTGGAAAAACTCAATCCACTCGCGCTCCGGGCCATAGATAAAGAAGTAGCGATAGCCGTTGGGCAGCGTCGTAATTTCGTTATCGATCAGTTCGGCTTCCGTTCCTTTAATGCGTTCGAATTCTGCTTCAACATCGTCGACGTGGATGGCGAAATGATGAACCGTGCCTTCCGGAGGCAGCTGATTGCTATAGCCTTGAATCAGTTCAATTTCCGTTTCGTCAGTATTGCCAAAGCCTAGAAAAGCAAGCTGGATAACGCCGTTTGTATGCGTCAGCTGTCCCTTCAGCTCAAGCCCAACAATTTCTGTATAAAAGCGCAGCGATACTTCCAGATTCCTCACGGCCACGCCGACATGGTCGACTCTTCTTCTCGTCATTTGCTTATCCTCCTATTGGATGCTCTGAGTCATCAACGAAAAAAACAATTGTAAAAATGTTCCGGTAATTTTATAATATAAACACTAGTAAACATGTAGGAATTATTATAATACATCGCTCACTGGACGTCCAGAGGCTTTCGTCGCTTGCCCCATTCGGGTTAACGGCGAAAGTCTTTTTTATGAAATATTCAGCTTACTGATTAACGCTTGCAGAGGAGAAAGGCAGGGGTAAATGTGAAGCAAAGAACGATAGGCAGCAGCGGTATCAAGGCGTCAGTCATCGGTCTGCGGGCATGGGCAGCAGGGAAATCAGGCTGGAGCGAGACGCAGGAGAAGGAATTTATCGATGTGGCAGGCCGGGCAGTTGAGCTTGGCGTTAACTTTTACGATACAGCTCCAACCTACAACTTTGGCGAGTCGGAGCGTTTGTTAGGTAAAGCGTTGAAGCCGGTACGGGATAAGGTTATCCTTGCAACGAAGCTAGGCTTGGTCTGGAATGAACAGCGGGAGCTGCGAATCGATCTGTCTCGTAAAAGCATTTTTCAAGAGGTGGAGAATAGCTTGCGCAGGCTTGATACCGATTATATTGATTTGTATCAGGTGCATTGGCCTGATCCGAAGGGCGGGACGCCGGTCGAAGAGACTTTCACAGCTCTCAATGACTTGGTATTCAGCGGAAAAATCCGTCATATTGGCGTCTCTAACTTTTCCGTTCATCAGCTTGTTGCCGCGCAGACCTTCGCTCCCGTTGTGTCGCTTCAGTCGCCGTTTAATCTATTCCAGCGGCAAGTAGAATACGCAGAGCTGCCTTACTCAGAGCAGCGGCAAGTGGCCTTTATTCCTTCTAGCCCGCTCGCTCATGGCCAATTGACCGGTAACTCGGAAAAGCAAAAGGTAGAGCTGCTGTCCGGCATCGCATGGTCGCTTGGGAAACCGGTTAGCCAGCTGGCGATTAATTGGCTGCTGCATCATAAAGCGATTCCGACGGTATTGACCGGCGCGAAGACGATTGAGCAAATGGAGGACAATGCTGCTGCCGCCGAGTGGCAGCTGTCGGACGATGATTTCAAGCAAGTGAGCAGATTGTTTGAGCCGGATTCGTCTTATGTAATCTAAGCGATGATGCTGTCTGAATTTGCTCTCAATACAGAAAGGGCTGAAGCGCGGGGATGATTTATCCCTTTGGCTTCAGCCCTTGTTTTATTCGTTTTTCTTCGGTTCGCGGTCAGGCAGCTGACTGACGTAGCTGTCGGACAGCTTAAGCAGCTCCAATGCGCGGTTGTATTCATTTTCCGTAGCTTCCGGCTCTTTAATACCATCACCAGCAAGCGGGTAATGGGTGCCATCCGCATAGCCGCTGCCCGAGAGGAACAGCTCCTGGCTGCTTACGAATGATCCGGTTGGCAGATAATAACGCTGCGGCAGCAGATTGTATGTGCTGCTGTTGAACAAGTCTTGACCGAAGTGGATATGATCGTCCATCTTGAACCCAAGCAGGTTGGCTACTGTCGGAACGACATCAACTTGACCGCCAAGCTGTTCGAAAGCTTTCGGCTCTTTGTCAGTCACACCGTTAGATGCGATAACGAGCGGAATGTTGATCATATCGGTATAGCCGTAGTCACGACCGTATATTTCTTTCATTAATTCTTTGTCGGTGCGGTCCAGCGAATAAATTGGCAAGCCAAGGTGATCGCCGTAAAGCACGACGACGCTGTTGTCCCAAATGCCGCGTGCCTTCAGATCGTCGATAAACAGGCCAAGCGCATAATCGGCATAGTTTTGTGCACGAATGTAGTCGCCTACAAAGCTGCCTTCATATCGTTCAGGAAGCTCCATTTTGTACTTCCGTGATGGAATCGTGAACGGGTGATGGGCAGTCATCGAGATGATCTGCGAGTAGAACGGTTTGCCGCTTTGGCTCATCCGGTCAAGCTCTTCAGCTGTTTTCGAGTACAGCACTTCATCTGAAGCTCCGAAGAAGACGGTATCGTCCTCACCGAAAAACTTCTTGTCATAGTAACGGTTGAATCCCAGCGCTTTGTAAAGCTCGCCGCGGTTCCAGAATTCCACTACGTTCGTGTGGAAGGTTGCGGAATCGTAGCCATGCTCCTCTACAAGCTTAGGCAAGCTAGGCAGTTCTTTGCCCGCATACACTTGCGTTGCCGCTCCGTTTGGCGGGATGTAAAACGATGTATTGACGATAAATTCGGCATCCGATGTATTGCCTTGTCCGACGCCTTGATAGAAATGTTTGAAGTAATAATTGTTGTTAGCAAGCTTGTTGAAGTTCGGCGTAATTTCCTTGCCGTCAATTTTCAGATTGACGAGGAAGTTCTGGAATGACTCCAGCTGAATGATAATGAGGTTTTTACCTTTTGCCGCTTCCCAAAGCTGAGGGCTGGCCGGCTGCTGGAATGTTTTCAGTTCATTAATCTTTGCTTGCGTGATTTCGGACTTGTCAACGAAGTCTTGCGTCTTTTTGGAGAAAATCGTATAGGCCTCATAATTCAAGATGCCCATTTGCTCCGCTTTTACAATTTCATTCATACTGGCACGGTTGGGTACGATATTGAACAGGCACATAGCAAGCGAAATGCCGAACAAAGTGGCGACGACGCTTTTCCGAATTTGCTTTTGGCTGTCTTTTTTCCAGTTCTGCGCTTTCTTGCGGCGCATCAGGAAGTAGGCCATTACGATGATATCGATGAAGACAAGCAAGTAATAAGGATCCATCAGAGAGAACACACTATTGCTGACGGCGGTTACCTGATTCACTTGATGCAGCGCTAAGTAAGTAACGATGACCCCATAATATTTGTAATACATCAATACCGCGAACAAAATGGCTGTCATCAGAAGGTTGGCGCCTAAGTAGTAGACCAGCTTCCGTTTCGTTGCAAACCACTCGATCAAGCAGAACACGATTAACGCAAACGGCACTTCTTTAAGCAACGTTGTCCATGAAGGACTCCCGAATACAACCATCCACGCCAAATAGCTTTTCAACAGGACGATTAACGAGAAAACGACAATGGGTCTGGTGCTGAACAGCCGCCTTGAAGTAAGACCTGACACGATACCGCCTACCTTTCACAACAAAAACAGGCTGGCGTCGTCAACATCAGCCCGTTTTGTCTAGTGCTCAATTTACAAATAATTTATACCTATTATGCTCCTTTTCATATCCGGATGTCAAAGGCAAAAGTCACCTCAGCCACCATGAAAAAAACCGCGTGGTTGTGCAAAAAATGTCGAAAATCCATGACATTAAGCGGCTCCTCGTTTATAGTAGAGCTAGAGTGGTTTGCTAGTTTACTATATGACTAAACGTAAGGAGTGCATCATGAACCAACGAATGAGAAAAAAGCGGAGAAGAACGACACTTTGGTTTGCTCTCGTATGTGTAATTGCGGTAGCTGCCTTTATGATGATACGTTATGAAAACTCAACTGCACTACCTCCCGAGACCACGGCGGAGGCGACGAATAGTCCGGTAACCGAATCGCCGGCAGAAACACCCGATCAAGCGGAGGAGCCTGCTCAGCCATCGGACGAGCCTACAGCTCCTCCAGTTGAAACAACGAAGCCTACTCCAACCAGCAAGCCGACGGAAAAGCCTGCGAAGCCGACGAATAAGCCAACCAAGGCACCGGCGACAGATGATTCCGGCATCGCGGTTATTGCACAGCCAGAAAGCATTGCGGCTCTCGTAAACAAGCAGAACAAGCTGCCGGAAAATTATAAGCCTGCTAATCTTGTTTATCCAGACGTTCCGTTTACCTTTAAGGAAAAGATCGATAAGCGTAAAATGCGTAAGGAAGCAGCAGATGCGCTGGAGGATATGTTCGCAGGGGCTAAGAAGGACAACATTTACTTGGCTGGCGTATCGGCGTATCGTTCCCATTCCACGCAGAAGTCGTTGTTTGAGCGTTATGTGAAGAAAGACGGCTTGGAAAAAGCAAAAACCTACAGTGCCTTCCCGGGTACGAGCGAGCATGAAACGGGTCTTGCAATCGACGTCTCCGGAAGCGACGGCAAATGTGCCGCTTCGGATTGCTTCGGCGGAACGCCAGAGGCGGAATGGTTAGATGCGCATGCTGCGGAATACGGCTTCATTATTCGTTATCCGGAAGGCAAGGAGAGTATTACCGGCTACAAATATGAGCCATGGCATCTCCGATATGTAGGAACTGATATTTCTGCAGAAATCGCGGAAAAGGGAATCACGCTTGAGGAATACTTTAATGCGGTTCCCGTCAGCAAATAATAAGCTATAAGCTGTAAAAACAAATGCGGCGCAGCTGCCTGATGCTTGGGATTGTCCATCCCGGCATAGGCGGCGGCGCCGCTTTTTCGCATGTTCCGTTAAGCTTGCCTTTTACAACTTTGATTCGAAGGTTTTGCAGTCGGTTTCTTCCGAGTTGCTCGCTTGCTTGCCGCGGTTGCTTACCACATAGATTGATGAAGCGCCGCAATGATTGCCTGCAGCCCAGAACTTGCAGGAATTGACTTCGCAAAGCACGTCTTTTGCCATGGTACCATCACCTCCTCCGTTTATTAGGATAGACAAGGTAGGGAACCTTTTATACTTGCCCCTTGCGCGATGGAGCATGGCAATGTGACGATGTTAATCCATTTCGTAGATCGAGCCGGATTTGCTTGCGTACAATTCTGCGTAGACTTTTTCTGCATAGGCATCAGTCATGCCGGAAATATAATCGGCGATGAAGCGAGGCCAGCTCCAATTCTGTTTATGCTGGTCATAGCTGGCTACCCAGTCAGGCGGCAGAATCAATCGGCCGTGGTCGGGAACTCTAAAGCTGTCCCATAACCGGCGAATCATAATTTCGCTGCGTTTCTGCAGCCGCTGCACACGGAAGTCTTTAATGAGGGTAACCCATGCCAGCTTCTTCAGTATCTCCATCGTGCGCAGCATCTCCAGATCCTGATGGCCGCTTTCGACGAAGGTAACCTTTTTCCAGCCCTTGGATGGAGCGTCGATAATACCTACTTTGCCGGCAAATACACTTACCCACCTGGCTTTCATCTCCCGGCGCGTGCGGGACGATTCATGATCGTATTGGGCGTAAAGCTCTTCCCATTGCTGCAGGTAGTCCGCTAATACCTGCTTGACCATTGCAGGGATATCCACCTGATCCCAGCCCACTTCCATATTGCCTTGGTCCTCGACGATTTCTTGAACAAGACTGTCGATGAGGCGGCTGTCTTCGAAAAACGTCCGGTTCATTTGGATTTTACCCGCGCGGATGCCATCCTCGATATCATGAGTGGAATAGGCAATGTCATCGCATAAGTCCATAAGCTGAGCTTCCAGTGTGGAGCAGCCTTCCGGCATTTGCCAAACATCCCGGAGATGCTTAATTTCATGCCACTCTGAAGCGTATAATCCCTTCAATCTTCCGGGTTCATCCAGCGAATACGGGTATTTATTCGTGGCGAGCAGCGTAGCGGCTGTAAGATCCAGTCCGCTGCCGCTGCCGGCCCTTTTTTCTAAATACATCAGGATACGAAAGTTTTGCGCATTGCCCTCATATGCTAGCCCGTGTTCTTCCATTAACAGCGTGTTGAGTATTTCTTCACCTTTATGGCCGAAAGGGGGATGACCGAGATCATGCGCCAGCGCTGCAATCTCGACGACAGCCGGGTCCAGAATAAGACCGGGATGCTCTTTCTTCGCAAGAAACTCATATTGCTTGCCTAGCTTTCTGGCGACCTCACGAGCGATTTGTGATACCTCAAGCGAATGTGTAAGCCGAGTCCGGTAATAATCGCCTGAACCGGCTCCGAATACTTGTGTTTTTGCCTTGCAGCCGGCGAAAAGCGGGTGATTGGATGAGTCTTGCGTAATCCTTCTCATACTCGTCACGTTCCTCACTGAACGTGCTGCTCACGGGTTCATCAATACGTAGTTTGCGTAAATCCATAGTAGGCTTCCTCCCTTGCTGATCCTCCGCATGGGCATGGGAAGCAGCTTAATCCGATTCTCTTTTTAAAAATTGTAGCACATTTATCATGCTTGTCGCATGTAATAATGGAGTCATGGCAGACAAGTTATCATTCGTTTATTTGAACATCCCCCGCCCATCTAGTATGATTTAAACGAGCTTCTATAAGCGGGCTACTACTAATGAGGGGTATTATTTCCATGAATATTCAGGATATTTTCTCGATCTTTACCCTGTTGAATATATTTTTGGCGATTACCGTCATTTTTCTGGAGCGCCGGAATGCCAGCTCAACCTGGGCCTGGCTGATGATATTGTACTTCATCCCGGTTATCGGCTTCATTCTGTATTTGATCCTTGGACAAAAGCTGCGCAAGCGGAAGCTGAACAAGCTGCTTCGGGACAGCCAGCGAATCATTGAGGATACAGTGGAGGGGCAGAAGCTGCAATTGGAGCAGCGCGACTTCGCTTTCCATGATCCCGGAATGTCGGCTTATCGCGATATGATATTAATGAACCTGGTCGGCAGCTACTCGCTGTATACACAAAACAACAGCGTCCAGATTTATACCGACGGCAATAGTAAATTCGATGCTTTGCTTCGCGATATTGAGGCCGCACAGCATCATATTCACCTTGTCTATTACATTGTGCGCAATGACGAGATCGGCAACCAGCTGCTGGATGCGCTGGTCGAGAAGGCGAAGCAGGGCGTAGAGGTCCGTTTTCTGTATGACCATATCGGCAGCAAAGGATTGCCTAGGAAATTTTTTGCGAAGCTTACCGGAGTCGGAGGGCATGCTGCAGCCTTTTTCCCTTCCCGCATTCCTTATTTGAATCTGAAGCTGAACTACCGGAATCATCGCAAGCTGGTCATTATTGACGGTTACACGGGTTATATCGGCGGCTTTAACATCGGAGATGAATATTTGGGCCGGAGCAAATATTTCGGAGAATGGCGCGATACTCATCTGCGTGTGAAAGGGCAGGCTGTGCAGCAGATGCAAGCTCAGTTTCTGATGGACTGGAACATGGCGTCCAAAGGGATGATCGATCTGAATGAGCGTTACTTTCCGAGGTTCAAGCCTGGTGATGGCGGTATTGGGATGCAGGTTGTGGCCAGCGGGCCTGATTCGGAATACCAGCAAATTAAAGACGCCTATATTAAAATGATCTATTCGGCTAAAGAAAGCGTCAGCCTGCAAACACCATATTTCGTGCCGGATGAGAGCTTAATGACGGCACTCAAGATCGCCGCCCTTTCGGGTGTAGAAGTGAAGGTGATGCTTCCTAGCAAGCAGGATCATTTCTTCGTCTATTGGGCGACTCACTCCTACGTCAGTGAACTTCTTGCAGGCGGGGCAAAGTGTTACTTATATGAGAAAGGATTTCTGCATGCGAAGACGCTTGTTATCGATGGCAAGATTGCATCGGTCGGCACTGCAAATATAGACATTCGCAGCTTTAAGCTGAATTTCGAGATGAACGCGTTTATGTATGACAGCACGACAGCTGCTGAGCTGCAGCGTATTTTCGAAGAGGATTTATTCTATTGCGAGGAACTGACGATCGAGAAGTACAGCAAGCGTCCGCTGATGAATCGGTTCAAAGAGTCAATCAGCCGCCTGCTTTCTCCGATACTGTAAGGAACACAAAAAGGGATTCCGCTTATCTGTGATAACCGGAATCCCTTTACCTTTCGGCAAAGCTGCTATTCAATTGACTTTGACACTCCATTCTACAACTTGCGTTGCTCAAATTTGCTCAAGCATTGAGTAAGTACTGCTCATTCTCGGTTCAGATTTTGAAAAATGAACGTTTCACCTTGTCGATTCACGGGTTCCCCGCATGCCTTCATTTTCGGAAATTCGTTGAACTCCTTTCCCGTTTCGTTAGACATGCTTCGCTAACTTACTCCAATGGACTATCCCCTCTCGTTTGGGTTACCTTCATAATAGCCTATTATTTTAATTTTGTAAATATTCAGATAATTCAATAAAAGGCTTTTTGCGTAAAATGATTCCTTAGCTCCAGAATGCACTATTTCTCGTCATACGAAAGTATGAATAGAGGTGATAGTTTAATAGGAGGTAAGTGGCAAGCGGCAGTGAGACAGGAGACTTGTCACTGCCGCTGGTCTCTTTTAACTTGCCTTCTGCCACTAATTACGCATCACTTGCCGCTTGTTCCCTGCTTCTTGTGATAGGCGGCAGTGAGCGTGGTTGACGGACAAGCTGCTACAGATTTATACTTAGTCTAAATCAAAATTTAAGGAATGAATAGACGATGTCCAAAATAAATTTAACGATACAACGCAAAGCCATTCTCGATGTTATTCAGCAATCGCATGATCATCCGACAGCAGCCGATATTATGGAGCGCCTTCGCGAAGAAGGGCGCAGCTTCGCTTATGGCACCATCTATAATTCACTGCGCTACTTGACGGATGCGGGCATGATCAGGGAGCTGAAGCTGGGTGAGACGGCATCCCGCTACGATGCCCGGACGGACGAACATCAGCATATCGTATGCAAAAGCTGCGGCCGTGTAGAAGAAGTGCTGACGGAATTGCCGGCGGAATGGGTGAGCCGTGTGGGCGAGGAGACGAAATTTAAAGTTTTGCATGCTGATGTTGTACTTGAAGGGATGTGTGAATCATGCGCCAGCCAATAAATGCCGGAGATGAATTTAGCGGCCGGGCTGACGTCATGAACGGCCAGGCTCCTTCATATGCTAGCGAAGAGGATGTTTTTCCAGGGGGACAAATGGCTTGCTCGTTAACGAAAAGAGTAATGGCAGTCAGTCCATTTCCGGAGAGAATGCATAATTTGCTGCGCCTGCTGGCGGCGGATTGCTTCGATTTGTTTACGCTGCACGACTTGAACAAAGCGTTCGTGAGCAGCTTGCAGCCGGAGCTGATTCTGTTTGATGCAACGCCGCACCCGCTGCTCAATCCGGATGCGGTAGATGCGCTTCGCGCAGGGCTGAATCAGACAGCTCATTTGCATGGTATTCCGCTACTATTCCTGATCGGGGAGCATGCGAAGGTTGCTTCACATTCTTTGCCGGAGGGAGCTGAGCTGCTTGTATGGCCTGGCGAGCCGATGGCCGCGCTGCGCCGGATCAATCATATCCTGCAGCAGCGGACGCCGTCCGGCGGCTCTATTTTGGAATCGAGCTACAACTTTAAGGATCTGTCCATTGATTTGAAGAAAATGATCGTGTACCGCGGAGAGAAGCGGATTGATCTAACGAAAACGGAATATGAGCTGCTGTTGATGTTTGTGACGTCGGACGGCGGGGTAATTAGCCGTGAAGCGATGTTCGATGCGATATGGGGCAGCCAGTTTCTCGGAGGCAGCAATGTAGTTGATGTCCATATCAAATCGCTGCGTAAGAAGCTTGGCGATAGCGCCGCCGCACCGCAATATATAGTAACGGTTCGAGGGGCAGGTTATCGGCTTGCGGAGGGCTAACTAAAGTATTTAATAATGAAGAGACGATCCACCTGTCGATTAGCCTGTTCACCAACGTTCCTGCCCCGTGTGGCGTGAGCTCATTGGTTACTCATGAAATCTTCATTTTACCTTCATCTAATGTTCATGACAGATACCGTGTGCCCGCGTTAAACTCTACTATATTAGGATTTAGATCAAGTCTAAATATAATTTGGAGGTCATGCACATGGACAACCGTTTTACAACGAATCAAGGGGCGCCTGTCGGCGACAATCAGAACTCCCGGACGGCGGGCCAGAGAGGCCCAGCGCTTCTGGAAGATTATCATCTATTGGAGAAGCTTGCGCATTTCGATCGGGAACGGATTCCGGAGCGTGTCGTACACGCACGGGGCGCGGGCGCGCATGGCGTGTTCCGCACAGAGAACAGTATGAAGGAGTTTACGAAAGCACATTTTCTGCAGGAAGCAGGCAAGGAGACACGGGTATTCGTCCGCTTCTCTACCGTTATCCACGGAACGGGTTCACCAGAGACAGCCCGCGATCCGCGCGGCTTTGCGGTTAAATTTTATACAGAAGAAGGCAACCTTGACATTGTCGGCAATCATTTGCCTGTCTTTTTCATCCGCGATGCAATTAAGTTCCCGGACATGGTTCATTCGCTTAAGCCTGCACCGGATACTAATATTCAAGACCCCAACCGCTATTGGGATTTCATGACGCTGACGCCGGAGTCGACACATATGATGACATGGCTGTTCTCGGATGATGGAACTCCAGCGAGCTACCGGGAAATGGACGGCTTTGGCGTCCACGCCTTCAAGTGGATCAATGCCGAGGGAAAAGCGATCTATGTGAAATATCAATGGAAGTCGAAGCAGGGCGTGCGCAATTTTACAGCGGCGGAAGCATCAGCCAAGCAAGCGCAGGATTTCAATCATGCGACTCGTGATCTGTACGAAGCGATCCAGCTTGGCAATCATCCTGAATGGGAGTTGTATGTCCAACTGCTGCCGACTGAGCATGTTGACCGCTACGCATTTGATCCGCTTGATCCGACCAAAGTATGGCCAGAGGACATGTATCCGCTGCAAAAGGTCGGAACGATGACGCTAAATCGTAATCCGATCAACTATTTCTCCGAGGTGGAGCAATCCGCATTTGCGCCAAGCGCGCTTGTGCCGGGCATTGAGCCTTCCGAGGATAAGCTGCTGCAGGGACGATTGTTCTCGTACCCGGATACGCAGCGCTACCGGCTTGGTGCCAACTACTTGAACATTCCGGTCAACTGCCCGTATGCACCGGCACGCAACTATCAGCGCGACGGCGCGATGACAATGTCGGCTGATCCGTCGCCGATCAATTACGAGCCGAACAGCGCTTCGGACCGGCCGAAGGAAGATGCGGCTTACAAGGATAGCCACGCTCCGCTTCAAGGGTCGGCTGGCCGTCAGCGCATCGACAAAACCGATGACTTCACCCAAGCAGGCGAGCGCTACCTGACGCTGGCACCGGAGCAGCGTAACAATCTGGTCAGCAATCTCATCGGCGATTTGTCGCAGACGAGCGAGGACATCCAGCTTCGCGCGGTATGCAATTTCTTCCGTGCGAACGTAGAGCTGGGAACGCGCCTATCCGAAGGGCTTGGCGTAGACATCCGCAAATACGTGCCGCAGGGATAAAGGATGAACGTGTATTGAAGCGGCGGAGAAAGGACTGTGCAGGGAATTTACTCTGCACAGTCCTTTTTTGATGGTGATAGTTGGCTCTGTGGCGGCAGTGTCAATACGCTCATTTATATGCATGAGCCTGCTAAACACAAGTAATGGAAAACTTCGGTGAGCTTTGGAATGAAGGCTGGTGAGTGTAGCAGCGAAAGTGCACTAAGTTACTGGAGCGAACCTGCTTCGCAAAATAGCGAAGCAAATTTCGCTGTAGAGGGCGTTTCGCAACCGTTGCAGGGCGATAGCGAACTAAATTTCGCTGTTGATGAACCTAGGTTCGCGAATAGCGAAAATCAGTTCGCTGCGCTCTCGCGAAGCCTCCAGTCTCCACTCCCACAGCGAATCTGGCTTCGTAAAATAGCGAAGCTGGTTCGCTATTTTACGGATGGCCCCAACGAATGAACCTAGCTGAATGAATATAGTAGCAAGGGCAGTGGAAATTGTTAGCTAGCTTAGCCGCAAACGTTGGATGGTACAGCATCTAACGTAGCAGCAAGTAAATCTCCGGCATACGGTTTACGGATAACCATCCAATGAGCCTAATGCAAGAACTGGGCAGTAACCGTAGCGCAACGGCGAGCTTATGGCACAAGGAGCAACGCAGCATGAGGGTAGTTGATCAAACTAAATTAAGTTGCCGGAGCGAAGCAGGTTCGCAAAATAGCGAAGCGAAATTCGCTGTAGAGGGTGTTGCGCAACCGTTGCAGGGCAATAGCGAACTATATTTCGCTGTTGGTGAACCTGGGTTCGCGAATAGCGAAAACCAGTTC
>NZ_CBVJ010000121.1 GCF_000513275.1 Paenibacillus gorillae | reverse complement strand
TGCGATCAAGCCCCCCATATCCGCTCCCACAGCGAACTTGGCTTCGTAAAATAACGAAGCCGCTTCGCTAGCAAAAGTACATTTTGATACGAGGTAAATGTGCTATGTCACAGATAGCCTCCCATAAATCCGAAATCCCAAAAAAGGGATAGACACCCATAAGCAAATGGCTTAAAGTGGAAATTGTGTTTTATATTCCATGAATCCCCAATCAAGGGAGGGTGTTTGGACATGCAAACGACGATATCGAATCATGAGGGCTGGACAGATGCAAGCCCAAAGGAAGTCGGCTACGACCCGAAAACGTTGGACAGGCTCGATGAGCACTATATGGACCTGATCCAAAAAGGCACAATACAAGCAGCCAGCTATATGTTGTCCAGAAAAGGCAAAACCTTCGCTAACCGATCCTTCGGGAAGCTGTTGCCGGACGATAATAGCCCGGACCTAGAACCGGACTCCTTACGCAAAGTGTACTCCATTACTAAAGCGTTTACAGCCGTAGCAATTCTTCAGCTTATCGATCGGGGCAAGATTGCTTTGCATCAGTCGGTAAGCAGCATTTTGCCAGAGTTTAATACGGACATGCACCGCAGCATTACGATTTTTCACTTGTTAACCCACACGTCAGGCCTGCAAGGAGATCCGGGCTTTCATATGGAGCCTTTCGGCTTGCCGTGGTATGAGCGCGCAGTCCGCTACATGAAAGAGCAGGACAGCGATGTGAACTGGATCAAGATGTTGTTGGCAGGTCCGCTGCAAAGAAAGCCGGGAAAAGAATGGCTTTACTGTTCAAGCGGCTATGTGCTGCTCGGGCAAGTGATTGCGAAAGTTTCCGGCAAATCCTACGACCAATATATTCATGATGAAATTACAAAGCCTTTGGGTATGAACCACACGTTTATGGAAGTGCCGGAGGAACACCGCAGCCAGGTCTGCTGTACGAATGACTGGGAGCTCGAGCAGGTGCTGCATCCGCGGGCAGTTGATGCTGATTTTCCTCCTAAGGCTGGGAATGGTCTGTATTCCACGCTGGAGGACTTGACCAAGTTCGGCCAAATGATGCTAAATGGCGGAGAAGCTGGCGGCACCCGAATTCTATCGACGAGAGCTGTTGGCCTGCATACGACAAATCAGCTCCATGGAGTAACCAATAATGGCTGGGGAGGCCAACAGACTGACTATCAGTTTGGATTGGGCTGGTCGCTGGACCACTTTGATCTATGCAGTAAAGGGACGTTCTCTCATGAGGGCTACGGCCCTTCCGGTCTTTACGTAGACCCGGTGGAGGAGCTTGTCTTTGCTTTCTTCGTGCCAAGCCCTAAAGGCTTCACGAACGAGTCAGTCGTAACGCCTCGGGCGATTGCCTGGTCTGGATTACTGTAAATACTCATCCTTATCTGATGACGGAGGGAAGCCTATGTCTTTGATAGATGCAACAACTGGCATTCAAAAGCCGGCAGCCGGATTTGATCCGGAAGCGCTAAGCCGGCTGGAAAGCCATCTGCAAACGATGATTGATGAAGAAAAGCTGCAGTGTGCTTCATATTTGCTCGCGCAAAATGGCACGGTGTCTGCCAGCAAAGCTTTTGGACCGTTGACTCATGACCCAGCTTCCCCTGAACTGCGGATGGATTCCATTCGCCGTGTCGCTTCGGTGACCAAGCTGTTCACCACGACGGCAATCTTTCAATTGATTGAACAGGGCAAGCTGTTCCTGCGCCAATCGGTATCGGAATGGATTGAAGAATTCAAACATCCGATGTACGAGAAAATTCAAATCTGGCATCTGCTTACCCATACATCGGGCGTACAGGCCGATCCGGGTTACTTCCAAGAGCCTTACGCAATGGGCTGGTGGGACGTCATGTTCGCCTTCGAGCCGGATACAAAGGGCCGTTTCGAGGTAAAAGATGCTGAAGAGGCAGAGCGGATGCGCCGCAGCGCATGGATTAAAGCCGTGCTGTCCGGCAAGCCGATTGCATCGCCTGGCGAGCAATGGATGTATTCTTCCGCAGGTTATGCGCTGCTGGGCGAAATCATTACCCGGGCGAGCGGCAAGCCGTATGAACAGTACATTATTGAAGAGATTGCACAGCCGCTCGGGATGTCGCGGACCTTCTTCGAGGTGCCTAAGGAGTTGCATCACGAGGTTTGCGTCACAAATGATTATGACGTGAAGCGGCTGGAGAAGAATGACGACCGGACGTACGCCCCTCCAAGAGCAGGCGGCGGCTTATATTCGACTATTGATGATTTGTTCCGGTTCGGACAGATGTTCCTGAACGGCGGACAGCTTGACGGCGTGCGGGTGCTCTCCCGGAAATCGATTGAGAAAATGTCGCAAAACACGCTGGGCAGCGGCATTCCTGCTCACTCATGGGGGGCTCAGTATAGCGAATTCATCTACGGAATCGGCGCTTCGCTGACCAGACCGGATGAATGGCTGCCGCAGGGCTCTTACGGACATGAAGGAGCGGGACGCTCCAAGCTTCTAATTGATCCGATCAGACAAGCTGTTACCGTATATTTTCTGCCTTCCAATATCGACTGGTGCCCGGAAGCCATTGACGGCACGCACAGCATCCTTGGCTCCGGTTGGCTATGAGAAGGCTGGCCGCCATCATTCGTTCGATCGGCTTCGCGACCTATAAAGAGTGGGCCGCGTTCCGGTCGCATATGGCGGCTTCTTTACTTGTCGGGCCGGTGCTTTTCCTCGTTCAAGTATTTATTTGGAGTGCCATGTTCGAAGGCCGGGATACGATCAACGGGCTTACCTACTCGCAGATGCTTGCATACTACGGAGTAGCGACGCTCATTCACTACATCGCATTTGATTTCGCCGATTGGAATTTGCAGATGCTCGTGCGCAGCGGCAAATTCGTCACCTTCGCGTTGCGGCCGCTGCCGCACTGGCTGTTTGCACTCTCGCAAAAGATCGGCCACCGCTCGCTGGCACTGTGGATTGAGGTGCTGCCGGTGATGGCTTTATTTATTTTCGTCTTTGGCGTTAATCTGAAGCCGGCGTCGCCTTTTTGGGCTATCATTTCGATTCTGCTCAGCTTTCTTATGAATTTTATTGTGAATTATTGTGTGGGGCTTACGGCGTTCTGGCTCGTCCGGGCGGAAGGCGTGCGCAGAGTGTTCCTGCTGTTGAAGGACGTAAGCGCAGGCGTGTTTCTGCCGTTGTCTTTTTTTCCGGAAGTGCTGCAGAAGGTATTGTTCTTCCTGCCGTTCCAGTTCATAACGTACTTGCCGACCCGTGTCTACATCGGAGATTATGAGCTTGCCGGCATCCGGCTGTCGATTGAGCAGGCGGTAGGGCTGCAAGCGGCCGCTGTGCTTCTGGCTGGTGCGATTATGCTCGTTCTGTACGGGGCAGCAATGAGACGGTTTACGGGGGTGGGCGTATGAGGGGCATCATTCATTGCCTGGGTGCCGTATTGCGGACCAAGCTTGCGGAGCAGATGGCGTACCGGAGCCATTTTATCCTCAGTGTACTGCTGCTCGTCGCCGGAGACTTGGTCGTTCCGTTCGTGACACTTCTGATCTATAGCTCGGGAGCATCATTCCCAGGGTGGTCGATGCATGAGGCGCTGCTCATTCAGGGCGTGTTCGCATTGGCAAAAGGTATAGCCTTCCCCTTCTTCTTCGGTATGGTAGGAACGACGCTTCACCATGTGCGCGAAGGCACCTTCGATCTGCTCCTGCTGCGGCCCCGCCCCGTTATGCTGATGGCGATGCTGACCGGCTTTGATCCTGATGACTTCGGCCGATTGTTCAGTGGAGCGGTCATTTTCGGCTTTGCGCTTAGCGGCATGTCCCAGCCTGCTCTAGGAGCTTGGCTGCAATTCGGGCTGCTTTTTATCGCTGCAATCGCAATTCTATGTGCGGTGTCGTTGTTCTTGTCCGGGATGCTGTTCCGCTGGGTCGGCAGCAGCCGTGTATTTGATATTTTTGACGCCGTGACGAGCTTCGGGATGTATCCCGGGACGATCTTCGCGAAGTCGCTGCAAAATCTGCTAACCTACGTGCTGCCTGTCGGTTTGATAGCCTTCGTACCGGCAACTGCATTGCTGGGCCGCAGCGGTCTGGAAGCGTTATGGACGCTGGTGCCAGTCAGCCTGTTTCTGCTGCTTGGCGCTGTCTATTGGAATCGGATGCTGAAGGGCTATACGAGCGCGGGAGGATGACGGAGGCGACAGGCGAAGCGGAAGGAGAGTTGGACTCGCATGATTGAGGTAAGAAATTTGACGAAAACGTACATGACCCATGAGCGCGGTCATACGCTGCGCGAAGTGGCCAGAAATCTCATTCGCAGGCCGATGAAGGAAATTACGGCGGTGAACAATCTGTCTTTTACCGTGCCGCAAGGCGAGATGCTCGCTTTTCTCGGTCCGAACGGTGCAGGCAAATCGACCACTCTGAAAATGTTAACCGGCGTGCTTCATCCGACAGCAGGGGAGGTTCGGGCGCTTGGACTTACTCCATGGAAGCAGAGGCGGGAATACGTCGGGAAGATCGGCGCAGTCTTCGGACAGAAATCGCAGCTGCTGTGGGACATTCCTCCGGCTGACGCCTTCTATATGAACAAAGCGATATACGGCGTGCCGGATGCGGAATATCGCGCCACCTTGAATGAACTCGTCGATCTGCTCGAAGTCGGCGATGTAATGCGCAAGCCAACCCGCCAGTTGTCGCTTGGCGAGCGGATGAAATGCGAATTCATTATGGCGATGCTGCACCGGCCGC
The DNA here is from genome assembly GCF_000513275.1 of Paenibacillus gorillae. GTDB lineage: Bacteria > Bacillota > Bacilli > Paenibacillales > Paenibacillaceae > Pristimantibacillus > Pristimantibacillus gorillae. The sequence continues at coordinate 7,363 of NZ_CBVJ010000121.1, read as the reverse complement.
AGCTCGTATTTCTTGACGAGCCGACAATCGGTCTCGATATGATTGCGAAGGAGAACATCCGGGGCTTTATCCGCAGTATGAACCGTCAAGGCGTAACGTTTATTTTGACGACGCATGATCTGGAGGATGTTGAAATGCTGGCGGAGCGGGTAATCGTGATCAATCACGGGACGATTGTTTTCGATGATGCGCTCAGCGGCTTGAAAAGCCGGGTCGGCAACAAGAAGTCGGTCCGCCTGACGACGGAGACGGCTGTGCCTGATTTGCAGCTTCAAGGGCTGCGAATCGCCGAGCGGCTGGGGCCGCTGGAGATCGGAGTCGAGATCGATACCGACCTGCTGCCGCTGAAAAATTTTATCCGCGAATTCAATGATTCGTACGGCATTGCAGATATGGAGATCCAGCCGATTCCAATTGAATCGATTATGAAGGAGCTTTACCTGGAGAATGCTGAAGCCCGTTCTGAAGCGGCCGTGTCCGCGACAAAGTAGAGCGGAAGTTGAACGGTGTCTATGGGATGGAGTACACTAATGCGGTAAGCGATTACGGTAGGAGGCGAATTCATCGATGAAATATCGTCAATTAGGATCATCGGATTTGTTGGTAAGCGAGATCAGCTTCGGGACATGGGCGATCGGCGGCTCCTGGGGAAACGTAGACGACAAACAATCTTTGCTCGCACTAGAAGCAGCGATGGAAGCGGGCGTTAACTTATTTGATACGGCGGACGTGTACGGGGCCGGCCATAGTGAACGGCTGCTGGCGCAGGCGACCAAGGGGCGGGAGGATGAGATTCATATCGCAACCAAGTTCTGCCGCGCAGGAGATATTCACGATCCGGCTACTTACTCTGAGGAGTCGGTACGCGCTTATTGTGAAGCCAGTCTAAAACGTCTGGAGCGGGAGCGGCTTGATTTGTACCAGATACACTGCCCGCCGCTGCCGATCCTGCAGGACGGCCGTGTATTCGGCGTACTGGACAAGCTTGTAGAGGAAGGCAAGGTACGCCACTACGGCGTTAGCGTAGAGTCCGTGGAGGAAGGCCTGCTCTGTCTGGAGCAGCCGAATGTGCGCGCACTGCAAGTGATCGTCAACATCTTCCGGCAAAAGCCGCTGGAGCAGCTGCTTGACGAAGCGCATCGCCGCGGCGTGGCAATTCTGGTGCGGCTGCCGCTGGCAAGCGGCCTGTTGACGGGCAAGTTCACGCCGCAGACGACCTTCGAGGCAGACGATCACCGCCGTTTCAACGAGAACGGCGAGCAGTTCAACGTTGGCGAGACGTTCGCCGGACTTGGCTTCGCCAAAGGCGTTGAGCTTGCGGGGCAGCTGGGCTGGATTGCAGAAGGCCGGGGCAATATGACCCGCGCATCGCTGCGCTGGCTGCTTGATCACGAAGCAGTCACCTGCGTCATTCCAGGCTTTCGCAACGTTAGCCAGGTGCAGGATAACTTGGCAGCTCTGGATGTACCGTCCTTTACGGAGGCGGAGAACGAGCGGCTGCGTTCCTTCTATCAGGAGCAAGTGAAGCCGTTTATTCGCGGCTCGTATTAGATATAATTTGGCCGGCTCGGGGTTAAATCCGGGCCGGCTTTTTTGTGCATAAATACGGGTTTTTTGAGGGTAATTCCACTTAATTTAGAAAATAATGGTTGCCCATATTTTGGAGTTCCTTTACAATCTAGTGGGGTTTACGTAGCACCTGAGCTAAGAGATGGGGGATGAGTATGAGCATTACACAGCGAATATGGAAATACCGGATGCATTATCTGATTGTCATTCCGGCCGTTTTATTTTTAATCGGATTCAAGATTATTCCGTTCTTTTCCGGTCTCTATATGTCGATGGTAGATTATCAATTTCACAAAGGATTGTTCCAAAGCGAATGGGTCGGTTTACTCCATTACGCCCGTCTTTTCTCCGGCGACCTGTTATTTTGGCAGCTGCTGCGCAATACGTTGTCCATAAAGTTCGGATACATGCTGGCGAGCGGTGTGCTGGCGTTCGTACTTGCGATTGCACTAAGTCTCGTGCGTTCCATGATGTTACGGGGGAGTTTGCTTACTCTGTTTCTAATTCCTTACTTCATCCCGTCTGGCGTCTTCGCTTACGTCGTAGCGTGGTTGTTGTCCGAAGGACAGTCGCCAATTGCTTCGCTGAATATCGTGGCATTGGCACAGGCTGAGCTCTTCCAGCCTATAATAATTGCTGCTGAGACGTTTAAAACCTGCGGCATCGCCATTGCAATTGCGCTTTCAGCTATAAGCTCACGGCAAGCTTCCCTTGCCGGAGAGGCTGGCCTATTCGTGCAAGCAAAAGTCATTCCGGCGGCGAGAGCCGTGGCTGCTTTCCTGCTGCTGCAGTTCACCTACATCTTGTCCGGAGATTTCGAGCTGCTGCAATCGCTGCTGAATCCGCTAGTCAGGCAAACGGGCGATACGCTGGAGACCTATGGCTTTAACGCCTTTGTGATGCAGATGAACACAGGTGCCGGAGCTTCGATTCAGATCATTCTTATTATCGTACAACTCGTATTTGCGTACGGTGCTTATTTGCTCGTTAAGCGTTATTTTATCGGGGATTTGTTTAGCGGTATTACCGAAGGAAGTCAATTAAACAGCCGCTCTTCGTTAAGCGGAGGGACTTTGGCGGGAACGGCAGTGTCGGTGCTCTACGGGCTTGCTGTCGTGGCTTTTCTTTATTTGCTCTTTATTTATCCGTTTACAATGTCACCTGAGAACGGGGTCTTGCCGTTAATAAAACCAGTCATTTACATGTTCTATTTGCTGCTGGGCTTCATAGCTGCCATTTTTCATATGATAATGATCACCTTGCTCGCTTATCCGCTTACCGTGCGCAGGCTGCCAGGTAAATCGGTGTATACCTTTTTCCTGATCCTATTGGCTGTACTGGGTTCCTCTTTTATTTTTGATTTTTTTCAAGCCAGGACAATTGGCATGTCCAACACTATATTCCCTATATTCTTGTATGGAATGATTGCGATCGTACCTGTATTCGTGCTTAAAAGCATTTTCAACAGCAAATATTCTGATTTGAAGGAGCAGGCCGAACAGGAAGGTAAGGGAGAAGCGCATGCGTTTGTCATGCTATATCTTGCAAAAATGTGGAAGCCAATCCTTGCGCTAGGCGTGCTGCAGTTCATTGCAATTTGGAATGCCTTTATCCCGTCGATGATGTATATGGTTAATCCAAATATGTTCTCTCCCGCTTTTCAGTTCCGGGCGTTAGCTCAATCCGGCACGTACTTTGTAGACGTACTCCGATATGGCGCTATAGTGAGTCTGCCGTCTGTGCTTCTGTTCTTAGTATTCAGGCGCTGGATTACCTCTGAGGTGCTTCTAGGGCATGTGCGGAAGCTGTAGACATCGCCAACAATACGAAAGAGTTCAGTGATAAAGAAGGCTATCCTGTAGATGGAACGTTTTCACTTTCGATCAACCTGTCGGATCTGAAGAGTAATATCGGCAGGGAATTGTACAATGACGGAAAACATCGTGTTTTTGTGTATTATGCCGACCATGTGAATGGCAGTGAAGGCGGTTATCAGATCGGTTTCCGGTCCAGCGGAGCTTACTCATTGTCTGGAGCCTCTTTGATATCGGGTCTTCATCACCATACACTAGACGAGCATTTGTTCGCAACTGACATGATCGCTCAAATAACTGTGCAATATGAAGGGAAAAAGTATACTGGCTCTATGGTCGGAGCAAGCGGATTAAATTATAAGGACGGGGACGATTTTCTGATCTATATGCCCTCTCTCGATACGCAAGGCCAAGATGAAGCAGCAATAGACGAACCGGGTATTGTACAAGTCGACATTACGGGATTGTATATGAATCGTTGGACTAAAATATAAGCAGCCTGCTAGAAGAGCCATTGCCCATCCAATAAGATGGGTAATGGTTTTTTTAGTACAAGCAGTTTGCTGTACGTATTAATTTGAAGTACGATGGTAATGGTGATATAGGCAAGTCCTATTTCGAGTATCCGAGAAACGGAGGCATCGGCAAAATGATGCAACTATCGTCCCCGCTTTTGCAGATTGGCGCAATTATCGTGTCGATGCTGGCTGGCAGTTTTCTTATATTCATGCGCATTCGAGCAGGAAAGCAACCGACCTCACTGCGTAAAATCATCATTCCGCCGATGGGCATGGCAACCGGCTTCATCATGTTCGCCTTTCCTTTCATGCATATCCCGCTGTTATGGGGCTTATCGGCCTTCGGTACCGGCATGCTTATATTCGCATTTCCTCTAATCGTTACGACGCGCTTGGAGCGAGTAGATGCGGATATTTATGTGAAACGATCCAAAGCATTTATTTTCATAATGGTGACGCTATTTATTATTAGACTTTCGCTGCACTCCGTCGTGGAGCAATATATGTCGATACCGCAGACAGGAGCGATCTTTTATTTGCTGGCATTTGGGATGATTATTCCTTGGCGTCTGGCGATGGTCAGTGATTATGTGCGTCTGCAGAAGGTTGAAGCGGCGAATTAAAAGTGTGTATAGATAAAATAGCTGCGGTTTGGGTTTGACTTCGCCTATTCCATATGCTATTCTTTGATATATAAATTGTATGCAATTTAATTTCACTAAATTCGATTTCGGGAGGAATACATCATGTCCATCTATCAATTCGAAGCGGAAAAAATTACAGGCGAGAAAGTCAGCCTGGAGCAATATAAAGGAAAAGCGCTCGTAATCGTTAACACGGCGAGCAAATGCGGATTCACACCGCAATACAGCGATCTTCAGAAAGTATATGAAGAGTACAAGGAACAAGGCTTGGAAATTCTCGGCTTCCCAAGCAACCAGTTCGGTGAGCAGGAGCCGGGCTCCAACTCCGATGTACAAAGCTTCTGCCAAATTAACTACGGTGTTTCCTTCCCGCTTTTTGCTAAAACCGACGTCCGCGGCGAAGGGGCTCACCCGCTGTTTGATTATCTGACAGAGCAGGCTCCCTTCGAAGGTTTCGATACAACAGCGCCAAGCGGCAAAATGCTGAACTCGTTCTTGGAAGAGAAGCTTCCGGAATTCTTGGAGGGCGACTCCATCAAATGGAATTTCACTAAATTTCTTATCGATCGCGAAGGCAACGTCGTAAAACGCTTCGAATCGACGGAAGAGCCGCTTGATATGAAAGCCGATATCGAAAAGCTGCTGTAATAGATGAATGCAAAACAACCCCGTAACGGTCTCCGTTGCGGGGTTGTTTTGCGTTCATATGGCAGACTGTCAGTTTTCCCACCACAGTGCCTCCACTCCCGCACCCATAATGCCTAGAATGGTTATTGTGCCTAATACGTTAACGGTTAACGTCTGTCCTGGCGGAATAATGACGCTTCCATTGAAATTAATCTGGAGGGGGCCGGGGAAAAGCGGATAGAGATTAAATGAGGTGCCGCCGCTGACGGCGAAAATCGATGAGTTCGTCGTAGCTGCGCTTGTAACGGAACTGCCTAATTGTAAATTTGCAGGAACCACCGTTGAAGGAGAGGTGAGCGTCCCGCCGCTATAGACGGTAACCTGTCCGGAGAAACTCGACAGCAAGCTCAAGGATACGTTGGTATAGCCTAATATCTGCTGCAGGTATAAGGTTTTTCCGCTGTTGGAGGGATTGGCGATCTGGATGGAGATGTTCACACTTCCCCCTAACAGTCCTAATGAAGCGCTATTGGCAGCGTTAATTGAAAAATATTGCGCGACGGCTTTAGATGTAGCCGATTCTGGCCAGACAGATGCTCCCGGTTTTGTATAGTCATTAGTTGCATTTGTGTTGTATTTGCTGGTTTTCGGATCGAAAATATTATAGTTTGGCATCAGTATTCCCACCATGTAATATTTGCAGCTGCCGTAATCGCACCGGTGCCAACAGAAATGGTGATGGAGCGGTTAGGGGTAACGACAATACCTCCTGCGAAAGGGAAGCTGAATTGGCCTGCTGCCAGCAGTGCTGTCAGAAACAACGTCGGCGTTCCTGTGACAGTGCCGGTTGCTACGCGGGCAGTTGCAACACTCGTACTGGCATTGCCGAAATTGAGGTTGAACGGCGTTGGCGTCGTACCTCCTGGAGTCGTCCCGCCAGAGTATACATTAAGTGTGGCGGCCGCGCTGATCCCGCCGGTTATTTGCGAGACATATAGCGTTCTGCCGCTTGGATTCGGATTCGTGATCTGAATGAGCAGGTTATTTCCTCCGGTGACGGCGGTACTCGCTGATGTGGTCATGAATAAGCGGCCGTTGATGGCTGCACTCCCATCCGGAGTCGTTACGACGGCAGGGTTGTTATAGGCATTATTAATTTGAGTGTACAAGGGGTTGTTCGCTTTATTGAATACTGAAAAGTTTGGCATTTTTTTCACCTCATTTAACTCTATGCAGTTGTTAATTGCTTGTCTGGATAGAATATGGCGATTTGTTGCTTTTTGTATGGGGGATTTGGAAAAGACAGAATTTTGGGGCTGATGTGCTTCCGTCACAAGCCGCTTCCTTTGTACAAAGGGACTCATATCGTATAGGAGCATGGACATCGAGGGGAAAAGGATGGGGAACGATTCGGAAGAAGTCGGCCACAATGCCTTCGATTTGGAATGAGCGGTGCTCAGGTCAAGCAGCAGGTTTTACAGCTTCCTGCCCATGCACAACTCAAGTAAAAAGAAGGTGAACAACTATGCCAAACTTTACGACGTTTAACCCCAATCCGGATAAATTACGGACACTTATTTTCGGCAGGGACAGTACATCTACGCCGCAAGCGATTGCGACCGATTCTGCAGGACATATTTTGAACATATCGAACGGCGGGACAATAACCAGTATATTAGGTGCCACGATTAGCGGAGGCACCGTAGCGATATCTGGAGGAACAGTTGCTATCTCTGGCGGAACTGTCTCGGTGATGGGCGTAACGATTACAGGTGGAACCTTGAATGCTGTTCTTGGAGCGACGATCACTACAGGTACGTTAGCGGCTGTGCTGGGAGCAACAATCACGACAGGAACGTTGGCGGCGGTATCAGGGGCGACGATTACAGCAGGGACAATAACTGCAATTCTAGGAGCGACGATTACGGGAGGAACCGTAGCGTTATCAGGTGGTACTGTGGCTTTATCCGGAGGAACGGTAGCGATATCTGGAGGAACAGTTGCTGTCTCGGGAGCAACGATCACAGGTGGTACGCTTGCGGCGGTGTCAGGGGCAACAATTACGGCAGGAACATTGACTGCGATCCTTGGGGCCACGATCACCGGGGGGACTGTAGCCTTATCAGGCGGGACAGTTGCATTGTCTGGAGGAACAGTAGCTGTCTCAGGGGCGACAATTACGGGTGGAACC
>NZ_CBVJ010000120.1 GCF_000513275.1 Paenibacillus gorillae | reverse complement strand
TTTCAGAACAAAATAAGGCTCGGTAGCTCAGTCGGTAGAGCAGAGGACTGAAAATCCTCGTGTCGGCGGTTCGATTCCGTCCCGAGCCACCATTTAGTTTTTCGGAGGGCTAGTGAAGTGGCTAAACACGGCAGACTGTAAATCTGCTCCTTTCAGGTTCGGTGGTTCGAATCCATCGCCCTCCACCATTTTCTCTTTATGAGAGCCATTAGCTCAGTTGGTAGAGCACCTGACTTTTAATCAGGGTGTCGAAGGTTCGAGTCCTTCATGGCTCACCTATTTTTTTAAACGTAGAACCCGTCGAAAGACGGGTTTTTTTGATGTCTAAAATAAATCTAATGCATGTTATATTGATCTGATTCCGTATGAAATCTAAACCTCTAATTAAAAAAGGCTGCTGCAAGGTCAATTTGGACCAAATGCGGCAGCCTTTCTTTTTATTCACATTATGCTCTGCGTTTCAATTCATCAACCAGCTCAGTAATGGTGGCATCAAGCCGTTCCTTCAGCTCGTCATTCAGCTGAAATTGCGATTCGCCTACTCCGGAATCCAGACGGGCAATTTGGGAGTCGATCGCATAAACGCCGCTTCCGAAATGCTTCGCATTAAGCGAAGAAAGGACGGGCTTAAGCGAGTAATCGATCGAGAGCAGATGAGCGATCGTACCGCCCAGGAAAAGCGGAGTAACGAATTTACCGCTTAGTCCCTTTTGCGGAAGCAGATCCAGGAAGGTTTTGAGTACGCCGGTAAAGGAGGCTTTGTAGACAGGGCTTGCAATAATGACAGCCTCCGCCGCTTCAACCTTGGCAGCTGCTTCAATAATTGGCTTGCTGTCGAATTTGGCATGGATGAGATCCTCTGCAGGAAGCGAGGCCACGACCACATGTTCAAATGAAATGCCCTGCTCGGACAATTGGCTTTCTACATATTGTGTAATACCGGACAGGCGTGAGCCTGGGTTTGGACTTCCAGATAAGATAACGACTTTAGACATATGGATTCACTCCTTATAATGAATATAATTCCGATGTATTAACTTTGAATTAACTCTACCATCTTTTAACACGAGCGTCAACGGATTTGCAGAGCGTTTCATTTCCTTATCATTTTAACGCTGTCAGGGAATAATGTGAACCACATGATTATCGGAATAGCTGAAATTGCCAGCCGGTATATGTTACAATGACGGAAAAAAGGCATCATTCATGGCTGGAGATAGGAGATAGACAAAAATGAGCACGACAGAATGGTTAAACCCGCTGGAGCACATTTTGAACTGTCCGGTTCGTTTGGTAACTTTGCAACAATCTGATTGGGAAGAGTTGACGCAGAAGTCTGACCGCGTATTTTATAGCGATGACAATAACAGCAGATTAGCGGCAGAAGGCAGCCGTGTTGAACAGGATGGCACGGTATGGATCGTTGTAAGCAATGCCAACAAAACGATTGAAGCTATAGAGATTGAAAGTCCCGGTCTTCAGCAAAGAGAGCTGGAGCTCATTAGCTGGACACTTCGCACACAGAGTCTGCGTAATCAAACGGTCAAAACGTCAGCAGCTTCCTTATCGGAGAGCGAGAACTTTGCACTTAAATTAAGTGAATGGATTCAGCAGCAGCTGGAATCGGAAGAGCCATCTTATTCTATACCTGACAGCCTTACGGCTGGCGGCAAGCTTTTTGCCGAAATGATCCCTTTTCTTCTTATTACAGAGCAGCCCAATACGACGAAGCAAGCTGCCTATTCAGAGCTGGAGAAGCTGCTTCGCTCTTTCCTGGCTGACGATATTTTATTGATTCCGCTTAAAAATCAAGAATGGCTTATCTGGGGCCCGGCTTCCCTTCTCAGGGATGCGGATTCTGAGCTTGCTGACGATGAGGATGAGGAGACGGTAGAGGATAGTCTGGCGTCCATCTGCCATGGTCTCCATGAAATGCTCGCCAGCGAATGGATCGGCGAGTGCCATCTGGCTGTCGCACACCCCACAAGTCCGGCTAAGGGTATCGTTGAAACGACGGCACTTCTTCGTGAAACCATAAATCTCGGACGCAAATTCCATGTCGGAACCAACATTCACCTGCCGTGGATGCTTCAGTTGGAGAGATTGCTCAACGCGATTCCGGAGGTTCAGCGCTCTCGTTATTTGGAGCATTCGCTCAAAAGAAGCGAGCTGTTCGTCGAAGCGGAGATGCTCGCGACACTGGAAGCTTTCTTCGCGCTTGATTGCAATGTCAGCGAGACGGCCAAGAAACTGTACATTCACCGCAATACGCTGCTTTACCGGCTGGATAAGCTGAAGCAGGAGACAGGCCTTGATGTCAGGCAGTTTAGAGATGCCGTATTGGTTAAAATCATTTTACTATTGTACAAAGTTACGAAAAGAAATTAGTTTTTTTGTACAGTTTGTGCATAGTCAGCATACTGGGCTGTGGGATAAGATATAAGCATAACGAAATTTCTTTTAGGGGGAAAAATCACATGGCAGGCGTACGCTTAGAAGGCATTTACAAAAAATACCCGGGTTCCGACAAAGCATCGGTAACTGACGTTAACCTTGATATCAAAGACAAAGAGTTTCTCGTATTGGTTGGTCCATCCGGTTGCGGTAAATCGACAACACTGCGTATGATCGCAGGACTTGAAGAGATTTCCGAAGGTAAATTGTTCATCGGCGACCGTCTTGTAAATGACGTAGCTCCTAAAGACCGCGACATCGCGATGGTATTCCAATCCTACGCGTTGTACCCGCACATGAATGTATACCAAAACATGGCTTTCGGCCTTAAACTTCGTAAATTCAAAAAAGCGGATATCGACAAACGCGTTCGTGAAGCCGCTAAAATTCTTGATATTGAGCATTTGCTCGACCGTAAACCAAAAGCACTCTCCGGCGGCCAACGCCAGCGTGTCGCTTTGGGACGCGCAATCGTGCGTGAGCCGCAAGTATTCTTGATGGATGAGCCGCTCTCCAACTTGGATGCTAAACTTCGTGGTCAAATGCGTGCGGAAATTTCCAAACTGACAAAACGTCTGGAAACTACGACAATCTACGTAACGCATGACCAGATCGAAGCAATGACGATGGGCGACCGTATCGTTGTTATGAAAGACGGCTTTATTCAACAAACTGCTTCGCCGGAAGAGCTTTACAACCATCCGGTAAACATTTTCGTAGCTGGCTTTATCGGCGCGCCTTCGATGAACTTCATCAGCGGCACGGTTTCCGAGCAAGGCGGAGGCTTGAAATTCAAAGCGACTGGCGTAGACGTTGCGATTCCAGAAGGTAAAGCAGCTGTTCTTCGTTCGAAAGGTTATGTAGGCAAAGAAGTAATTCTGGGCATTCGTCCAGAGGATCTTCACGAAGAGCCTGTATTCCTGGAAGCATCCCCGAACACAATCGTTAACGCGAACATCGAGGTTGCAGAAAACCTGGGTCACGAAATGTACCTGTACCTGAACGGTATCGGCACAGAAACAGTTATCGCACGTGTAGACGGACGTTCCGCACTGCGTGACGGTTCCAGCGTTAAACTGGCTCTGGACATGAACAAAGTACACCTGTTCGACAAAGAGTCCGAACTGAACATTTTCGAAAACTAATCTATTCGTTATTCCAAGGCTGTCTCCCGATGGGGGCAGCCTTTTTTGCATTTATCCGGAAAAAGGAAAACCGTTTGAGCCATATGCGCGTCTAATGGTCAGCAAGAGGTTGCGCGGAGGGGGAAGGGCATGGATAAGGACGAGTGGGCGGCCGCGGCGGTAAAAGGCGATGAAGATGCATTATTTCGACGAATCGAAATCGATAAACGCCAGCTTTACGGCATTGCCTATTCTTATATGAGGAACGAGACGGATGCCATGGAGGCTGTACAGGAGACCGTATGCAGAGTGTGGGCAAAGAGACGGTCGCTGCGTGATCCGAAGCTGTTCACGACCTGGATGATTCGGATTCTTATACGCGTCTGCATGGATGAGCGGAAAAAGAAGCGCAGGGAAGTGCTTTCTATCGATTCGGATAATCAGGGCTGGTCTGAAGACCGTACGAAAAATAATTTGCCGGATGTAGCGGAGCGAATCGACATGGAAGCACAAATTAAGGCGCTGCCGTCGAAATATCGGATGGTCATTGTTTTGAAGTATTATCGGGATTTGACGATTACGGAAATCGCCGAGCTGCTGGAAAAGCCGGACGGAACGGTACGTACCTGGCTGCATAAGGGCCTGAAGCTATTGAAAAACGATTTAACAGCGATTGGGAAGGGGGAGAACCATGAACAGGGAGACAGAAAGGGACTGGAAAGAGATGCTTCAGGCGTTGCAGAATGACCGCCAGCAGCTGGAGCAGGAGAACAATGAACCGAGTGATGAAGAGCTGGATATGGCGATAAAAACTGGCATGAAGCTTGGCGGCAAACGTTCGGTAGCAATTAAGCGGCGGAGGCTCGGATTGCAAATGCTCTTATCGGCCGTATGCGTCTTCATGCTGCTGACTGCGTTTATTAAAGTCTCCCCCGCTTTCGCTGCGATGCTTCGCGACATTCCGGGCTTCAGCGGATTTGTGAAGCTTATCGAAAGTGATACAACGCTCAAGGTCGCAATAAATAATGAATTCATTCAACCCGTGAATAAGTCGGACAGCAAGAACGGTTATACCTTAACGGTAAGCGGCATTATGGCTGATGATCAGCGTATCGTTATTCTTTATTCCGGTACAGGACCGGGTGTGACAAAAAACACGGAGATCAAGGAATATGTCATTCAAGATGGAGATGGCAAAAATATTGTCGCCTCTATCGGCTGGAGTCATTTTGCCGAAAACGAAGTGGAAGGGACAATGTACGACACGTTCGACATCGTGATGGCTGACGGTTACCCTATACCGCAAACGATACATTTGGAAGTGAATCTGGAGGGACAGTGGCTGACTGTAGACATTCCTGTCGATCATAGCCGGTTTGAGCATCTTAAGGAGACTATCCCACTCAATAAGGACTTAGAGGTGGGCGGGCAGCGGTTTACTTTGAAAAAAGCGGTTATTACGCCCTTGCAGATCAATATTGATGTGCAAACCGATCCCTCCAATGTGAAGAAGTCGAATGGCTTTATTAAGCTGGCTCTTGTCGACGAGAAAGGCAGACGCTGGGATTCAAAAGGCGGCTTCGGCATGCTGGATGATGGGATGACGATTCATTTTCAAAGCAACTATTTCGAAAAGCCGAAAAAGCTGTATTTCGTCGCCGATGGTCTTCTGCTGTCGGAGCGAAATAAGAAGTTTGTCATTAATACAGAGACAGGAGAGACGCTTGAAACGCCGGAAAGCCGGTTTCAATTAAAGAGCGCGGCGGGAGGGAGCCTTACGGTCTCGTTTTCTGATCTCGATGAGACGGAATCCCGCTATGGATTTTGGTTTTTTGATTATGGGGCAACGTTCCGGGATGCTTCGGGCAAGACTTATAAGCTGCTCGACAAAGCAGGAACCCAGTCTTCATGGCATACCACCGAAACGGGGGCAGACGCAGAGATTTACTATGAGATACCGGTTGCTGACTACGAACAGCCGCTTACTTTTGACGTGTATCAATATCCGGGGTATGTGCTGGAGCCGATTCACATTGAACTAAAATAAATGCTTTTGGCGCCGGGCAGCGGTCAAACGTTGCGTTCGGCGCTTTTTTCCTTTACGATGAAGTCATTGGAAATCCACTTACATACGGACATATAGCGGTTAGATGAGGAGGCCGTACGATGGCTAAGAAAGTAAAGGTATCACAGCTGGTTCAGCATTTCTCGCTAGAAATCATATCCGGAGAAGACGGCTTGAAGCGTTCGATTACGGTAGACGATCTATATCGCCCGGGTCTTGAGATGGCCGGGTACTTCGACTATCATCCCAGTGAACGCGTTCAGCTCCTCGGAAAAACGGAGTTAACGTTTCTGAGCACGCTGTCGACGGAGGAGCGCAAGTATCGGCTGGCGCAGCTCTGCCATGACGACACGCCTTGTATCATTATAACAAGGGGAATGGAAGCGCCTGCTGAGCTGATCGAGCATTCCAACTCTGCACAAATTCCTGTGCTTCGCAGCAATACAGCGACAACGATTCTGTTCAGCCGGATTACCGATTTTTTGGAGAAAAAGCTTGCGCCTACAGCGACTATTCACGGCGTACTCGTAGACGTATATGGCGTGGGGATGCTGATTACCGGAGGAAGCGGTATCGGTAAAAGCGAGACGGCGCTGGAGCTTGTAAAGCGCGGTCATCGGCTCGTAGCCGACGATGCGGTCGAAATTCGCCAGACGTCGGATAATCAGCTGCACGGCAGCGCTCCAGAGCTCATTCGGCATTTGCTGGAAATCCGCGGCCTTGGCATTATTAATGTAATGACGTTATTCGGTGCAGGGGCCGTACGCAATACAAAACGGATCTCGCTCGTCATTAAGCTGGAGAACTGGCAGCAGGACAAGCAATATGACCGCCTGGGGCTTGATGAAGAGAAGACACGCATTATCGACACGGATGTAACGCTTGTCACAGTACCCGTTAGACCGGGACGCAACTTGGCTGTCATTATTGAGGTGGCCGCGATGAACTTCCGCTTGAAACGGATGGGCTATAACGCCGCCTTACAATTTACGAACAAGCTGACGGAGACGATTGCTGAAGACGCGGACGACTACGATTGATCAATCGTGCCTGTGAAGCTTGGCTAGAGGAACCCATTCCAAGCGATTAGAAAAGGAGCTTATAACTCATGAGTATGATGATTAATCCCATCGCTTTTTCAATAGGATCGATTGATGTGCGCTGGTACGGCATTATTCTAGGTACAGCCGCTCTTGTCGGACTGCTGCTTGCTGTCCAAGAGGGCAAGCGCTTCGGTATCAAACCTGATTTCTTTATGGATCTGTTGCTGCTAGGCGTACCTTCCGCCGTTATTGGCGCTCGCATCTATTATGTAGCGTTCAAATGGGATGATTACAAAAACAATTTGATGGATGTTTTCAAAATATGGAATGGCGGCATCGCGATATATGGCGCGCTGATCGGAGCTTTTATCTGCGGTTATTTCTATTTCCGTTATAAAGGTTATAGCTTCTGGCGTCTGGTCGATATTTGTGCGCCATCCCTGCTTGCTGGTCAAATGATCGGCCGCTGGGGCAATTTCATGAACCAAGAGGCCTATGGCGGCGTGGTGGAAGAGAGCTTCCTGCGAGATACGCTGCATTTGCCGAATTTTATCGTCAATCAAATGAATATTAATGGGGAAGGTATTTACCATCACCCTGCATTTTTGTATGAATCGGTCTGGAGTCTGGTGGGCATTGCGATTCTGTTTATCTTGCGCCGTCAAAAGTTTTTGCGTGCAGGCGAGCTGGTAGCGAGCTATTTCATCTGGTATTCTATCGGCCGCTTCTTCATTGAAGCATTGCGTACGGACAGCTTGGCTTTTCAAGGTCCGGCATGGCTGGCTTCTCTCGTAAATGGTCTTTGGACGCCTATGACAGTGGTGTTCGAGCAGGGTTATCTTGATCCAGCTTACGGCAATGTACGGATTTCACAGCTGCTCGCAATTGGTCTCATTATCGCGGCCATTGCGTTCATCGTCATTCGCAGAGTAACGGGAGCGGCTTCGGCACGTTATTCCGACCCTATCGTATCAACGAAGGAGACGGGAGCATCGGCATCCGAAAGTGCAGCGGCAGCGGAGCTTGATATCGCGCCTAAGACGGAAGGATAACGTAAATCGTATTTCAGACAAGTAGGAGTGAAAGCACACGTGATAAAACCTGTACGTACGATGCTGTTCGATCTGGACGGGACTATAGTAGACACCAATGAGCTCATCATCCGCTCGTTTCTGGAAGCATTGAAGGGCGTCGTCCCGGAAGGTTTTTCACGAGAGCATATTATTCCAAGCATGGGCTTGACGCTATCGGACCAGATGAAGATTTTCTCCGGACTGGAGCAAGTGGATCATCTCATTGCGGCGTACCGCGAAGTGAATTACAGGCTGCACAACGAACTGGTCAAGCCTTTCGCTTACGTTGGCGAAGTGATGGATCATTTGCAAAAGCAAGGGGTTCGCATCGGCATTGTAACGACGAAAATGAGGCTCAGCACAGAGAAGAGCTTGAAGTTCGTCGGGCTGTATGACTATATTGTCCCAGATGCAATCGTAACGATTGATGATGTGAAAAATGCGAAGCCGCACCCTGAGCCCGTGTTAATGGCGCTGGACAAGCTGGGCGTAGAGCCTGCGGATGCCATTATGGTTGGTGACAGTCCAGTCGATATGCAGTCCGCTAATGCGGCAGGCGTCGTATCGGTTGGTGTTGCCTGGTCTCTTAAAGGAGCGGAAAAGCTGCGGGAGAGCGGAGCGAAGCATGTCATCGACGACATGCGGGAACTTTACGCTTTTGCCGGATTGGAGCGGGAGAAGCTTGCGGGACGTTGAGATTTATC
The DNA here is from genome assembly GCF_000513275.1 of Paenibacillus gorillae. GTDB lineage: Bacteria > Bacillota > Bacilli > Paenibacillales > Paenibacillaceae > Pristimantibacillus > Pristimantibacillus gorillae. The sequence continues at coordinate 33,612 of NZ_CBVJ010000120.1, read as the reverse complement.
CGGTAGAAGGGCCAAACGCGTTATGGCAGGTATACTCGACGGTCAGCCGCGTCAAGGCGGTTCGCAACTTTGTTTTCATCCAGATTGCCCGCTATTGCCCGATTCTGCCTATGAAGAACTGGATCTACCGCCGCATACTTGGCATGAAGGTCGGCAAGCATACTGCCTTCGCGCTGATGGTAATGGTCGATGTGTTTTTCCCGGAGCGGATCGAGGTCGGAGACAATAGCATTATCGGCTATAATACGACGATTTTGACGCATGAGTATTTGATCCGTGAGTACCGTCTTGGCCGCGTGCGTATTGGAGCGAATGTAATGATTGGAGCTAACACGACGATACTGCCTGGCGTTACGATTGGCGATCATGCGGTTGTAGCGGCCGGCTCGGTCGTTCACAAAGATGTGCCGGCCCATGCGTTCGTTGGCGGCAATCCGATGCGCGAGATCAAACGCTCGCCGGGCAGGAGCGGGGAGCCGGGCGTTCAGGGCTGATTCAAACCTCAATAGATAGATGACCTCACCCTCTGTGGAGTTTGACTCTGCGGGGGGTGAGGTTTGTTAAGATGAATAGATGAATTGGGAAGCGGATAGTTGACAGGCAGATAACCTTGACGAATAGGAAGCTTCATGCTAATATCGATAAATACTTTATTTTATTAGCAAGTTAACACTTTAACATACTAAAGCATTTGAGGGTGAATTCAAAATGTCGAAACCAAAGGTATTTGAAAAGCCGATTGGCGTTAAAGATTACCTCCCAAGCGCCGTGGCGAAGCTGCGCCAAATTGAGCGCGACGTATTGACCTGCATGTCGGGTTGGGGTTACGAGCAAATTATTACACCAACGATTGAATACTACGACACGGTTGGCGTAGCGAGCTCTACGTCGGATCAGAAGCTGTTCAAGCTTCTTAACAACCGCGGAACTACACTTGTGTTGCGCTCGGATATGACGGCGCCAATCGCTCGTGTCGTTTCCTCTTTGTTGAAGGAGCAGCCTTTTCCGCTCCGTTTATCGTATCACGCGAACATTTTCCGTTCCATTGAAGAGGAAGCGGGCCGGGAAGCGGAGTTCTTCCAGACCGGTGTTGAACTGGTTGGCGATGCTTCAGCTGAGGCAGATGCCGAGGTTGTTGCACTTGCTATTGCCTCTTTGAAGGCGGCGGGCGTGGAGCGGTTCAAAATCGCCATCGGTCATGTCGGCTTCCTGAACGGCTTGTTCGAGCAGACATTGTCTGGCCGTACCGATGCGCAAGAGCAATTGAAAGCTTGCCTGCTGGGCCGTGATTATGTCGGCTACCGCGATCAATTGCGCAAGCTGTCGTTGGCTGAGCCTGTGCAGCGCGAGCTGGAAAGCATCCTGCGTCTGCGCGGCGGTCAGGAAATTTGCGACCAGGCGCTGGAGCTTACGATTGACGAGACGGCGCAAGCGTCTATTCGCCATTTGTGCGAGATTTGGGATGTGTTGAAGGCCTATGGCGTATGTGAGCATGTATTGATCGATCTGACGATGATCGGCGACTTCTCTTATTACACAGGCATGACATTCGAAGGCTATGCGGCAGATCTGGGCTTCCCAGTCGTTAGCGGCGGCCGTTACGACAATTTGCTGGGCCAGTTCGGCCGTCCGACGCCGGCTACGGGGTTTGCGCTTAAGACAACGCGCATTCTGGAGCTGCTTGGCGATCAGGACGACACAGCGGCTTCAGCGCCGCGTGTGCTGATCGGGTACGATACAGAGGGACGTGCAGAGGCGCTTGCTGAAGCACAGCGTCTTCGCAGTGAAGGACAGTCTGTCGTGACAGAACGGATGAGTGCAGCGGAAGCTGGCAAAGCGTCAGAGGGCGCTTTTTCATATAAAGGAAATACATTTACAGAGCGGGCGTTCTATATCGCCGGCATCGAACGGACAGGAGGCAGCCGGGCGTGAGCGGAGCAGGTAAAGATATATTGAAGGTAGCGATGCCGAAGGGCCGGATCTACAAGCAGGCATCGAAGTTGTTTCGGGAAGCGGGATTGCCGATTCCGAGCGATTTTGACGATACGCGAAAGCTGATTATTGAGCTCCCGGAGGCGGGAATGGAGTTTATTATGGCGAAGCCGGTAGACGTTCCTACGTACGTGGAATATGGCGTGGCTGATATCGGGATTGTCGGCAAAGACGTTCTGATGGAAGAAAACAAGGATGTCTACGAGCTGCTGGATCTTGGCATTGCAAAATGCCGGATGTCGGTTATCGGGCTCCCGGACTGGAAACCGGTTATCAATCCTCGTGTAGCAACCAAATACCCGTCTGTCGCTTCGGCGTATTTCCGCGAGCGCGGCCAACAGGTTGAGGTCATCAAGCTTAACGGGTCCATCGAACTTGCACCGCTGATTGGGCTGGCAGATCGGATCGTTGATATGGTGGAAACGGGACAAACGCTGCGGGAAAACGGCTTGGTCGAGATGGAAGAAATATTCGGCATTACGAGCCGTCTCATTGCGAACCGCGTGAGCTACCGGATGAAGAACGATGCCATTCAAAGCCTCTGTGACCGGCTTCAAGTAACGATTGCTGCAAAGGTATAAGTAAGGGAAGTATCCGATCCACGATTGGATTTAAGTTAATCAGGATGCGGCTGGGCTCGGTTGAGCGAGGTTCCTTATGAGGGGCTTAATGAGGGTGCAGGCCGCTGCGATAGGGGGATCAGAAGCTATGCGTATTATGAAGCCGGAGCAATTTGGACTGCAGCGCGAGGTGGAGTATGGATCGCCAGCGCAAAATGAAGCGGTCCGCCGGATTGTTGAGGACGTCCGGACAGAAGGAGACGCGGCACTGCTGCGTTATACGGAGGAGCATGACCGCGTTCGTCTGGAGGCATCGTCGCTGCGCGTGACGCAGCAGGAGATCGAAGCGGCGTATGACAAGGTAGACGCGGATTTCCTTACGGCTATCCGCGAGGCAGCCGTGAACATTCGGGTTTTCCACGAGAAGCAGCTGCGCAACTCGTGGATGGATTTGCAGCCGGACGGGACGATGCTGGGGCAAATTCTCCGCCCGCTGAAGCGGGTAGGCGTATATGTGCCCGGAGGCAAAGCGGCGTATCCGTCGTCCGTGCTGATGAATGTCATTCCGGCACAGGTGGCTGGCGTGCCGGAGATTGTTATGGTGACGCCGCCGTCGACTGGCGGCAAGGAAGGAATCGACCCGTATATTCTCGTAGCCGCTGCTGAAGCGGGCGTCAAGGAGATGTACCGGGTCGGCGGCGCGCAAGCGATTGCCGCATTGGCATACGGCACGGCATCAATCGCTCCGGTCGATAAAATCTGCGGACCGGGCAATATTTACGTGGCGCTGGCGAAGCGCGCTGTATTCGGCGCTGTTGATATCGACAGCATCGCCGGGCCAAGCGAGATTGTCGTGCTTGCCGATGAAGCAGCGAACGCGTCGTACATTGCGGCCGATCTTCTGTCGCAGGCCGAGCATGACGAGATGGCGTCTGCGATTCTCGTGACGCCGTCAGAGTCATTGGCGCAAGCTGTTGCTGCTGAGGTGGAGCGCCAGCTCGCGACACTGCCGCGCGAGGCGATTGCGCGAGCATCGATTGACAGCTACGGCGCGATCTTGATCGTCGACTCGTTGGAAGCAGGGATCGATGTCGTGAACCGATTGGCTCCCGAGCATCTGGAAGTGCTGACGGCTGATCCGATGAGCCTGCTAGGCTTGATCGAGAATGCAGGTGCGATTTTCCTCGGACCATATAGTTCAGAGCCAGTAGGGGATTATTTTGCAGGACCCAATCACATCATCCCGACGAACGGCACGGCGCGCTTCTCGTCTCCAGTGAACGTGGACGACTTCTTGAAGAAATCGAGCCTGATCTATTACAGCAAGCAAGCGCTGCTTGCAAACGGCGGCAAAATTATGACGCTGGCGAGGCATGAAGGGCTTGAGGCGCATGCCCGGGCGATTGAGATTCGTTTGGAGCAAGAAGGCCAGTAACAGCGGGAAGAGGTCTGCTGCTTAAATCGGCAGCATTATATGCAGGATGCGTTTGGGCGGCTCTCTATAGGCATTACAGTGAGCAACCTCTGTAAGCGAGTGTTGAATTATAAACTGGAAAGAAGGATGAAATAATGACTGAGCTTAACAGCGGCGTTCAACGTAAGGCTGAGATTGTGCGCAAAACGAATGAAACGGATATTAAGCTAGCATTTGCAGTAGACGGTACAGGCGAAGTGAAACTGGAGACAGACGTTCCTTTTCTGAACCACATGCTGGATCTGTTTGCGAAGCACGGGCAATTCGATCTGCAAGTCGAAGCTCGCGGCGACATTGATATTGACGATCACCACACGGTTGAGGATATCGGAATTTGCCTTGGACAGACGCTGCGCGAAGCGCTTGGCGACAAACGCGGCATTAAGCGTTATGCAAGTGTATTTGTACCGATGGACGAAGCGCTGGCCCAAGTTATTGTTGATGTGAGCAACCGCCCGCATTTTGAAAACCGTGCGGAATATCCTTCGGCTCAAGTGGGCAGCTTCTCCACTGAACTGGTGCATGAATTCCTGTGGAAGCTGGCGCTTGAAGCCCGTATTACGCTTCACGTCATCGTACACTACGGCCACAACACGCACCATATGATCGAAGCGGTGTTTAAGGCGCTCGGCCGGGCAATCGACGAAGCAACAAGCATCGATCCACGCGTACAAGGAGTGCCTTCGACGAAAGGAGTACTGTAGCATGATCGCAATTATCGACTACGGCATGGGCAACCTGCACAGTGTGAGCAAAGCCGTAGAGAGACTTGGCTATGAGGCCGTCATTACAGCTGATCCTGCCGTTATCGCGGCGGCGGACGGTGCGATCCTCCCTGGCGTTGGCGCATTTGGCGACGCCATGGACAATTTGCGCGAGACGGGCATGGACGTGGTAACGAAAGCATATGCCGCATCCGGCAAGCCGCTGCTCGGCATCTGCCTTGGCATGCAGCTGCTCTTTAGCCAAAGCGAGGAGCATGGTATCAACGAAGGCTTGTCGTTGCTTCCGGGTAAGGTCATCCGCTTCCAGGGCGATTACAAGATCCCGCATATGGGCTGGAACAAGCTGAGCTTTGAACAAAGTGAAAGCCCGCTGTTCAAAGGACTGGAAGAAGGGCACGTCTACTTCGTCCACTCGTTCCATGCGAAGCCGGAGCAAGCCTCCGACCTGCTAGCGACTACCGACTACCATCAGCAAGTAACGGCAATCGTTGGCCGAGGCAACGTGTACGGCATGCAATTCCACCCGGAAAAAAGCGGCGAGCTGGGTATGCAGCTGCTCGGCAATTTCCTTGCCCTGGCCGGCGTTCCGGTGAAGAGCTAGCATTCATGCTCAGTTTTGCGGGTTATCGAAACTTATCTCGCATAGGAGCTGCCTTGCTCTAAAATTGCCCGATAACGAGCCGACATTGCAGGTTAGTAAAACTAACTACGCTTTTGTAGTAGCTGCTTTATTCTACAGGTGCTGGATAACGAACCAGCTTCGCAGATTAGTAAAACCAACTACGCTTTCGTAGTAGCTGCTTTACTCTAAGGCACGGTACAATGAACCAACTTCGCAAAATAACGAAACTAACTTCGCTACGGAGGCTGTCTCAAGCTTGAGGTTGGTCTCCAGCGAAGCAGCCTCGCAAATTAGCGAAGAGAAATTCGTTGTAGGAGCTAATGCGATGTAGTTACTATGGAGTAACGAAGCAAATTTCGCAGTTGGCGAACCTAGGTTCACGAAAAGCGAAATTCGCTTCGCTAATGGAACCATAGCCCGCCGAGCTTAGGCCAACAACGAATTTAGCTTCGCTAAAAAGCGAATCCAGTTCGTTGTGGAACGATCTGCGAGCCTTATGATTCCGTTCCGTCTCATGTGTTTCGCATTATTGAGCGGATCATAGTCACTATAAAGGAATCCTATTCCAGCAATTGTGCTAATGTGTGCGACTGAGGGTAAGCCGCCGATACAGCATGCAAGCTCTACACTACAATCAATCAACTTCATTTCATTTTCCACAACATACAAGGCAGCGCTATAAAGCGCTGACCGACCCAAAGAGAGGAGAGTGCAATATGCTGGCTAAACGTATTATTCCGTGTCTGGATGTGAAGGACGGCCGTGTAGTGAAGGGCGTGAATTTCGTCAACCTGCGTGACGCAGGAGATCCAGTAGAACTGGCGTCCACCTATGACCGTGAAGGAGCCGATGAGCTCGTATTCCTCGATATTTCCGCCTCAGTCGAAGGCCGTGCCACGATGATTGAAGTTGTGAAGCGGACAGCGGGCGAAATTACGATTCCGTTCACGGTTGGGGGCGGCATCTCCCATGTCGATGATATGAAGAGACTGCTGCGCGCAGGCGCGGACAAGATTGCGATCAATACAGCTGCCATTCTCAATCCGTCACTCGTTCGCGACGGTGCTCGCAAATTCGGCTCGCAATGTATCGTAGTCGCCATTGATGCAAAGTACAACGAAGCATGGGGCGAGTGGGAAGTGTTCACGCACGGCGGCCGGAAAGAGACCGGCATTAAAGTGCTGGAATGGGCGCGCGAGGCTGAAAAGCTGGGCGCAGGCGAAATTTTGCTCACCAGCATGGATGCGGACGGCACGAAGGACGGCTTCGATCTGAAGCTGACGCAGGCCATTTCGGATTCGGTGGGCATTCCGGTTATCGCTTCTGGTGGAGCGGGCAAGGTGGAGCATTTCGGCGACGTGTTCGAGCAGGCGCATGCCGATGCGGCGCTTGCAGCAACGATTTTCCACTATAAAGAAATGACAATCCGTGAGGTGAAAGACGACTTGCGGCAGAAAGGCGTGGAGGTTCGATGACCGACCAATTGAAACTGCAGGAGCTTGCGTCCTTGATTAAATGGAGCGAAGACGGCCTCGTGCCGGCCATCGTCCAAGATGCACAGAGCAAGGAAGTGCTCATGCTTGCGTATATGAACGCCGAGTCGCTGCGATTGTCTGCGGAGAACGGCGTGACCTGGTTCTGGAGCCGTTCGCGGAATGAGCTGTGGAACAAAGGTGCAACAAGCGGCCACACGCAGCGCATCTGCTCGATGTCGTACGACTGCGACGCCGATACGCTTCTCGTGAAGGTTGACCAAGTCGGGCCAGCATGTCACACTGGCAAATACAGCTGCTTTTTTAACGATATTGAGGTGCAGGGTGCAGACGTTTCCGGTCAACAGAGCGAAGAAGCTGACCGTTTTGCGATTCTCGGCAATCTCGAAGGCGTTATCGCACAACGCTATGCGGAACGTCCGGAGGGAGCTTACACGACGTATTTGTTCGAGAAGGGTCTCGATAAAATATTGAAAAAAGTAGGCGAGGAAGCAACGGAAGTTATCATCGCAGCGAAAAACGAGGACAATGACGAGCTTCGTTCCGAGGCGAGCGACCTGTTGTTCCACCTTCTCGTATTGCTGCGTGAACGCGGACTTCCGCTGGATGATGTAATGCGGGAATTGAACGGACGCCACGGCAAGCCGGCCTCCAACAATGCAATGAAACGTGAGCAGGCCGGCGGCTAATCACCGCTGCCAGCCATTAAGCCGATTGGCAGAAGCGCCGCTCCATACTGGAGCAGCTATGCTGACCGGCTTTTCCCCTGTCTCCCCGCATAAATCGGACAATACGCTCATTATATGAGCGTCCGGTGTTGAAAGATGTCGGTTTTGTCCGCTTGCTGGCGATAAAGAGTCGAAATTTGCCAATAGCTGATTTTTGAATTATCGTAAATACAATGTATAATGGTATAGTAAAGACGAAATGGCTGGCGTTCTTGTAGGGGAGACGCAGCATTTTATCAACGCGGCCGGCTTGCCGCGATGCCGAAGACAGCCGGCGCAAATCAGCTTTTGCAGAGGGTACCAGCCCATGCCAAAAGCATGACTTCATGTCAAATTTTATTAATTGGTTTTAAAACGCTCAGGAGGGTATCATGTTAAGCGACAAGTTGCGTATTTTCTCGGGTTCGTCTAATCCGGTTTTGGCTCAAAAGATCGCCGAGGATTTGGGATTGACACTCGGCGCTATCAAAATGTCCCGTTTCAAGAGCGGGGAAGTGTACGTTCACTATGAAGAAACGATTCGGAATTGTGACGTATTCCTTGTTCAATCTTTTTCTCATCCAATCAATGAGCATTTCGTAGAACTGCTTGTTATGATTGATGCGGCAAAACGGGCATCTGCCAAAACGATTAACATCATTATGCCGTACTACGGGTACGCCCGTCAGGAACGGAAAGCTGCGCCGCGTGAGCCGATTTCGGCCAAAATGGTGGCAGATGTGCTGACGACGGTCGGCGCGAACCGGGTCCTCACGATCGACCTGCATGCACCGGCTATTCAAGGCTTCTTCAATATTCCGGTAGATCATATGACGGCGCTGGACTTGCTCAGCGACTACCTGAAATCGAAGAACATCAAGAACCCGGTTGTCGTTTCTCCGGATGCGGGACGAGCTTCCACAGCTGAGAAGCTCGCCAACTACCTCGATACTTCGTTTGCCATTATGATTAAAAAACGTCCTGCGCATAACGAATCGTCCATTACGCACGTAATCGGCGACGTTAAAGGGCAGACGCCAATCATTATCGAAGACTTGATCGATACGGGCAACACGATCGTGAACGTAGTGGAAAGCTTGAAGGAACGCGGTGCGGAAGACGTGTATGTATGCGCAACTCATCCGTTATTTTCCGGCAATGCCATTGAGCGTTTGGATCATCCCAATATTAAAGAAGTCGTCGTAACCGACTCCATTCTGCTGCCGGATAGCCGTCCGGACCGCTTTACGGTACTCTCGGTTGCACCGTTGCTTGCAGAAGCAACAAGAATTATTATCGAAGGCGGTTCGATCAGTACCCTCTTCAAAAATGCCGGCGTATAACGCCGAATTGAATAGCAATTAACGGAAAATCGCGGGCGGTTATTATAACGTCCGCGATTTTCCCACATATTCTTTCGTGTTAGGATAGGCGTTGCTATGGTATAATCGTAGAAAATCAGAAGATCGGGAGGTGCCTTGCCGGTGAAGGAGAAGAAACGAGCTGCCTTGGAACAGCCAACGAAAATTATACCGATACAATGGGACGCGACGTTTTTTTTCGAGAGGGCGGTACGATCACTGGACCGTTACCACTATGACAAGGCACTCAAGTATTTCCGGAGAGCTGTGGAATACGAGCCGGACAATCCGGTTAACCATTGCAACATGGCTGGTATATTATCTGAAATGGGCAATTACGAGGAGTCCAATCGCATTCTGAATTGGATCGTCGATGAACTTGATCCGACAATGACGGAATGTCATTTTTATATGGCGAACAACTACGCCAATATGGAGCTTTACGAAGCGGCCGAAGGCGCGCTTGTGCATTATCTGGAAGAAGATATGGACGGCCAATTCTTGGACGAAGCCGAAGAAATGATGGATTTGCTCCACTTCGAGCTGGAGCGGCCCACCCGCCTTACGAGCATCAAATCCCGTGAAGGGATGGTCGAGCATGATCAGGCACGTATGCTGCTGGAAGAGGGCAAGTTCGCCGAGGCGGTGCGGATCTTAGAGCAGATTATCGAAGCGCAGCCTGATTTCCTTGCAGCACGCAATAATCTGGCGCTGGCTTTCTACTATATGGGCTTGTTCGACAAAGCGATGGAAACCATCCGTGAAGCCTTAGAGATCGAGCCAGGCAACTTGCATGCGTTGTGCAATCTGGCGATTTTCTATCAGCATAAAAGCGATACCGAGCAGTTGGCTCCGCTGGTGGAGATGCTGTGCAAGACCATGCCGTTCCATCAGGAGCATGTGTTTAAACTGGCTACAACAATGGGCATCTTAGGAGAACATGAGTCAGCTTACCGCCATTTCACTCGATTGCTGAAGGATACCTCGCTGCCTCAGGACCCGTGCTTGTATCACTATGCGGCGGTAGCGGCTTGCAATATCGGGCGTTATACGGAGGCAGAGCGCTTGTGGAAGCAAGCGGCGAAGCTGGACCCGGATTCGGGCATCCCCCGCTACTATATGGAGCAGCTGGAGCTGGTTAAGGGCGGCGAGCATAATGCTTCGATCAGCTATCATTACCATCTGCCATTCGAGGAACAGTTCAAGCTATGGGAAAATGCTTCCGAGGGCTTGCCTGATCATATGAAGCGGGATCCGCTCGTGCGCTCCTCGTTCTTCTGGGCGCTGCGCCACGGCGATCAGCATACAAAGCTTCAGGTCATTCAAGCGCTTGGCATGATTGCTGACAATGAAGTAAAGGATGTACTCCGTTCTTTCTTGCTGGAGAAGGACGAGGACGATTACTTGAAGCGGATTGCGATCTTCGTTCTTCGCACGATTGGCGTTCAAGAGCCGCTTCAAGCGGTGCTTGAGGGCAAAGCAACCGTCATCGAGCCGAACCGGGTGCCTTCCAGGCTGCCGGTATGGGAACAGAAGTGGCAGGACGTCGTGGAGACAGCACTCGTTCGCATGAATAAGCATTATGATCTCGTTCAGCAGCATGACCTGATGACGCTGTGGGTCGAGTTTTTGTCCCGGGTCTATCCTGACGTACCGAAGCTGACCAAGGTCGAAGGCTGGGCTGCTGCACTAGAGTACCTAACTGCTAAAATGCATCGCCGTACGATCTCTTATCACGAGGTATCGCAGCGTTACAACACTTCCATTGCAACAGTCAGCAAAAATCGTAAAGAAGATCGACGAGGTTTGCGGCATCAAGGAAAAAATTGAAGTCGCTCAGCTCCGTGTTCTCCATTGCGGACGTCCAATCGGCCAGCGATTCCGACACCGACTCTGACTTGCTGGTATAGCAAGCCAAGTCGTTATCTCTTCATTCTCTTTCACCCCCCTCAGTTCATGAGGTTGAATGACATTTTATTAGAACTTAGCGATGGTGAAGCGGAGCGGCCATATCGTCCTTGAGAAGCGACAGCGTTCGCTTTTGTCCACGAATGGTCCCCTTAGGGGACTTTGTTCAAACCATTCGGGGGCAATGGCGATCGGAAGGACGATATGGCGGCACAGCGGCAGTCATTGAGCATCCATATAAACGGAGGTAAACCCAACATGTACAAATCCATAATTATTGGTACAGGCCCCGCGGGCCTAACTGCAGCAATCTATCTGGCACGTGCTAACATGAATCCTCTTGTGATCGAAGGTCCTGAGCCAGGCGGCCAGTTGACGACGACAACAGAGGTCGAGAACTTCCCAGGCTTCCCAGAAGGCATTATGGGTCCTGATCTGATGGCGAACATGCGCAAGCAAGCGGAGCGCTTTGGCGCCGAGTTCATTACAGGCTGGGTGAACAGCGTGGATATGTCGGAGCGTCCTTTCAAGCTGCAGGTAGAAGGCAAAGGCGAATTCGTCAGCGAGACGCTCATCATCTCAACCGGCGCATCTGCGAAGTACCTTGGTATTCCGGGCGAGAAAGATAACGTAGGACGCGGCGTAAGCACATGCGCAACCTGTGACGGATTCTTTTTCCGCGGGAAAAAGATTATCGTCGTAGGCGGCGGCGACTCCGCAATGGAGGAAGCAAGCTTCCTGACGCGCTTTGCAACGAATGTAGAGCTGGTCAACCGTCGTGATGAGCTGAGAGCTTCCAAGATCATGCAGGATCGCGCCAAAGATAACGAAAAAATCAGCTGGAGCCTGAACCGTACGCCGCTTGAAGTTGTGGCTAACGGAATGGGTGTAACGGGTCTGAAGGTCCGTGATAACGAATCCGGTAAAGAAGAAGTTATTGAGACTGACGGGATTTTCATCGCAATCGGACATACGCCGAACACGAAATTTCTGGATGGACAAATCGATACGGACGATCATGGCTACATTAAAGTGAAGCCTGGCACCTCCGAGACGAACGTACCGGGCGTATTCGCTTGCGGCGACGTACAGGACAGCAAATATCGCCAAGCGATTACAGCTGCGGGCAGTGGCTGTATGGCAGCTCTGGACTGTGAACGGTATCTGGAAGGCCATATTACGCAAGACTGGAGCCAGTCTTTGTAATAGATCGGACCTGCAATTACGAGCCCTTTTCGCGGGAACTGCGATTCCTGCGGACAGGGCTCTTTATATGAAGGAGCCGCTGCATTATGCGCTGGAGGCTGGCAGCACGTTGTCTTGACCGAACAAGTGCGTTCGCTTATAGTTGGATACAGAGAAGATAACCTATTAATGAGGTGGACTAGTAATGTCTGAGAAGATTTACGTTGGTGTCGATGTAGGCGGAACCGCCATTAAAGTCGGAATTTGCAATCAGGAAGGCGAGTTGCTGCAAACGTACGAAGGGCCAACGGAAACAGCGAAAGGCACAGATGTGATCCTTCAAAATATTGCGCAATATGCTAAGAATATTGTGGAAGAATCGTCATATAACTGGGAGCAAGTGGAAGGCGTTGGCGTGGGAATTGCCGGCTTCCTCGATATTCCCCGGGGCTATGTAAAATTCGCTCCGAACCTGAAGATTCGCGACGTAAATTTGAAGGATTATTTGGAGGACACGCTTCAAGTTAAGGTGCTCGTGAATAACGATGCCAACGTAGCAGCGCTTGGTGAAGCATGGGCTGGAGCAGGCAAAGGCATTGACAACTGCGTATGCTATACGCTGGGAACTGGTGTAGGCGGCGGCATTATTATCGGCGGTAAAATCGTCGAGGGCTTTGCCGGCATGGCAGGAGAGCTTGGCCATATCGCAATCGTACCGGATCTGGAAGCGATTCAATGCGGCTGCGGCAAAATGGGCTGCCTGGAGACGGTATCTTCGGCAACCGGCATTATCCGTATGGCTAAGGATGCTGTGGAGCGTGGAGACCGTACGACATTGTCCCTCGTTGAAAATATTATGGCAAAAGACGTTATCGATGCTGCCAAAGCAGGCGATGAAGTGGCTGCACGTATCGTTAACCGCGCGGCGTACTATTTGGGCCGTTCGATGGCGGTTATGGCTGTTGTATTGAATCCGGAATGCTTCATTATCGGCGGCGGCGTATCCAAAGCCGGTGATTTCCTATTCGATCAAATCCGTGAAGTATTCGAGAAATATACGCAAAACGAAGCAAAAGACGGTGTGAAAATCGTAGCGGCAACGCTTGGCAACAACGCCGGCGTAGTAGGCGCGGCAGGACTTATTCTGCGCGCGTAGCAGCAGACGACCCCGTTGATTGCAGTAAGCGCAACGGGTCAAGAGGAGGAAGTTATGGAAGCGGGAGCGATGTCGAAGCTGGTTATTATTACAGGGATGTCGGGCGCGGGAAAGACCATAGCCGTACAAAGCCTGGAAGATCTCGGTTTCTTCTGTGTCGATAATTTGCCTCCGGTGCTCATTCCGAAGTTTGCGGAGCTGATTGAGCAGTCGAACGGAAAAATCGGAAAAGTCGCGCTTGTCATCGATTTGAGAGGCCGCGAGTTTTTTACCGCTTTATCGGAATCATTGCGTTTTATTAAAGATCATTACACGATCAGCTGCGAGATTCTTTTTCTCGATGCGAAGGATGAGGTACTCGTTCAGCGTTATAAGGAAAGCCGTCGCCGTCACCCGCTAAATCCGGAGGGTATGCCGCTGGAAGGCATTCGGATGGAACGCCGCATGCTGGAGGATTTGAAAGGCTCTGCCTCGCTGGTAATCGATACGAGCAGTATCAAGCCGGCTTTACTGAAAGAGCGGATTGTCTCCCGGTTCACAAATCTGGAGCAGAACAGTCTTCAAATCAATGTAACGTCCTTCGGCTTCAAATACGGCATTCCAATTGACGCCGATCTCATTTATGACGTTCGTTTTCTGCCGAACCCGCATTATATTGAGCATCTGCGTCCCAACACGGGGCAAACGCCTGAAGTTTACGAATATGTGATGAAATGGCCCGAGACGCAGGCTTTTCTGACAAAGCTGGTGGATATGCTTCAATTTCTTATTCCTTTATACCATAAGGAAGGCAAGAGCCAGGTTGTCATTGGGATTGGCTGTACCGGCGGCAAGCACCGTTCGGTAGCCATTGCTGAATATTTGGGAAGAGTGCTCGGCAGCAGCGATACGGAGCGTGTTCGTGTCAGCCATCGCGATGCCGACAGAGATAAGCATTGACGAGGTGATGGGATGCAGAGCAGGCATAAAATAATGAGGCGGCCAAAGATTGTCGTCATCGGCGGAGGAACCGGCCTGTCGGTTATGCTCCGCGGACTAAAGGAAAAGCCGCTCGACATTACGGCAATCGTAACAGTTGCCGATGACGGCGGCAGCTCCGGCATTCTGCGCAGCGAGCTGCAGATGCCGCCTCCCGGTGATATCCGCAACGTGCTCATGGCGCTTGCGGATGCGGAGCCGCTTCTAACCGAAGTGCTTCAGTACCGGTTCAACAACGGCACGGGATTAGCTGGACATAGTCTGGGCAATCTCATGCTAGCCGCAATGACAGATATTGCAGGCGACTTTGTTACTGGCATTCGCGAGCTGAGCAAGGTGCTTGCCGTCCGGGGCAGAGTGCTGCCCGCAGCGGATCAAGCTATTGTGCTAAAGGCAGAAATGACTGATGGCACGATCGTGGAAGGTGAATCTGCCATACCGAAGTCGGGCAAAGTCATTAAGCGCGTGTTCGTGGAACCGAGCGACGTAGAGCCGCTTGCGGAAGCGGTGGAAGCAATCGAGCAAGCCGATGCGATTCTGATCGGTCCGGGAAGCCTGTACACGAGTATTATTCCCAATTTGCTCGTGCCCAAGCTGGCGCAAGCGATTTGCGATTCCGAAGCGGTGAAGCTGTTTGTCTGCAATGTGATGACACAGCCGGGCGAAACGGACAATTACACGGTGAGCGATCATCTGGATGCGATCTACGCACATATTGGTCATCATCTTTTCGACTACGTAATCGTTAATGATGGCGAGATTCCGCCTCAGGTCGAAGACAAATATGCGGAGATGGGCGCGAAGGCCGTTCATTTGGATCTGGATGAAGTGACGAATAGAGGCTACGAGGTTATTGCCGACCGGCTTGTCCTGTTCCGGACATTCCTAAGGCATGATGCGGAGCGTTTGAGCCATCATATCTATAAGCTTGTGGAAAACTGGATGCTTAGAAAGAGGTGAAAAAACGATGTCATTTGCGGCGCAAACAAAAAAGGAACTAACGCTGATTGAAGCGGACACATGCTGCGAGCGAGCGGAGTTGTCGGCTCTCATCCGGATGAACGGTTCTGTCAGTGTATCCAGCCGCAAGGTCGTTCTGGACATCTCTACGGAAAATGCGGCTATCGCGCGGCGGATTTACTCGCTGCTGAAGAAGCATTATGAAGTGCATACTGAGCTTCTCGTTCGTAAAAAAATGAGACTCAAAAAAAATAACGTGTACATTGTCCGGATTCCGACAAGGGTACAAGAAATTTTGAGCGAGCTTCGGATCGTTTCCGAAGGATTCGTCTTCAATTTGGGCATTAATAAAGACATTATCCGTAAGCCATGCTGCAAACGTTCTTATTTGCGTGGAGCTTTCTTGGCTGGCGGGTCTGTGAACAATCCAGAGGGCTCGTCTTATCATCTGGAAATTTCTTCGATGTACGAGGAGCACTGCAATGCTCTTGTTGATCTGGCGAACAAGTTCGACCTGAATGCAAGATGCATCGAGCGCAAGAAAGGTTTTATTTTCTACATTAAAGAAGGCGAAAAAATTATCGAGCTGCTGAACATTATCGGCGCTCACCAGGCGTTGTTCAAGTTCGAGGACGTTCGCATTATGCGCGACATGCGCAACTCGGTCAACCGGATCGTGAACTGTGAAACCGCAAACCTGAACAAGACCATTGGCGCGGCGGTACGGCAGATCGATAATATTAAGCTGCTTCAGAAGGAAATTGGCCTTAGCAATCTCCCCGACAAGTTGAAGGAAGTGGCGGAGATCCGTCTCCAGCATCCTGATATGAATTTGAAAGAGGTCGGCGAGCTGCTCAAAGGCAATGTCAGCAAGTCCGGCGTCAACCATCGTTTACGAAAAATTGATGAGATGGCAGAAAAAATACGCAATGGGTGAACTTTTATCCTAGTGCATCCTTTGGTATAATGATATAATGATGTACAAAACGGCTTCATTACATGACATGTGAATGTTTTATTGATTATGATATAGGGGGTATGGTTTCCATGACAAGGCTTCCGGTTGTCGTTCGTCTTAAGACGGGACTACATGCTAGACCAGCAGCACTTTTCGTTCAAGAAGCGAACAAATTTTCCTCAGAAGTATTTGTTGAGAAAGACGACAAAAAAGTGAATGCCAAATCGATTATGGGAATTATGAGCTTGGCGATTAGTTCCGGTACTGAAGTATTCATTAGCGCGGAAGGTTCCGATGCCGAGCAGGCTGTAAACGCTTTAGTCGCACTCGTCAGCAAAGAAGAGCTCGAGAACCAATAATCGCTTGTTTTTCACGATCTCACAGAGAATTTAAAGGGGCTGTCGCTGAAGTCTGTAAAGACTAAGGCAGTCTTTTTTTATTGTCGCGAAAAATGACCGGAATTGACGGCCTGAGCTGGCCGAGACTCGATATATATGTGGAAAAAAGGCGGCGCCCAGTTGATGGGCGCCGCCTTTTTTGGCGTACATTGCAAGATTATTGCACTTTCTCGATGACTTTGTCGACGAGTCCATATGCTGTTGCTTCTTCCGCGCTCATGAAGTAGTCGCGGTCGGTGTCGCGCTCGATGCGCTCAAGCGGCTGGCCGGAACGATCAGCCAGAATGCCGTTGAGCTTATCGCGCATTTTCAGAATGCGGCGGGCGCGGATTTCAATATCGCTCGCTTGGCCTTCTGCGCCGCCAAGCGGCTGGTGAATCATAACTTCGCTGTTCGGCAGCGCATAGCGTTTGCCTTTCGCCCCTGCCGTCAGCAGGAAAGCGCCCATCGAAGCGGCCATGCCGACGCAGATCGTCGACACATCCGGTTTAATGTATTGCATCGTATCGTAGATAGCCATACCCGCCGTAATGGAACCGCCAGGGCTGTTAATGTAAATGGAAATGTCTTTCTCGGGATCGTCAGCCGCCAGGAACAGCAATTGCGCGATAATCGAGTTGGCCACGACATCATTAACGCCAGTGCCGAGGAAGATGATGCGATCCTTCAGAAGCCGCGAATAAATGTCATAAGCGCGTTCTCCGCGATTGTTTTGCTCAATAACCATAGGAACGAAATTCATGTCCAACGTAAGTCCCTCCTCGAAAATTACAAAGATGATGATGCTGTATTCCCATAATAGCGGATTGCATTTCAAAAGTCAAAGATAGTCAAACCATTGTTTTTGGCCGCTGATTTCGCGCGGTTTTATGGTCTTTAAGTGTAGATTAAACCGGCTGATTTATCGTTGAAACAGAAGAGTGCTCTAGCAGTAGTGATTGTCGTCTTGTTAGTGTGGCCGAGTAACGGGCGTTATGGCAGACAGTGGTGTAAACACCACCATCGCAGACCTTAGACCAGGAATGGCCGGGTCAGAATAAGCTATCGATCACATGCTGCACCAAATGTTCAGTTAAGTGAGTAGCTTGAGTAACCTATGGTTGTTATGATGCGAATCGGAGTGCGTAACACGATAATTCAATTAGGTGACGTTAAACTGTCTCCGATAAGTGTAACCCTCATTCGCAAAATCAAAATGCAAAAGTGCAGGTTGAAGAGCCTGATTTCCTCTAAAATGGCGTTCAAAATGCAAAAGTGCATTTGAATCGAGGCGAAATCGCCGAAGTGGAGCTAAATCGGGCAAACAAGATGTACCTTTACATTTTGATGGCTGAAATGGACGAAATGATGGGTATCAACATGTATTTTTGCATTTTGATATGCAGCTACTCTTCAAATACATAGTTACGACGAGTGAATTAGAGGGTAAGGATTAATAAAGAGATAAGGAGAAATACAAGGCGAAGGTACCGTAGCTGTTATGGAGATGCGCAAACTTGAGGTAGAGTGAAAATGGGCGAAGTATGGAGGAGCGTAGTGACAATTGCGGCACCGAGTGGGGTGGATGCTGGAACGGTAAAGGAATGAGGAGATGGAGAACAGTTTAGGTTGGTTAGAGAAGATGGGATAGGCTGTGGAATGTCAGAAATAAACGCGAAAAAAACCGCCCCAGAAGGGCGGTTAACATTCAAAAGTAGTATGGCGCGCCCGCTAGGAATCGAACCTAGATCTCAGGCTCCGGAGGCCTACGTCATATCCATTGGACCACGGGCGCACATATAAATGGAACAGCAAAAATTATTATATGATATTCTGAGCGGGAAATCAAGGCCTTTGAGAAAAATAAATTTGTGAAAATGGTGGCGGTAACCGTTTTCACGTTCAAATGTTCGCTTGCTAACGTCTGAACTTTTAGCTAAAATAAAGGTGGGACTTAAAATGAGCATGCGGGACATATTGAGTCCAACGTCCTATATTAACGAAATGCTCATCACCGTTCCAAAACGCAGTGAGCCGATGGAGTGAATAATAGAGGATGCGCCAGATTATTGAACTGCAGCAGCAGCTTCTCCCGGATTTACTCGAAGTGATGCGGAAGCGGTACTCTATCTTGAATCAGGTTCAGTTATCTGATCTGATTGGCAGGCGGACCTTGGCTTCGTCATTATCGATGACGGAACGGGTGCTGCGTGCGGAGACCGATTTTCTGAAATCGCAAGGCTTGCTAGAGATTCACCCAACGGGAATGAGGATAAGTGAGGCGGGCCGAGAACTCTTAGAGCAATTGGAGCCCTTCTACACGACGATGTTCGGCTTATCCGAACTGGAAGAAAAGATTCAGACCGCTTTCGGTTTGCCGCAGGTCATTGTAGTGGCTGGGGACTCGGAACAGTCCGCGCAAACGAAACGGGAGCTTGGGCGAGCGGCATGCCAAGTGCTTCGCAAGGTTATGGAGCCCGGAGATGTAGTGGCCGTAACTGGCGGAACTACGATTGAGCAGGTAGCCAATCAATTGACGACTTCGGCCCCGCTGAAGACGAATTGGTTCGTACCGGCAAGAGGCGGCCTCGGCGAAAGTCTCGATTACCAAGCAAACACAATCGCCTCGACAATGGCAAAGCGCACCGGAGCGAATTACCGGCTGCTGCATGTACCGGATCATTTGGGTGAAGAGGCATACGCCTCGATTATGCAAGAGCCCAACATTCGCGAAATTGTCGATGTCATACGCAGCTCACGAATCGTTGTTCATGGCATCGGGGATGCCAAAGTAATGGCCCGCAGACGAAGGCTGAAGCCGGAGCTGCTGGATGCGATTACGAGAGACGGCGGGCTGGCAGAAGCGTTCGGGTACTATTTTGACCGCGAGGGACGGGTTGTGCATCAAATGCAGACGGTAGGATTACGTTTGGATGATATTGTGAAGACTGAGGTTGTTATCGGTGTCGCCGGCGGCAAAAGCAAAGGTGAAGCGATCGCAGCGGTAATGAGGTTCGGTCACAACGACGTGTTAGTCGTAGACGAAGCGGCAGCGCTGGAAATCGTATCGATTATCGAGCAAGAGCAGTCCCATTAGATTTGTGTCTTAACGGTTTGTGGCGGTCACCTGGGATAGCTGCAGAACGTTTTGAAAATACATTAGCCCTTAAAAAACATTTAGGAGGAATTAACAATGGTTAAAGTTGGTATTAACGGATTTGGCCGTATCGGTCGTAACGTATTTCGCGCGTCCCTGAGCAACCCTGAAGTAGAAGTGGTAGCGGTAAACGATCTGACTGACACGAAAACACTGGCTCACCTGCTGAAATATGACACAACGCATGGCGTGCTTGACGCAACGGTAGAAGCTAAAGAAGGCGCGATTCTAGTTAACGGCCGCGAAATCAAAGTTTTCGCTGAACGTAACCCTGAGAACCTTCCTTGGGCTTCCGTAGGCGCGGAAATCGTTGTTGAATCCACAGGTATCTTCACAGCTAAAGAAAAAGCTGAGCTTCACTTGAAAGGCGGCGCGAAGAAAGTTATTATCTCCGCTCCTGCTACTAACGAAGACATCACAGTTGTAATCGGCGTTAACGAAGACCAATACGATCCAGCTGCTCACACAGTTATCTCGAACGCTTCTTGTACGACTAACTGCCTGGCGCCATTCGCTAAAGTATTGAATGACAAATTCGGCATCGTTAAAGGCATGATGACGACTATTCACTCGTACACGAATGACCAAGCGGTACTGGACGTTCCTCATAAAGACCTGCGCCGCGCTCGTGCTGCTGCAGAAAACATTATTCCTTCCTCGACTGGCGCAGCAAAAGCAGTATCGCTGGTTCTGCCAGAACTGAAAGGCAAATTGAACGGTATGGCTATGCGTGTTCCTACGCCTAACGTATCCGTAACAGACTTGGTTGCTGAACTGAAAGTTGACGTTACAGTTGAAGAAGTTAACGCAGCATTCAAAGAAGCTTCCGAAACTTCGCTTAAAGGCATCTTGAACTACAACGAATTGCCGCTCGTATCGAGCGACTACAATGGCGACCCAGCTTCTTCCACAATCGACGCTCTGTCGACTATGGTTGTTGAAGGCAACATGGTTAAAGTCATTTCTTGGTATGACAACGAGTGGGGCTACTCGAACCGCGTAGTTGACCTCGCTGCTTACATCGCAAGCAAAGGTCTGTAAGACTAAGGGAGCTTGTTCCCCTAATTGCAAGGAACGCTTGCATCCCGGATCATTCATGATCCGGGATGCGCTTAGTCTGCAGCGCTCCCGGTAACGCTTGGGGCGAAGCAAACGGCGTTCCTTCTCTATGAAGGAGCGCCGTTTCTATGCCCGCGCATCTCATGCTGTCCATAACCAGATTCATCAATGTCCTTACTTAACAGGTTCGACCGAATAAGCAACCATTCAGGAGGGTATACGATATGAATAAGAAAAGTGTTCGTGACGTAGAAGTAGCCGGCAAACGCGTATTTGTACGCGTTGATTTCAACGTGCCGCTCGAAGATGGCAAAATTACCGATGACAAACGGATTCGCGAGACGCTTCCGACAATCAACTTCCTGATCGAAAAAGGCGCAAAAGTGATCTTGGCAAGCCATCTTGGCCGTCCAAATGGTCAAGTTGTGGAAGAGCTTCGTCTCACTCCTGCTGCTGAACGCCTCTCCGAGCTGCTGGGCAAACCGGTTGCGAAAGCTTCCGAGTCCACAGGCGAAGCGGTTAAAGCGCAAATCGCGGCTTTGAACGAAGGCGACGTATTGCTGCTTGAAAACGTTCGTTTCAACGAAGGCGAAGAGAAAAACGACTCGCAGCTGGCACAAGCTTTTGCCGAACTGGCTGACCTGTATGTTAACGACGCATTTGGCGCTGCTCACCGCGCGCATGCATCGACGGAAGGCATTGCACACCATCTGCCGGCCGTATCCGGCCTTCTGATGGAAAGAGAGCTGGATGTACTAGGCAAAGCATTGAACAACCCAGAGCGTCCGTTCACGGCGATCGTAGGCGGTTCTAAAGTGAAGGACAAAATCGACGTTATCAACAAAATGATCGAGATTGCTGACAACATCATCATCGGCGGCGGCCTTTCCTACACATTCTTCAAAGCACAAGGCCATGAAATCGGCCAATCGCTCGTTGACAACTCCAAGCTGGATCTGGCGCTTGAGTTCATCGAGAAAGCGAAAAAGCTGGGCAAAAACTTCCTGATCCCTGTCGACATCGTTGTAGCTGACGATTTCAGCAAAAACGCTAACACGAACATCGTTAGCATCGACAGCATCCCTGCTGACTGGGAAGGCATCGACATCGGTCCGAAAACGCGTGAAATTTACGCTAACGTGATCAAAAACTCCAAGCTGGTCGTATGGAACGGACCAATGGGCGTATTTGAAATCGAGCCATTCTCGCACGGCACGCAAGCTGTAGCAAATGCTTGTGCTGAAACAGAAGGTTATACCGTAATCGGCGGCGGCGATTCCGCTGCAGCAGCTGAGAAATTCGGCCTGGCTGACCGTATGAACTTCATCTCGACAGGCGGCGGCGCTTCCCTCGAGTTCATGGAAGGCAAAGTGCTTCCTGGCGTTGTAGCTCTTAACGATAAATAAGACTAACTTCATATAGCTCCATCTGGAATGAATATTGAATGAGGAGGCATTACGATGAGCAGAAAACCAATCATTGCAGGTAACTGGAAAATGTTCAAAACCGTATCCGAAGCCGTTTCTTTCTTCTCTGAAGTAAAAGGCAAAGCAGAGGTTGACGGTGTAGAGAGCGTAATCTGCGCCCCATACACAACGCTTCCCGCTTTGGTAGAGGCAGCAAAAGGCACGTCGATCGCAATCGGCGCGCAAAACCTTCACTTCGAAGACAACGGTGCATTCACTGGTGAGATCAGCGGCGTTATGCTGAAGGATCTTGGCGTGAAATATGTAATCATTGGTCACTCCGAGCGTCGTGCGTACTTCGCGGAAACTGACGAGATCGTTAACAAAAAGACGCATGCGGCATTCAAGCACGGCTTGACGCCAATCGTCTGCGTAGGCGAGCACCTCGAAGAGCGTGAAGCGAACCAAACGAAGGATGTCGTTAAAGTTCAGACTGAAGCGGCTTTCCAAGGTCTGTCCGCAGCACAAGCAGCTGAGGTTGTTGTCGCTTATGAGCCAATCTGGGCGATTGGCACTGGCAAATCTTCGACTTCCGAAGACGCGCAAGACGTAATCGGCTACATCCGCGGCGTTGTTGCAGGTCTGTATGACGAAGCGACTGCAAACGCAGTACGCATTCAATATGGCGGCAGCGTGAAGCCTAACAATGTTGCAGAATATATGGGCCAAGCAGACATCGACGGCGCTCTCGTCGGCGGTGCAAGTCTGGAGCCGGCATCCTACATCGCTCTCGTTGAGGGGGCCAAGTAAATGGCAGCTCCAAAACCTGTAGCACTCATTATTCTGGACGGCTTCGGCCTTCGCGACGATGTGACGGGTAACGCAGTCGCACAAGCGAAAAAGCCGAACTATGATCGTTACTGGTCGACTTACCCGCATACGACATTGACGGCATGCGGTGAAGCGGTAGGCTTGCCAGAAGGCCAAATGGGCAACTCTGAGGTTGGCCATCTGAACATCGGTGCAGGACGCATCGTGTATCAAGACCTGACCCGGATCAGCAAATCGATCCGCGACGGCGAGTTTTTCGACAATGAAACGCTGCTTGGCGCAGTGCGCCATGTAAAAGCGAACAATAAGAAGCTTCATCTGTACGGCCTCGTATCTGACGGCGGTGTACACAGCCATATCGCGCATCTGTTCGCGCTGCTTGAGCTGGCGAAAAAGGAAGGGCTCACTGAGGTTTATGTGCATGCCTTCCTGGACGGCCGTGACGTAGCACCGGATAGCGCAAAAGGCTACCTGGAGCAGCTGCAAGCGAAGATCGAAGAGGTTGGCGTAGGCCAAATCGCAACGGTTCAAGGCCGTTATTATGCGATGGACCGCGACAAGCGCTGGGAGCGCGTAGAGAAGTCGTACCGCGCCATGGTTTATGGCGAAGGTCCAACTTCCACCGATCCGGTCAAAGCGGTAGTTGAATCCTATGAAAAATCGGTTTATGATGAATTCGTTATGCCAACGGTTATCGTAGGCGAAGACGACAAACCAGTGGGTCTTGTAGAATCTGAGGATGCGGTTATTTTCTTCAACTTCCGCCCCGATCGCGCGATTCAATTGGGACAAGTATTTACGAACGAAGATTTCCGCGGGTTCGACCGCGGTGAAAAAGCGCCGAAAAACTTGTATTTTGTCTGTTTGACGCTGTTTAGCGAAACGGTTGGCGGCTTCGTCGCGTATTCACCTAAGAATCTCGACAACACGCTGGGCGAAGTGCTCGTTCAGAATGACAAGAAGCAGCTGCGCATCGCTGAGACGGAGAAGTATCCGCATGTAACGTTCTTCTTCAGCGGCGGCCGCGACGCGGAGCTTCCGGGCGAAACCCGCATTCTGATCCCTTCACCGAAGGTTGCTACTTATGACCTTCAACCGGAAATGAGCGCTTATGAAGTTGCTGCTGCGGCTGTCAAAGAAATTGAAGCTGACAAGCACGACGCAATCATTCTGAATTTCGCTAACCCCGATATGGTTGGTCACTCCGGCATGCTGGAGCCGACGATCAAAGCGGTGGAAGCAACTGACGAATGCCTCGGCAAAGTGGTAGAAGCGGTTCTTGCCAAAGGCGGCGTAGCCATTATTACAGCCGACCATGGCAACGCAGATATGGTGTTCGACGAGAATGGCCGTCCTTTCACGGCGCATACGACGAACCCGGTTCCTTGCATCGTTACCCTTGCGGGAGCAGAGCTTCGCGACGGCGGCATTTTGGCCGATTTGGCACCTACAGTACTTGATCTGCTGCAGTTGGCCCAACCGAAAGAAATGACCGGAACGTCGCTTGTTCAAAAGTAATAAACCAACGACTAAATCCAACATTTAAAAGGAGTGTTTCATTCATGTCTATCATCGTTGATGTATACGCACGCGAAGTGCTGGATTCCCGCGGGAATCCAACTGTTGAAGTAGAAGTATCCCTGGAATCCGGCGGCCAAGGCCGCGCTATCGTTCCATCCGGCGCATCCACTGGCGCTTACGAAGCTGTTGAGCTTCGCGACGGCGACAAAAGCCGCTACCTGGGTAAAGGTGTTATCACAGCAGTAGAGAACGTAAACACAATCATCGCTCCTGAAATCATCGGTCTGGACGCACTTGATCAAGTTGCAATCGACCGTAAAATGATCGAGCTTGACGGTACGCCTAACAAAGCAAAACTGGGCGCAAACGCAATTCTGGCTGTATCGATGGCTGTTGCACGCGCTGCAGCTGACGCGCTAAACGTATCCTTGTACACGTACCTGGGCGGCTTCAACGCTAAAACATTGCCAGTTCCAATGATGAACATCATCAACGGCGGCGAGCATGCTGACAACAACGTTGACGTACAAGAGTTCATGGTTCTGCCAGTTGGCGCTCCAACATTCAAAGAAGCTCTTCGCATCGGCGCTGAAATCTTCCACAACCTGAAATCGGTTCTGAAAGACAAAGGCCTGAACACAGCTGTTGGCGACGAAGGTGGCTTCGCTCCTAACCTGGCTTCCAACGAAGAAGCAATCGTAACGATCATCTCCGCTATCGAGCGCGCAGGCTACAAGCCAGGCGTTGACGTATTCCTCGGTATGGACGTTGCTTCCACAGAGTTCTACAAAGACGGCAAATACCACCTCGAAGGCGAAGGCAAATCGTACACATCCGCTGAGTTCGTTGACCTGCTGGCTTCGTGGGTTGATAAATACCCAATCATTACAATCGAAGACGGCTGCTCCGAGGACGATTGGGAAGGTTGGAAATTG
The DNA here is from genome assembly GCF_000513275.1 of Paenibacillus gorillae. Taxonomy (GTDB): domain Bacteria; phylum Bacillota; class Bacilli; order Paenibacillales; family Paenibacillaceae; genus Pristimantibacillus; species Pristimantibacillus gorillae. The sequence continues at coordinate 8,247 of NZ_CBVJ010000120.1, read as the reverse complement.
CTTACCGACAAACTGGGCGGCAAAGTACAACTCGTTGGCGATGACTTGTTCGTAACGAACACTGAGCGTCTGTCCGACGGTATCGACAAAGGCGTAGGCAACTCGATCCTGGTTAAAGTTAACCAAATCGGTTCCCTGACTGAAACATTCGACGCGATCGAAATGGCGAAACGTGCAGGCTACACTGCAGTTATCTCCCACCGTTCCGGCGAAAGCGAAGACAGCACAATCGCTGACATCGCAGTTGCAACAAACGCTGGTCAAATCAAAACTGGCGCTCCGTCCCGTACGGACCGCGTAGCGAAATACAACCAATTGCTTCGCATCGAAGACCAATTGGGTTCGACAGCTCAATATGCAGGCAAATCTGCATTCTACAACCTGAAAAACTTCAAATAAGACTAACCGGGCCCAGCCTGATTGTCTTGGAGAGAAGAGCATCCTGCGGGGTGCTCTTCTTTTTTTGCTGTACGGGAGGAAAACGGTTATTCAGGCAGCGTAGCGGCAGGCAGCATCGGTATGATGTCGCGGGAATTTGCAGAATTTTAAGATATACCCAGCAAGACAGCAGAGACAAGGGCAAAAATGGATGAAGCAGGCAGGCGATCTAAACTATTGAATTCGTAGATGGGCTATGCTACAATCGATTTATGTGTTTTTAACGGAGCTCCTTGCTGGAGGTGGATGAAATGGAAATCTTTTTGAAAATATTGCTCGTACTCTTCTCGGTCGGTTTGATTACGGTCGTTTTGCTGCAAAAGGGCAAAAGCGCTGGCTTGTCCGGTGCGATCTCCGGCGGTGCTGAGCACTTGTTCGGTAAACAGAAAGCACGCGGTCTGGATTTGTTCTTGCAACGTCTGACAGTTGGACTTGCAGTCGGATTTTTCGTGTTGTCCCTGATTGTTGCATACGTTGTGAAACTGTAGAAGTTGTACCGAAAAGCGGAAGGTGAAGCCTTCTGCTTTTTTTTAGTTGCATTTTCCAGAATGCGCGGATGCGGGACCCGGATTTCGTGTATACTAAATGGTATATGATAATCTATCAACCGGCAGCAATGGATGCAAGTCATGATAGAACTACCGGTGTATGAGGTGAAAAGGATAACTATGATGCAAGAGCAGGAACTGCTTGATTTTATGCGGGAGACGGCTTATAAGCCGATGACCTACCAGGAGCTGGAGCAGCATTTCGGCATCGCGAATGCCGCGGAGTTCAAGCTATTTTTGAAGATGCTTAATCAGCTCGAAGAGGAAGGCAAAGTCATCCGGACGCGCAATGAGCGCTATGGTGTTCCCGAGCGGATGAACCTGCTGAGAGGGAAGGTGCAGGCGCATGCGAAGGGCTTTGCTTTTCTGCTGCCTGATGAGAAGGACCACCCTGACGTTTATATACATGCCAATGATCAGAAAAGCGCGATGAACGGCGACATCGTTCTCGTCCGCATTACTTCCCAAAGCGAAAGCGGCGGCCGTCTGGAGGGCGAAGTTGTACGAATTGTACAGCGCGCAGTTGTTCAGGTTGTCGGCACGTTCGAGAACCATGAGTCGTTCGGCTTCGTCATTCCGGATGACAAACGGATTAACCGCGATATTTTTATCGCTAGAGGCGAATTTCAAGGTGCGGTTACGGGCCAGAAGGTCGTAGCGCGAATTGTGTCGTATCCTGAGGGACGCGCGGCTGCAACAGGGGAAATTATCGAAATTTTGGGACATAAGAATGATCCCGGAATCGACATCCTGTCGATTATTCGCAAGCATCAGCTTCCGGAGAGCTTTACGGACGAGGTGCTTGCAGAGGCCGAAGCTGCTCCTGATTCCATCACGGAGGAAGAGATCATTCAGCAAGGACGGCGGGATCTGCGCGATGAGGTCATCGTCACGATTGACGGTGAGGATGCGAAGGATCTTGACGATGCCGTTCATGTGAAACGGTTGGATAATGGCAACTATTTGCTGGGCGTTCACATCGCTGACGTCGGCTATTACGTGACGGAAAAGTCGGAGCTGGACCAAGAGGCGTTCCGGCGCGGCTGCAGTGTCTATCTGGTGGATCGCGTCATTCCGATGCTGCCGCACCGATTGTCGAACGGCATCTGCTCGCTTAACCCGCAGGTAGACCGGTTAACGCTGTCCTGTGAGATGGAATTCGATGCCAAGACGCTGAAGCGTGTACGCCACGAGGTGTTCACTAGCGTCATTAAGACGAAGGAGCGGATGACCTACTCCAACGTCCGCAAGCTGCTGACGGCAACTGAGGAAGAGCCGGAGACTGAGCTGAAGGAACGCTATTCCGATCTGCTTGATATGTTCAAGCTGATGGAAGACCTCGCGATGAGACTGCGGAAGAAGCGGATGAAGCGCGGCGCGATCGATTTCGATTTCCAAGAATCGAAGGTAATCGTGGACGAGCAAGGCAAAGCTGTCGATATCGTGAAGCGGGAACGGTCTGTAGCCGAGCAGATTATCGAGGAGTTCATGCTGTCGGCGAACGAGACGGTCGCTGAGCATTTCCACTGGCTGCGGGTGCCGTTCCTGTACCGGATTCACGAGGACCCGGATCAGGAGAAGCTCCTTCATTTTATGCAATTCGCTTCGAATTTTGGTTACGTCGTAAAGGGCAAGGGCAATTCGGTCCATCCGCGTGCACTTCAGACGCTGCTGGAGGAGATTCATGGCACGAAGGAAGAGACAGTCATTTCGACCGTTATGCTTCGTTCCATGAAACAGGCGAAATACGACGCCGATTGCTTGGGCCATTTCGGCTTAGCTGCGGAGTTCTATACGCATTTCACTTCGCCGATTCGCCGGTATCCCGACTTGGTCATTCACCGCGTCATTCGCGAAGTGCTGGAGAACGGTGGCTCGCTGCCGGATAAGCGCCAGGAGGCGCTTATGGCGCGCATGCCGGATTATGCCCAGCATTCGTCCGAGCGGGAGCGCGTGGCTGTCGATGCGGAACGGGATACAGATAAGCTGAAAAAATGCGAATATATGCTGGATAAGGTTGGGGAAGAGTTCAACGGCATTATTAGCAGCGTAACGAGCTTCGGCATGTTCGTCGAGCTGGACAATACGGTGGAAGGGCTTATTCGTCTGAGCGATTTGACCGACGATTATTACCATTTCCACGAGCTTCACATGGTGCTGATTGGCGAGCGCACTTCGAAGGTGTACCGCATTGGAGACGAAGTGAAGATCCGGCTGGCTCGAGTGAACATGGAAGAATATACGATGGATTTCGAGATGGTCGATATGAAACCGCGCAGCGGATTCAAAGGCGTAGCTGACGCTGGCTTTGGAGTAGGCCGCGGCGCGAAAAAACGCGGCGGATTTGGCCGTGGCGGTGCGGATGAGCGCGGACGCGGCGGGAAACGAGGCGGCGGTGACCGCGCCAAAGGCGGCGTGGGCGCGCTTGCACCAGCCAAGGGCGGCAAGGGTGATCGCCGTGGCAAAGGCGGCAATGGAGCCGCAGGCGCGTTAGGCGATGCGGCGAAGGCGAAGGGCGGTAAAGGCGAAGGCCGTGGCAAGAACGATTCTATAGCATTGGGCGTGCCGAGAGACGAGAGATCCGGCGGCCGGGGGAAAGGTGTTGCAGAAGTGAACGAAGCGAGAGATGAAGTGAACAAGAACGAGGGCGGCAAGCGCCGGCGCAGAGGCGCTGGAGCCGAGGGCTCGAACGGCGCCGGCGCAAGCGCGGCGGCGGAGAGCTCGCCGTGGCGCAAGCCGGCGGAGCCGCTGGAGCCAGGCAGGCGTGTACGCGGCGGCAAAAGCGTGCCGCGTACGGATATGTGGGGGCTGCCCATCCGTGAGGGCAGCAAAAGCTGGGGCGGCGACACGGGCGAGGATCCTCGCTCGGAGAGACGTGATGGCCGCGGCGGGCGTGGCGGCGGCAGTGGCGGCCAAGGCGGCCGCGGGCGCAGCGGCAGTGCTAGAGGCGGGAACGGCGGCGGTGCGGCAGGCGCGAGAGGCCATGCAGGCGGCGCTGGAGCACCAGGCGGGAGCCGGCCGAAGCCGGCAACTGAAGGTCAGCCCAACGAAAATAATAAACAAGTTACGCCTGACGTGAATAATTCAGGCGAAGTAGGCAAGAATAAGAAGAGAAAGAAAAAAAACGGAGGCAGCGGCGGTAACGCGACTGCTGCGTTTGTACGCAAAGATCAAAAATAAATACCAGATGTTTACTTTACCCCCAAACATGGCGTTGCTGCTTGGATCTGCCGGATTGCAGCGCCGTGTTATGGATAAGCTGGCAAAATATATTTAAGCTTGTCGCTTGCTTTTTGAATATGGGTATAGTACACTCAAAGCAATTGATGATATGAACCTGAATTCACATATTGAAAAGGGTGTCATTAAAGTCATGAGACCTTTTCCAATGTGTGAATTTTTTGTTTAAAAACGAAACAGGCGCATATTAATTTTATTTTGTGGAGGTTTTTACACATGCAACAAGGTACAGTTAAATGGTTTAACGCAGAGAAAGGTTTTGGCTTTATCGAAGTTGAAGGCGGCAACGATGTATTCGTACATTTCTCCGCAATCACTGGCGAAGGCTTCAAAACTCTTGAAGAAGGCCAACGCGTTGAGTTCAACGTTGTTCAAGGCAACCGTGGACCACAAGCAGAAAACGTAGTTAAGCTGTAATAGCTTACTAACTGCGAGGAACCGTCCGGGCCATCTGGTCTGGGCGGTTTTTGTATAGACAGGGCATTATGTGAAAAGGCAGACGTAGTTGCGCCGGTATTTATAACGCAGTCTGTCGTTTGTAAGGGTGATGAAGTGCGTGCGTAGCGGGGCTCTTTGTTTTCTGAAAGATGCAGTCAGCAAATTGCATGACCCAGGCGATGTATTTTGCTTGGCGACATGCGACAAAATGTAAAAGTACATTTTGATTGCGCTTTTATGGCCTGTTTTTCGCCTCAAAATGTAAAAATACATTTGAATGACGTGATAATGCTCCAAACGGATGACATGGCGAGGATTCACCTGCATTTTTACATTTTGAATGCATAAATTGGCTGATTTAGCTCAAACAAACTGTATAATTGCATTTTGTTAATGAGGCGGGGCTGGCGTTGCAATAGGCCCTTAAAATTTGTTACAATGTATTCCTAACAGCGCTTACTTGAACATGTTGCGTAACGACGAAGGGGTGATTTCTATGGCAAGCAAGAAAAGCGACGGTAAGCAATTAGCGCAGAATAAGAAGGCTTCCCATGATTACTTCATCGAAGATACGTACGAAGCGGGAATCGTGCTAATGGGCACGGAGATCAAAGCGCTTCGCATGGGCAAGGCCAATATTGGCGATGCGTTCGCGACGATCCGGAACGGCGAGATGTTCATTCATAACATGCACATCAGCCCTTTTGAACAGGGTAACCGCCATAATCCGACCGATCCGACGCGTGCGAGAAAGCTGCTGCTGCACAAGCAACAAATTCATAAATTACTTGGACAATCCAAACAAGAAGGCTACTCCATTGTGCCGCTGAAGATTTATGTGCGCAACGGTTACGCCAAGTTGCTCATTGGCCTGGGTAAAGGTAAGAAGCAGTTTGACAAGCGTGATACAGCTGCCAAACGCGACGCACAACGCGACATTCAGCGTGCGCTGCGTGAGAAGCAGAAGGTTGCCCGTTAGATTGTTTTAGAATGGATTCCAGCATCCTCCCTCCTTGCCAGCAAGAAGTTCGGCAGAGCGGGCGTGAATCGTGTTATACTAAGGATGTAACAATCAAGGATGGTTTGAAACGAGTCAGACATGCAATTAAGGCTGCATGATGCATTCGTGCTCGATAGATCGTTAGATCCGGGCTTCATGTGCTAATCGGTGTTAAGGAGCCGTTTATGCCATATTGGGGGCGTTTATGGATTCGACGGGGATAGTACGAGCGCGGGTTGCGGGTAGCAGGGAGTCGTCTGCTTCATCAACGCTAAAGCCTATTAAATGGCAAACAACAAACAAACTACGCTTTCGCAGCTTAATAACCTGTGAGCGTGCTCCTACCTAGCATCGCCCATGTGACTAGACTAGGGGCTAACAAGTAGTGGGATACGCCGTTCGGTCTCCGCCTGGGGTCGACGGAAGAAGATAATCAGGCTGACCCAACGCGTAGTCGGTTACGGGACGACGCTCGGGTGACATCAATACCGTGACTACACCCGTAGAAGCCTGTGTGGCGTTGTCTTCGGACAGGGGTTCAAATCCCCTCGCCTCCACCATCATTAAAGCCAGCCGCAAGAGGCTGGCTTTTTTGCGTGGAGCGAGGGTTAGTCGATTACCCGAATCCGAAGGAGGACATTGGGGTTCTTTCCGTGCGCAGGGAGAAAAGCAGACGAGCACGGGATCTAGGTCGCTTTGCATAGAGCACATCATATGTTCCACACCTAGTTGGTGTGATCGGGAGAATTTCTTAACAGTAACTGCTCATAGTTAAAGAATTCTTTAACTAAATAAAATGATTTTTATCATGTGGTAAACTAAAAAAATACCAATTCTCACTAAATTTTTAGTAGGACTACAACTTCTTAGGATTTGACTTATGATGTCCTGAAGAGATTGGGAGTGGCTCTGCCTTTTACAATTTCGGGCAGCATTGCTTTGGGTATGGGTGACATCTTACAATGAATCGGGGCGAAACAGTGAAACTAAGAATTCTAATTCTATTAATGATTTTTGCTATTGTATTCACGATAATTACACCGGGGTTGGCACCAAGAGCTGAAGCAGCAGGAGGCACAGTTACAAGGACCTATACAGCAACTGCGGATACGATGGAATTAAATGGTCAAGCGGATTATAACGGAATCTATGATAATGACGGCGATGGTTATCTCTATGTCGGCATGAGCAATAATGACGGCTTCGTCAACGTGCGCAATAGAATGGCCGCATCTTTCAATCTAGGTGCTCCAGAAGGGACCATTGTATCAGCAGAGCTGGTCCTAACGGTTGCTACTGTATTAAGAGTCCCAAATCACACTCTGTACATGGAGGCAAGGGGCTCTGCTGCGAATAGTTTGGACCATAATCCTAATGGAACCTTTCCCTCTGTAGATACAAATAGCCCTTATACAGATAAATTCACTGCGAAAAGCACTGCGGAAGTGCCGATGGGCACCTATCTTCAGGATCAAACGATTACACTCAACGTTAAGAGCGCTGTCGATGCCTTTACAGATGGTTCTGATCGCAAAGTAACTTTTACACTTAACGGAAATGAAGCAGATCCAGACAGCGGGAGATTCTTATTCTATTCCTTAGAAGCTTCGAATGCTGCATTCCGTCCGAAGTTAGTCGTTACTTATGAGACTGCACCGGTTAATACTAATCCTACGGGTTCTTTCATAATTGCGGAGGGAACAGCAACGAACACCAGCACCGTCAATCTATCTGTAACAGGATCTGATCCTGATGCGGGTGATAGTGTTACCCATATGAGATTTGCCAATAGCGTAGTAAATTTATCAGCAGCCTCTTGGCTGCCTTTCAGCAATACAGCAACATTCAGTCTAAGTGGAGGAGATGGGTCGAAGACCATCTATATGCAGCTACGGGATTCCAACAATGGGATTTCAGCCAATTATTCACAGACTATTCTATTGGATCAGACAGCACCAACAGGGACAATCGCTATTAATAATGGCGCTGCATGGACGAATTCGGCAACAGTCACATTGAATGGAACCTATACGGATGGAAGCGGCTCAGGAGTTGATCAGGCACGTCTCTCCAATATTAACGGTACCTGGCAGACAAGTTGGTTCAATATAGCCGACTTGAATGGGAGATCTTGGGTCCTTCCGGCTGGCGAGGGAGCTAAGAACGTCTATGTGCAATATAAAGATAAAGTCGGAAACTCAAGCAGTTCTGTTATTAGCAGTACGATTACAGTAGATACAATCGCTCCTGTTATTACGAATGTAGTGAATAACAAAGCATATAACAGCACAGTTACTCCTCAATTTACCGAAGGCAGCGGACTACTCAACGGGAGTCCTTATATCAGTGGAACAACTATCACGCAGGACGGAAACTATACACTGATCGTTACTGATACAGCAGGTAATAGTGCGACGGTGGTCTTCAAAATCGATACGATAGCACCTATTGTGTCGGGAATAGACTATGATGGAATATACAAAACGAGCAGAACGATTACCTTTAACGAAGGAACAGCTACCTTAAACGGAGCTGCATTTTCTAATGGTACACAGGTTTCTCTAGATGGTGCATACACCTTAG
>NZ_CBVJ010000119.1 GCF_000513275.1 Paenibacillus gorillae | reverse complement strand
GTATACACGCTAGTCGTAACGGATGCAGCAGGGAATGAAGCAACGGTAAATTTCAAAATTGAAATAAACAAAGGCGGTAGTTCAGGTAGCAATGGAGGCTCCGGTACTACAGAAAGCACATCAACCCCAGAAGTTTTACTTAACTTAGGTAAGAAGTCAGAAAAAGCAGCCAAAGTAGTCGTCACTACAACGGATGGGAAAAAAGTAACAACAGTCATCCTGGAGGACAATCAGCTAAAAGGTTTGTTGAAGGAAGCAGGCAACAATCCGGTTATTACGATTACGATTCGTAACAATTCGGATATCGTCAACTGGGAGATGGATGCAGCACTCCTGCAAAGCTTAGAGAGCAGCAATACAGTCATCCAAGTGAATACAGAGAATGCTGTATATACCCTTCCCGTAGTACAAGTTAACATTAATAAATGGCGTGAGCGATTAGGGACTGATATCCCCTTGAAGGAGATGAAGATCAAGGTAAAGGTGATTCATCTTCCTAATTCGGCATTTGTATTCGAGAATTCGGGTAATGGACAGGTTTCACTTGTTGCTCAGCCAGTAAGTTTTTCTATTATGGTGTCGTATGGGAACAAGGAGTTAGAATTGAATCAATTTGATACTTTTGTAGAAAGGCGCATTGCATTACCCCCAGGGATAGATCCTGGACGTATTACGACGGGAGTAAAGCTTATGTCCGATGGTACGATTGTTCATATCCCGACGAAGGTAGTGCGTGAAGGAGGACGATATTACGCCATCCTGAGTAGTATGACCAATAGCATCTATGGACTTATTTATAATAAAAAAACCTTTAATGATATATCTAAGCATTGGGCTCAAGAAAGCATCAATGACTTAGCATCAAGACTCGTCATTAATGGAGCAGACGAGCAGCGGTTTTTACCGGATAATGATATTACGCGCGCAGAGTTTACGGCTATTATGATCAGAGCATTAGGACTAAGCTCAGCGAACAAGACCATTCATTTTAAGGATATAGAGGAGAAAGCATGGTATTATCAAGCAGTTCAGATCGGATATTCTTATGGACTGGTTGATGGATATAGCGAGGGTTCCTTCAAACCTAATGAGAAGATTACTAGACAAGAAGCGATGGTTATTCTATCGAGGGCAATGAGGCTTGTGGAGCTCAATAAGGAGATAGGCCTTGCGCAGCAGCAAGAACTAGTTAACAAGTTCGGAGATAGCGAGCATTTGGCTTCTTGGGCTCGTCAAGCTGCAGCGTTAACGATTGAAGCCGGCGTTATTGGCGGTTACAATGGTGAACTGCGTCCTCAGCAAAATATTACAAGAGCGGAAACCGCAGCAATTATTCAGCGATATCTTCAAAAAGCAGAACTCATTTCATAAAAAGATACTATAGATTCAAACATCGGCGAATTGTGGTTTTGCACAGCCACGGTTCGCCTCCACCAAACGGATTCTTTTGAGAGTTCACAGTATTGTGAAATATTTCACATTCAAATCAATTAAGGTATGTTATATTAAAGGTGCAAGGAGAAAGCAATACATAACAACAAGAAGAAGGGAAGAATGTATCATGGCAAATCACATTCAAAAGCGTTTCTGGTTCCAGCGATCTAGTCTTTCTGTGAATCCTAGTTTATTGAGTAAGAAAGAAGTTAAGGTATCTTTTTAAGATAGTATGTGAAAAAAATCACAATAATATCGGAGATGATTATCATGTTTGCATGGTTAAGAACTAATAAATATGTTGCAATTGTTATGCTCTTCGTTCGTGTTTACCTCGGTTATCAATGGATCGGAGGGGGCTGGCATAAATTAACGGGCGGATTCGATGCCACCGGGTTTTTGACAAACGCAATCAATAACCCGATAGCCGATAAAACGACTCATGAATTGGTTTATCCGAACTTTGTATACTTCATCGAGCACTTCGCGATGCCGAACGTAAAGCTCTTTAACTTTATCATCCCACTCGGCGAATTCCTTGTGGGCATCGGATTGATTCTCGGGGGATTGACGGCTGCGGCAGCCTTCTTCGGACTCTTAATGAACTTCATGTTCATGTTCGCTGGCACGCTAAACACCAACCCGTGGCTTGTTCTTCTCGGAGGAATCGTGCTCTTTGCAGGTACCAACGCAGGACGGTATGGATTGGACTACTACCTGCTCCCGCTATTGCGTAAAGTACTCAAGATTAAGAAGCTTGATGGAGACGGAAAAATGACTCCTGCCGGCACTGCAAAAGCCCATTAACTCATTCTCTCCAAGCTAAAAAACGAACCTCCTCGTGCGATCTATACGATGTGGGGTTCGTTTTTCGATTTTCCGCTATAAAATCCACCCATTAAGCACATGCTTAGTTTGATGCCGGGAAGTTACCAGTAAGGATCGAAAATAAAATAGCCGTTTAGCGCGTCAGAGGACTTGCTAAGACAGCCGTTGTAGTATAGCATAGAGGTAACGTATTTATATTTCTAAAGACTACGAAGAGGAATAGTAAAGCTTTCCATGCGTCCAGAGAGCTGTTGGTCGTTGCGAAACAGTCGCGGAAGAAGCTTGAACTCGCCTTGGAGTTGCTCGCTGAACAAGTCAGTAGGCGGAGCCGGATTCCTGACCGTTATCATCAGGAGGTATGAGATTTGCCGCTGCCTGCAGCCTGCGAATTTCTATCTGTAGAGTGCATGCCGTAACAAGCATGAATTTCGGAGTGGTACCGCGTAAGATGTTCAAGTCTTTCGTCTCTGTTTAAGGAGATGATAGGCTTTTTTTGTTTATTTATAATTCACACCATAACGACCATAGGGAAGGGAAGACCACCGATGAAAAATGTTGAGAAGTACGCCAGAGGGTATTATATGCCGCCGCAAACCAGCCTGAAATGGACGCAAAAAGAATACGTCACCGAGGCACCGATCTGGTGCAGCGTTGATCTTCGTGACGGCAATCAGGCGCTGATTGTGCCGATGAACTTGGAGGAGAAGCTGGAATACTTTAAAGTTCTCGTCGACATCGGCTTCAAGGAAATTGAAGTAGGATTTCCAGCCGCATCGGAGACGGAATTCACCTTCCTGCGTATGCTGATTGAACAAAACTTGATCCCAGAAGACGTTACGATCCAAGTGCTGACTCAATCACGGGAGCATATTATTCGCAAGACGTTTGAATCCTTGAAAGGCGCTCGTAAAGCGGTTGTCCATCTGTACAACTCGACTTCGCTGGCACAGCGGGAGCAGGTATTCCGCAAGTCTAAAGAAGAAATTATCGAAATCGCCGTGACTGGCGCGCAGCTGGTGAAGCAATGTGCAGAGGAAACGGAAGGCAACTTCCAATTTGAGTATTCGCCCGAAAGCTTCACAGGTACAGAAATTGAATTCGCGCTCGAGATTTGCAACAAGGTACTGGGTGTTTGGCAGCCGACTGCAGAGAATCCGGTTATCATTAACCTGCCGGCAACCGTATCCATGTCGATGCCGCATGTGTATGCCAGCCAGATTGAATATATGAGCGAGAACCTGAGTTATCGCGACCATGTCATTCTGTCCGTACATCCGCATAACGACCGGGGCACAGGCGTGGCTGATGCCGAGCTGGGCATGCTGGCTGGTGCACAGCGCGTAGAAGGTACGCTGTTCGGCAACGGTGAGCGCACGGGCAATGTTGACGTCGTTACGCTTGCACTGAACATGTATTCGCACGGGGTTGATCCGAAGCTGAATTTCGACAGCCTGCCGGAGATTCTGGCCGTGTACGAGCGGTTGACAAAGATGCGCGTAAGCGAACGTCATCCATACGGCGGCGAGCTTGTCTTCACAGCTTTCTCTGGTTCTCACCAGGATGCGATTGCCAAAGGCATGAAATGGCGCGAGGAGAAAGATCGTGAGCATTGGTCGGTACCTTATTTGCTCATCGATCCGAAGGATATCGGAAGACAGTATGAAGGCGATATTATCCGTATTAACAGCCAATCCGGCAAAGGCGGTATCGGTTACGTGCTGCACCAGAAATACGGCCTGGATCTTCCGGCTAAAATGCGCGAGCATTTTGGTTATGTTGTGAAGAACGTATCCGATCATCAGCAAAAAGAACTGATGCCGGAAGAAATTTACGATATTTTCAAAAATGAATATGTGAACTTGCGCACACCTGTAGAGTTCGTCAAGTATCGGATCAAGGAAGACGATAATGAGTTCGAAACGATCGTGACCATTCGCGTCGGCGGCGAGACGAAGGAAATTACGGGTAACGGCAACGGCAGGCTGGATGCTATCAGCAATGCGTTGCAAACCGAGCTGGGCTTCGATTATTCAGACTTGTTGTATACCGAGCATGCGCTTGAGACGGGTTCCAAATCGCAAGCTGTATCCTATATTGGCATTAAAGCGACAAACGGAACATCCTATTGGGGCTGCGGCATCGACGCGGACATCATGGTGTCCTCTGTCAAAGCGTTGTTCAGCGCTGTAAATCATCTGATCGGCGAATAAGCTGATCTAACAAAGAACACTAATTAACACGCTCGGGCGAGTTGTGGTTTTGTACAGCCACAGTTCGCCTCCATCAATAAGTAGAACCCCGACCTCACGAGGCCGGGGTTTTTGCCTTCTCTTTTGCTTCCTCAACGATATCCGGGGCAACCTACAGCTTGAATTTCAGCACCGCTTCTTCCAAACCAGTTGTCCGGGTCTCAAGCTGCTTGGTCGTATCGGCAATGCGTTCCGTAGCCTTCAGCTGTTTGGCTGACATCGATTGGACCGCTGTCGCGTTTTCTGCAGCCATTACGGAGATTTGAGAAATTTGCTCGACAGATGCAGCGACTTCCTCAGAGCCGGCCGATATCTCCTCTGCAGCTGCCGTTATATCTTGAATCTGGCCATTGACGATGAGGAACCGGTCAGCCGTATGGTTGAACAGCGATTCTACTTGATTAAACAGCTCTGAGCTTTTCGTCATCTCATCGCTTTCCTTCAGCATCCATGCTCCGATTTGTGAGGATTCCTGCTGGATTTGCTGTAGAAGTGAAGTAATATGCGCCGTGGAAACCGAAGAAGCTTCCGCCAGCTTGCGCACTTCACCGGCAACGACGGCAAAGCCCGAACCATGCTCGCCTGCTCTAGCCGCTTCAATTGAAGCGTTAAGCGCAAGCAGCTTCGTGAGGTCAGCAATGCTTGCAATGGATTGAAGGGCAGGCTCGATCTCTAGCATGTAAGTATTCAGCGCTTGTACAGAGATTGTTGTCTGCTCGACGACCTGAGACATGAAAGCGACTTGCTCCTTCAATCCATTAATGGAGCTGCGACCGTGCTCCACCGTATCCAATGCTTCACCGGAAGCATTGGATACGTCGGCGGAAGCCTCGGATACCCGTTGGATGGCAAGCGTGATTTCCTCCATCGATTTTGCGCTGTCTTTGGACGCGATACGTTGGTGCTCGGCTCCATCCGCCAGTTCCGTCATGGATTGCTCAAGCTGCTGGTTTAAGGAGACCAGTTGTTGTACCTCCAAGCTAAACTGCTCGGTGGAATGGATGAGATCATCCGTCGTTTCCTTAATATTGCCGAGGACATCTCCAAGAGTACCTCCCAGCCGCTCTAGCATTTTGTTCATAGCGGAATATGCCTGTCCGATTTCATCACTGGACTTCACGTTTCTAGATAGCAGGAGCGCCTTCGCTTCTGCAAGATCGCCGCGGGCTGTAGCTTCCGCACTGCCTACGATAAGACGCAAAGGCCGCAGAGAATGGGACATGAACCACGCGATCAGAATAAAGATAAGCAAGGTTAAGCTTCCCATTAAGATGAATAAGGGGATGCTATTCTTCATGATTTCCTGATGAATCGTGGCTGCAACCGATACATTGGTATCGATCCCCAGCATACCGATAACCGCTCCATTGGAGTCGCGAAGAGGTGTATAGGAAGAAATGTAATCTCCGTACTCGGGGTTGCGGATCACGTCAGTCTTCGATGATTTCCCGCTCAACAGCGCCTGAACAGAGGCATTGGGCACATCCGTGACTTCCCCGATCGGCGATGCGGAATCCGATCCTCGCGGCTGGCCGTCAATGAGCAGAATAGATTTCTCTTTGTCGTCGATCATAAAGGTGTATACATACTGCGCGCCTATCTGCGAGCGGAATTCATCGATCTCTGCGCGAATGCTCCAATACAGGTCGTTCTCTTTGGGATCTTTCAGAAACTCTTTGTAGGCGTTCAAGTCGAATCGTTGCGCATAGGCTTCGGCAACATGAATACTGAAGTTGCCGATCGTTTCATTGCTAGCCTTTTTGGTGTTCTGGATTTGCATGTAAATGAAAGTGGCGGACAAGATGATAAGCAGCACCAGAATACTAATGGATAATTTTACTGCCAGGCGGTTTTTAAGTTTTAGCATGAAGCCGTTCCTCTCCCCTAGGTCTCCTAGTTCCCCTGATTGTCAATCGACACTAACCTCAAATGTTGCTCGATACTCTCCATTCCATTATCCTACAATTTCCTTTGTTAGTTGTCGACAAATATCGTCATCTGTACAATTTGCGACCAGTGAATCACAGCTTGCTGATTAGGTTATTGCTGGGCTGGGTATCATGTTCAATTGAAAGCTTCTTATGTAAAATTATGCATACTTTTCGTCAAATTTTTTTCTTAAATTAACTGAATTTTTAATTGTGATGTTACTTAATATCTGATACCCTTAAATTAAGTAACATTATTCGGAGGGATTCTCTGTGCAATTTGTTAATCCAATTCGGGACGTCAAAACCATACAAGCGATGAAAGAGGAGTTGAGAAAACACTCCGTAAGGGATCTGCTGCTTTTTGTATTGGGCATTAACACCGGGATTAGTCTTCTTGATTTGCTCAGTCTTACTGTACAGGACGTTTGGGATGGCCAGAATGCTAAACCGTTCCTTTATATTAAGGATGAAAAGACAGGAGAAGAAAAGGCCTATTACTTAAACCATAAGATCGCGGAGATACTAGACGAGTATTTATCAAGCGAAGAGTGGCAACCTGGGGATTATTTGTTTAAATCCAAAAAGGATTGTCGTCCCATCACCCGTCAGCAGGCGTACCGGATTATTAACCACTCGGCAAGGGAGGTAGGAATATCGGAGAAAATCGGCACCCATACGCTTCGGAAGACTTTTGGCTACCATGCGTACTATAGAGGAGTTGCCATCTCCATCTTAAAGTCGATTTTGCATCATCATTCCACGGCAGAGACGTTGAAGTATCTGGGAATTGACAAGACGGAGAAGCGGGTCATTAAAGTGGATGTTAATTTATAAATGATCTGTGCTTTGAAAAAAACAAAAAAATCTCCGCTTGGAATATGCGGAGAAGGCTGCTTTTATTTATTTAAAGAGTCGTCCAGACCCAATGCTGTATTGATATCTACATTTGTTAGTTCTGTAACAACCCCGTCAATTACGAGAACATGCAGGGTTGAAGCATCTTTCATAAAGCGGAAAATGCCGTTATCGAAATCGGTATCCACTTCTTTGAAGAAAATACCTTCATATTCTGTATCTTTTCCGTGACGGAAGCTTAATTGAAATTGTTTGCCGTCTTTGACCAAATACGCACGAATTCCCTTTTGATAATTGCCTTCTTCATCCCGAATATAACGGGCAACGGAAACGATATGCAGATCGACAAAGGGAATCTCGCGCACCAAAGTATTAATGATGGAGCCCTTCGTAATTTGCTCCCATCTGCTGTGCGCAGTCTGACCCAGAATGATCTGTGTAATGTTGTTATCTCTAGCTACCTCTGCAATAACCTTAGAAACAGGGCGGTTTTCATTATCCTTCATGATGAATTGAGCCGTAGCGTTAGCGTGAGCATATTCTTTCCATTGTTCGATATAGAATAGTTTTTCGGCATCCAGCTCGTCGAATGGTTTTGGGTCAATGGTCAATATATACAGCGGAGCTTTCATTATATTAGCGATTGCACAGCCACGTTTGATTAGTCTTTCGCTATTGGGACCATAATAAACGCAAACAAGAATGCTCTCATTATATACGTTAATCACTTTAAGTATCTCACCTCAATGTTTGTATTAGGACTCCATAAACTATGTAAGACTATAGTGGATGTTGCGAGAAGAGTCAACCTGTAGATACGGAAACAGAAGTCATGAATAAGGAGGAGTATGCTTGACTATGTTTTATACCTATATTTTTCTCCCGTTGATTAGTGCAATACTTGTTCCCTTCCTATATAAGTATTTCAATCGCTTCGTTCATACGGGATGGTTTGTTTTACTTGTACCCTTATCTATTTTTATCTATTTGGTACAGTATATACCCAGCGTGGCAGCTGGTGACACCTACAAATACACATTATCCTGGATTCCGTCCCTTAATGTGAATATTGTCTCCTTTGTGGATGGGCTCAGTCTGCTATTTGGTCTCCTCATCAGCGGTGTCGGCAGCTTGGTCATTGTATATTCTATATTCTATATGTCAAAAGCTCGAGAGGCGCTCCATAACTTCTATATTTATTTGCTCATGTTCATGGGCGCTATGCTGGGCGTAGTATTCTCCGATAACCTCTTAGTCCTGTATGGATTCTGGGAGTTAACCAGTGTTTCTTCCTTCTTATTAATCTCCTATTGGTATGAGCGCAAGAGCTCTCGTCAAGGTGCTCTCAAGGCGCTATTAATTACTGTCCTTGGCGGATTTGGCATGTTAGCCGGGTTTATTATGATGATCATGATGGCGGATACTTACAGCATTCGTGAAATGATTGCGAATCTGGATGTCATACAAAGCCATGGATTGTTTATTCCTGCGATGCTATGTATCTTGCTTGGCGCATTTACGAAATCGGCGCAATTTCCATTTGGCATTTGGCTGCCGGACGCGATGGAGGCACCAACTCCGGTAAGCAGTTACCTTCACTCGGCGACAATGGTCAAGGCTGGTATTTATGTAGTGGCGCGTATGACTCCGATTTTCGGAGGCAGCTCTGTGTGGTTCTGGCTGGTGGCCGGGATTGGCATCATTACACTGCTGTATGGTTCGTTGACGGCGCTCAGACAGACCGATCTAAAGGCGATGTTAGCTTATTCTACAATTAGTCAATTGGGATTAATCATGTGCTTGCTTGGTGTTGGCTCTTTGGCAGTCTACTTTGGACCTGGCGAGAGCAGCACGATCTTCACGGTAGCTGCCTTTGCTGCCTTGTTCCATTTATTTAATCATTCCACCTTTAAAGGCAGTTTGTTTATGGTTGTGGGCATTCTTGACCATGAGACAGGCCGGCGGGATATTCGCTATTTAGGCGGTTTGATGCAAGTCATGCCGATTACGTTTACGATCGCTTTAATTGGCGGTTTATCTATGGCGGGACTACCGCCGTTTAACGGGTTTTTGAGCAAGGAAATGTTTTTTGCAGCGGTGAATGATGTGTCCAAAGCCGGTATTTTCGGTCTGGGCAGCATCGGTATTCTGTTCCCGATCATTGCTTGGGTAGCCAGCATCTTTACTTTTGTTTATTGTATGATCTTTATTTTCAAAACCTTTGGCGGACAATACCGTCCTGAAAAATTGACTCGAAAAGTGCATGAAGCGCCTTGGGGAATGCTAATTTCACCAGCTATTTTGGCGGTACTCGTTATACTCATTTTCTTTTTCCCCAATGTATTGGGCAAGTATATACTCACCCCGGCATTATCCGCGATTTTACCGACGATGACGCCATCTCCTTACGACCTGAAAATCAGCCCATGGCATGGGCTCAATATAGAACTTATCATGACAATCGGTGTTATTGTTATCGGCCTTCTGCTCTTCAAATCTTCGAAGCGATGGATTCAGGCTATGCGCAATTATCCGCAAGGATTAACGTTGAATCATTGGTACAATAAGGGTTTATCCGGTACGGAGAGGCTCTCGGCATCCTTGACGAATGGGTATATGACAGGCTCGCTGAGACATTATCTGATCTACACGTTTGCATTCTTTGTCATCGTGCTGGTAAGTTCGTTGCTGCTGCTTTATGGATTCCAGTTCGATTTCTCCAATGATGCAGCCATCAGCATTTTTGATATCGGACTTGTGCTTGGGATGGTGATTGCCGCTGGTACAGTCTTATTTGCCGGCAATCGTATCGTGGCTATCGTTGCACTTGGCGCGTTAGGCTATATGGTTGCGATGTTCTTCGTGATCTTCAGAGCTCCAGACCTTGCATTGACGCAAATGGTGGTGGAGACCGTGAGTACGCTGCTGTTCCTATTGTGCTTCTATCATTTGCCGAAGCTGAAGAAAGGGATTGAACGTATTCCTTTCAAGCTGACGAACCTGATTATATCGATCGCGATGGGGTTAACGGTGACGCTGCTCGCATTGTCCGCGAACGGACATAAGTTGTTTGAACCGATTACCTCGTTTTTTGAAAATTCCTACAAGCTGGCGGGCGCCAAAAATATTGTCAATGCGATATTAGTGGACTTCCGCGGCTTCGATACGATGCTGGAAATATCCGTGTTGGCCGTTGCAGGGCTAGGTGTCTATATACTGGTTCACCAGCGTTCCAAAGGGAGGGAACAACATGAAAACGAATGATGTGATATTGAAAAGCGTAACCCGAGTAGCTGCCGTGATCATATTGACCTTTTCCATCTATTTATTTATGAACGGTCATCATCATCCGGGAGGGGGATTTATTGGGGGACTGAGCATGTCATCGGCTATTGTCCTGCTCTATCTTTCTTTCGGGGTGGATAAGGTCAGGGAAAATATCCGAGTTGATTTCAAGAAGCTGGCGGCGATTGGTGTGCTAATAGCGATTGGCACTGGAATGGCGGGCGTCATATTCGGCAAACCTTTTCTAACGCAGACCTTCGGCTATTATGATTTGCCGATCTTCGGGAATACCGAGCTCGCCTCTGCCTTGATTTTTGATACTGGAGTCGCTCTAGCTGTCATAGGCACCGCAGTCAATATCATTCTAAGCATAAGTGAGGATCGTTAATATGGAGACATTAATGGTCATACTCGTCGGCATTCTAATATCTATTGGGACCTATTTGATTCTATCGAAGCAGCTGCTGCGGATTGTACTCGGAGCGTCGATTGTGGGTCATTCCGTCAATTTGCTGATCATTACTTCCGGCGGGCTGAAGCGGGGGAGCGCCCCGCTGCTGGGAGAGAAAGCCGCAGGCTTTGCGGACGCGATTCCTCAAGCCTTGATATTAACTGCGATCGTCATTAATTTTGCCGTGACAGCAGTAGTACTCGTTCTAAGTTACCGTGCCTATAAAAGCTTCGGGACGGATGACATGGAGCAATTAAGGGGAAATGAGAATGAATAATTTGTTGATCGCACCGGTTATCATTCCTTTGTTGACGGGTATGGTTCTTATTATATTCCAGAAAAATATAATGCTTCAGCGGATTCTTAGCCTGGTTGCCTTGTTAAGCACTGGCGTCATTGCCGTTCTATTGATGAATCGGATCAAAGAAGGCGGTATTCAATCGATACAGCTGGGCGGCTGGGAAGCGCCTTACGGTATTAGCTTCGTGGGTGATATGTTCAGTGCTTTGCTGCTCTTGGCTACTTCAATTGTCGCAGTGGGCTGCCTGATCTATGCCTTTTCATCAATTGGACGAAAGCAAGAAAAACTGTATTTCTATCCGCTATTTTTGTTTTTGATTACAGGTGTCAATGGTTCGTTCTTGACTGGGGATTTGTTCAATTTATATGTCTTTTTCGAATTGTTTCTCGTTGCTTCCTATGTACTCATCGCATTGGGGGGCACACAGAGGCAGCTTCGCGAGTCGCTGAAGTATATTTTCACAAACATTATTGCTTCTGCGTTCTTCTTGATCGGCATTGCCTATTTATATTCGATGACGGGTACATTGAACCTCGCTCACTTATCACTGCGGATCGCAGAGATTGGTCAGGACGGGTTAATTACGACCGTCGCCTTATTATTCTTGATCGTGTTCGCTATGAAGGCCGGATTATTGCTCTTTTTCTGGCTGCCGGGATCATACAGCGTCCCGCCAACAGCAATTGCTGCTATTTTCGCTGCGTTACTCACTAAGGTAGGGGTCTACGCTATTTTCAGAATGTTTACGCTCATCTTTTATCATGAACCGCAGATTACTCATCTGTTTATCGGGATACTTGCCGCAATTACGATGATTTTAGGCGGACTTGGAGCAATTGGTTATTGGGATTTGAGAAAAATATTAACCTATAATGTGGTCATAAGTGTCGGATTTATTATGGCCGGGCTCGTCTCTTTAACAACGACTGGTATAGCGGGTTCTATCTATTATTTGATTCACGATATGCTTATTAAGGGGCTTGTATTTTTAATTGGGGGAACGATTGTTCATCTGACAGGAACAAGCGACTTGAAGAAAATTAGCGGCTTGATTCGTCTTCACCCGCTGTTAGGCTGGATGTTCTTTATCGCGGCTTTGTCTATGGTTGGTATTCCTCCGTTGAGCGGTTTTCTTGGCAAAGTATTTACGACGCAAGGTGTCTTTGAAGCCGGTTATTATTGGCTTGGAGGAATCGGACTGCTGACCAGCTTATTGATTCTTTATGCGATGATCAAATTGTTTATGAACGCTTTTTGGGGTGAAACGATTCTGAGTGCTGAAGAGGAGAAAGGGACGACGAAAGGCTTATTGTTCCCGATCGCTCTGTTGACGGTGGCTAGTGTTGCTATGGGAATCGGCGCTGAGGCGATTACAGGCTATGTGACTCAAGCTGCGGAGGAATTGCTCAATCCAAATTTGTATATTAAGGCCGTGTTTGAATAAAGGGGGAAACAGCCATGCCCGTTCAGGTGCTACTCAACATATTCATTGCCTACTTGTGGATGTTTCTGCAAGAGGAGATGAGCATATTAAACTTTATCAGCGGTTACCTTGTTGGTCTGTTTATTTTAATGTGCATCCGCCGGTTCTTTAAAACGCCGTTTTATCTGTTTACGTTAATCGCAATCGGCAAGCTGTTCATTCTGTTTATCCATGAGCTGAATATATCTGCGATGATGGTTATGAAGCACGTGCTCCGTCCTAAAATCGATGTGAAGCCGGGAATTTTCAAGGTGGAAACGGATTTGGAGGGGGATTTGGAAATTACGCTCCTGTCCTTATTAATTTGCTTAACGCCAGGTTCAGTCATTATGGAAGTGAGCCCTGATTCAAAGGTGCTGTACATTCACGGTCTGAACATGCCCGAATCCAAGGATTCTGTATTAAAATCTAAATCTGTCTTTGAAAAAGCGATAAAGGATGTGACGAGAAAATGATATTCAAGACGGTGCTGGTCATTGCATTATGTATTTTAACACTGGCCATACTAGCCAATTTATATCGGATCATTAAAGGGCCATCCAGTGCAGACCGCGTTCAAGCGCTGGATTCCATCGGTATTAATCTGATCGCCAGTACTGCCGTATTCTCTGTGCTGCTGCACACGCATGCCTTTTTCGACCTCATATTGCTGATCGGAATCCTTTCGTTTATTGGAACGGTTGCCTTTGCCAGATTTATTGAAAGAGGTGTTGTTATTGAACGCAAGCGATGAAATAGGTGAAGTAGTCGGGGCCGTCCTCATCCTCATCGGAGCGATTTTCAGCTTGATCAGCGCAATCGGGATTGTACGGCTCCCCGATGTGTACACAAGATCTCATGCAGCCTCTAAAAGTTCTACGCTTGGTGTACTGTGTGCGTTGCTTGGAACCTTGCTGTATTTCATCATATCCGACGGTTTCTTCAGCATTCGCCTCATTCTGGGAATCTTCTTTGTATTTTTGACAGCTCCAGTAGCCGCTCATGTGATTACTCGGGCTGCTTACCGTGACAAGGTGCCGTTAGCCGAGCAGAGCGTCCAAGATGAATTGAAGGACTATTATAGGGAGAATGAGATTATCGACGAGGTTGAGTCAGAAAAGAAGGCCGAATTGGCTAACGTTGAGACAAAATGAAGAAGCATTCTTTCCTAAGTTGTGAGCTGCACCTCGATTGTTAGACGCCGTCTAGCAAGTGGAGGTGCAGTTTTTCTATTTTTGCAGAGGTTTAATTCAAAATTTAGCCATTGCCCAACTCTTGTTTGGCTAGTTAGTATAGGGATAGACAATTAAAGAAAGCCGGGTGATTGGCATCAAGCTGAAACAGATTGAGAATAGGATCGATCCGATAATTGTTGAGCGAGGGGAAGCCTATCGGGAAAACGGCCATATCCTTTCACTAGAAGAAATCAAGCCGCGGTTTTATCATGCCGAAGTGGAGGGCAGTGAGCTCTACGAAGTGGAGATTGAGCTTGATTCACGTGGCGAAGTGAACAGTATACTGTGCGATTGTCCTTATGATAAAGGCCCAGTATGTAAGCATGCAGCAGCTGTGCTGTTGGAAATCAGAGACGAATTTTTCAATAAGGAAAATACGCAGTCTTCCCCTAAAAACAAGCCTGCTCCTAAAAAGAATATCGCTGACCAATTGTCCAAGCTCAGTAAGGATGAGTTGATCACGATGCTTGTTGATTTCTATGATGAAATGGAGGAAGTGAAGCAAGCACTCTCTTTAAAATTCATAGATGCCGATAGTAAAGAGGGATTAAATCAGTATAAAAAAATCATTCGTTCTTCTATTAAGAAATTCTCTGATCGTCATGGCTTTGTTGCTTATCGTAATGTTTACTCCGCCATAGAGGGTGCTAGTCAAATATTGGAGAAGGCAGAGGAGCAGCTAGAACGCGGCCATCACCTTCGCGCGGCTGAAATTAGTTTTTGCATTATGCATGAGATAGTAGATTTATTGCAGTCATGTGATGATTCTAATGGCTATGTAGGCGATCTAATTAAGGAATGCTTGCATGTTATACATCTTGCGGCTAGCCAAATTGAACATGGTTCTACTAAGGATCGCCCCGCTCTGTTTCTACTGCTCTTGAAAGAAGTGCTTCATAAAAGCTTAGAGGGCTGGAATGAGTGGCAGTTGTCTCTCCTGAAAAGCGCCGCTTGCTTAATAACGAATGCAGCAGAAAAAGATTTGTGGAGCAAGCTGATTGGAGAATTGGAAAGTCATGAGAGAAGCCAATCTTCATATGGTTCCTATTTTGTGGAGGAAGCAGCTTCGCTTCGATATCAAGTCATTCAAAGGCTTGAAGGAGACAGCCAGGCCTTATTGTTTTTACAAGATCATCTCCACTTTACGGCTTTTCGCAAAATGGCAATTGAGACCGCAATAAAAGATCTCCAATTTGATAAAGCGCTAGAACTGGTCGAGCAAGGAGAACGACAAGATACGCGTAAAGGTTATTGGGGTCTTGTTGATCAATGGAAAAAGTACCGCTACGAAATTTATGAGCTTACTCATCAAGTGGACCAACAAATTGAACTTGCAAAAGAATTTGTATTATCGGGTGAGCATAGCTATTACTTGCGATTAAAACAATTATATAGCAAGGATGAATGGGAAGCGGGATACGAGGGGCTATTAGATGAACTAGAAGATAATAGTGATTGGAGTACGTCATCCTTATACACTCGGATACTTGTTGAAGAAAAACAGACGCTAAGACTGCTGAAATATGTTGGTAAGCACAAACGGGCCTTATTGGAATACTATCCTCATCTCATCAGTGAGCATGCAGAGGAAGTTTTTCTATTGTTTACGCAGTTCATATTGGAGCAAACGGCCCAGTCTTCGAATCGAAATGAGTATCGTAAAGTATGTGGAATTATTCGTCATCTTATCAAGGCAGGCGGAGGAGAACATGCGGAAAGAATCATTGAGCAGTTGTGTCTCACTTATCGGAATAGGCCTGCTCTCTTGGATGAGCTGCAAAAAATTAAACGAAGCTAAAACTTCTCCAGATGTCTGATCGAAAGTTTTGGTAGATCCTGTGTTAAGTTGTCTTCGGACAGGGGTTGGAGAAGGGCCTGACTACTTCACAAAATTCATATTTTGCGAGATAGTAGTTTTGTCAAGAATCCTTATGTATCAAGGGATTTCAGCGACTGTTCACTTCTCTGCACCGATATACAGCCGTTTATGCAGTCATTCATGCACGTTATTCATTTATATACATAAAAATGTATAAAAAAAGTTCCTTACTAGCCAACTAAGATTTAATCCTATTCCATCTCACATCCATCGCATCCGATGATGATTTGTTGTTGTGTCACCGTTGACTTGAAATTGTTCCTGATGTTGATACTGCTAATAACAGGAACAATAAATGATTCAGACAGGAGAATATCAGGAATCGGAAGGGATCGGCGGTTCAGCTTCCTTTTTACTTTTTACCATTTTTTTCATTTATTTTTCTGAAAAGAAAGTATAATGTTAATATTTAATATACAACATTCTACTGTATGAGGGAGTTTATGGTAAATGAGAAACAAAGCAAGATCCGCATTTTTCTCCTTAGCACTAGCCGCAACTTTGGCGATTCCAGCAGCAGTTAGCCAGCTAAATTCGGCAGATGAGACAACGCCACCAATTGTTATTCCGTTCGCTGTTGGTAACCAACAGCCGCTCACAGCTGTGAGCGCTGCTACTTCTACCGTCCCCGCTTATTTCTCGGTTCCCGCTGGTTACGGACATGGTAAATTCTACTTCCTAAACAATGGTACAAGCAATCTAACTGTTACGATGTCACACTCATCAGGGTTAGAGTATATTGCAGCAACTATACCGGCAGGACAAGCATATACATGGAGAAGTACGACGAATTATCCGCGAGGAATGCGCGGTGGTGATTATACCATCTCATTCCATTGTTCCAATGGTGTAAATGCAAAGTGGGCTGCATTCGTTTCCAATAGCGTCACTGAAGCTAACGCATAAAACATTAAAATCCGTTACGACTGATTATACACAAAAAATGATTCGAGGCCATTATCCGCAGCTCGAATCCTTTTTTGTGTATTCGAAATGTAACAGTGTATGACAGTCTATTATATTGGAACATCAGACGGCATGTCGTCGACGCTAGAAGCGCCCTCGCCTCCACCATGAAAATCCACAACCACACAAGGTTGTGGATTTTTACTGTTTCAGTCATTTATAGGGAGGATTATTTACAAGTGATGGTGAATCCTAAATAGGAATTTATTGGATCGTAAATATATAAACCAAGGGGAGAGAGCTGCCGTATGACTCATATAGATGGCCTTGGAGGAAGCGAATTTGATCCTGATGACATACCAATAAGAAAATTGCAATTGGACCCTAATTTTGGTTTGGGGGCTGATTTGAAAATCGTATTTGATGAGTTTAGAAGGATGATATTCACGCCGATAAAATTGTCAGAGATGCGGATGCAGAGCTTCTACTTCCTCACCGAGAGTCTAAGGAAAAGATACCTGAATAAAATTAACGAAATTATAGGAGGGGCCAAAGATGGTTTTTCTACCTATGATTAAAAAAGGTATGCGATCTCCGAAGGGATCAATGTATCAAGAATTTCTCAGGTTTCAAGAATAATAGAGGAAATAAATCCAGAGCTTTATCAGCTTTGTATCAACTATAGATCTGTGGAGTCTAAAATAGAAAAGTTAGAAGTTTTAAGTAAAGGCCATTTTCCTGATTTTTATTTTGAAGCTACTCCTATAAACGCTATCTCTAGAGTATCTAACAAACTTAGAATAGATATTGAAACCTTAACCTCTATAATGGATCTTCAAGGCAGAAATATATAACTTTGCAGGTTTGAAGATTTATCTATGTATATGTGGGCAAATCTCTTGGAGTCGAAGGAATACCAAGACGAATATCAAAGCGGGGTTAAAGGTCAAGGGTATCATTCTACAGTTAAATATTTAAAGACTGTAAATTCTGTAACTAAAGATCACAAGGGAACTTTGGCTCATCGTTTACTACTAGAAGGACAGAGTCTTATGGGAAGAAGATTATATCCCATTACTTATTCAGAATTAATCTATGCTAGTATTCATGACCTTCTCGTTAAGATTTGGAAATCAATTATTAATTCCAGCGAAGTGACGATCATAGCTATCTGGTCAGAATCTATTTTAGTAGAAGTTAAGCCTAGTTTTAATTTGTCTTCATTACTATTACAGACTATAGAGAATGATTTCCCAAAGGGCTGGGAACCTCCTAAGTTTAGTTTGATTAAAATAGAATAGTTAACGGGCCATCTTGTAGAGCCACAAGGAACTCGCCGCAGTCCAAAGGAAAACATTACGATTCCACGCTTGCAACTAGTTCGTGCTACAATCAGTACAGGATTTAGGTAGCGTGAGATCGATAAACCAGGGCGGGTGAGCTTCCTTGTGTAACAAGAAACAGAATGCTGGAAACCATGTCTATGCTTCCCTTGAAGGTATGTGCTTTAAGGTTAGAGAGATGAAGCATATAAATAGAAAGAACAGTTCAAATGAGTGGGAGCTAAGAGTACAGTTTCTTAAATCCTATATGATGATAGTCGTCGCGAGCGGTCAAGGCTGGCTAACGATTGATGGGCGTTTTATTGAGTTGCGTGAGGGCAGGAGCTATGTGTGTTCACCTGGACAACTTGTTGAAGGGTTCCTCCAGTCTTTTGATGAGCGCGGTTTTTATGAATTGCGTTTCGATGTAATTAGTGATGATGGCGTCACTGGCGACTACACAGATAGAGTGAGACAAGAGGAGTCTTTTCCTGTAAAAGGGGAGGTCATTGCTTCATCGCCAGTATCCATAATCGTATTATGCGAACGGATTGCTGAACATCTGCGCAGAGATGAAGACGTGCTGAAACGTTTCCGCGGGCAAATTTATTTTCAAGAGCTGTTGTATATGATTTTGGAAGATGCTCTGCTGCTGAAGGAACGTGATTCGGAAGCCGCGCTTGAGCATACAAAACGCTACATTGAAGAGCACTATCAATTGGATTTAAAGATCGAGCACTTGACCAAAGTTGCGGGGATGAGCGAAAGGCATTTTATGAGGCTGTTCAAAAAAAGATATGGCTGCAGTGCGATTGAATATTTGACCATTTATCGAATTAGTCAGGCACAGCAGCTTATGCGTTCAGGCGGGCAATACCGGCTCAAGGATATTGCAAGGCATGTTGGTTACCATGATGATGCCTACTTTAGACGGAAATTCACACAGGTATCAGGCATTCCTCCCGCAGCGTTTATGAGAAATTGCAAGTTGAGAATCGTAGCCTACCATCCAGCGATTATCGGGCAATTGCTTGCACTGAAGGTTATAGCTTGCGCTGCACCCTCCGATCATCCATGGACCGATTATTATAATAGAAAGTTCGAACGGAATAACGTTCTGCCCTTAAGCACAGATACTTCGCTAAAATTAACAGAGCTTAAGCTTGCGGCTCCCGACTTCATTATTGGTTTGGATAATCTGACAACTATGGAGGAGGAAGCAGGTCTTCGGAATATTGCACCTGTGTTACTGCTTCCTGGTGAGGAAATGGATTGGCGCAGCCATTTGACTCTTATCGCTCAGTTTCTTAACAAAAGAGGCGCAGCGGATGCTTGGCTTGAGCATTACGAACGGAGGGCTCGTTTTGTAGCTGAGCAGATCACACCGGACATTCATGGGGATCGCCTCCTTGTATTGAGAATTAACGGAGCAGGGGCCGAAATTCTAGGGAGAAGAAGCGTAAGTACTGTATTTTATGATGATTTACGCATGCAGCCAGCAGCAGGTGTCGAAGACATCGAGAAGAATCGGCAGATTACAATTGCTCAGGTGGGTAAGTATCATGCCGATCGGTTATTGCTGTTCGTAGATGAGAACGTCCATCCAACAATAAGCAAGCAATCGCTTATGCGATCGGAGCAATGGCGCGCTATTCCAGCAGTTCGAAATGGTCGTGTGGATGTGCTGCCGGTTTATCCATGGACCGAGTATACGGCCTTTACCAATGAGCTGATGCTCGACGAGGTGCTGAAGCTGTGGCGGGATCGTACATGAAATAAAGTCCGTTTCATCAGTATTACCTCATAAGAAAATGAACTATACTACTAACTAATGATAATGATAATCAACATCTATTG
Source organism: Paenibacillus gorillae (assembly GCF_000513275.1). Classification (GTDB taxonomy): domain Bacteria; phylum Bacillota; class Bacilli; order Paenibacillales; family Paenibacillaceae; genus Pristimantibacillus; species Pristimantibacillus gorillae. The sequence continues at coordinate 7,243 of NZ_CBVJ010000119.1, read as the reverse complement.
ACTGCGTTTAGTAGATGTTTTCATTACAAATAGTAGTAGGGGGATTAGTAAATGAAACACAAGTGGAAGATTGGTTTATTTATAATGGTGTTAATGCTGGTAGGAACGGCGTGCGGTGCTGTCAACAATAAGGGGGAAGGTACTGCTTCTGGATCAGAATCACCTGCTTCGTCGTCCAATGCGACGGATCCTGCAGCAAGTCCTTCCAGTCCAACGACGAGAATGGTGAAGAGTGAAAAGGGAGAGATTAAAATTCCAGCCGAGCCTAAGCGGGTGATTGGACTTTCTGTTGTCTATCCCGAGTTTTTGTACGCGCTAGGCGTAACTCCGGTTGCTGTGCAAAATTATCATGAGGAATTTCAGAGTTATCTGGAGCAGCCGTTTAAAGATACGGTGAAAATGGGAATTGCAAAAACACCAAATTTCGAAATGATTTTGGATAGTGAGCCGGATTTGATTCTTGCCCCTGCATGGTGGTCTGAGAAGGATTATGATCAGCTGTCCGCAATTGCACCAACCGTGCTTCTGCCGCAACGAGATGACTGGAGAGATGAACTTCGAGATATTGGCGAAGTTCTGGGTAAGCAGGATGCAGCTGAGAAAGTTATTGAAGATTTGAAAGATAAAGAAGCGAAAGCGAAAGCGCGGCTTGACGAACTGGTTAAGGATGAGACCGTGCTGTATTTGCGGATAATGGACAATGGCATCATTATTAATGGACCGAATATTGACCGAGGCCATTTTATTCATAATCAATTGGGTCTAAAACCAGTCGATAACTACCCGCAGAATGAGTCTACGCTGACCGTTTCGCTGGAAGTGCTTCCGGAGTATGATGCTGACCATATCATTGTACAGCTTGATGATGAGACAAAGGCTGAGCTGCAGGAGAAATATTCTCACATACTGAACAGCTCATTGTGGAAAAACATGAAAGCTGTCAAAGCGAATCACGTTTATATGGTCGGAGGCAAGGAGTGGTTTAATCTGGGTATGGCTCCGCTTGCCGATAGTTATGCAATAGATGAAGTTGTCTCCATATTTGAAGGCAAACAGCAATAGTAAAGTCGGCCAGCAAAAAGGAGATTACGGATTATGAATAACGATGAGCTGTACGATGTCACGATCATTGGCGGCGGACCGGCTGGTATGTATGCAGCATTTTACGGCGGCATGCGTAATATGAAGATTAAGCTGATAGAGGGATCAGGGGAGTTGGGCGGATTTCTGCATACCTACTCGGAAAAGACGATTTGGGATGTAGGCGGTATTCCCCCTATTCGCTGCGATAAGCTAATTTCATATCTCGCGGGTCAAGCGTTAACCTTTGAACCGACACTTGTGTTTAATCAACGGGTGGACGATCTGCAGCGTCAGGCAGATGGAACCTTCACATTAAAGACGAACACAGGGCAACAGCATTACACTAGAACGGTTATTATAGCTGCTGGACGCGGGATTACAGAGCTGCAGAAGCTGGATATTGAAGGTGCGGACCGGTATGAGCTCACCAACCTTTATTATACGGTTCAGGATGTAAATAGCTTTCGTAATAAGCATGTACTCATCTCCGGCGGCGGCAATTCAGCAGTGGATTGGGCGCTTGAGCTTGCTGAAGTGGCGGAGCGTGTAACGGTTGTTCATCGCAGCAGTGAATTTCGGGCTATGGAACGGAATGTAGCCAGTATTCATGAATTGACGAATATCCGAACACCCTATCAAATTATTCAATTGCATGGACAAGGAGAGCAAGTTCGGCAGGTTACAATTGCTCATATGACGACCAATGAAACCGAGCGGCTGGACGTTGATGCTGTCATTATCAATCATGGCTATAGAGGTAACTACGGGTCACTCTTAAATTGGGGGCTTCATATTGGTGAAAATGGGCTGATTGTGAATGAGCAAGCGGAGACGAACATGGCGGGCATCTTTGGTGCAGGCGACTGTGTTACGCATAAGAGCAAGGTGAGGCTGATTGCCGGTGCATTCAATGATGCGGCTCTGGCCATCAATAGCGCGAAACGGTATCTTGATCCGGAAGCGCCCGGAATGGCTTATGTTTCTTCTCACAACGAGCGGTTCAGAGAGCTGAATAAGCAATTAAATAATAAGCAATAAGCAGAAGTGTCGAGGCCAGCCGCAGAAGGCTGGCTTTTTTGCGTAGAAAAGGGGGCGATTTTATGGACGATGCCGTACAGATATTGCAAGCTTCAGAGAATTCAAGTAAACTCTTTCTAGACGGTATCGTACAGAAGAGGGGGCGAGCAGGATTCCAAAAGTTATTGTCACTGAACTTCAATGGATTGAAATAGGAATGAGGCAATTTGCAGAAGGCGGAGTAAATGGCTTAGTCATTGAAAAAATGGCTATAGAGTTGGGCTGCAGCAAGAGCAGCTTCTATTGGTACTTCAAAAACCGGAATGAGTTTATATCACGATTGATAGAACGATGGGTCGAATTATCGACACAACAGGTTATCCTAAATTCATCCGAGCCTGAGAAGGCAGAGGATCAAATTACGGGGATGCTGATCCAGATGTTCTCTGTGACACGAAAAGGCGATTTTTTATTTTATTTAAGGAAGCTGAGTGCGGAGGCGCCAGCCTTTCATACCATGCTTGAAACGATCGAGCAAACGAGAATGAGCTATGCTGCGGCACTCTTTAGAAAAGCTGGATTGGATCCCGAAGCTGCGGAGCAAAAGTCTCATCTTCTATATCACTATTATTTGGGATGGTATGAACGTTTCAAGCAGAGTCAGGTTGATGATGAAGAACTAAATCTTCATATTAGCATGCTGCGGGCGCAATTACTGGGGATATAAGGGGGGAGTATGATGGCGAGTATCTTCGCTGGGGTTATAGGCATCATTCTGTTTGTATTGAGCGGAATTCATCTGTACTGGGTGGCAGGCGGGAGGAGAGGGCTTCTGGCGGCGATTCCAAGTGATGGTTCGAAAATAAATTTTCGGCCGACCAAAATGGCTACAGCCGTTGTAGCGGTGGCACTAGCAGCAGCGGGTTTGTTTGTGTTAGAGCTTGGAGAAGTTATGGAGAGGCTGATATTCCCTGATTGGTTATTTCGTTATGGAGGATGGATTTTATCAGGCGTATTCCTCCTGCGAACCGTTGGGGATTTTCGCTGGATTGGCTTCTTTAAGAAACAGAAAGGAACCTTGTTTGCCAAATGGGACACATTATTGTACTCCCCCTTGTGTCTCTTCATCGGCATAGGTTTGATTTTCGTTATAAACGGTTAAATGTAAATCCGCTACCTCCTGAGGTAGCGATTTTTGCTGTTTCAGGGAAACGATAATGAAAGGGATCACCCCGTATTACAATGTTCTTCGATCTTTTGCTAAAATAAGAATAAACCATCTGGCATTTCTAAAGTCTGCTAGCTCATGAACGATTCTTCAATAAGCAGGTGTACAATAATGAACAAGTCATCAAAGATTCCCTTACATAAGCAGATTACTGATATATTTCGGATTCTTGCTTTTTCATACCGGGAAATTCTAATTTTCGAGCTTCTGTATAAGACGTTAACGTTATTTATATTTATTCCGGCTATTTCCGCCATATTTCGCGGATTTCTCCGCTTAGGCGGGTTTGCTGGAGCTACCAATTACGAGCTGCTGCAATTTGCAATGAGCAAGTATGGCCTATTATGCATGCTGATTCTGATTCCTGTCGCCACACTGCTCATTTTTATAGAATTCTCGGTTCTAATTATTCTGTCGTATTACGGTCACAAAAGGCAGCGGGTCGGACTGGTTCCGGCGTTTTTACAGTCGCTATCCTATCTTCCGTCCCTGTTTAAATATGGTTTTCTGGGGATGGCGGTCTATCTGCTGTTGTTTCTTCCGCTTGGTGCAGGCCTTGGCTCTTCGCTGCTGCCCTCTTTGGCCATTCCGAATTTTATTACGGGAGAGCTGGTGAAAACAGGCAAGGGAACACTGCTGCTTATCGGCGTATTGGGGGTTATATTGTACTTCAATGTTCGCTGGACCTTCTTGCTTCATTTTGTAGTGATCGAGGGGGTAGCAGGCTTTCGGAAGGCGGCGAGAAAAAGTGCTGCACTTCTTAAAAAAAGACATATCCGCATAGCAGTCGTCATGCTGTCGGTGCTGCTGCTATATCTGCTAGTTGTTCTTTTGCTGGCTCTAGTTATTGTGGGAGCTGTTGGTCTTCTATACACCCTATGGGAGCGGCAGACGGTATTTACTGGCGTTGTGCGAGTCGTCGCTTTGAAGAGTGCTTTACTATCCTTCTATCTGGCTACTCTATTTTCTATGCCACTTTATATGGCCACGATTACTCGGCTTTACATGGTGAAAGCGGACCCGGGCCATGCCGTGCTGCAGCTTCCGGAGTCCAGGGGTTTGAAAGATCTTTTCACGGGGAAAGGATTGCTGCATAAGCATAAAAGGAAGATTATCGTACTTGGCTCCATTACCGTTGTTGCAGCGGCACTTGCCCTGCTGCCGGCCTTTAATGAAATACAGATGGCAGATAAAAAGGTCGAGATTATGGCCCATCGGGGCTACGTTTCTAAGGGGCCGGAGAATACGATTGAAGCCATACAGGGTGCTATTGATGCGAAGGCGGATTTTGCGGAAATCGACGTATTAGAAACGAAGGACGGCGACCTTGCCGTCATTCATGATACCAATTTGAAGCGTCTGACAGGTACCCATGCACAGGTGTATGACCTGACCATGGATGAATTGCGTAAGCTGGAAGTGAAGCAGGGGGACCTCACAGGACGAATCAGCAGTCTGGCAGAAGTGATGAATATGGCTAGAGGCAAAATCAAACTGAACATTGAAATCAAAACACATGGTATGGAAAAAAATCTGGTGGATACCTTTACAAGGATCGTCCGCGAGAATGATTTTGAACAGGAATGTGTTGTGCAGTCGCTGGATTATGAAATCGTGCAGCAAGTCAAAGCCGCGGCACCTGAGCTTCAGGTGGGTTATATTATGTTCGCCGGTGTTCCGGATATGGGGCAGATTAATGCCGATTTTGTCGTGATGGAAGAATATATGGTTAAAGAATCGGTCATCGCTTCGGTCAGACGGCATCACAAGCGGCTCTATGTCTGGACCGTAAATAGCACAGACAGCATGGGACGATTCTTCAGCATGGGTGTCGATGGTATCATAACAGACTACCCTGAGGATGCGATTTCTGTTGAAGAAGAGGTTAGAATGGGGCCGCTTTCGGCATTGACCCAATGGCTTAATAGTTTGAGTTTTTGATGGGAGCAAGGCCTGCTAAGCTATTTCTAGCTGCCAATACAGTGAGAGGGGAAGAAAGTATGGATTGGGAAGCCCATATCGAACGGTGGAGCCAGACCGCTGCTAAATTACTGGATATTCAACAATACCGTATGGACAATGGAACGCTGCCTGATCGTTATGTGGCGCATACCAGCTTTTTTCTAGTTACTACCCACGGCGAGGCAAGAGTCAGTCTATCGGGAACGGTCCACAGGGCCCGAGGACCCCACGTTTTGCACGGAGGGAAGGGGGCGGAGCTAGACATTACGCCGTTGGGAAATGACTTTGGCTGCTATATGATCCTGTATAAAGCCGAGTGTGTTCCGCTTGAAGATCAAGAAAGCTTTTTCTATAAATCCTATGCTTTCACTCCTTATGCGCTGCTGCCTCTTCAGGAAAAGTGTCAAACCATGTTTCGCTTGTGGCAGCAATCCGCTTCGATTGACAAGCTGCAGGCACAGTCTATCTTTCTTCCATTTGTATTTGAGGTCATGCGTCAGATCCGCACGCTAGCCCTGCAGAACAGCAGGCCTAATATCGTAACCGAAGCGATTCAATATATTCATGAGCATTACAAGAAGCCGATTGCTGTTGAGGAGTTGGCCGGAATGTACAGCTGCAGCGCGAGCTACTTGTCTCGATTGTTCAAAAGCCAGATCGGATTAGGTCCAATTGAATATCTGATTCATATCCGTATCCATAAGTCGAAGCAGTACTTGCTGCGGTCAGAGGCTCGTATTCAAGAAATAGCGAGCAGCGTTGGCTATACCGATGTTTATTATTTCAGCCGCTTATTCAAAAAGCACACGGGAAGCTCTCCGCTTCAGTATCGTGAGGACAATCGGCAGTCTGTTCAGTATAATCCATTCCGTTTGTTAAATTCGTCTATTGTAACTCCAAAGCTAGTTTCCCATAATGAGAATGAGATTTATTATCAACAGAGTGGGGAAGGGGACACATCGATGTTCAGATTTTCAAGACCAACGTTTGGAGCAATGATGCTATTATGCACAGCCTTGCTTCTGAGCGCATGTCAGGCAGGCAGCAATACAGGTACGCCAACCTCCTTGCCTGCATCAACAGATGATACTGCTGCTGCGAACAGCACAACTGCGGAAACGCGTATCTATGAGCATTTGAAGGTTCAAACAGAAATTCCGGTGAAACCGCAGCGTGTGGTCAGTCTATTTCATTTGGGAGAACTAATGGCGCTTGGGGTGAAGCCGGTAGGCACGACTAGCTTCGTTCTGAAAAATCCGTTGCTAAGCGATGTATCCGATATTGGAGATGTTGGCGTTCCGCCTGATGCGGAGAAAATTTTGGCGCTGGAGCCTGATCTGATTGTTACTACTGGACCATTTGCGGAAGTATTTGAGGGCGGGTACGAAGCGCTCAGCAAAATCGCACCAACGATTGTTGTGGAGCAGTACAATGATCCGATTAAGGATGTCGCAATGTTTGGCGATATTCTCGGCAAGCAGGAGGAAGCCAAGCAGTGGAATGAGACATTTGCGGCAAAAGTAGCCGATTACAAGGAGAAGATTAGCCCGCTCATTGGAGATGATGAAACCTTCTCAATTCTGAATGTTCGTCCGGGCGCGTTTTATATTTATGGTGATACCAATCTGGGAGGCAACATCATCTACAAATATTTAGGCTTGAAGCCAACGAAAAAAGTAGAGGCTGACGTCATTAACGGAGAAACGTGGGAAATATCTGCGGAGGTAATCCCTGATTTCATAGGTGACCGGTTACTCCTCGCTGTAAATAAAGGGGCGGAGCAAGAAATGAAGGAAGCGGAAAAGCTTATCCGGCATACACCGGCAGGGAAATCGGGTAAAGTTTATCCTATTGATTTTGATCAATTTCTTTACAGTGATCCGATCTCTGTGGAACAACAGCTGGATATTATCGTAAATTTGCTAGTTGAAAGTAATAAGTAATTGCCTATGA